>MHCL01000012.1:0-821 GCA_001816915.1 Candidatus Chisholmbacteria bacterium RIFCSPLOWO2_01_FULL_49_14
ATGAGACGAGGCCTCACGCCGCACTCAAATACCTGAGTCCGCTCAAGTACGCTGAGCAATATATGTGAGAGTGCAATATGTATGCGTCGCGTACACCTATTTGACTTTCACAAGCGAGTTCTCGTACACTCCACCTATGCTCGCCGCGACGCACGCGATCACCGGGGCAATCATCGCTAAAGTTACTCCTGATCCCATCCTAGGGTATGCCCTGGCTTTAGCTTCCCACCCCCTGCTCGATTACCTACCGCACTGGGATCTGCGTACCAGACACAGCCGACGACCGCTGCAACATACGGTTGTAATCTCGCTCGTCGATGCCGGAATCGGATTTTTTCTCGGGTTCCTCATCGCGGGAAATTCGGTTCCTCCGCTGAGGTTATTGGCCACCATGTTTGTCGCGCAATTACCCGATTGGCTGGAAGCTCCCTATGTGGTCTTCGGCTGGAAATTCCCTCCGTTCTCCTGGATCAAATCGCTTCAACACACCATCCATAAAAAACTCCCTTTTCCTGACGGTATCTACACCCAGTTGATCCTCATCTTCCTTTTATTGTTACTCAGCAAGTAGTAAAAAGTGCAAAGTGAGAATCGACAGAACAAAGTGAAGAAAGAGGTAAACAACTCTTAAACTTGAAACTCTAACTTTTAATTTTTGACTTTAAACTTTTAACTTGCTCTTTCCACATACTCTCCCGTTCGCGTATCGACGACAATCTTTTCGCCTTTTTTGATAAACAGAGGCACCCGAACGCTTTTCCCATTCTCAAGTACGACATCTTTGGTCGCTCCTGCCACCGTATCTCCCTTGACTCCTGGGC
>MHCL01000012.1:827-7731 GCA_001816915.1 Candidatus Chisholmbacteria bacterium RIFCSPLOWO2_01_FULL_49_14
CGGAAACGGTGAGTGTGACCTTCGGCGCCAGCTCGATATCAAGAATCTGCTCATCCCAGACCAAGACTGTGACATTTTGTCCCTCAGCAAGGAAATCCGTCGCATTTCCGACAACCGAAACGGGGAGCATCGACTGTTCAAAGCTTGTCGGGTCCATGAAGACCAGCATCTCCCCATCTTTATACAGGTACGTAAGCACCCGGCGTTCTACGTCGATCTCTTCAATACGCTCGCCGGATCGAAACGTCAGCGATCTAACGTTTCCGTTCTTCAAATTGCGCGCCTTGATCGTAATCGTTCCTGACCCCCTGGACAGGTGGACGTGTTTGTAGGTCATCACGCGCCAGGGCTCTCCCTGACGCTCAAAAGTAGATCCTGATCGCAACTTGGTGATCGGTATCATAACCATCTCGTTAACAAGTAACTCGTTTCCAAGGGGTTCCACCCCTTGGCGGTCCGGCATCACCGGACCTGTTCCCCCTCCGACGTTACGTCGGAGCCAGGGGGAATCCCCCTTGGAACCCCCATTGCTCAGCAGATCCCCAAGCACAGAGGCTTGGGGTATGCTTCGCGATCAGAATTATAGGGGAAATTCTGCTAAAATACCACTGAAGCTCGGGTGCTGGAACTGGCAGACAGGCGGGTCTCAAAAACCCGTGGTATTAACACACCGTGTGGGTTCGACTCCCTCCCCGAGCACAGACGTGCGGGTTCGCCCGCCCGCCCAAAGTTTCCGATTTGCGAAACGGCTGAACAAGCAGTGTGCGCAAAATAGTGAAACGGAGGAGGGATTCCCGCCCTCGGCACTACCTGTAAGAAGACTTCAGTCTTGAACGCAAGCGAAGGATTACTTCTCCCCCCTCCTCTTTTCCATTGCGAAGAAACGTATCCGATCTCCCCTGAAGCGCAGTTCAATCGTCTTGAGCGGCCCGTTGCGGTGTTTGGCAACCCAAAGCTTCATATTTTCCATATTCTCGTCGTCTTCCCGGAAGAGGAACATCACCACATCGGCATCTTGTTCGATGGCTCCGGATTCCCGAAGGTCGGCAAGCTGCGGTTGACGCGATCCCCTGTGTTCCACTGCCCGTGAAAGTTGGGAAAGCGCCAAAATCGGAATCTTTAATTCCCGTGCAAGATTCTTTAATCCCTGGCTGATTTCCGTGACCTCCTGAACCCTATTCTCAAGATGCCTTCCGACTGCCAACTGCAGGTAGTCAACGATCAGGAGTTTGAGTCCGGCCTCTCCCATGAGCCTGCGGGCTTTGGTGCGCATCTCCAATACCGACAGGCCGGGTGTATCATCAATATATAGCGGCGCTTCGGCCAACAGGCCCATGGCGTTGGAAAGCTTTTCAAAATCTTCGGGAGTCAGCTTTCCCGTCTTCAGCCTCCAAGCATCGATATCGGCTTGTGCAACCAAGAGTCTGTCGACCACTTCCTCTTTGCTCATTTCCAAGGAGAACATCCCAACGGGAATCTTTTCAACAACAGAAGCGTGTTGTGCGATGTTTAACGCCAACGCCGTCTTTCCCAGTCCCGGCCTTCCGGCAAGCACCAAAAGGTTGGAATCCTGCATGCCGGCGAGCGTGTTATCAAGATCCGGAAATCCCGTCGGCACCCCGCGCAACCCTTCCCCTGACTTGTGCAGCTCATCAAGTCTGTCGAAGCTCTCAGCAAGCGCATCCCGAATCGGCATGAACACCCGCTTCATGTGTTTCTGCGAGAGCGAAAAGAGTTGCTGTTCCGCCCGATCGAGCGATTCATCAACCCCCCGCCCCTCGTCAAATGCGAACTCGGTGAGCTGCCCCGCTAGGCTGATAAGATCGCGTTTGGTCGCGAGGTTTTGGACGATTCGGCCGTAGTGTTCGATGTTGGCGGCCGTGGGAACCGCGGAGGTCAGCTGTGTCATATACGCCGATCCTCCTATCTTGGTGAGCGACTTCTGTTCTTTGAGTTTTTGCGAGAGAGTCACCATGTCGATGGGCTCCCCCGCTTCATAGAGGTCCAGAACAGCACGAAAAATCCTATTGTGTGCGTCGTTATAGAAATGTTCCGGACGCAAAAATTCGACAATTCTCGGTATGGATTCCTTATCGATAAGCAGGGCTCCGATCACCGACCGTTCGGCCTCATCGCTATGTGGTGGGACACGTCCTTCAGCCATAAAAAGAAAAATCCTAAACTCGAAATTCGAAATTCGAAACCAGTTTAAAAGTTTGGATTCAAAAGAAGAAACGGCGAAACCATTAGGTCATTTGAATTTTGACATTGTTTCGGATTTCGACATTCGTATTTCGGATTTACGCTGTAAGTACCACAACTTCCATTTCACTTGGAAGGGTGGATTTCGTCAGAGTTAATTTGCTTAGTCGTTTCGCTGAATCAAACCCGCCTTCGGCAAGAAATGCGTCAACCCCCAACACTTTTGAAAATGTTTTCTGCTGGTGCTTGTCGGTGTTATAGTGCATGGGAATAACAATCGACGGTTGAAGTTGGTTAACGACCTCAAGCGCTTGTTTTGGATCGAGCGTATAGTGTCCTCCCACGGGAACCAAAAGTACATCAACTTCCCCTATTTCTTCCACTTGTTTATCCGAAAGGATATGTCCCAAATCGCCGACATGCGCCACAAAGAGTTCATCGATATGGATCAAATAGACGGTATTATTTCCCCGATCGGCACCTTGCTTATTGTCATGAAAGGTACGGATGCCGAACACGGATATACCGGATACCTCATACTCCCCTGGTGCCTGGATGAGAAAGGGTTGCTGACGCCGCGCAGTTCCCGAGACGGCAGCGACGTTATTATGATCTCCATGGGCATGCGAAACGGTCACAATATCTGCCGCAACGCGCGTCATGGAAAAACCAACCGATGATTCATATGGATCGGTAACGACGCTCGCTTGTCTCCCCCGCAGTTTGAATGCAGAATGTCCCAAGTACGTAATGTCCATGGAAAAAAGTGATTAATTTAAAAAGAAAAATGAAAAATGATCGTAATTTGTAATTTGCAATTTGTAATTTTGAATTTCATATGGCATCGTATCACAGCCCATTTCCCTTGACAATAGCGCCCGTAATCTGATAGAGTAACGCTCGCTAAATTATCCTATATAATGTTGTAGAGTATCTTCTTACGATATTCGCTTATGCGCAAGGAAGTAGTTATTGTTATTCTCGTTGGCATTCTGATCGGAGCCATTGTCGCCTACGGAATCTACACCGCCCAATCAGCGCTCAAACAGCGCGAGCTGAAATCTCAAGAGATACTCCCAAAGGATAACCAAGAGAAGACTTCTCCGTCATCACACACCCTCTCAATCAACGAACCTCAGGACGAAAGCATCTGGGACCAGGAAAAAATCAATGTCAACGGTACAACCACGCCGAAGAGCGTCGTTACCATTCTCACGGAGGAGAATGAATATCTCCTCTCTGCCGATAGCGAAGGGTATTTTAACGCCGAAGTGGGTTTGACGGGCGGCGCGAATACGATCACAGTATCTTCTTTTGACGAACAAGGGAATCGAGCCCAGCAATCGGTGGTGGTGGTGTATTCAACAGAATTATGATTGTCAACAAGCCTCACGATAATGGTAGTCTTAGAAAAATCTCCTTGATCCTCATCGGGCTGGCTCTCGTAACAGGCGGCCTCTTCTTCGCTTCACAAGCATCCAGTCAGGAAGCCAGCGAGACCGGAGTCACCAAGGACCAAATCGAAGAAAATCTCAAAGATAGGTTAGAACAGGCGCTCAAGGAGAATGAGCCGGTCGCGCACCTCAAGCGCGCCTGGATTGGACCGCTTGAGTCAATTGCGAACCATACCCTGACGATCGAAACCAAAGACGGACCGAAATTGGCAAGCGTCTCAGCGGAGACGCTATTCATCCGCATGCCGAAGAGAACCACCATTACCATCGATGATCTGGAAATCGGCATGCAGACCATTGCCATGGGTACGATCAATGGCAATAAAGTTCTTGAGGCGTTGCGGGTGATCTCCTACGAAACCCTTCCGGAAAAGCCCGTCCGTGAGGTCTATTTTGCCACCCAGCTATCGTATGACCCGCAGGAAGATCTGATAACGTTTGCCGCACAATCAGGAGAAACGCGGTCAGTCGGGGTGACGCAGGATACGCTGGTGACAACCTCGCAGGACGGAGAAATAGTCGAGACTGATGTCAAGGATCTTTCACCGAATTCCCGCGCCATTATCATCATCAAAACGGAAACAACCAAGGAAGAATCGACGACGCTTCTGCGGGTTCACGTCTTCCCGACCTCAATAGCTTTCGAGTCCGAAGGTCTTGATCAGCAGTCACTCCCCGCCACCGACGGCGCTCAAGGTGAGGAGAGTAGTTTGGAATGATCCTTGAGAAGCACATCTGAAAGGTGCTATCATGTCTCCATGGCTAAGAAAACGGCTCTCCTTCAACCTCCCAAAGGTTTTCGTGATTTTCTTCCTCAGGAAGCTTCCAGGCGCAGGCAAGTTCTTGAAAAAATGATCGGGGTGTTTGAGCGGTTTGCCTTCGAACCGCTGGAAACTCCGGCTCTTGAGTACGCCTCGGTCCTTGAAGGCAAATACGGCGAAGAAGAACGCTTGATCTTCTCCTTTGAGGACCGCGGCGGTCGTCGGCTGGCTCTGCGTTTCGACCAAACCGTCCCTCTGGCTCGGGTGATTGCTCAGCACAGCAATGAACTTCCCATGCCTTTCAAGAGGTACCAAATTCAGGCAAATTGGAGGGCTGAAAAACCCCAAGCAGGCAGGTTCAGAGAGTTCGTGCAGTGTGATTTTGACATCATTGGTACTCCGTCTCCGCTGGCAGACGCCGAGATTCTTGCGGTAACCAACGCCGTGCTGAGCGAACTCGGTTTTAAAAAGTTTTTTATCCTCTACAACGACCGCAGGGTCCTCACCGATATGATTAAGAAATGCGGCATTGCCAAAGAACAGGAAGAAGCAACCATCCGCATCCTGGACAAACTGGAAAAAATCGATGAGCCGTCGGTGATCGAAGAATTGGAGAAGGCTGGTATAGCAAAGACCAAAATCGAGGCACTCATGAGTTTCATAGGGAGAAGGCCGCTCCTCCCCGGCCAGAAGAAATCAGATATTTCACTTGACCCCATCAACGAAGTAACCTCCCTCTTAAAAAGTGTCGCGGTCCCCCGCACCAGAGTCATGTATACGCCTACCCTGGCCAGAGGTTTAAATTATTACACCGGCATGATCATGGAAGTCGCGATCGATGGCTACGAAGCTGGCTCTGTCGGCGGAGGCGGGCGCTACGACGGACTCCTGGGCATGTTTTCCGGTCAATCAATTCCTGCAGTGGGTTTTTCCTTCGGTTTGGACCGCTTGATCGAAGCCATGCAGACGCTTGAGCTTTTCCCGCCTGCGCAATCCGGCACTCGTGTCTTGGTAACGATCTTTAACGAAAAGCTCTCCGCAAAATCCGCAGAAGTTGCAAATCTATTGCGGGATCACGGAATCAACACCAGCCTCTACTTGAATCCGACGGAGAAACTGGATAAGCAGATCAAATATGCGGATAAAAAGTCCATTCCGGTTGTCGTGATCGTTGGTCCGCAGGAGGCGCAGTCAGGCAGTGCGACAGTCAAGTATTTGAAAACCGGCATGCAGGAAACCGTCCCGCTTGCGGATCTCCCTCAGCTTCTGCAAAAATAAACTGTGAACCTGCACCCACAATCGCCTACCCTCATCGTTCAATCTGATAGAAGCAAAGCCTACTTGGCGCTCCTCCTCAATGCCGTCATTTGGGGTGCCGCTCTGCCGATCGTCAAACCGGCGCTCGATCACATCAGCCCGTACCAATATCTGTTTTATCGGTATCTCATCGCCGCCCCTCTCGCCGCTCCCCTGCTCGTGATCCTGGCGAGAAAGCATAAAACAACGTTGAAAAAGCTCTTAGGGATCATCGGCCTTGAGCTGCTCGGCGTCACCGGAGCCCTTTCCTTTCTCTATCAAGGATTGAGCCGGACAACGTCATTGGAAGCGACCTTAATCGCCAACGCGGCGCCCGTGTTTATCATCATCGGCGGCATCCTCTTTCTTAAGGAAAAAGAAGAGGGGCACGAACTCTTCGGTCTGCTTCTCGCCATCGCGGGAGTAACGGTGTTGACACTGGAGCCCCTGACAGCGCTCGCAAACGGGCTTCATCTCTCCTTGACCGGAAACCTCTTCGTCCTCGGCCACAACCTCTTCTGGGCTGCCTATATCCTGTTTGCCAAGCGGTTCTACAAAGGCGTCTCAAAATTATTGATTGGTTCCATCAGTCTTTGGGTCGGCCTCATAAGCTTTCTCGTGCTCACGCTCTTGACTGACAGCACGGGGTCCGCGGCGAATTTGATCTCAAACATCGGCATTCATCTTTCCCTGCCCTCCGTTCTCCTGGCCGCCGTCTACATGGCCGTCTTGGGCTCTATCGTCGCGGTTCCTGCGTACATCTACGGTAATGATCTTATCGAAGCCTCGGAAGCTTCGCTCTTTTTCTACCTGCAGCCGCTCATCACGATCCCGCTGGCAACCCTTTGGCTCAAGGAATCACTGACCATCCCCATGATCGCCGCGGCGCTACTCTCAACTGTGGGCGTTGTCATCGCCCAACGCAGGAAAAAACCCACAACCTGAATTCAGTTGTCAGGAGTAAGAAGTCAGAATTCAGGAGTCAGTATTCAGTCTTCTGTCCTCTGGATTCTGTATTCTGAATTCTGAATTCTATTCGCTATCTACCATTCGCCATATGCCAATTGTTATTCGCTATTAGCTATAAACTATTCGCTATTGAATAAGTCGCGATACATATTGCACTCCTAGCAAGGAGTGGTATGCCATCCGATGTTCCCCGTTTGCGCTATGTGTTGCCCCGTTTTCATC
>MHCL01000013.1 GCA_001816915.1 Candidatus Chisholmbacteria bacterium RIFCSPLOWO2_01_FULL_49_14
CCAAAGACCGCACCATGCGCTGAACCTGATGAGCCCGGACCAATACTTGTTACAGGTAGAGAAAGGAGCAAAAAGTCTCAAAAGTGTGTGACCAGGACACCTTCGTTGACAATATATGTAGGAGAAGGGTATCATCGGGATAGCTCATGGCGAGCTACTATGGCTTCGAGAGATTCTTCAAAACGGAGGGTACGTAAGGCGGTGATCCCGGCCGCCGGATTCGGAACGAGATTTTTGCCCCAAACGAAAGCGATGCCGAAGGAAATGCTTCCCATCGTCGACAAGCCCGTCATTCAGTACGTGGTGGAGGAGTGTGTTGATTCCGGCATTCAAGACATCATCATCGTGACCGGCTATCATAAGCGTTCGATTGAGGATCACTTTGACCATAACAGCGAACTGGAATACCACTTGGATGTTACGGGAAAGAAAAAACAACTGAGGATGGTAGCGGAAATTGCCGAATGCGCAAATTTTGTCTACATTCGGCAAAAAGGCGGATACGGCAACGGAACGCCTGTGCTCAACGCGGCTCACCTCATCGGGGATGAGCCGTTTGCCGTTTTATGGGGGGATGAGTTCATTTATTCGAAACCCCCGAGGCTCAAGCAATGTTTGGAGGTTTTTGAGGAATACGGGGATCCCGTGATCTCTGGAATCAGGATCAAGAATAAAGAAGAAGTTACCAGATACGGAATTGCAGAGTTGGAACCTATGAAGAACAATGTTTCAAAACTCAAACGGATCATTGAGAAGCCGGATCCGAAAGACGCCCCTTCCCAGATTGCCGCGCACGGTTGTTATGTGCTCACGCCTGACATCTTTCCGCTGCTTGCGGATCAGAAACCCGGAAAGGGCGGGGAGATGTGGCTGGTTGATGCCATTGCTCGACTCTCGCTTCAACGCGATATTCTGGTTTGCGAAGTCAACAATGCAGCCTACTATGATACCGGAGACAAACTGGAATACATGAAAACGGTTGTTCAATTCGGGCTCAAGCACCCCGATGTTAATGGGCCGTTCCGCAAGTATCTCAAGGAATTGAATCTTTGAATCCCTTCTTTTCTTCAATTGACACTGGATTTTTCATGATATAATTTATGTGCCCTACGGTACGCGTGAACACGGGAAATATTTCCCTCCACAAATTCACGATCTTTAGGGAGGGCTATTTGTTCAAATCCTGTGGGGTTTGAGCCAGCCCACCCACCTGGTATCATCCGGGGGATATATTCCTGCGAACCGCCCTCCGTGGGGCATTTTTAAACTTCTTTTTTCTTGTTTTCCCAGGCTAATTTTGATATACTTACTAGCGAATTTGAGAATTGATTTTGCCGGGGTAACTCAGCGGCAGAGTAGCTGTTTTGTAAACAGCAAGTCGTGGGTTCGAATCCCACCTCCGGCTCAGCGGATTTTTTTGTTCATTCTCCATCTTGTTTTCAAATCTCTTTATTCTGATTGATCGATAGACAAAGAAAGTGTATTCTGGGACTATGAACATTGGCGAAGTGCGCCAGTTGTATTATCGGGAGGGGTTAAGTGCTCGCGAAGTGGGTGAGCGGCTTGGCAAGTCGGTATGGCAAGTAATCAAGTTTATGAGAAAGAATCAGATAACTCGGCGTCAGGCCTCGGAAACGCAAAGAATTCAGTTCCAAAAAAGGCCATTGTCTTATCAGAAGAAACAGAGGCTTTCTCAATTGGAATATCGTCTTCATGAGGCTGGTTTAATGTTGTATTGGGCCGAAGGAGTGAAGTCGGGTCAGAGCACCGTGGATCTTGCAAATAGTGATCAGAGAATGATTGTGCTGTTTTTAAGAGTGTTAAGGGAAATCTATCGGGTGAATGAGGGGAGGTTGAGGGTCTTGCTCTACTGCTACCAGAACCAAGATGTATCGCGATTAATTCGTTTCTGGTCAGGTCTATTGAACATACCGAAGCATCAATTTATTAAGCCCTATGTTCGGAGGGACTTTGATTTAAATAAAACAAATAGGATGCCGCATGGTCTGGTTCACATTCGATATAACGACAAACGGCTGTACTCCCAGATTCTAGAGGATATTGATATAATTGTATCTGATCTTAGTTAGAGCAAGCTGGGGTGGCAGAGTGGACAAATGCACGTGTCTGTAAAACACGCGGCGCAAGCCTACGGGGGTTCGAATCCCTCCCCCAGCACACTTCGACTCGATTCTCGGTTCGACTGAGCTCACCGTCGAAGTCTCGCTCAGTGCGGGGGAGGCGAGTTGAAGCATGGAGGAGGGATGAGAAGTCTACCCTGAGCTTGTCGAAGGGAATCCCTCCCCCAGCATCTAAATGCCCGGATGGCTCCCCGAAAAGAATTTTCGGCTTGCTCTCCGCCGGTTGGCGGATTCGCATTCGGAAATTCAACGGGGCAGGCAGTGGTAGAGCACGTCAAACGTGCCAGGCTTGCCCGCCATCATCTTGCCTAGGTAGTTCAGTGGCAGAACGCTTTCTTGGTAAGAAAGAGGTCGTGGGTTCAATTCCCACCCTAGGCTCTGTTGGGAGTAAGGAGTAAGGTATGGGTTTCGTATTCAGAAAACTTGATCTTTATCACGATCTTAAAGATTACGTTGTCTTTCTCTACAGAGTTGCACGAAATTTTCCGGTCGAGGAGACTTATGGATTG
Organism: Candidatus Chisholmbacteria bacterium RIFCSPLOWO2_01_FULL_49_14; assembly: GCA_001816915.1. Lineage (GTDB taxonomy): Bacteria > Patescibacteriota > Microgenomatia > UBA1400 > Chisholmbacteraceae > 2-01-FULL-49-14. Next base: position 2,651 of record MHCL01000013.1, read on the forward strand.
AAGTCTCAACTTACTCGTGCTGCCGCGTCGACACTGCTCAATTTTTCCGAGGCATGATGTCGATTTCTTCAAAGGAGCGGGCTCGATTTTTACAGATCAGTATTGGGTCAATCGGAGAAGTGATTGCCATAGCTGATTTAGCATTGGAGCTTAACTATCTTTCCTCTACTCAACATGAGAAAATTCTGTTACAATCTGAGATTATTATTAAACGTCTTTATGGGGTAAAGAGGAAGAAGCCGTCTTAGCTTTTCATACTTCATACTCCTTACCCCATACTTCTAAACATGGCTACAAAAAAAGGACCGCGGATTGTGGTCGGACTCAAGTGTTCGGTCTGCGGGACGTTCAACTACATCACCGAGCGCAATAAGGTGAATACTCCGGAGAAGCTGACTCTCAAGAAATTCTGCAAGCGGTGCCGGAAGCACCAGCCCCATAAAGAGTCGAGCAAATTGAAATAATTTTTCTCCAAATATTTTCTATGGTCGGTCCGGAATTCTTTTTTGATACAGATGGTTCTCTCTCCAGTGAGTTGGGGATTTCGGTTCCCATTGCCCCGGTCGTTGTTCGGGCTTATCATCCGTTTAATCCTCAAGTCAGTACCGACCGGCTGGAATGGGATTCAATCTTTCATCCAATATGTGGAGAAACAACCTGGTTGACTTCGCCAGTGGAAGCCGTTCAGGGAGATGAACGGTTTGACTTTTTGGCTCTCATTGATGAGCAAGGTTTTCGCAGTGAGTTTGGATTTGCCGTCCCGCATGGTCAGGAAGAACCATTTTTTTTCTATCATCGGGGTGGGGGACTCGGGATTGCCGAGGATGCTGTTCCGGGTCTTGAAGTGAGGAGATTTCCAAGGGACCCGCGTCAGCGGGACGATGGTCTGGCCGTCTATGAGGTTTCGCATCCGTATATTTCTGATCAAGTTCCCCGAGAAAGCTATTTGCTGATACACAGTGATGACGAGAATATCGGTGATCTTTTGCGCAATCATGTTCCTTTTGATTCTCTGATCAGCGGCTATAAACGCTCAACACCTCTTGAGACTTCCCGGGTAGTATGGTGGCTAGAGAAGGTGCCCTTTGAATATTTTTTGGGACTCAATCAACCCGGTTTGCATAATTTATTTGGGAAGGAAGAGCCGAGGGTGAGTTCAACCTCATGAATTAGCGGATTCTTCTTATTTTCCAAGAGAAAGCAGGGTATCGAGGATATTTTTTGCCCCAGTGAGAAAGATCGGGTCAAGCTTTAGCGCCTGTTCGACGGCGTGAGTAAACCAAGTTTCATGTTCGTGGATTGCCGGCTCGACAAGGGCTTTGAGTTGGCTTTCGAAGGTTTCCGGCGTCGCCCTGCGGGCGACCCCTCGCTGTTCAAAGGTTTCCTGGATGCGTTCCTCCCATTCTCCCCAGGGTTCCATGAGCAGGAGGAAGCAGCCGGCCGCCGCCGAATCGTAGGCCATGTCTCCCGAGGGTTTGGTGATAACCCCGTCAGCCCAGGGAAACATCCAGTTGACGAGTTTTTCATTGGCATCCATGATCCCGCTACCGCGAAGGATTCGGTAATTGGCCTCCGGATCAACCTCGTTGCCGACATGGATATCGTTGTCTTGGGCGAAGAGGCCGAACATGGTCGCAAAATCTTCATGGGTGCCGGCATAACAGATCAGCTTTATCGGATGGCCTTTGCCTTTGATGAAGGGGAGCAGCTGCACAAGGATGGTTTCAATTTCTCCCTTATTTGTACCCAGTCCGCCGGTAGTTATCGCTAGTTTCAGCGGTTCGTTGCGAGCCAGACGATCGCCCAATGAGGCGGGAGATTTATTTTTCCTGGCTTCAACGATACGCGGATCAACCGGAGGGCCGGTGACGACGACACGGTCCGGATTGAGCTTTTTTCCTTCCCGCTGGGCTCCTTCAAGCAATTCGATTTTGGTCTTGTCATCAAAAACGGCATAGTGGAGCGTTTCTTTGTCTGCGTTTTTAAGGTACTGCGGGCGGACGTGAGGATCGGTAACTGCTTGAAGGACGGTTTTGCCGGCCTCTGCCAAGAGGTTCCCGGTCTCGTAATGGAAGGAAGCAATCGGGCGCTTCACATTCTCAAAAAGGTAGAGAAGCGGATCTTTGATGGCGTCGGAAATGGGGAGTTTGTCGCGGGCGCGGGTATCAATGATATCTTTGAGTTTCTTGAGCGTCTCATGGCGGGCCACGGCCTCGGCAATTTTTTCGGTGACTAGAACTTTTTGCCAGTCTTCGGCTGCCACGAAATTGGTGGGGTCGACAAACCAAAAGGACTTTTTGGCTTCGCCGGCCGCGATCAGGAGGGAGAGGGCTTGGGAATAGTGGGCGCGCGAGAAGACTATTTCTTCACGCTTGAATTGGTAGGCGTGCTGTTCTTCAATCTGATCAAAAAAGGTTGCGGAGACGGTGGCAATTGGGACTTCCGCTTCCTCCAGAAGTTTGCGTTCTTTGTCGAGAATGGTTTTCAGCTCCTCATCCATCAAGTTTCATGGTAATGGGTTTGGGAAAGGAAGTCTAGAGGAATGTTATAATAAAGCGGAGATTTAGGCCCGTGATGAAATGGTATCATGAGGGTCTCCAAAACCCTTCTTCCAGGTTCGAATCCTGGCGGGCCTGCATAAACTCACTGTTTACTTTCGAGCCTTCGTAAGGTCTTCAGAGAATTTCACTCCCGGGTGGGAAGTTCAATAGCGGTGATTGATACTTGAAAATAGAGATATGACTGTTTATGGTAGAAACATGTTGACGAAAACCGATCTTAAACAGATGCAGAAGCTTCTCCGTGAGGAAGTTGAAGCGGAAGGAAGAAATATTCGAAACGAATTGCAGAGTGATATTCGAGAGTCAAGAGTCAGGATTCAGCAAGACATACGGGAGTTATCGGACAGAATGAAACATCTCGAAATCCGGGTGAACAACGCAGAAAAAGAGACGAAGAAGGGTTTTCAAAAAATCAATAACCGACTTACCGAGCTTTTTGATTTTCTGGATAAAGATTTGATGAAAACTTCAAAAAGAGTTGAACGAATTGAAAAACATCTAGGATTGGAAACTGCCTAAGTGCCTTCTGTTTTTCTTTGATTTTTCCCGAGGTTCCCCTTCAGAGCGGCATGTTCATGGCAGTTGAGCATGTGGGTTATCTTTTCCTGAGATGGCTCACCAGAGAAATTAGGGCTTCTTGAGGATCTGCGGGTACCGGTCGAACCAGAATGGCGGTTTTATCTGGTTTGTAGGAAATCATCTTAAACATAAATACCTCATCGGTTCTTATTCCGACCATTTGATCGTTTTCCCATCCGAGAGGTACCACCGGAGAATCTGGTTTGTCTGAAGTGTGGAATCCCTCTTCTTGTAGTTTCTGCAGCATGAGAGGTGTTGCGGCGTCAATGAGGGAGGTCGGATTATCGATATCGTTTGGAGATGTTGTGGAAAGAATGAAGTAAAAGCCGGGTTCATAGTTTTGTTCTTGAGCTTTCTCAGGATCGCGCAAGTCCAAAGAGGTAACGCTGAAGTGTGTCTCCTCGGGTTCTCGACGGAAATGATTTCCCAGATTTTGGAGTGCTTCCTTTATTTTCATGGCGAGAGTATATCATAGATTACCAACTATAGGACTCTTGGGGTTGGTAGTATGCTTTGTTGAGAATTGTGAGGGTATGGTTTTGAACGGGTTGATTTCAATTTAGAAGAGCTGGGTATGGCGGGGGGTGTTTGAGGGATTCTTGACTTTGAACAAGAAAACTACAGCCGGATTGGGAATTTGGACGTTGACGTAGTTTTTTTGATACAATACGCGCGTTCTTATTCATTAATGCAAAAAGGGAGGTCGTATGACGAATTTAGAATCGAATCCAATTGTGAGGCGAGGTGAGGAAGAGATTGGGCATACGGGTGAAGTTGAGGCGATCGTTGAGGAAGAGACTGTGATACCGGCAAGAAAGAGAGGGGTGACGATTATTGACGTTGAGCGATTCTACGAAGGCGATACCCATGCTCCCGAGATGTCGCTTGAAGCTTATCAACCGGGGTCATCCCGGATGAGGGATCCGCGACAGGAGCAACGACACCGAGAAGACAATCCGTATTCTCGGGGGTAGATTCTTCCATTCTCTGGGTGACCGGGTCACCTCTGGTTTTCCGTGAGGGATGAGAGTCGTGTTCTTCATCCGAGAGTTTCAGATAAATGAGGGAAGTTTAAGGTGTTAGGCTCCAAGTACCCCAGAGTTTGTAGGGGCTGCATTTGGCGCCGGAAGCAACATCGACCGCGTTTTTGGGACCCGGAACGCTTTTGTTATTCAAGGTCAGCGCGACCGGACCGTTCCAGACCTTGGTCTTGGTTTCCCCTGATTGACCCCAGAGGAAGAAAGTATTCAGGTACTCTTCAATCGTAGCCTGGACGTTGCTGTTTTCCTGGTTTGAGCAATTCACTTCCATCTTGGGCGCTGTCCTTTCGCTATACCGGATGGGAAAAACGATTGGTGTGCTATAGTATGCCCGTGTCAAAAGAAACGCTTTATCCGTCGAGAGACGGGCAATTCAAGGAAGGTGTGCGGGATGCCTTTTCCCGTCTGTTTGACCTTCTGGATTTTCAAGTCGAGGGGCAAAAGAATATCGAATTTCTGCGGGAAGGCGCGGCCGCTGTTGTTGCTTTCTTTCCCCATTGCGGTCATCTTGACGCTCCTGCCGTCAGGAGGGCTTTCCCCAGAGATTTGCGAAAATTTCTTTTTTATCCCGCAGCTTCGGATTATTGGTTTCAGGAAAACCTATCGGGGAAGTTCAGATCAGAAGTGAGCTCACTTTTTTTACAGCGTTTTTCCCTGTCACGTGATGGTTCCGGAAAGGCGATCATGCACGGCATTGATCGAGCAGTTGAGCTTTTGCAGACCGGTTATTCCGTTGTCGTTTCTCCGGAGGGCACGCGTTCAACCCTGTCTCTTTCCGAGCGGCAACTTCATACCGGACCTGCAGAATTGGTACTGCGAAGCGGAGTACCGCTTGTGCCGGTTCGACTGCAGGGTTTTGAGGAACTTCTGCCGAAAGGACTTTTGTTGCCGAAGATGTTTGACGGCTTTCAAAGAAGATCGGTGTCCGTTACTATCGGCGAGCCAATGGTGTTTGATCTTGATACCATGATGGGGCCAAGGTCCCAGCAGCGAAAGTTGATCACCTCCCAATTACGAGAGTGGTTTCTCGAAATGTAATATATTAATGGGGATTTCATATTAGTGTCTTATAGATGCATGGGGATGAGGGGGCTCCGTAGCGATACGGGTTTAGTCTCTCAAATGATCTTCCAATTTCCTTTTATTCGCTGGGTGGCGAATGCGGCTCAAGGCTTGGGCTTCGATTTGCCTCACCCGTTCTCTGGTAACTCCCACCTTCCGTCCAACTTCTTCAAGGGTATAGGATTTACCATCAAGCAGGCCATAGCGCAACTGAAGAATTCTCACTTCTCTGGGAGGGAGCGTTCCCAATACCTCTTTTAACTGTTCTCTCAGCTCATTTTGGGAGGCCTCATCGGGGGGAGAAAGACTGTCTTCATCCTCAATGAAGTCTCCCAAGACGCTTTCTTCGTCCAGGCCAGCGACCGGTTGCTCCAAAGAGAGCGGGCGATGAGATATTTTTTTCATATTGATTACCTTAGTTGTCGGGATTTGCAAAGCGGCAGCGAGTTCGTTGTCGGAAGGATCTCTGCCCAGTTCCTGCATCATTTGTCTTTCGAGTTTATACATCTTATTTATTTGATCGCCCATGTGAACCGGAACGCGGACCGTTCGCCCCTGATCCGCAATGGCACGAGTGACACCTTGTCTAATCCACCAGGTTGCGTAGGTCGAGAATCTGTGCCCTCTTTTATAGTCGAATTTTATCGCTGCCCTGATGAGCCCGATATTTCCCTCCTGAATGAGGTCGAGGAAGGGGACACCCCGTCCGAGATACTTTTTGGCAACGCTGACGACGAGGCGGGTGTTTGCTGAGATGAGATGCCCGCGAGCCTGTCTTGCATTTTCAACGACATCTTTCAATTGTTGGAAGTGATTTTGCGCGTGGTTGCCGGATGCGATTTGTCGGCTCGAGTTTTTCCCCTGCTCCATCCTTTTTGCCAAGGATACTTCTTCACTATGGGTGAGGAGAGGGACGATGCTGATTTCATTGAGATACTGCCCAACAGTATCTGTGCGATCGAATGCTGAGGCGAGACGCGAATCCACATCATTTTGAGTTTCGTCAACTTCCGACTCATCAGATTCTTCTGCGTAGGTGATGTTGAGCCCATCACACATATCATAGATTTCTGTCAGCCCGACCTCGTCGATCTGCGGGAAAGAGGACAGGATGTCATCGGTTGAGAGGTGTCCTTTTTCCTGCCCTTCCGTAAGGAGGTTGGCCAACCGATCCGAAGCACCGGGAAGTTTCCAACCCTCCCACTCGCCAAGTTCGAAGTCATTCGACGAATCAGAGGCGAAATCTTTTTGTGGAGCTGACAGAACGAGTTCTTTCATTTTTTCCTCTTCACGGATAGCTATTTTACACCAGTGGACAATTTCTTTGTCTGGTATGATGGGCTGGGGGAAAAGCGGGAATTTGCATACCACGATGTTTATTCTGGTTGATAAACCAAAGGGAATGACGAGCCATGACGTTGTTGACCGGGTCCGTCAGATAACAGGGGAGCGGTGGGTGGGGCACGCGGGGACGCTGGACCCAAACGCGACGGGGCTTCTTATCGTCGGGGTCGGCAGGGAATCGACCAGGAAACTCGGAGCCATCGCCAAGGGTACACGCAAGACGTATGTCGCCGACGTGATTTTGGGGGAGGAGAGGGACACGGATGATGCGGAAGGGAAAGTGACCGAGCGGGCAAAAGGTGTACTCCCACCTTCAAAACATGAAGTTGAGCGGACGCTCAATGACTTTGTCGGAGAAGGGAAGCAAATTCCGCCTCAATTTTCGGCAATCAAGATGCAGGGGAAAAAAGCGTATGAGTTGGCAAGGAAGGGTAAAAAGATTACTCTTCAATCGAGATTTATTTCTGTTTACCGGATATATTTGATGCGATATTCTTATCCAATATTGTCCTTTGAGGCGGACGTTTCAGCCGGTACCTATATTCGGGCTTTGGCGCGGGATATCGGCAGAAAGCTGGGCATGGGAGCCTATTTAGGCGACCTTCGAAGGAAGAAGATCGGAACGTATTCTGTCGAACAGGCAGTTCAGTTGGAATCGTTAACCGAAAAGAACTGGCAAGAGTTTGCATTGGATCGAGGTGTTGTACAATGAGGACATATGGATGAGCATGAGACGGTTGAACAAACCCCTGAAATTAAAAGACGAAAACTTACAGAATTTATTGGAAATCTTTTGAGAGGGAAGCCGGAGGTGATCCCGCTTCCGGTTATTGAAAAGCAACTGAGTAAGCCATCGGAGAAAGGAGCACCGTCGGGATTTCAAGAGATTGAAGCGCTGCCTTTGCAGGTCGAGTCAATGAGGAAGAACTTGGCAGAAAAAATTTCACGAGCGGAAAGCAGAGTATTCGCTGATGAAGAAGATGCCGTGGCCACTGTCAGAGAGGCAAGGATCCGTACATTGCAGGAAAGAAGAGATTCGCTTCACGAAGCAGGAACATACGCACCCGAACAAGTCTCATCAATTGAGCTTGAATTGCACAGGCTTCTTGATGAAGACGTTCGGGCGCGTTCGGGCTTTGGCGTTCCGGGCTGAGGAGAGCCGGGCAGGCGATTTTCGGGAGATCCGCAAAAAGCCGGAGTGTTGTATGTTTCCGAAAGCTCCGGCCTTGCTGCAATGAACGTTCAGGCTCGAGGAGAGAACGGAAAAGATTCCCATTGCCCTTTGGCCATCGGTGCTTGGACCGACAAATCAGGAGAAAAACAAGTTGCGGTATCTATCTCCCAAACTCAAGAGGGAGCGGTGGGTTCCCGAGCACGATCCCGGATTTGGTATTTCTATGATCGGCCGCATGTCGATGAAGATAGTCGAATTTCTCCAGATCTTTTACGAATGCACCAGATGGGATCGAAAGATATGGGATGGTTTCAGGAGGTTCGATTGGGAGGGGCGAGCGGTTCAGAGCGGCCCTATCAAGATAGGGGATTGCCTTCCGACATTCCTTTTTCCATAAATAGCCAGGTTTTGGAAAAGCGGTTGCGTGACTCTATGAGTGAGAGCTCTGTGACGCTCACCACTTCGCTGCTACAGGAAACATAAGATCAGTAGCTTCGTCCAGGCAATAATGAACATGGCATCACTTCATTGACGCGGTTCTTATAATACATGTATGCCTGTAGAAATCGGTGTCCTTTGTGGCCAAATGCAACATCAGTCGCGTTCAGCGGTTATCATTCAGCATTATTATTTAAAAATCTTGCGCTATGGCAAATGCTGAGCTTGATTTGCGTGTTGAGTCGTCGCATGCCCTGGAGAACCGTCGGCAAGAAGAGATTGTTCAAGAACGCCTGGGTCGAGGCTTTGCCTACCCCATTTATTCTCCGACCCCTCTGCGTTGGAGGGTTCAAATTGATCTGCGTCGTGAGCGGTCGCAATCATTGAAAGCTGCGATGTTTGAGATGAGCGAGCCTCAGTTTGATGCTGCACTGGGGGTCGCCCAACTTCGGATCCTCCTTCATCCGGACAGAATTGAGGAAGAAGGAGAGATGATGAGGACCTGGTTCAAGGCTGCCGACTATCCTGAAGGTTTGCCAATGGATGAGGGGGATAGCGCTGAGATCATCGGATTCTACACGATGATGACCATGCTATGGTACGAGATCAAACAGGGATCGAGACGGGATCTCTTGTTCATGGATGAGCGGCTCTCAGATTTTGAGGTCAAGCCAGGTGCAGATCGGTTATGCGGATATTGTGCTGAGTACTATATCCAGCGGGTTCTCCTGCCTCGCAGTAGCGAACCCTCTTCTGGGAAAAATGATTGACAGGGACGGACCCTTAGGACTAATGACTAATGGCTAATGATTGATGGCTAATGTTTAATATTCAATGTTTAATTTTTAACTATTGACTCTTAAATCTTAATGCTTGGCTTCTAAACTTTAAACCCCGAACCCCAGGCGCTGAGACTTCTTTTGACTCGATTTGCATCATCTGGTAGACTTCGGGTGCGTTTTGGGAGGATTTCGCCTGGTACTATGCTGTACCGAGGAGGTGGGATTTTTTGTAATCCCAGAGCAAACTCGCTCTTTTCCAACTGAATATCACTGTGTGGTCCCGAAGTAGTTCGTGCTGACGTTATCATGCTCTACGAACCCGAAAGGAGGAAGATCACAAGAGAAAAGTCGGACTGAATGCCCATTGGATGAGACAACCGATTGTCTATCGAAGAGAGGTGACGCATGATTGACCAAATGGATCCGTCTGGAGCGGCGCAACCGCGCCGGACACCCCCCGATCGAAATAGTAGGTCTTCGCCGCCATCTGGGCCAGGGCCAGTGAGCGCGATGAATGACGACCCGCGACCGGAGGACTCACCGATACGAGCCCAAGAGCGCAACGTTCGCATCGCGGTCGCGCTGCTCATCATCGCAACCGTCAACGTCCCGCTCTGGATCTTGTACGGGCGCTATGCCAACGTCCTGACGGTCATGGAGTGGGTGACGTACGCCTTCGTGGGACTCATCGCGACGCCCTTCTTTGCCTGGGTGTTGGCCTCTGCCTTTCGCATGGCGGAGGAGACGGAGCGCGCGGTCATCTACTTCCTGGGCCGCTATCTGGACAAGAAGCTGCTGCCGGGCGTTCGCGGTCCTGGGGTGTTTTTCATCTTTCCGTTCTTCGAAACGGTGAAGCAGATCGTGGACGTCCGCGACCGAGCCACGCCTTGGCAGGCGGCCGAAACCCAGACGAAGGACCAGCTCGCCGTCGACTCTCAAGGCGTTACCTTCTGGCGAATTGACCCCGAGCAGCCGGATCTCTCCGTGACCGAAGTGCAGGATCTTCGGGGTGGTGTCCGCCTGAGTTCGGATCTGGCAGCGAAAGACGCGCTGGGGCACGTGTCGCTTGACGACGCGATCTCAGATCGCACGGCCATCGCCGACGCCATGAAGAACAGCATGAGTGAGCTCGTCGACCGCTGGGGCGTGGAGATCATCCGCGTCGCCGTTTCGGACGTCGTTCTGCCGCCAGACCTGCAGAAGGTGGTCTCCAGTACTGCCCAGGCGAAGTATGATGCCGCTGGCCGGCTGGAGTCAGCTCAGAAGGAAGAGCAGATCGCCGAGGCAAACTTGCGGGCTGCCAAGATCTACGAGCAGAACCCCAGGGCCTGGCAAATCCGGCAGGTCAACGCGTTCCTGGAGGTGTTTCGGGAAGGAAGGACTAGCACGATCGTTATGCCCACGGAAATGGCTGGAGTGCTTGGGAACATCATGGGTGCCGGCGCGGCGCTCCACGAGACTCCAGGCGCTAGTGCCGAAGGATCCGGATAACAACCACTCGGTGAGAGAAGCGGCCAGACTGGTCGCTTGAGCGAGAGAAGAGACCGAGCCGTTGGCCGAAAGGCTTACGGAAACGGAATAGGTAGTGGAGAAGAGAATACGCGTAAGGGAGCGGTGCCGAGCTTTGGCATCTTTGGCACTCACGTGTCGCCCCCTTCGCTTGTTCTCTTCCCTCCATTATCTATTCCATCGGTCTCTTCTGTTTTTTACGGGTTTGACATTGTTTGCCTCTAGTGGTATAGTGAACTTTACTATGAGTGATCGTGGGCCAGAAACACCAGTTAGAACGAAGTTTGTGAGGGAGGGAAGGGAGAGATTGCGTGAGTATTTGGACTGGCAGAGGCCTGATTTGAAAGCAACTACCCCTGAAGAACAAAAGAGGGAGATGGGTCTTTTAGTGAAAGACGCACGTTCTGGTGATCCGATCAATTTTATTGTTTCTCAAAAGTATGAGTCAAAATTAAGAGATGTTCCGCTTCGGGTAACTGCTAAATTACCGGCGCAGCAAACGTTAGCGATGTTTTCATCTGATGGCAGAAATGCTTACTTTTTCAGAGTAGATACTCCTATGAGAATGGCTAATGGTTCAGAAGCGTCAGAGTTTGAGTATATAAGACCTTTGCAAAGAGGAGAAGTGAGAGGAATAAAAGCTCATGATTATAAAAATATTGAAGATTATTTATCAACACAAACACAAGAATTGTTAAAAGATCAGGTACTCGTTGGTATGTCGGTTGGTGAAAAGGTACCTACTGCTTCGCTCCCCACAGAACCGGCACGCTGACTTTCTCCTCACTTGTCTGCAAAGAAGGTGCTCATTAAGTGTTTTTTGATCTTTTTTGATTTTTCCGGAGAATCACAAATATTACCTGCTTCGCGGGGATCGATCCTGGACGTCGATGACATCAGGTTTCGGTTCAGGATCTTTGGTGAAGGTTTCGGGATCGGCTGCGGCGGCTCTGACTGTGGCCGCACCCAGGGCAGCTTCAATTTCTTCTCTTCTAGTTTCGGCTTTCCCAATTGCCTGGCCTTGCGGATCGAAAGGTAATACACCTGCGTGTTTTTTTCTTGTGTGTTCGTCCGTGATTGAGGAGAGGGCTCGAAAGCGAGCTACCTCGGGGTTTGTTGTCGAATTATCTGGGTTGTTGGCCATTTTTATAAATCTGAAGTATCTAATCCAAGTTTTGTTTTGGCTGTATTTCTTCTTCTTTCTTGTCTTTGTGCACTTCGAAGTTCTTGATTCACTTGTTTACCTCTAGCGATTTCAGCGCTATCCAGCACTACACCTGGAAGCTTGTGTTCCTCTGCTCGCTGTACCCATGGTGATTCTTTATACTGTTGTGTTGAGGCAGCAGGTTTCTCAGCTGGATCCGGTTTCGGTTGCGCTTGAACAACTGGCTCCTTTGACCGACGACGAAAAAGCCCCCGTTTATTGCTCTTTTCAACCGGCTTTCCGCCAACTTCAACTACTTCTGCTCTGAATTCATCCATAACTTCTCTTTCCTGTATTATACACTTTTACTTCTAGAAATGAAGATTCAGAGGCTTGAGGATCATCGTGTAGGAAAGACCGAGGATGAGGATGAGCCAAAGTATTTGGACGCCGATGAAGATGATGATGTGTTTAGGCTTCAAAACCATCTGCGCGTTGGCCTGCTTGACCAGAGCAAAGATCATGATCAAGGTTGGCCAAAAGAGGAGGGGAAGGCCGATGATGGCGAGCAATGGGCCTGCTACGCTCAAGAGTTTTTGCATCAGGCTTTAGGATAGAGATTTTTTTTGAATAAGTCAAAGAATTCTACTGCTTGTACTAAGCATGCCTTGTTCCTTCTTTGCTCACTCAAATCAAAATTGACCATTTCTTTGCTCATCCAAAGAAATGGTCGAAAGAAAAGATGCCCCATGCTGCGTCGGTGGCTGGACCATCGACCCCACTTGCAGCAGGGTCTGCGCTTTTCTTTTCGGGAAGCCTTCCGAAATTCCCTCCGGTCAGTTTCGGCTTTCCTCTCAAGAAAAGCGGGTCCAGCCGCACCGACTCCGCCAAGGGTTATCTAATTTCATTAACTGCGGCGCGGGCTTCATAACGGGGGAATTAGCTTATAGCACATAGCAATTGGCGGATAGCTAATAGTGGATAGAATTTAGAATACAGAATCCAGAATTCTGAATACTAACTTCTGCCTCCATACTTCGTGCTGCATACTCCTCTTCGTCATTGACGAGGGTTGTGTCAGATGTATACAATGGATTACGATGGCAAAGGATGAGAAAAAGGCAAACACATCAGAAGATAAGCAGGATACAACCACGGTTTTAGTCCACGAAGAGGAGAAGAAAAAGGGAAAGTTTCCCGGACGGCTTGTCCTCATTTACGTATTACTCCTGGCAGCCGGAATATTTGTGGGCATCATCTTCAGGCTGGCGACGCGATAAGGAGAAGGATAGCGCTGAGGTCGGTTAACAGAAATTTGCTTCTCCGCAGAAGACTTGGCTCCGAACTCTCACCTTGAACTCAACTTTTTCCAGGCTAAATGCCTGGCCTAGCGGAGTGCGCAAATTTGTCAACCTCCCCGCGCTTTAATTTTAGGTAGGAAGAAAAAGAAGTTAATGGCGAAATTTGTTCCGCGCTCTCTTTTTTTATGAGTTGGGGAGAGTTGCGTGTTCCGTTGCTGCAAGCTCTTCGGAGGTTATAAAAAGAGTTGAGGGCGCAAATTTGTCAATCTCCACGCGCAACTCATGAGAATAGGGGCAAGAACCGGTTTATTGATTTATATGTATTTGGAGATGAAGATTTTTCTGTGGAAGGATTGCGCGCCGAATTTTTTCAGCGCTTGGCGATGGAGGAGCGTTCCGTAGCCTTTGTGCCGGTCCAAATGATATTGCGGAAACTGGTTACCGAGCTCTACCATGAGCCGGTCGCGATGGACTTTGGCGAGGATGGAAGCGGCGGCGATGGAAAAACAGCGCGCATCGCCTTTGACGATTGCCAGTTGCCGTTTTCGTGACAAGCCTCTGAGATACGGGATATAGAACGCGTCGATGAGCACGTACTCCACATGCTTGAGCTTTTTGAGCGCGCGGCGCATGGCTGTAAATGTGGCTTTTACAATGCCGTAGTTGTTGATCTCGCTCGTAGAGGCGGATCCGACGGACCACTGTAAGGACATTTTTCGTAATTTTGGGGCGAGCAATTCCCGTTTCTTGGCTGAGAGGAGCTTAGAATCCCGCACATCATGCAGTGAATGTATTTTCCGATGCATTTTGGGAAAAACGACTGCGGCTGAGACTATCGGCCCGGCGAAAGCGCCGCGGCCGACTTCATCGACTCCGGCAATCCGGGTATAGCCTTTTTCCCAGAGACGTTTTTCGTAGCGGAGAGTTGGCCTCACGCATCCGATTGTAAACTCATCTTACTCTAATTTGCATCTATAAATAGTGTGCAATACCCCGATTCTCCAGATGTGGAGTTTGGCAGGATCAGCCCACGAACGAAACAATCTGGAGTAAAAGGGGCATAACAGGCGCTGCTTATGCAAGAAGGGTTGGGGATTGACAATGGTTTTTTTCGGATGCTATCGTTATTCTATGGCAGATAAGAAGAACCTGGAAAACCAGTTAGCCGCTTGGAGGAATTTCAGCCTCATGCTCCTTCTCCTCATGGGGATCATCGGAGCCTTGAGTTATACCCTCCTGTTTCGCCAGAAAGAGCGGCTCGACCTTCAGGAACTGCGCATCGTCCAGCTGACGGACGCGGTCAACGATCTTGAAGGAGAGCTCAATGGCGATGCAGTGAAGTAGCTACATCCACTTCGTCCTGTCTACCCTTAATGACAAGCTGACGCTTGTTTTTTTTGCGGGATCCTAGGGGATAAGGATTCCGAGGAAAACGTTGATCACCGGTGAGATGAGATGAGAGACGGGTGAGGTGCCGGCGAAGGGAAAGATGAGGAAGAGGAGAATGAACATGCCGTATCTTGTTAGAATGGCGTTCCATTCATACGCGATTTCCTTGGGGAGGAAACCAATGAGGATTTTTCCTCCATCGAGCGGATGGAGTGGAATGAGGTTAAACACCGCCAAGACGACATTTAAACGGATGATGGAGGTAAAGACAACCCAAACCAGCAGCGGTTGCGGTGTGAAGCGCATGATGATCGCGAGCACGGTCGCGAGGATCAAGTTTGAGGCGGGCCCGGCGAGACTGATGATGGCAGCGTCTCTTCTTGGATCCCGAAGGTTGTAGGGATCGAACTGCACCGGTTTTCCCCATCCGAACCAGGTAAGGAGCATGGCAATCGTTCCCAGGAGATCGAGATGGGCCCTCGGATCAAGCGATAAGCGGCCCTGCAATCTTGGAGTCGGATCACCGAGTTTGTCGGCGGCGAATCCGTGGGCGAATTCGTGGACCGTGATTGAGATCACCAGACTCCCGAACAATATCAGGAAAGGGAGGAAACCGACTGAAAAAAGAATTGAAATCATACGGGCACGTCGTTCAAAAGGCGATCAAATTCAATATAACTAATTTGTATTTTACGAACTTGCCTGGTATAGTATAGCGGTTGTTTATTATAACGAGAACTGGTGGAGCCCACAATGGCATATTCATGCGATAACTGCGGAAAGGGGATACAGACCGGTCGCAACATCCGGCATCACCGGGGAGTTGCGGGCGGCCGCTGGAAGCGAAAAGCCCCAAAAACCGCAAGGCTTTGGTATGTGAACCTGCATTCCGTGTGGGTTGTTGTTGGCGGAAAGATCGTCCGACGACAGCTGTGCACCAAATGTTTGAGGAGGGCGGAAAGACCTCTACGTAAGAAGCAGCAATCGGCAGAGAGTACCGAAAAAATGCTCCCTCAGGTGCTGAGCGTTTCCTAAACATTCATTCGTCCGCTCTTCTATGAATGAAGACCCTTCGCAGCGAGAGCTTTTTCAACCAGACAGATTTATCGATGATCTGCGCAATATACCCAAGACGCGTTTTCGCGATCAGGAGCGCTATACTGAAGTGGAATGGAGACGAGGAAATCTCACTACGGGAGTCCAGAATGTTGTTGTCTATGCTGACCGACTGCGTGAAGCGAAGAGACTTCAAGATGCCTTCGAAGCATTGCGTCAAATTCACCCTAATGAGGAAGAATTCCTCCGGATACACCTGGAGCAGTTGATGAAGAAACATGTCTTTACTAAGGACGAACTTCCATGGATCACCACGGAGTGAAACAGCTTCCTGATCGTGCTTGAACAGCAGATTGATATCTAACCGTAATCTGTTTTTCCTCAAGCTTCTTGACAATCCTATAGTAAAGTGATACTATCTCGCAAACTTAATACCTAGCATTAACGTGCTGGGTTTTTTAGAAGGATACCATCAATGCCTACAGCAGAAACTCTTCAACCAATAGTAGATACGCAAGATCTGCTCACTCCGGACGGACTGATTAATCTTGAGAGGTTTGAGGGTGCTTTACCTGAGCGATATTGGCAGCTTCCGGATGAGGAATTTGAGCAATGGGCGAATGCGTATGCCCGGCTCGAAGTCGGAGAGAAGCCGAAGCTTGAGATTGTTACTTTCTCTGTTTCTGATCGAGGGAGCTTGCAGGGCTCATTGATCGCGAAAGAGCTCTCGAAGATCGGAGTTCCAAAAAAGATTGAGAACGGATTGACCCTTACTCCGAACACTCCCTATCTGGTTGAGCAGCTGAGAGACACACGGCCGGGAGAGCGCGAAGGAGTCTTCGAGCTTGCAGTTCGAGGACATCCCAGCATGGAGGACTATGCAGTGGTTGTGAATCAAGAACGGGTTCGTGATGAGAGGACGTCATTGTCCATTGGACAGATTAGCTTCTTTCGAGGTAAAGACGGCAGGACTGTCGGAAAAGCCCAGGACGGGCGATTCGTCATTCCAGATCGAGAATCACGACAGCCTAACGCCGGAGACGAGTGGCTCGGAAGGTTGAAACTTTCCCGGAATCAGCGACACTATTTCTTTTCTCCCTATGCGAAGGCGCAGACATGGTTACGCTACGCCGTTTCGACCGACGCATGGGATGTGCCGGCCGTTGCCTTTCAATTCTTTCACGGAATTCATTGTGAGGAGAAGCCACCGACGCAGTTACTAAATTCGCTAGGGTCGGTTGAAAAGTTACAGAGGGAGTTGCCTCCCTCTCATCAAGCGATCCTGGCAAGATTGTGGAATATCTGGGTGACGGGTGAACTAGAGCGGGAAAGTCTGGAGCAGGAGTTTGTGCAGGAAGTGAATAGGGCACAAGGAAAGGCATGGAGAGCATATACAGAAGGGCATCTGGAGTACGATACCACACAGGCTCAACAGGTTGTTTCGGGGAAGGGGACGTTGTATACCATGCAGCCTGTTACAATCAGCGATGGATCCATTCGGACATTCGATATTCTCACGAATTATTCCCAACCGTCCGTTGAAGCGTGGAGGCGTTACGACGAGGATTTTGACGCAGTTATAGCGGCCGAGGCATATCAAATAGCTACTTCGAATGAACATTTTTCCGGTTACCTCAAAGAGGAGGAGGGGATTGATCTTCACCTTGCGGAACTTGAGGCTTCGCGCCCGGAAAACTCGCGGTTGTATATCGGAAATCTGCAATCAGTGGTTCGCAATTACAAAGGAATGACAAGCCGAGATTCAGCACGTGCTGAATTCAAGGAGCGATGTACGGTAGAACCGCAAACGATAACAAACGACATACTGACCATGACGTTGGTATTTGAGCCGGCTCTCTATGCCCATCCAGCAGACGAAAAGGGGATTGATACTATGTTTGCATCGCAAACTACAGAGGAACCCGGTCTGACGGGAGATGACGGGAGGGTCTACGAAGTGGAATATACCCTTGCGACGGGTGGGGTTGAGTATCGCGACGGCTACTATGATCTTCCGGAACACATTCAGGATCGGATTGCCGATGTACTTTCTTCCCGGATTTCCCGCTTACGGGTTTCGGCGTTCAAGGATGCGAAGGGTGTTGAGAAGGTCGCCTGGAAAAGGGCATCCAGAAAAAAAGCGACTCAGCAAGAAGGAGAACGATAGATAGGGGAAAATATATTAAATTGTGTAGGGTAGATTTTGTTTGAAGCTCATTTGTTTACAGTGACCAAGCACCTTTTTCATTAGTTTTTCAACTTCTTTGGTCTTACTTCGGGTGTTATTAGTTAACAGTTTAACGATCTCCTTTGGGGACTTTTGTTGTTCATAATGGAGGAAAAGAATTGGGTCAGCCTCATCGTAAGAGAATCCCAGTTCAGCCTCGTCGGTTTGGCCTGCCCACAGTTCGGCTGTCGGAGCTTTTTCGATGACTTCCTTCGGGACTTTGAGGAATTTTGCCAGCTGACGGACTTGGGTTTTGTACAAATGGCGAATCGGTTCGACGTCGGAAGCCTCATCTCCGAAGCGCGTATAGTAGCCCAAAAGATGCTCGGATTGATTTTCAGTCCCGATGACAAGGGCATCAAGAAGTTTAGCCTGGTCGAAGATAACGATCATCCGGGAGCGGGCGGCGATGTTTGCCAGGCGCAGGCGGTTGAGTTGCGCAAACTCAGCATTGATGCTGCGACGGTTTGGGATTCCTGCCCCAACCTGGGATGGTGAGGCTGCGTCAACCGAAATTTGTTTATCTGCAAAGGATCGTGCATGAGAAGTGTCCTTTGTGTGTGAGGCTTGCCATGCCTTCTGCCTGGTCCGTGCAGATTGCACAAATTTGTTGACTTCGCCTCCCTTCTGACTTGTGTGGCGTTTGACAGCCCTCCAGGTTTTCTGGATGATGCCGCCGATGGGGATGGTCAGGATATTTTCTTGAGGAATACGGGCGATTTTACAGGAACGAAGGACATGTTCCCAGTGAATAGGATCTGTCGTTTTAGCAGGCAGGAAGAGACAGGTGATGTTTTGCGGTCCGAGCGCCTTAGTTGTGAGAAAGAGGGATGTTGCCGAATCAACTCCTCCCGAAACAGCAATGACCGCATGTTTCTTTCCGGTTTTGTTAAACGTATTTTTTATAAAGTCGGTGATTCCGGCGGTTTCTTTTTTGGGATCGATATTCGGAGGGTAGTTCATTATCTTAATACAGCTTATTCACCCTGAGGTATTTTAATACTGACGCGGGAAGAAGGTGGGCGATGGGGAGCCCTTTTTTGATACGCTCGCGGATGAGGGTAGAGGAGATATTGGTGATGACTTGGGTATCCGACTTGAGAAGTGTCATGTTGGGAAAGGTGAGGCTGTTGCGAAAACCGGCGCGGGGGTAAATGTAAAAGGGCATTTCCTTGAGGAGTTTTTCCCAATTTCCCCATTTTTTGAAGTTTTTGAGCTGGTCGGTGCCCATGAGAAATGAATAATGAAGTATGAATGATGAATCATGGTCCAAGAGATTCATTGCGTGTTGCAGATAAGCTCTTTCAGAACGTAGTTTCTGAAGGGCTTCGTAGGTTTCACCTGAGAGCTTTTTTTCGATTTCAATGGGACAGGTCCGGACGCGCGATTTAATGTCAGGTGAGAGGTTCCCCACTAGGAATCGGCTCATTTCCAGCCTGTGGTTTGCAGGAGCAAGATCTTTGAGAAAGGTATGTTGGTAGCAGGGGAGGATCCAGAGCTCGTCGATACCGGGGATGAGCTCAAGCGCCTGGTGAATGACGATCAAGTGGCCGAGATGCGGGGGATTAAAGGCGCCGCCGAAGAGGGTGATGTTCATGAAGCGAGTATACAGAATTTTTCCTTCTCAAGCATCGATAAACATTTCGATCCCCAGCATCACCAATGAATGGTTCGTACCGAGCAATTGTGGCTTTTCTCTTACTGAAGTCTTGCTTCGGGGGTTTCCTTGAATTGGATGCGAAGCCCATGTTCAGGAATGGGAAGGCTTGGCTCCTGTTGATAGTTGACGAAATTATAATGGTCAGTGAAGGCGGCCAGAGTATCTACATCTATTTCGGATCTTCCTCCTAAAAATGCGAGTAGGTCGTCAATTTCGTTTTGATTGAGACCCAATTCCTCCAAGTCTTCCGGTTTGGCGGATGCTTTTTCTCCGAGCAACGCGTTTGTATGCCATTTGCTGAATAGTCGATTCATTTCTTTTTCCGGCATATGCAATTCTCCTGCCTGTATTATTCGTCAATATCTGTACTGCTTTGATCGGTTGATGAACCGCTGTAGTCTTCTCGGCTGTCCAGATACTGGGCAACCTCCGTTTGAAATTGGGGCAAGCCCTCTCCATCAGCAGCGTTCTGGGCAGCAATCAGCATGTAGTCCTTGTCTTGAGCATCAAGTCCTTCTGCCAGATCCTCGAGATCCTCCGCAACGTCCTCTTCGCCGACATTCCAGTCGATATAGGCGCGAACTCTCCGGGCCTGTTCATCGGTACCCGGTTTGCTGATTTTTTTCGTCGCTAGCAAGACTGCTTCTTTTGTCATCTTGAGGCTGGATTGTACCATAATTTGTCGATTTACCGGTTTAATCATATTCGTATTTGGTAGAATGAACGTATATTAAGAAAAGAGGAGGGTTATGAATGAGACAGGAGAAGAAGGACCTCTGGAAATAAATGAGACTCGGTGGAGTTTCGCAGATTTCCTCGGAGTGAGTAGAAGCAGCGAACATGTTATGGATTTGACGTCGAGAATATTAGGTTTTGAAAAGCTTAATGATCTTATTGCGAAGCTACGCGAGAGCGGGGTGGGTCCGGATGAGATCGATAAGCTAAGAGGCCACCTGGCTTATCGGAGACGCAAACGCGAGACCGATGAGAATTATGAGGCTCGAATGCGGGCGGCAGATATTTTGATCTCTGCTACAGGCAAGATGACATGGGAACACGGAGAACGGGATCCGGGGGACATCGATATCCGAGGAGATAGTCTTTCAGCAGGTACACAATATCCCACCAAGAAACTAGACAAAATATCCGGCTCCTCCTCAAGTTAGTCGGAGAGGGGTCATGAGGATAGCCTGACTAGCCGTTAAGATAGTCATCAATCCGCTTTAATACGCGTGATGCATCCGCCCGGGCTCTGCTGACGTCATCGAGAGCCTCCTCGAGATTCATCATGGTTTGGTCAAATGTTGGGAAGAGTCTCTGACAGTAGGCTTCAAGATAGTCAAAAAATCCTTCGAAATCGTTGGCAGTCACGAATGAAGTGGCTTCTTTTTTTGTTGAGGGGTTAAGCGTTGCGGGAGCGTTCAGGAATGCTTGTTCCGACCACTCTTGCGAACCCGGGTCCGGAAATGATCCACCAAGCTTTCCTTCAAGAACATGTTCACTTAGAAGCATTAAGACTTGCGCCCAATAATATGCGTAGTGCGGGTTTGGAATGACTGACGCAATCTCGGCGTCTTTCCGGTCTGTATCCCGGATACAGGACTGCGCCAGACGAACTTCCTCGTCGGAAAGACCAAGATTTTCAACTGCAATATCGAGTGTGGGTTTCCCTCCGACAACCCCTTGGCATACAGCCAGAAGAAGATCTCGTGTTTTGAGGTGAGGAAACGGATCTTCCTCGAGCCAGTGGATGGAATCGCCTTCGCTATCATGCATGCCGGATATTGTACCAGGCTTATGCAAGGGAAGCTTGAAAATTGGAGAAGGTCGTGGATTGTTTACCCTCAAGCTGAACGTTGTCGAGAGTGAGCCGGTTTCCATCCAGGTGTGCTGAGAGGATTTTCAGACGTTTTTCTCCGTCTTTCACTTGTATCTTTGTCCAAACACCGGGCCAGGGGTATAGCGCTCGCGTTGCTCGCTCAAGGAGTAAGGGGTAAGGGGTAGAGAGTAGATCTTTTTTTCTCAGAGAAACTGCTGCGAATTTGAAGAGTCCAATCATTGGTTCTGACTGATCAGTTTCACCGTTCATTGCAGCTTGAATAATTCTCCAGGGAATAAAACCGTCATCGCGGGTGAGGCGGGGAGCGAGGGTGGCTTGGGAATGATCCTGCTGCCGCGGAGAGATGCGACCTTCCACCCAAGCAGGGAGGATGGTTGTGAGGACTTCCGCGCCTTTGGTAAAGAGGCGGCGGTAAAGGGTTTCACTCGTATCGTCATTGCGAATTTCCTCTTTGAACTGCGAAATGATCGGGCCGTGGTCGAACTTCTCGTCCATCCTGATGATGGTCATTCCTGTTTCTTTTTCTCCATGAAGTATGGCCATTTCACCTGGAGTGGAGCCGCGGAACTTGGGGAGAAGGGAGGGATGGAGGTTGAGGCAACTGTGCTTGGGATAGTCGAGGAGTACTTTTGGAATAAGTTGGGCATAGTCTGCGACAATGGCAACATCCAACTCTGGAAGGTTTAGTACCTTTAAAGTAGTATCCTTTAAAGGTGCGGGGGTTTTGACGGGGATGTTGTGGTTTTCTGCGAAGATATGGACCGGGGTTTTGCTGATGATTTGTTTGCGGCCGGCCGGACGAGGCGGGGCGCTCACCACCAGCTTGAGGCTCATTCCGGAGCCGGTCAGGGACCTTAGAACGGTGAGCGAATTCTCGGAGGATCCGAAGAATGCACAACTGATGGGATTACTCATGAAGTCGATTATATCAAGACTGAGCGCATTGCGTCCGATAGACCTTAAACACCTTAACCCGTATTCTAAGAACAATCGCGACCCCTCGTTGGTAATTGTTCAGTAAACACCTCCATGGGTGTTTTGTATTGTAATCTTTTTCTGGGACGATGGTTGAGTTCCCACTCTACGGCTTTCAGCTCCTCATCACTGACCTCGTTGAAATCAGTACCTTTAGGAAAGTAGTACCTCAGCCACAAGTTCGCATTCTCATTGCCTCCCCGTTGATAGGCAGAGTACGGATCAGCAAAGTAGGTGGTAATGAACGGTCTCAGCTGAGCGTGATTGACGTGCTCTGAACCGTTATCCAGCGTGGTGGTTTGGCGAGCCTGAGCGGGGAGGGATTGGTAAATCATTCGTTGGGCTCGGATTGATTCTTGAGCGGTCAATCTCTTCATCCGCTCAAACCGGATCAGGCTGGCAAACCGCTCATAGGCAGTATGGAGTCCACTCGCTCTGTTCTTGCCCACTAACGTATCTCCCTCCAAGTGGCCCAATTCCGTTCTTCGGTTCACCACTGCCGGCCGTTCATGGATAGACACTCTATCTGGAATCCTGACTCTCTGGGCTTTTCTGCCGAGCTTCCGGCGACGGCGGGTCTGTTTCCGTCTCAGGTATTCCCACCACCGATGAGGGTGGTTGTGTTGGTGGTAGATAAACCGATAGATGGTTTCATGACAAATATGCCAAGCGTGATCGTTGGGGTGTTTGACCCTGAGCCTGCCAGCGATCTGTTCTGGGCTCCAACCACCGCGCAGGTGCTTTATCACATACGCATACACCTGAGGGTTCCTGAGGGGATATTTGGCTTGTCAGGCATGTTGTTGTCTCATCTTGGCTTTGGCTCGGGCATGCAACGGTTCATAGATGCCTGGTTGATAACTATTCCGCTTAATCTCATGGGCTATCGTGGTGGGGTGTTTGCCTAACCACCTGGCTATCTGTTTATTCGAGATTCCTTGCTGCAACCAAGCAGCGATTAACTTTCTATTTGAGGCAGTGATTTTGGTGTGGTTCATAGACCCTCTATTTTATCTCAGGGGGTCGCGATCGTATTTAGAACTCACGTAAGGCGTTCGGAATGCAGCGGGGTGTATAATACGGAACATTGTTTATTTTACTAGAGGAGGATGTGTTATGAATAACGAAACTGGGAAACCCGCTACTTTCCAAGATGGCGTAGACAATTTTACTGACGGGCGAGATCATAAAACTCCAGGTGATTTCCTGATGACCATGAGTGCGCTCGTGAGCTTTATGACCTCGGCGAGGTTCAAGGACGTCGATTTTGTCGATGGGCCGACGGTCAGAGAACAAGAAGCACATTATTTACAGATTCTGGAGATGCTTGTTTACCGACGCATTGTGGACCGAGTTCGTCACGGGCACCACAAATTCGTCCAGCTGCGACATGCCGTGACCGTTGAATTTGCCAGTAGAGTTCTTGAGGAAGAGGGACAAAACGGAGGAGGGTATGACCTCCTGCAAGCCCATCTGGGAGCAAACGGCGGCGTTCCTTCAAAACAGCGGGCAATCCTGGCAGACGAACTCGGGATTGACCTCAGCAACCCGCATGCAGAACCGTAGCTTTTCTTTACATTGGGTTTGTTCCAGGGGACTGCTAGATAATTTCTACTTCGACCAGTTCGTTAACTCTGCTCTCGTAGATCGGGAGCTTATCCCTTAAACTGTGATCGGTGAAGAGAATGCCATTCAAGTGGTCCAACTCGTGCTGAATTACTCTTGCCGGAAAAGCTGAGAAGATTTTTTCTGTCGGCTTGGCAACCGAAATTTTCTTGGCTGCTGAAGGTTTGGCCCGCATAAGATTCTGTCTTTGATCATTTTGCCATGCCTTCGGCCTGGCCGTCGCAGCCAGCGAAAATTTGTCGCCTTCGCCGCCAACATTTTTTGAGAGAAAAGGTGTATAGCGGAGTCTTATCCAGGAGTGGCGCCGGACAGGACCCCAGATACCGGGGATCGAGAGACAGCCTTCGAGGATGGGTTTTTCTTTCTTCGGTCCGAGTGTTTTATCTTTCGAAACTTCGACAACTTCCGGATTGATAAACGTTGAAAGGATTGGTTGGGATTTCTCGTCATCCGGATCGCCGGATTTGGGAAGGTACAGGCAAAAAACCCTGATCGTCTTCCCGATTTGGACGCCCGATAACCCGACGCCTCTGGGATGATCACTTCCCGAGAGCGTGTCTTGAATATCTTTCACAATCGCGAGATTTTTCTTGTCGAGATTCACGACCGGTTTTGAGATCTTCCGCAGTATGGGATTTGGGGTGGTGATAATTTTTGACACGATAGCGCGATTGTATCATGACGACATGACTGAGCAGGCTGAGAAACATAGGTGACACTTCATTCGGGTAAGATACGGGTTGTATCTTACACCAG
>MHCL01000014.1 GCA_001816915.1 Candidatus Chisholmbacteria bacterium RIFCSPLOWO2_01_FULL_49_14
TTCCCATCCGGCTTGCGGACGAACTGCAGGCTCAATCTGAATTGCAGCCCAGGTTTTCCTCTGCTGAGCAGTCGCAAGGTCATTGCGCTTGAGCACATTGGATACCCCGTGAATGCCGAGCGAAATGAATCCGTACTGCTCCCGAAGCTTCTGAGACAGTCGATACTTTCCCCAAGCAGGCGCTGTTCTGACAATCTCCAATACTTGGCGCTCTTGCTCCCCGGTTGCTTGATTTCCCCAACGCTCTACTCGACGTTCCCGATCCTCCAACGCCCCCAAGACGTCTTTATCATCCCTGAGTGCCCTGTTATATCTCCCCAACCATTTATAAAGTGTCAAACGGCTCACTCCGCAGTCTCGGCTGACGATCGAAAGCGGAATTCGTCCCCGCAGCACTCGCTCAACCAGCCTCGCGCGGTCCTGCGCGGTTAACAATTTACCCAATGGAGTGTTTGAAGCAAGAGCCTCATGATAGCGTTGACGCAGTTGGGGAGTATTCAATTGGAGCCGAGTGAGCGCATTTCCTACTCCATGAATTCCGACTGAAATGATCCTGCGCCGGAGCTCTGTATGTATCCGACGCTTCCCCCATCCGGGATGAAGAGCAACAATCCCCCGTATGATCTGCTCAGTCTCGATGGGTATGCGTTGCTGAGAAGCCCGACGTCTTCTGGGATTTTGATTTTGAAGAGACTGCAGTTCATCTTGACCGCTCTTAATTCTCTGACTATTTCTTCTTGCCCATTTATAAAAGGTATTTCTCGAGATGTTGAAGGCGCGGCAAGCATCGGAAACCGACACTCCGTCTTTAAAAACCCGCTCTAAAAGCCTCAAACGGTCTCTTGCGGAGAGTGAGTTCGTAGGGTTATTCTGCGCTTGATTGCTCTGCATGGGCAGTTATCCAGGCTAATCTTATGCAAATAATGAGTACAGCAATAATGTTAATAGCAACCGGGTCCGCTTGTCAAGTATCTATGGGATAAGGATAAATTGTCTCTTAAATCTAATTGGAAATTCCCCAATGACATCTTTTTTTTAATTACCAGAGTAATATGTATTACCGGAAATCTTATAAGGTATTATCATAATAATGAGTAATCCCTATATGATTAGTTATATATCCTCTAATGAAAATGTATCCAGGCAAGACAAGTATTATTTAATGTCCGCTCAATCTAAAATAATTTTTCTTAACAGAGAATATAATGGTTCTCTCTTGATAAAATTGAATCTGTACTGAGACGAGTTACAGTTTCAGACCGGATATTTTTCGTAGGATAGAGATAAGACAAATAAGTGCATAGATATGCATAGATATACTGAATAATAATGGCTTAAAATAATGATCTTTTATTGAAAGTGAGGCTTTGATAGACAAAAAAAGATGAAACGAAAAGAAAGAATACCTATCGTTTCCCGCCAATGCATGCTAAAAACCGCTCAAATTGCTTTGAACGGCTTTACTCTGCAAAAGAAAGTGTTATTTGCACTACTACGGGTTATAAGGATCTAACCTATATACAATTTCTTTTTCTTCAATTCTTTTGTAAAAACCTCTGGAAAGAACACTTTTCTCCCCGTTAACAATCATCATCGGCAAGTGCTACATTCTTCTGCCAATGAGATTTGCGCGATACAAAGGGATGATTCGTGGACAAAATAATTGACATCTCCCATGCTGCGTATTGAGGACTGTTCGTAATCAGAATCGATCCTGCTAAACCTACGTAAGCTGTACAACCACCATATAATCAAATGAAGGACACATATAGGACGCTATAGATATTTAGGAAATATAGACATTTGCCTGGAATGAAGGCAGTGAAGACTGATACATCCATCCGAAATGACCATGCAAAACAAGAGCAGACATAGACGTAGACTGCCAAACTCTTGAGGAAATATGATAAGCCCAAGCCTCATCAATAAACTTGTATCGTGGGTTTTGCATACTTCTCTTCCAGCACATAGGCATAGACAAACCCCTGCCCGCCAAAGCAACCCGAACAGAGCCTCGACAAACGATCGAGGCACAGTATCGAGAGCGACGGAGGGACCAAAAAACTCAACCGCAGGTTGAGAAAAGCACCCCAAAAAAGCTCTAATGAGTAATACTTTCCTCCAGCACATAGGCGTAAGCAAACCACCAAAAGAAAAACAGCCAGCCAAGGGTCAGAAGGTTTGAAAAATAATCATGAAAGATAATTCCAAACGGTCTACCCACCCAGAAATAGACCGTCACCACCAGGGCCAGCCGAAACATATTGATAAGATAAGTTCCCAAAATCCCGATCGCCAGCGTTTCAAGCTTGGAAAGCCGCGTGTAGGCCCCTGCAAGGCCGGTGAGAAGCGTGATGCCAAACAAAACCACTGTTTGCCATCCGATACAATTCCAAGCCAGGTAGATGACCTCACTTCCTCCGGAGGATTTCGTCCATTCAATATAGGCTGTTCCGACTCGGATAGGAAAACCGAAAAGAGTCAGGACAGTTCCGATCACCCGCAGCTCGTACGGGACGATCACATCCTGCAGCGCCCGGTACCACCCCACCCGCATCACCAGCCGAGTCAGGAGATCCTGAAAGCTGGTCCAAAACGGTAAGATGACCAGGACCAACACCACCAGGATGAGCACTGTCGAGAGCGTCTTTTTCGACTGCCTGACAATTCTGAAACGAAGTTGTTTACGCTCCAATGACCCAAGCATGTTCATTCACCCTCTATGTTCGCAGGCTCAAACCCGCAAGGTCAAGCTTCACATTTCCATCCGTACGCCAATTTGATCGATTAGCCAGCCTTTTGCGCCGCTTCATAAGATACGGCAGCAACAATACAAGCGGAACGGCAAACAGAAGGCGCTCGGGAATCTGCAGGCTCGTCACTGTAATAATGAGCCAGGAATTGGAAACCGAAGTCGTATTTCCGCTTGCCGCGCTGTTGCGCAACCGCGCATCGATGTTGGTCGCCGAAACCGGCATCCCTGTGAGGTTGCTGCCTCCCCGAATCCTGTCATAGTCATTATCGTCGGTGCCGTCGGTTGTGATTTCGGAGTTGGTAATCTGAGCACTCCCGTTATACATGTCACAGTACCCGGTCCCGGCACTGCTCTTCAGGGTGCATTCGTGACGGAAGGTATACGTCCCTCCGGCGAAATGGGAGTCGTCATATTGGTTGTCAAAATCCTGTTCGGTATAGGTGGAGTCCGTATCGGTTGTTAAAGTATTGACATAGGTATGGATAATTTCCATGGAAGTTAATCCTCCCACGTCTGATTGTGTCAAAACTAGTTTTGCGTTTGCCGACTGGGTCTCAACTCCCGACTCATAGGATAACTGAGCAATATACTCATCGCCGCTTTTCAAGTTTCCGGCAGACGCGCCGATCGTCAGGCTGCTTGAAACCTGCCTGTCCCAAGTTGTTCCGGATACCGTAACAGTTGAGCTTGTCACCGTTTCGCTGTCGGTGATGTTATAAAGACGAAGGGACGCCGATGCGGTGGACTCACTCGAACGCAATGTCCCTTCAAAATTCGCGGCTAACGTCCCGGAGAACTTTGTCGAGTCGAAGGTATAGATCTTCGGATCAGTCACATCCCGCCAGTCAGGCAGTTGCACCACATATCCGCGAAACTGATCATTGTTGGTTGCAACAACACAGTCCAAAGAAACGGTATCTTCATCGGTAAGATAATAATCAACATACGCCCGCTGGTAATCCTGGCCGCCCCCATCGTCGGAAGTTAAACCCCAGACGAAAGAGCGGTTGAGGTCCACCGGCTCACCCAATGTAATCGTCGTACCGCACGCGCTCCAGTTTGTCGCCGATATTGGCTGCACGTTCGTGCCATTTTCCGGCAGCTCAATAACCCAAGCCCCGATGGGCAGATCTCCCGCCGCCGTTGTTCCTATTCTGGTTGCCCGAACATCGTCGTAATCGCCGTCGCTTCCGTCGTCGATGAGTTCCAAGACATGCGTATTAGAATCCATTCCCAGATCTCCCGTCGACGAGCCTCCCCCATGACCTACAACAAACGACCTGTCGACAGCCACTTGCCGGGCTAATGCGTTTGAATCATCCGTTGTCGCTGTATTCGCTATCGTCAACCCGGCCACCTGCTCCACATAGGTATCGTCCAAAAACTCCACAACCGAAAATGCTGCGGTAACTGCAGTTCCGGTTTGACTTCTGGTAAAGCTTACATTAGTTGAACTTGTTAATTGGGCGTAAAGATGCACATCCGCGTTGTCATTCTGGCTGGTACCGCCGCCATAGGCAGAATAGAAAACAAATGTTTTTTCCAGATCTACAGCCTCCAAACCGTCACCTGTTCCATAATTGATCGTTGTATCGGTTGTCCCAAAACTTACGCTATCGGTCTGCACCTTGATGTTGTCATACTCAATCACTTCGTAGTGAAACGTCGGGGTGCCGGTTGTACTTGTACGCGTAAAGGTCACCGTATCGCCGTCAGTAAGCTGACACATGGCCGTCATGTCGTCAGGAGCATCATTTGCATCAGAAGTCTTTGAGCAAAGAATAAAGCTTCTTGTTGTATCGACGGTCTGGCCCAAAGTCGCTGTGGCCGTGCTACTGGCCCCAAAGGTCACGGGTCCTCTTTGCACTCTTGCCCCGAACATCTGGTCCTCATTGCCGATTTCGACATGATGTGCGGTGTTCGTGAGCATAGTGGCGTCGGACTGTACGATGATGAGCCTGGCGGCTTTGACATAAGCCGTTCCGCCGGTTGTGGCATCTCGGGCCAGCCGTACCGTGTAGTCCGTACCGTCGACCAAATTTGCGGTGATCGCGGAGCTGCGAACTCGGGCGTATGAAGTGCTCGTCGTGGAAACCGTTCCTCCGGTGACTGCCGACCCTGCCTCGGTGTAAAGCGTCGCGTCAGCCTCAAGGTTGCCTCCCCCCGTACATGAGACACAACGGATGACCGCCTCAAAATAAACCGCTTCGCCGTTGTAATCATCCGCATCCCAGTTGACCAAGCCCAAACTGTTATCCGTGGGTTGCGCGGTGGTATTTGCGGTTGAATACTCCTGGTCAATGATATTGATCTGCTGTTCAATCCCCGGATTCCCGCTGTCTTCACTTCCCACGCTGTAGAAAGTCGACGGAGCATCTTGATTATTAAACTGGGTTGATATCCAATTCGCATCGCGATCTATACTGCTTATTCGCACCTCATCAATTTTGCCTTGCCAAGGGAGATCGCTGTTGTTATTTGCATTGCCAATTTTTACAACTTCCGTGCCGTATGTGGGAGTAACGGTTTGAGAAGCGCTATTTTCGGAAGCCCCATCGAGATAAATAATGACAGTACTGCCGTTAATAGTAGCTACAATATGATACCAGGTATCGACCGACAATATTGTTGTACCGACGAGTGTCTGCAGGCTATCTCTGAGGCTAATTGATCCTTTATAGGAGTCATCCCCATGTACACGAAATGCAAAGCCAGTATTACCGCTCTGTCCCTTACTGATGATATTGCAATTAATAAATGTTCCACACGATCCAGTTCGATAAACCCACGCCTCCAATGTAAACGTGGTCAACTCAAGACCCGCTTGATCGCCAACGTTAACAAGATCGTCAGTACCGTCATAACTGCGAGCATTGCCGAAATTACCTGCAGTAACAGGAGGAGGCGTATCTCCATCGCCGTTGCCGGAATTTGCATCTTGGGCTGTACCGTCAAACCCGCTTGATGTCGAATCCTCTGCATTGGTGCCCGAGCTCTCACCAAAATGCCAAACTCCCTTGAAATAGTTGCTGCCCCCATCATCCCAAGTGCCGGTGATGTTCCACTGGTCGGCAACCGAGGCATTGCCGTAGTAGATGTAAAGGATAGTATCGTCGTTGTAATCAAGAGTGGGAACCTCCACCCAAGCCACGAGCTCCCCACTTGAGGCAGTATATTCTTCAATCTCATGATCAAGCTTGCTCGTCCCGTTTGAAGAGGTAAAAAGGATATCCCCACCATCAGATTGTCCGACGTGCCCTCCGTTTCCCGTATCTTTCCAATCTGTATCAGTCCGATTGATGAGCACCGGGAAGTAGCTTAGATCAGCGGTACCGATAACCTGCGCATCATCGATAATGATGGGTTTCCGATACCCCCAGTCCTGGTTATACCAGGCAGCAGTGTAGGCATAAACAGGATTTGGAGCAAAGTAGCTCAGATAATTTAGGAGGACAGTGCTGATAAGAAGTCCTACTAGGAAGCTGCGGCCAATCCGCCTTCTCTGATGCAGACCGAAAACGCTGATTGTCCTGGGGGGGAATTGTATAGTTAATGGCTGAATACCGAATGGCCACCCGCTTCGGCTCAGCGAGGCGATCCCGCCCAGACTCGCCGGCGAGGCTGGTACCCGGGCGGCTATGCCTCTCGCAGCTTCTGATGCATGTCCGGCCTGCCCGCCAATTGCTGCCCGACGCATGTCGGGCTGCAGGCGGGGGAATATCCCCCGGATGAACCGGTAAAATCGTCCTCTGGTGAGGACATCCGTGATCCTTCCGGTCTTCGGCGTCCGGAACCAGGGACCCTCCTCTCTTTCGATAAAACCTTTCACAGAAGCATAGGCTTGGAAGGGAATGAGAATGTATGTAAGAAGGACAAACGAAAGGATGCCAGCAAAATCCTTTTCCTCCGCTTCTTCAAGAAACAGGCCAACCATGTTCATCAAAGGAAGCGAGATGAGGTTGGTCAATACCAAGCTCCAACCCCAGACATTGGTCCAGAATGGCAATCTCGCCCTATAGACAGTCTCGGAGAGGAGCCAACAGATTGTTCCCAGAAGGAAGAATGCGGCTTGCAGGTAGTAGGGACTAAGATATAAGAACTCCAACTTCTCGGACAATGATAATGGGGAGGATCTCCAAACCCTTCCCTGCTTCTGGGAGTCCTTTGAATCATGAATCATGAATGATGAATCATGGGAATTCAATCCATTATTCATACGTCGTACTTCA
>MHCL01000015.1:0-2072 GCA_001816915.1 Candidatus Chisholmbacteria bacterium RIFCSPLOWO2_01_FULL_49_14
CTCTGGTCTTTCTGGCTGGTGAGCTGGGTGCTCGTCAACATTCTCCTGATCGCTCTTATCCGCTACTTTTGGAAAAAAGGCAGTAGCACAAAATAACGAAGAAACGGAAAGGATGTGAAAGTATGTCGCACTGTTGTGACGGAAAACATCATAGTAATCACGCATCAAAAAAAACCAACGAATTGGAACTCATTCGAAAGAAAAGAGATGAAACAAGCCTGTTTCGCAAACTCGCAAGCGTACTTCATTCGAAACAGGAAAACAACCTAGGTCAAATCAATTCCAACGAGTAAGAAGAGAGGAAGGATGGAAAAGGACACAATATATGCTTGCCCGATGCACGCAGATGTGACGTCCGACAAACCGGGCAAATGCCCCAAATGCGGAATGGACCTGGTCCCATCGGATAAGATGGGAACAGACGCCCATGAGGGGCATGAAAACCATGATCACCAAATGATGATGGCCGGGCCCAATGTTGCACAGGAATTTTTGGGACGCTTCTTTGCCGTCACGGTGCTCTTGATTCCCTTGGCGCTGGTCAGCGAGCCCGCGGTTAAATTTCTCGGCGTACCGGATTTTAGCTTCCGCCCGGTCTTCATGTTTGCGATCGCCACGGCGATCTTCTACTTCTCCCTCATCTTTTTTGAACATGCCAGCCACGAGATTAAAGCCAGAAACTACGGGATGATGACGCTGGTTTCCATGGGCGTCGGCGCCGGCTATTTGTTTTCCGCCATCGCTACGTTCTTGCCGGCTATCAAAACCGAATTCTATTTGGAAATTTCAACCTTAATTTGGGTGCTCCTCTTCGGACATTACTTAGAAGCCAAGTCCTCTTCGGCCGCCGGCGATGCACTGCAGGAGGTTGCCAAACTCTTGCCCAAAGAGGCGCACCGTAAACAGGACGGGCAGGTTGTCGACGTCCCTCTTGAACAGTTGAAGGCAGGCGATATCGTCCTGGTCAAACCCGGTGAAAAGGTTCCCGCCGACGGAGAAATTACCAGCGGCAGTGCCAGCTTCAACGAATCTCATATTTCCGGTGAATCAAAGCCGGTTGAGAAAGGGAAAGGCGCGCAGGTGGTTGCCGGAGCCATCAGCATCGATGGATCGGTGGAAGTAAAGCTCTCGCGCGTCGGAGATCACTCGACGATCGGACAGATCAAGAATCTCATCGCCCAGGCCCAGAAGACAAAGCCGTCGGTACAGCGTTTGGCGGATCGGGCATCAAAATGGCTCACCTTCTCAGCGCTCGCGGTGTCCATCATGACGGTATTGATCTGGTCGCTGGTGGTCGGCGAACCCTTCGTTTTTGCGGTCACCCTTGCCATCACGGTGCTGGTCATCGCCTGCCCCCATGCGCTGGGACTGGCGATCCCCACGGTCTCAACCATCGCTACGCGTCTGGCGGTCAAAAACGGCGTCTTTCTCAAAGACATGGGGAAGATCGAGGTGATCAAAAATGCCGACTACGTGGTCTTTGACAAAACCGGAACGCTCACTCGCGGCAATTTCGGCGTCACCGACGTCAAGCTCATGGAAGGAAAGGAAAGTGAGCTTCTGAAAATTGCCGCAGCCATCGAAAAGCACTCATCGCATGTCATCGGTATGTCGATTGTCGACTTCGTCAAAGAAAAAAGGCTGGCAATTCCCGAAGCCAAAGATGTGAAAAATCTTTCCGGAAGGGGAATGCAAGCCGTGATATCAGGAAAGCCCTATGTCATCGGCAATCAGCGGTTGATGGAAGAAAAGGGTGTTTGGACAAAAAAGTCGCAATCGGTGCTGATCCCACTCTCCCAAGCGGGAAAAACGCCGGTGTTTGTCGCCGGCACAAAGAGCATCTTAGGCATCATCGCCTTGAGCGATGAAGTCAAACCGGAATCCAAGACGGCGGTTGATGAGCTTCACGAGCTGGGTGTCAAAGTCGCCATGCTCACCGGGGATACGAAAGAGGCAGCCGACCCGGTGGCGCGTGAGTTGGGGATTGATATGGTATTTGCCAGGGTTCTGCCCGAAGACAAATATAAACACATTATGAGTCTTCAGGAGAGCGGCAGCATTGTCGTCATGGC
>MHCL01000015.1:2118-8884 GCA_001816915.1 Candidatus Chisholmbacteria bacterium RIFCSPLOWO2_01_FULL_49_14
GCCGATGCCGGCGTTGCCATCGGAGCCGGCACCGACGTCGCGGTGGAAGCCGGCGACATCGTCCTTACACAAAGCAATCCGCAGCATCTGGTTCGATTGATCATCCTCTCCCGTAAAGTCTATGCAAAGATGGTCCAAAACCTCTGGTGGGCGCTTGGATACAACATCCTTGCCATACCGGCAGCCGCAGGACTATTTATTCCCCTGGGTTTCAGACTCACCCCTGCATTCGGGGCTTTGCTCATGAGCCTTTCCTCGGTCATTGTCGTCGTTAACGCCATGACCCTTCGCAAAGCCGATCTGAAAGTGAAGGATTCCTAGATGACTGAGAATAAGGGTATTGCTCCACTAACCGTTTTTATCAAAACAAGCCTCACCGGCATGTTGGGTTTGAGTACCGTGTACGCAATACTTCTCACCTTGGTTACGAAAGACCTGCGTCACCCTATCGATCAATTCCTCGCTCTTCAACCATGGATGACACTGTTAATCCTCGGATTCGGAGTCCAAATAGGCCTGTTTTGGTTGATGAAAAGGGGAGTGCACTTCAACATTCATCAAAAGCAGGATGCGAAACTGGCTGTCGGGACCGGTTCAGCGATGTCCGGTATGGCCATGGTTGCCTGCTGCGCGCATCACCTCGTCGAGGCCCTACCTATACTCGGGTTTTCCGCAGCCGCGCTATTCTTCAGTGAATATCAGAGGGAACTGCTCGCTATAGGGATATTCGCCAATCTCACCGGAATCGGTTTCATGGGATGGATGATTATGGGGAAACCGCAGCTCGAAATGGTAGCGAACTGGGCGTTGTCAAAAACGATAAAAAGGAGAGTATGAAGAACCAACTGGTTTTTATCATTGTGATCTTGATCGGCATGCTCATCATCATGGGTTTCTCCATAAATAGGAGGGAAAATCCCTCAAACAAAGTCGTTTCCGTCCAAAAGCAAGCACCAGCTCCCGCCTCCGAGACAGACTCGGCACCCGCCCCGCAGCAAAAAACCATGGGAGCCGTCGAAGTCCAAGTCACGCCGGTACGGCTGGAAGCGAATGCCCAACCCCTATTGAAGATTGAAATGAATACCCACTCGGTTGAATTAGACTACGACTTGATAAAGATCGTGCAGCTTACCGATGACCTCGGGAACAGCTACAAACCGCTTGTGTGGAACGGAGGTTCCGGGGGTCATCATTTGACAGGAGAAATCACCTTCAGTGAGTTGAAGGGTGATCCTGATACCCTGACGCTTACGCTATCAGGTATAGACGGGAATACTGAAACGTTTACATGGAGTCTCAAAGAAGTGAACCAAACATGATCAGTAGTAAGCAGGGGAGATCCCCAGACAAGAAATCCCTGATCGTTGGATCAGTACTCGTAGTACTGATCATTGTTGGAATGGTACTACGACAACGATCGACCTCTCTGAGAAACCGACAGGCAGGCAGTCGCAGTGGTGAGGTCTACTCGTCGGATACGAGAAATCTTCCCGAAGCGCAGGACATGGAAACAGTTATTCTCAAAAACGGCGACAACTTCACAATGGAGGCCAAGCCGGTAAGAAAAATAATCAAGGGGGAGAATGTGAGGTTGCTCTCCTATAACGGATCGATCCCGGGGCCGCTCATCAAAGTGCCGCAGGGAGCAGAAATCATCCTCACACTCAAGAACGAAACTGACGCTGACACGACGCTCCACTCGCATGGGATAAGACTCGAGAACAGATTCGATGGCGTCCCGGAAGTAACGCAGGAGCCGGTAAAACCGGGAAAGTCTTTCACCTACAAACTCAAATTTCCGGATGCCGGAGTCTATTGGTACCACCCGCACTTCAGAGAAGATTATGCCCAAGAATTGGGTCTCTATGGGAACTTTCTGGTGATACCCGAAGCCTCGGATTACTGGGCTGAAGTCGATCGGGAGGAAGCAATCTTTATAGACGATATGCTTCTGGAGAACGGTCAAATTGCGGCTTTTAATCGTTCAACCGTTGATCACACATTGATGGGAAGATTTGGCAACACGATGCTGGTGAACGGAAGTGATGCGTACCGGCTCTCCGTGAATCAAGGTGAACGGGTGCGCTTTTATATCACCAACGCCGCGAATACCAGGGTATTCAACCTCTCTCTGCCGGGTGCGCGCCTGAAGCTCGTCGGCGGTGATAATGGAAAGGTCGAACAGGAAGAATGGGTGGAATCAGTCGTCATCGGACCATCGGAGCGGGCAGTGCTGGAAGTTTGGTTTGATGAGGAGGGAGAATACCTTCTCACCCATAAAACTCCCGAGCGAACCGTCGCTTTAGGTACCGTTGTCGTACAACCAGGCCAAGTCACTACATCATATTTTCTCGTTCCTCGCAGGAATGATGATTTGATAAACAGTCTTTCCCGATTGCGTCCGCTGTTTGAAAAAGTGCCTGATAAAAATATTGTGCTGACAATACAAATGGGTACGGCTGGCGTGCAAAGCGGACAGGCAGGCGGCGATCATGGTGTCCACATGATGGAGGACGGCCAAATGATGCAAAACAGCCAGATGAGCATGGGGGCTGTCCAAAAGATCGAGTGGGAAGACGATATGGGAATGATGAATGCCCAGTCAACGACCGATACGCTCGAATGGAAAATCATTGACGCATTGACCAAAAAGGAAAACATGGACATCGTTTGGCAATTCAACAGGGGTGACGTTGTCAAAATCAAAATCGTGAACGATGACACATCCATGCATCCGATGCAGCACCCGATGCACATCCCTGGTCAGCGGTTTCTCGTCATTTCAACGAATGGCCAAGCCAACCCGAATCTGGGATGGAAAGATACGGCGCTCATTCAGACGGGAGATACGGTCGAACTTTTGGTCCAAATGGACAATCCGGGTCGCTGGCTCATCCACTGCCACATCCCGGAGCATATGGAAGCAGGGATGCAGGCAGTATTTCAGGTAAATTGATCGCACTCGTCATCGTTGAAAACAGGAAGGGAGGTGAGGAAAAATGAAACTGAATGAGAAAGCTTTTGCAAATGCTTCCGCGATTTTGATTGGCGTGGTGTATCTGTTTTGTAGGTTTGCGGTTGCGTTTATTCCCGGATTGAGCATGGCGGTCACCAGAAGTTGGTTCCATGGCTTTGATGTCGGAAGAATGTGGACGCCCAGAGCCTTTTCAGAGAGTTTCCTGTTAGGGTTGGTGACGGCCGTGGTACTCTCTTGGGGAGCAGGCTGGTTTTTTGCCTGGTTGCACAACGCGTTTACGAAGAAGTAAAAGACTGCTCAAATACTTGAGGATACGTAAGGAGATTCTATGGGAGGAGAAACGCTCTATCAAATCTCGTTGATTGCCGCTTTTGCCGCCGGCATGGTGGCGTTGTTTGCTCCCTGTTGTATCTCCTATCTCCTGCCTGCCTATTTCGGCAATGTCTTTAAAGAGAAAAAGCGGATACTCTTCATGACGCTGGTGTATTCGCTCGGGATATTTATCGTGATGCTGCCTGTCGTTCTGGGTGCCAAAACGCTTGCTACACTCTTCTTTCGCCTCCACGATCAAACATACTTTGTAGGCGGATTCTTCATGCTCTTGGTTGCACTCTTCTCACTCGTCGGCATCAAACTCCCGATGCCTCATCTCTCCATGCGGGGGGAAGGGAAGACCGATGTGGTTTCGACCTTCACCCTGGGTATTTTTTCCGGCATTACTTCGGCCTGTTGTGCGCCCGTGCTTATCGGGGTTGTGGCTCTGAGTGCCTTAACCCCATCATCGCTTGAGGCGGTCGGGGTCGGACTGGCGTATGTGTTCGGCATGGTGGCGCCGCTCTATGCTGCTTCGGCGCTGATTGAGAAAAAGAATATTCTGGAGAAACCGCTCCTCAAGCGGAAAATCGGGATCATTCGTTTGGGAAGCAGGGAATATCCGGTGTTTGTCAGTAACCTCATCGGCGCTGCGATCTTCTCGGTAACCGGAGCGCTTATTATCATACTGACCGGTTCCGGGATGTTGGGCATGCCCACCGCCGATTCCCCGATCACCCAACTGATTCAGACGACGGCTGTGCGGGTGACTGCAATAACCGGAGTCGTTCCGGGAATCAACCTAGTTTTTGCGATAACCGTGGGATTTTTGCTCTATCGATTGGTCAAATCTGCACTGAAAAAGTAAAGAGACTTTAGCTGCGGAGTTTCATCGTCCGCGCTCCGACCAAGAACTCATACATCGGACCCCAGACAAATTCAATCTCCTCAACGTTTACCCGAGGATCATTCATGAAGGTGAGATGTTCCCCCGCAGCCGTCAAGACCATCCCAGAGTTCCGCAATTTGCTCAGCGCCAAAGTCGTGTTCAACGATCAGATATTTCCCCAAGCCCTCGAAGGCAAACCACCTCCAGCAACGGCAGCAGCATGGGCCGCCTTCCTCCGAGATACCAACCGCCTCGTCGTAGACCGCTTGTTGCTCAGTGGTGAGTGTGATCGACGTGCCATACGCGATGAGTTTTTTGGCAAGCGGGACAGGAATATCGTACGGATCTTCCGGGATCTGCGGAATGCTTGAGTAGCGGCGCAAGAACTCGACTTGCTCTTGATAGCGGTGGAGGTCCATCGCCGAGCAGCAGGAGCCCTGCAAACGTCCTTCATCTGCATACGAATCAACCATCGTCGGCTGCAAGCCGCAGAAACTGCTCTGTTGACCTGAGAGGTAGGTGAACTTTTCGATCGAGCCGGCCGCGAACGCCCAAGGAGGTTTCTGGGTCGGGATCGCGGAGAGCAAAGGGGTTTGAATGCTTGCTGTAAGCCTTCCCGTAAGGTAGGCGACGCCGATGAGTGCGACCAGAAGGATCCTCCGTTCAAGCCTGACACGCAAGAGGCGCTTCATGATGGTGCTTGAAAATACACGCTTGATCATGGAAGAAAATATTACTACAATCCGTAGTATGAAATCCAGAACGCAGTTGGGACCGTTGCAGCGTGAGGTGATGCAGTGCCTCTGGAATGAGCGGGAGACGACGGTCCGCCGTGTCAATGATTGTATACGGAAAAAACGACCGATCGCCTACACGACGGTGCTTACCGTCATGACCCGGCTCTATCGCCAGGGACTGCTGAGTCGGGAAAAACAGGGACGCGTCTTCCTCTATTCCCCGTTGGTGAGTAAAGGGGAGCTGGCCCGCTCGATCCTTCGTGAGACGCTCCGATCGTTGACCCAAAGATTCGGAATCGATGCGGTCGCGGCTTTCGTTCAAGAGATCGAGGACCTTCCTGAAACGAAGCTCCGGAAACTACTGAAAAAGTTGAGCCGAAAACAATGAATACCGTTCAACGCCTTAAGCTCGCTATAATGATCATTTCCGCTCTGGCATTCTCAGGCCTAGGGTTTCTCGCGTGGACGAACCTTCCTGAGCTCATACAGCACCTGAACCAAGTCTGCCAAGTGAATTTGACACCCGTTCTGAAAGATCCGACCCATCGGATTGGACTCGGCGCAGCGTTCGTTCTCATCCTTTTGGGAGGTGCCGCCACCTCGAGTGCGATGGCCAGCCTCCTCAAAGCTCATAGGAAAATGAAGATACTGAAAACATCAGTCCAAACCAATCTTCCCGACGATGTAAAATCGCTGGCCCGCTCGTGCGGGATACGCGCTGCCGACATCCGTCTGATCAAATCATCTGACCCGTTCGTCTACTGTCACGGCATCAGCCGAACTCGAATTTTCATCTCTACAGGAATGCTCGGACGATTAAACGCCAAGGAGCTCGAAGCGGTCTTGATCCACGAGACGCACCACTATCGGCATCATCACCCCAGCTCAGTATTTATGGGGAAACTCCTCGCCCGTACCTTCTTTTTCCTCCCTATTATCAAAGAACTCTCCCGACTCATGGAAGTCCAAATCGAGATCAACGCAGATCGGGCTGTCATCCTTGCCCAGCGGACAACCAAGTATCTGAGACAAGCGCTGGGAAAGTCGCTTCTTGCAGACGCGTTTCCTTCAGCGGTGGCGTTTCATACCACACCGCTTGAGACCAGAGTCGCGCTTATCGTGTCTCCGCGTACGGCTCCGCTCCCGGGGGTCTCGAAATCGAGTCTTGTCTACTCGCTAATCTCCGTTGTCATGATCCTTGTACCTCTCGTTTCGGCATCGCCGGCGAGCGCTCATCCGCCAAACGGCAATGGTATCTGCGTGAAAGACGCGTGCCAGGTTCGCTGCGACTCCCCGGAGCCGGAGACAGAGCCTGTCTCCTTCACGCCTGCATTCCGGTAACTTTCGGGATTGACAGACCACCACTCTTGTTACTACACTCTGTAGTAGAAGGAGATCATCTGAAAAAACCAGTAACCGCCATCTCAATCCCAACCAAAGGCAAAACACCGCTTCTCCTGGTGATCCTCTTATTCGTTGCGGTGTTTTTCTTGGGAAGACTCTCCGCTCAGGTGGAGCTTTTAAAAAAAGGTAGCCAAACGGGCGGGAGCACAACCGCTGAGACGACACAGGGACAGACGCCCGTCCGGGGTTCTGCTAACAATCCCGGCACGGAGCAAGGAGCCGTCGTCTCGGTCTCGGTGGACGACGATCCGTTCATGGGTGAGGAAAACGCTCCGGTTGTGATGATCGAGTTTTCCGATTTTGAATGCCCGTTCTGCCAGCGCTTTTGGGAACAGTCGCTGCCGCAGATCAAGACGAACTATATCGACACCGGAAAGGTCAAGTTTGTCTATCGCGATCTGCCGCTTCCCATCCATGATCCGCTCGCAACGCAGGAAGCCTTGGCTG
>MHCL01000015.1:8909-12258 GCA_001816915.1 Candidatus Chisholmbacteria bacterium RIFCSPLOWO2_01_FULL_49_14
AGATTTTTACCAGGACGACATCCGGGGGTACCGGTATACCGAAGGATGGTCTCTACGCGATCGCTGCCGATTTGGGATTGGATGCGGGGCGTTTCCGTGACTGCCTGGACAGCGAGCGCTTCAAAGACGAAGTCTTAAAGGACATCGCCGACGCGCAACAAGTGGGAGCCGGCGGAACGCCGACACTGCTCATCGGCAAATCCTCGGCGGACGGAAATATCCAGGCAGAAAGAATCATCGGCGCCCAACCTTACGTCGTATTCCAACAGACGATCGAAAAATATCTCAATTGAACCAATGCCAATTTCACTCATAGCTGCCTTTTTTGGCGGGCTGGTTTCACTGCTTTCGCCTTGTAGTGCCATGATGTTGCCGGCCTATTTCGCAGCATCGTTTCATCAGAAAGAAAAAATTCTGGCTGCGACCGTGGTATTTGCCGCCGGTCTCTTATTGGTGCTTATCCCGTTGGGATTTGGCGCGTTTTGGCTCGCTTCTCTGCTCGTGTATGATCGCCGGGCAATCTCGATGGTAGTTGGTATCCTCCTTGCAGTTGCCGGTCTGTTGGTCCTGACGGGTTACCATCTCCCCTTCCCCAAGCTCAGTATCGCCCCGTTCCCGAGGCAAGGATCGGGAGGATATATTTCCGCGTTATCGCTGGGTATGGTCTCGGGGCTTGGCTCATCGGCATGCATC
The DNA here is from genome assembly GCA_001816915.1 of Candidatus Chisholmbacteria bacterium RIFCSPLOWO2_01_FULL_49_14. Taxonomy (GTDB): domain Bacteria; phylum Patescibacteriota; class Microgenomatia; order UBA1400; family Chisholmbacteraceae; genus 2-01-FULL-49-14. The sequence goes on from MHCL01000015.1 coordinate 9,603, forward strand.
GGTCCGATTTTTGGCGCGATTATCACCCTTGCGGCTGCGGAAACCAACTCCGTCGGAGTGCTGCTCCTCTTGCTTGCCTATACGGCTGGGCTCACGGTCCCGCTCTTTTTCTTTTCATACGCCGTAGAAAAAAACGCCGTTTCAGTCAGAAAAATACTGCGGGGAAAAGTCTTGAAGATCGGCTCGCAACAAATCCACTCGAGCAATCTCCTTGCAGGTCTGCTTCTGCTGCTCATAGCCTATATCTTCCTGCGTTATCAAGGGAGTTTGGGTCGGATGCCGATATTCACCCAAACCGGGTTGCTCGACTGGTATTTCGACGTTCAGGACAAGCTGTTCACCTTATAAAAAGATATGGAATTTGATAAATCGGAAAGTCTCTCTCCGAAGCAACAAAAGAGAAGCAGAAAACATCTGGCTCGCGAAGCTGACAGTCGCCGCTTACGGCTACGAAGGTCGCGACAACGGATCGCATGGGGAATACTTCTTATTCTTGCAATTGGCGGCGTATTCATCTGGTTGAAAAATCGCCAGGTCCTCCCGCCGACCGATATCGCCGGTCATATTGAGAAGAATCCGCCCGCGCACATTCTGGATGAGCCCATGCCTCTTGAGATCCAAAAACACATGCTCGAACACGCGGATGGAGACGGCCCTCCCGGAGTGATCATCAACTACAACTGCAGAGATTTTGCCTGCGAAAGTGATCTTCAAGAAAATCTCAAACAAATTGCAGAAGAGTATCCTGAATATGTCTACATCACGCCATATCCCGGAATGACGAAAAAGATTGCGGTCACGAGAGTCGGAAAGATCGAATCATTCAATTCCTTCGATCGAGATGCCCTGCATCGCTTTATCAGAGGACAATAGCGATCGATGGATCGACCAGTTTCCGCTTCGCTCCCAAGTAGGCTATACTAAACCCATGTCAAAGGGCCTTTCCGTCGTTAAAGCAAGCGGCATTCGTGAACCATTCAGCGAATCCAAGGTCCGCCGTTCCATTCGCAGGGTAAGGATCCCCGCGAGTCTGGAAAACCAAGTAGTCAGGCACGTAAGGGAAAAGCTCTACGATGGTATTCCGACTCAGGAGATTTACAAACACATCAGGGAGTTTTTAGGAAGTTCCTCCGCCCCGTACTCCAAAAGCATGTATGGGTTAAAACAAGCAATCATGCAGCTTGGACCCAGCGGCTTTCCCTTTGAAAAGTACATCGCTCGGGTGCTTGAGCATCACGGATTTCTGACCCGGACAAACGTCATCGCGGCCGGCAAATGCGTCCAGCATGAAGTTGACGTGGTTGCCGAAAAAGACGGTGGCCGATTCATGATCGAGTGTAAATTCCATAACCGCCCGGGATCAAGGTCCGATGTCAAAGTTGCGCTCTACGTACAGGCCAGATTCGAGGATCTTGAGCGGGGAATGCAAGGGAAGACCGATGAGCAGAAGTTCAGTCAGCCTTGGCTGGTCACCAACACGAAATTCACGACGGAAGCCATCGCCTACGGTGAGTGCGTAGGCATGTGGGTTGTGGGTTGGAGTCATCCGGAATCCGGCGATTTGCAGAGTCTTATCGAGAGCGGGCGGCTGCACCCGGTCACTTGTCTGACGACACTGACTGAGGGAGAGGCAAAGGAGCTTTTGCGAAACAATATCGTCATGTGCAAGCAAATACTCAGCGAAAAAGATGCGCTTCAGGCGATGGGATTTCCCAAAGAACGCAGGGATATGGTCGAAGCTGAAGTCAATGCCATCTGTTCACAGGAAAGGTAAGACATGCAGGAGCCTGCCCCCCAGCCCAAGAAAAGACGGATAAAATTCCATTCGATTCGGATTAAATTGACGCTGGCGATCATGTTTCTCCTGATCCCGGTCGTCTCGCTCATCTCCATCTTGAGTTTTCGCAATGCTCAGACGCTCCTGCGGGAACGGATATCTGAACAGGTGGAAACCGTTATCTCCGCCAGACAGGATCGGATCAACGACTGGGTCAACCGTTCATTGCGACTGGGAACGCTCCTTTCGCAGGACCCGGAATTGCAGGCACTTTTGATCAGACAGAATAAGCAGGGGACAAATCCCATCTCCGCAGAGCTATCTGTCTTTCTTGAAAAAAGAAGAGAGCAGTATCCGGAGATTCAGGCTGTATCAGTGGTAAGCCCCTCGGCGACTGCCTCCGCTTCAACCGAAACGGACTTGCCAAGTATGCCTAAGTTCGGGGACGGGGATTTGGCACAATCGGCAATTCCGATGCTCTATGAATCAAGCGGCGGATATTTCGTCTCCTCCCGCGTATTTTCGCAAGGGACGTTGATCGGTACAGCCGTCATCAATCTGAATGCGGATGCCATCAACGGCATACTCAAAGACTACAGCGGTTTGGGCGGCAGCGGCGAGATCATTCTTTCCCGAAAGGACGCAGGGGAAGTCGTTTTTCTCAATCACCCGCGCAGCCTCCTGAATCTGGACGGACAGTACCGACTATCAATCACAGACAATCCCGGGATTCCGGAGGTTTTAGCCGCGCAACATCTTACCGGACCGGAAATCAGCACCGATTACCGGCAAGTGGAAGTGGTCACCGCCTATCGCTACTTTCCCGTAATGGGTTGGGGATTGATTGCCAAAATAGATACTTCCGAAGCCTTTGCCCCG
>MHCL01000015.1:12312-15543 GCA_001816915.1 Candidatus Chisholmbacteria bacterium RIFCSPLOWO2_01_FULL_49_14
TTCTTTCTTGTCGCCTTCATGGTCAGCCGCTCGATCACCACCCCTCTGCACAAACTGCACCTGGGCACCGAAAAAGTCGGGAAGGGTGAATGGGACTACGACCTGGATATCCACACCGGTGACGAGGTCGAACAGCTCGCGGACGAGTTCGCCACGATGGCCAAGGAATTAAAGGGGTTATATACGGGTCTCGAGCAAAAAGTGGAAGAGCGCACTGTGGAATTGCAAAAAGAGAAGGATACTTCCGAAAAACTTGCCCAGGACTTGCAAAAGTTCCAGCTCGCGGTAGAGAACGTTCACGATCAAATCATCATCACCGATCCGGAAGGCCACATCATCTACGCCAACCGGGTCATCGAAAACAATACTGGTTTTACAAGGAAAGAAATACTCGGAAAAAAACCTGGAGAGCTGTGGGGCGGACACATGGATAAGAAATTCTACGCCAGGATGTGGAAGACAATCAAAGAAAAGAAAAAAGTTTGGGAGGGAGAACTCACCAATACACGGAAGAACGGCGAAACCTACATCGCCGCCTTGTCAATCGCCCCCATCAATGACAAAGAGGGAATCGTCCGCTTCTTTGTCGGCATTGAGAGGGATGTCACCGTCGAAAAGGAGATCGACCGCATGAAGACGGAATTCATCTCTGTGGCGTCCCACCAACTGCGAACCCCGCTCTCCGCGATCAAATGGTTTACCGAAATGCTGCTCTCGGAAGACGCGGGCAAGCTCACGGCTGAACAGCAGAAATTCCTCCAGCAAGTGTACAGGTCCAACGAACGGATGATCGAACTGGTCAACGCCCTCTTGAACGTTTCACGTATCGAGCAAGGCAGAATCGCCATCGATCCGAAACCCACCAATCTCACAGCGCTCGTCAATGAAGTGTTGACAGAGCTCGAACCCAAAATTCAGGAGAAGAAGCTCAATATCGTTATGAGCAAACACGAGAGATTGCCGAAAATCTCCGTCGACCAGAAGCTCATCCGGCAGGTATACGCAAACCTTCTTTCCAATGCGGTCAAATACACTCCCGAAAAAGGGGAAATTTCCATCCTCATCTCCAAGAAAGGCGATGAAGTGATTTCCCAGATCCGGGACACCGGTTACGGTATTCCGATTGACCAGCAGAGCCGGGTATTTACGAAATTTTTCCGCGCCGATAATATCCTCAAGGTCTCGGCGGAAGGGACCGGATTGGGGCTCTATATCGTCAAATCAGTCGTCGAGTCATCGGGCGGTAAAATTTTGTTCCAAAGCGAAGAAGGCAAAGGGTCGACCTTTTGGTTCACGCTCCCTGTATCAGGAATGAAACCGCGCAAGGGCGAACGGTCGCTTGAAGAGGCGAAGCTGTAAGGCTACACTGACAATAGGGAGCGCAAACGGCTGGTCCGCAAAGGTTATGAAAAGTATTCTCATCGTTGAAGACGAAGAACCGCTGCTCTTGGCCATTCAGCACAAACTCGAAGATGCGGGATTTGAAACGATTCCGACAAGAGATGGCAAGGAGGCGCTGGCGCGCCTGACGGGAACCGAGCCGCTCCCCGATCTTATCTGGCTCGATTACTATCTGCCGTTCATGAACGGGTTGGAGTTCTTGACAAGGATCAAAAGTGAGGAGAGGTTGAAGCAAATTCCTGTAGTCGTGGTGAGTAACACCGCTGGGCCCGAAAAAGTGAACGCGATGCTGGATCTCGGCGTCGACGCCTATTTCGTGAAAGCGGAGAGGCGCTTGAATGATATCATCAAAAAGGTACAATCCATAGTCAACGGAGGAGCGAAACATGAGTAAAGTATTGGTGATCGAAGACGAACCGGATCTGTCCCAAGCGATTACGATCAAGTTGGAAAAAGAGGGATACGATATCGTGACGGCCGAGAACGGAAAAGGCGGTTGGGACGTCGTTGAAAAAACCGATGTCGATTGCATCATTCTCGATATCGTCATGCCGCAGACGGACGGAGTCTGGTTTTTAAAGAACCTGCGCGCCCATCCCACCAAGACAAAAATCCCCGTGATCGTTTTTACCAATCTTTCCGAAGGCGAAAAAGTCTCAAGTATCGTCGCACTCGGTGAATACAGGCTGCTGGTAAAAGCCCAAACCTCGCTGGAGACACTGGTCAATACGGTGAAAGAAGTTTTGAGACTGTATCAATAACAAATCATGAAGAAAGTTCTCATCGTTGAAGACGACCAATCGCTGTCGCTTGCCTATCAAAAAAAATTTTCCCAAAGCGGGTATGAAGTCGTGCGCGCCGATGACGGCCAAACGGGGTTGACGAAAGCGGTAGAGTCCAACCCCGACATGATCATTTTGGATATTATGCTTCCGGGCAAACTCAATGGTTTCGATGTTCTGCGTCAGCTCAAGCTCTCGGCCTCGACAAAAGGTATCCCGGTCATCGTCATGACCAATCTCATGGAAGAGGGAAAATCAGCATTGGAATTGGGAGCCATCGAATACCTGTTGAAAGTCAACGTTTCTTTGCAGGAACTCCTTGAAAAAGTCGAGAAGTATCTGAAGAAAAGCCCGGTAGCCTGATGAAATCCAAATTTTATAAGGGGTTGATCGCTACGAGTTCAACATCGAAAATAAGCGTCGAATTCGCGGGAATGACATCCCCGACAGCGCGGTTCCCGTAGGCGAATTGCGGCGGTATGGTGAGCTTTCTTATTCCGCCGACCTTCATCCCCTTAATGCCGATATCCCACCCCTTAATGACCTGGCCTTTTCCCAGTGTAAATTCAAAGGTCGTATTGCGGGCGCGGGAGCTGTCAAATTCGGTTCCGTCAGTGAGCGTCCCGACGTAATGCACTAAAATGACATCCCCGTCCTTGACTTCGGCTCCGGTTCCGACTGTTGTGTCTTCGATGACCAGCTGGTCCATATTGTCCTCCTGTGGTTGGCTTTGAGTTGATTCCTGGGTCTCTTTGACCGGTTCTCCCGGCGCCACGGCCTGTTTGACGCATCCGGCCAGTATGAACGATGAAACAATGATAAGAATAGTATGCCTGAATTTCATAGCGGCTGGTATACCATGTTATACCATAGTCGCATCTGAATTGTACGGTAGTTTCACCGCAGTCGTGGTGGTCATCAATCGCAAAGAAGCTGGATTGGGTATAGTCACATGGGCTGACTAGGTCACGATACATTTGAGACTCTGAGCGAGTCATGCCGGCTGATTTCCACCGCATCCGCTATCGGGTTCCCAAGTACTCATGGA
>MHCL01000016.1:0-4901 GCA_001816915.1 Candidatus Chisholmbacteria bacterium RIFCSPLOWO2_01_FULL_49_14
GTAGTAGGGACTTAAATAGAGGAACTCGAGTTTTTCCGGAAGGGAAAGCTGGGTAGTGGTAATCAGCCGCAGGAACATCTTCCGGATATTAAAGGAATGTCCCTCTGCCCAGCGCATTCGCTGGCGTATTAAACGCTTGAGGGTGGACGCGCATTCCGCCGGGGCTTGGATATAGGGGGTGTAGATGACTTTGTATCCCTGTTCATAGAGTTTGAGGGTGAGCTGGAAGTCTTCGGTAATGGAGGTCCCCCAGCCGAATCGGTCAAGAAGGTCCCTTCTGATCATATAGACACTCCCCGCGATCTGTTTGAGGCCTCCGTAGAGTTCGGCCCCGCTTCGCTCAATGACATAGGATCCCGCGTATTCGGATCTGACTCCCCTGGTGATCCAGTTCTCGCTCTTGTTTAACACATGCCACTGATACCCTTGGATCGCAGCAACATTCGAGTCCTGGTAGCCGTGGACATGCTTGCCCGCCGTAGCCTTGGCGAAGGAGGGCCACTGGTAGCCCTGAATTGCCGCAATGCGGCAGGAATCATGAAGCATGAATGATGAATCATGGTTTATATTTCCATAATTCATACGTCGTAATTCATGATTCTGCTTGACGAAGTCAAGGCTCCCCGCATTCACCTGAAAATACTTCAGGAACAATTCCAAGGTATCCGGGTAGGGAACGAAATCCGCGTCAAAAACGACGATGAATTCGGCTCTGGGATCGGTATGCTTCAGGGCTTCTTTGAGGGCTCCGCCTTTGAAGCCTTCCCTGGTGTCTCGGTGGATGACTTTGATAACTGGTTTTAAGTTTTGCGTCTTAAGTGAGTCGTTCCATTGGTCGGCAAATTGCCGAACGATGGCTGTCGTTTCATCCGTCGAGTCATCGGCAACGATCACTTCATACCGGTCGTAATCGAAACTGGTTGAAGCCCGCAGGATCCGCTCCACGACTTGTTTCTCGTTGAACATGGGAAGGTGAACAGAGATGAAAGGACGGCGCTCAAGAGTGATATGAGTAAGGTCGGGTTCAAGCCCACCTGCCCGATCAAACTGCGATGCTGTTATCAAACCTTTCTGTTCTGTAATCCTCGCAATCCCAAATAACTTCCCCAACCAACTTGTCCAAGATGACCTCTGCGAAAAAGTTCTAATTCCTCTTTCAATATTTCTTGCTTGCCCCTCGTAGCCTTGGCGAAGTGGGGTTTCCTCCTCATTATTTTCTCTTGAGAAGCTCAAGACCACGGCAAGCGTAAAATAGTATTTAAGCGAATAGATGAAGAAGAGACTACCCATCAAGAGCGCACTTGTAGCAAATAGCCATCCTAAAGCCTGAATCAAATTCTCGGCACTGCCGATGAGTCGTCCCCACGCAAAAATTCCAAAGAGAAGAAAGAGAGAAAGAAAAATAGAAATTGAAAGACGTGGAAGCTGTCTGAAGAAAGAAGCCGCCGGCCCAGAGGGCCTCAGGCCTGGAGGAGGGCCTGCCGGCCGAAATGCGAAAGCTTTTGGCGGGGGTGCGGGGAGAAGTCCAGGAATATATTCTTTAAAGACTTGCTTAGGTCGTTGGGACCATCCGGTAACCGGACCCTCTTCTGTTTTAGGTTCAAGATATCCGCGTCTTGCTTGCGCCTGTGCAGCTCGCCGTTCGAACGTATGCAACCCATTTCTATATAGTATATTGTGGACGCCGTGCTGACTGATATTTCCGAGTTTCCTTGCTATCTGTCTGGCGGATAGAGTCGGCTGGGATAGGGCACCCGCAATGATTCGTTGAGCAGTGATTGTATCAATGCTCTTCCAGTGCTTATTTCCGCTCGGTCGTCGATCAATTAGCGCTGACAATGATTCTCCGAAACCATCCTGTTTGAATCGTTGTAACCATTTATAAAACGTATGACGGGATAATCCATAGGCTCGACAGACATCCGAGACGTTCCATCCTTCATCAAGATTTTTGCGAATTGCCGAAAATCTGTCCTGTGGAGCCAACTGGGTAATCTCCCCCCGGTCTCGCTTTGCCAAACGGCCAGTATAAGCAATGCGATCTTCAAATCGCGTTAAACCCAATCGCTCAAGAGTTGTATGTACTCCGTGCTGACTGATGATTCTTGACGAATTGATCTCTTCAAGCACCCGAGCAATTCGTCTGCTGGAATATTCAGGATGCTCACGTACAATTTTTAAAATATGCAAAATGAGCCGGAATGAAGGATGTCGCCAATGATATCTCCCTCGGGGTCTTCGATCTGATTGATCCGCTAAAGCCCGCTTCGGACCTTTCTGGTACCTATGAAGCCATTTATAAAAAGTGAAACGTGAGATGCCAAATTCCCGACAAGCTTGGGCGACGGATACATGATCCTCTAATACTCTCTTTATAAGTTGAATACGTTCTTCGGGAGCCAACTTTCTAGAACCTTGATCTTGATGGGCAGTCATGAGGATGTATTTTTCGTTAGACCCTAAACGCTAATACCCTAACACGCTTTTACCATAATATTATAATTGTTAGCATTAATGGGATCCTCGAGTCAAGTGTTTATTATCAAATAATGGAGACATGATAGAAAATTTGAAGGAATGATTATTTCAGTCTGGTAATAACCGATAATAGTTATTATAAACAACTATAAGAACATATATAACTATGAATATTATCCTGGAGAATATCTCAACTGATCGATGCTATCTGGAAATACGTACCGTCATCTGGATGATAGAACTTGTCGTAGCACCGGCAAGTAAAATTTTACAATTTATGTCTGGTAGTGTAACTGATGACCCGCATAAGTTTAGCAAATAACAAGCCTAGAGTCATGGTATTGATGTTTAATAACATCACGTGCGCTTACTAATTATTGAGGGTCAATGAAAGTTTTCATGATATTTACACTGTTATCATAATATAACCTAATATAACAATAAGGAACAATTAACTATAGATGATGTATTGAATTATCTATATTTGTGGCAGATGAATTGTTTGGGTGAAGAAACCCTATAGAGAAATATCTTACGAAGATAAGTTACGATCGGATGCTGCCAGGTAACCGAAACGAAACAATCAAGTTTTCCCACAGCGGGATTAAAGCGCGCTTCGATCAAGCTCACTCTCTCGCCCAACAAAACGTTCTATTAGAGAAACGGTCCGTTCAATGAAGGCCGGCTTTACAAATAACACGAAGAACGCAAGGGCAGTCATACCGACACCGGCCAGAACATCAGGCCAGGGATTAAAAACTAGCCTGGCTGTATAGTCACCAGATCTAAGCGGACGCAGGAAGATCATTCCCAGTGGGTCCGAATCCACCTCCGTTGGAATATTGGATTCACTGACTCTCCAAAATGGGGAATGCGCTATGGCAATCCGAACCCCCTGCTTATCAGAAAGGTCACCAGAAACAACAATCTCGCGATTACCACTCCATTGGAAATGCATTGCCTGCTCCAACGCTTCTGTATATCGGAGCAATCCAACCAAGTCATCGCCTTTTGCAGGAGAAGTAAGTTGTTCAAGTGATAGATCGGCAGCTCGTGCTACTGAAAACCCGGTGTCTTTTATACTATAAATAGAATCCCCATCTTCTTCCCAAATCTTCTCCCACTCCGGCATTGCCTCAAACTTAGAAGGAAAGAGAAAATCGTGATAGGGTTCCGACGAAGTCATATTATGAACCACAAGAGTGTCTACACCCAAGGCCTCAAGCCAAGCTTGAGCCAAATCCGCACTCGAACCCTCTCGAATTTGATACGATCCATGCGGCCACCAATCATTGAGTGATCCCATTTCTCCCCCGCCGCGCACTTGTGCAATATCAAACCAACTGTTAAGCCAAAATGTCGAGCTCCCGGAGAGGTATACCCTCGAGGAACATTCCGCAGAAGAACGGCATCGATCCAGAATAAGTTTTGAGATCCGATCGCTTACCCGATACTCCGCAGTTTCGCGAAGCTGGATGCTGCCCTGAAGCAGTGATTCTCGATGACTAAGAAAAGGCATCGAAAATGATGCAACAACGATAAAAAGGAGAATTTGAGATATTCTATTCAGCCTCACTTGAGTAAAAAACACTCCTCCGACCAGAATTGCCAAACTCAGATCCAGCGATCTTCCAAACCGGCTGTAGTCCTGCCAAAAATCCGTATCGGCAAAAAACGAAGCAATCGTGATGCTCCCAAAAACCAACAGGCCAACGATGCCGATGATCGTCATCCTTGAAGATGCTTTGAGCCAGCGCTTGGCTGCAAAGATACCCAAAACCATCGGCAGGAAGATTATCAGTTTTCTCAATAGAGTGATAAGTACAACGGTAAACGGCTGTCCGCCGAGCGAAGGAGAGCCTAAAAATGTATAGATATAACCTGGAGTAAACCAGAAGCTCGTGATCAATAAACCGAGGAAGGAAATGACTAGCAGTCGAACGGCCAGTACGATAATTGACATCTTTCGCTTCCGAGGCTGAATAATGACAGTCAGCAAAAACACTCCTATCCAAAGCAGATAAGTCAGAAAGCTCGGTGAGTCGACAAGCAAGAGTAGGCTGATCAATAAACTCAATTGAGTCGCCCGCTTTAAGTTCCAATGAAAAATTAATTTCCAAGTCTGAACGAGTAAGAGGAACAAGAGTCCGAAGGCAATCGTTTGTTGTCCATCACCCAAATAAAAAGGGCTAAATATTGTCCACGAAGGCCATCCGTAGTCAGATAAAACCGGCCAAATCTGCGGGAACAAGACTAATACAGAAGGCATCAATAGAAATACTAGTGATACAAATAACGCTCCCACCCCCGCTTGATCGCGCAAACCCTGATGCTGTTGAGATCTCTTGCCTGTGCTTGTCTGAACTGGAACATGATCACGAAATAATAATTCTGCAAACCAGAACGCGCCCAATGCCGTTCCT
>MHCL01000016.1:4915-19336 GCA_001816915.1 Candidatus Chisholmbacteria bacterium RIFCSPLOWO2_01_FULL_49_14
CACCATCCCCCTCCACACCCCAAACTGATTGACAGGGTCCGACCCTGTCAGTACTGTCAGCAAGGAAAGTAGCCATGGAAGAAGCGGTGAACCGATCTGTTGACCCGGAATCCCTAAAAACCAATACCGATTCCAGCTTCCCAATCCGAAATCTTCGCTTAGAAATCTTGCCCGGGCAAGCATCAAGCCATCTGCGCTACCCATCCAAGCCGGACCCGTGGTCCCGAATGCCGGCCAAACCACCCACAGAGCGATAAGAAACAATAATATCCAGAATAAAAGTCGCTGTTTAGCCATATATTCCGATTGACAGGGCCGGACCCTGTCACTACACTATAAAGTATGCCACACAAGCACCGTGTGAAGGTTTACGTCGAAAATGGCTATTACCATGCCTACAACCGCGGTGTCGAAAAGAGAAAGATTTTTAAAGACGATCAAGATTATAAAGTCTTCCTCTATCTATTGAAATACTATCTTTCACCGAAGCAGAAAGATCTAAAACATCCGCTCGCTGAGATTCCTGAAGTATCCATTATTCGTCCTCGGCCACTAACCAACATGGGGAAGGAAATTGAACTGTGCGCATATTGCCTCATGCCGAACCACTTCCACCTGCTTATGAAACAAAAAACCAAACTTGGAATGCCCAAATTCCTGCAAAAACTCTCGACTACCTATGCGATGTATTTCAACAGAAGGTACAAACGTGTCGGCTATCTATTCCAAGGTAATTACAAAGCCGCTTTGATCCTTGAAGACGCGCATCTCCTCCACCTCTCCCGCTACATCCATCTCAATCCCACCAAGCTGACAGGGCCCAGCCCTGTCAGCTATCCTTACTCGAGTTATTCGTACTATTTAGGAAAGAAAAAAGCTCCCTGGGTAAAGCCGCATTTCATTCTCACCTACTTTGACAACTCAAGAAACCATCCAAATCTGAACAAATACCTCTCCTACCAGGAGTTCGTCGAAGGAAATAAATCCGATCCCAAAGAAGCTATCCACGCCTTGAGTATCGATTGACAAGGCCCGGCCCTGTCAATCTCAAACCACAACGGTCTCTTCAATCTCGAACCGCTTTCTTTCTTCTAGAACGAAGCGGTACACAAACCACCAAAATACTATCAGCCAAACCAATACGGTCATTGTAGAACCAATATCATGAAAGACGATCGCGACGTTTTGTCCAAAATAATAAGCAATAAGTACGACTGCAGCTATTCTTCCTAAGTTGACAAAAAAAGTACCCAAGAATCCGATGAACCAGGCTTTAAACTTTGAGAAATCCGTATATCGATCACCCTGTAAACCAACCCAGGAGGTCAAAATAAAAAAGAGTAACGACTGCCAACCGACACAGTTCCAGGCAATTTCAATAAGAAACGCATTACTGCCCCCTATGCTGAGATATTCCCCAACGATCTGAGGCCTGAACCCGAAAGGTAACAGAAGTACTCCCACCATTCTTATTTCTATGGGAACAACGACTTTCTGGAGAAATTGATAAAAATCCAGTTGCATGACAATACGAGTGAGAAGATCATTGAACACCGCCATGAAAGGCATAAACATCAACACCAAGACTGAAATGAGCAAAATATATTGAACAGTGTGTTTTTGAGCTCTTGGGGTATTACTCATTTTCCCCGCCTGCATTGACACTCGAGATATAGTCAAAGACGATTTGAGAAATATCCTGCATGTACTGAGCGGTCGCTGCATCACCGGAAGAAATCATGACACAGATAAGATACGGCCTCTTGGGAAGATACACGATACCGCAGTCGGAGTGGACCTTTAATCTTTCCGGTTCAACATTGTGGACTCCGAATTTATGGGCAACCTCGGCTTTCCCGAGTAGAGGCAGCGCGATTCCCTCCTCAAAGACAGACTCAGACATGAGCCGTAAAAGATCATTCGAGTCCTCGTAGTCAAGATAGGCAGAGAAAAATAAGCTACGCAAAATCGACGAGTAATTTCTGGGGGTAATCTCTTGGGTTAAACCCTCCTCATCATGAGGGATATCCAAATAGTCATAGACATCGGCGATGTTTTTTTCTTCACCAACCTCCGCCTGCAGTATCTCATTGACTTTTTCATTGAGAACCTCGTATGCGGTATTGTCAGATTCGACGATCGTGAGCCGAATTGCTTCCCCGACGGTAAGCGTTGTCCCCGCCCCCCGCATCCAAAGAGTCCCGTAGGCAGAATCCAAGTGGTGCTCCTTAAGCACCAAGGGTTCGCTTTCGGAGATCAGACCTTCTTCAATGAGTTTATAGGCACTCATCACAGCCGGTACTTTCACCAGGCTTGCACGAAAATATTCCTCGCGGTCATTGACGCCGATGCCAATCCCTGTCGGTAAGTATTCAAAATAAACACCGATCTTCTCATCCTGCTGAGCGACATACTCCCGAAGTTTCTGCCGTAACGGCACAAAATTGATAATGACGTCGTTTGCATTTTCAAGAAAGATCCTTCTGGCCAGAAACGGGTACTCCTCGATTATCACCCCCGTCGGCTTGGATGTCTTTGGTCTTTGCGAGAACAAATAGATATTGAAGAAAAGACTGGCTATAAAACTTACAATGAGGAATTTCTTCATCGTCTTCTTTTGTTCCTCCGTTTCAGCGTTCTTAATATTCCCGGAACGAGTGGCGACAGCAAAAACAGCATTATACTCTCGGGCACCGTCGCAAACGAATACGCGCCGTTATCGCGTAACGTCACCGCGGCTCTCGCGGGATCGGAAACGGTATGCGTCGAACTGATATGCGATAACGCCGTACTCACCCAGCCCAAATCCCAAGTTGTCGATTCCCAGGTCGAACCCATATCTGAGGAGCGACGGAAACAGGCACGCTCGTTGGTGGCATCCGTAGCAACGACAAATGCAATCAGGTCGTCATTGGTCGAATCGTAGGTCAAACTCGTATAGACAATATCCGTGTAGCTGGCAGCACAGTCAGTGTCAACAATTGCTGTTCCTAAATCGCTCCAAGAACCGGTACAGGTTGCCGAACAACGATAGACATTGGCGTCACCTGCAGCGCTCTCCGCAATGACATAGAGGTTATTACTCCCATCCTTGACCATTGAAAAGCTTGTCGAATCGAACGAGTTCACGGTGAACGGTGCCGATGTATTCCAAGCAGAACCCGAGTAAATGCCGTGCCGTATCCCCGATGTGGTGCGCCAAACCGCATGCAGTTCATCGCCGCTCGTTACTTCAAACACCGGCCGGCTTCCTGCAGTAGGACCGTCCGAAGTATTGGTAATCGAAGTAAAATCCCCCGACTCGCAGGTATCAGGATATTCGCTCTTGGTAATGCGGTAAAGATCCGGATCGTTATCGCTGCCGAAATAGAGGTAGGTGCTGGCTATTGCGAATGCATTCACGTCCACGGCGCCGACGGCTCCCATATCAGGTCCCGTGCACACCGCTTCCGGTGTTTCCGAGAAAGAGGTTGTCGTGATGCGACGGAATTGCGGATTGTCGGAAGAATTATCGTTCCAGGCCACCCAAAAGTTGTCTCCGTCAACGACCATTGTGGGATTGGGATCATCATTGTCATCATCAAGATCCGATAGCTGAGTCCAAGCGCTGCCTTGATTATCGTCAGAAACCCAAAGCTGAATGCTCGCGGCATTATTCCCTACTGCGTAGTAGCGATCCCTGAGCGTCATAAAGACGAGCTTGCGTTGATTGCCTCCGTATTCGACCTCGGCATTCGTATAACCGCTGGCGGCAATATTGACCGGCGGGTCAAGGACGATGGGATAAACTCTTTGAGGTGAAACAAGCCATTGGAACCCCTCATCACCGATGGCCTTTTCAACAGCATAGCCGAATGCCGCTTTTTTCAGAGTGATGCTGAGATCATCGGATCGCAATGTCGCATCTACCTGTTCACTGATGAAGGCGCGGCCGAAACGGAAAACATCATTCCCTTCATTATCATAGAAACCGAAAACCTCCGGAGCGGGACTGACGACGGAGATGCCTTGTGTGATCAACCGCTGTGTAACACCGGTGATCGGCATTGGCTGTTTGATGACAAATTCTTCGCTAAAACCCTTCCTATGCATCCTGTAAACTAAGTCAATTCCCGGTACCACTTCTTCATATCTGACTTCCCTTTTTCCGATAAAGAGACTTCGTTGTGGATTCACTCTACCGATACCCTGCACTTCAAGGGTGGTGATATCGAGTTCCTTGGTTCCCAATTTGATTCGCACCCTCGGCTCCCGATGAAAAATCATCTCGAGCATTTCTCCGGACCCGGTTTCAAATCGGACTTGAACCGGCGAATCGATTTCTTCCGCCTTCTCCTGATTGGCTATGCTTGTCGTATTCGTCAGGCTCTTCAACTGACCGGGGGATGCAGCGTTTGCCTCCGGTACGGTCGGTATCAATGGGGAAAGCATGGACAGAAGCATCGCGGCACCGAGCAACACCACGACGGACAAATTCCCGAGTCGATACATGTTTTTTGAACGGATCTTGAAGGTATCTGATCCTCTGAAGTCAATAAGCCGAGCCGACGCAACAGTAGCGATTACCGGAGAGAAAGCGGCGTGGGCTCTCCCAGGCAATATTCCTGAGATGAACCGGAAAAACCTCCCGCGGGTGAGGACATCCGTGATCCTGCCGGTCTTTGGTGTGCGGAACCAGGGGCCTTCTTCACGCTCGGTGAATCCCTTGACCGCAGCGTAGGCTTGGAACGGTGTTAAGAAGTACGTGAGGGCGGTGAACGCCAGAATGCCGAGATAATCACGCTCTTCCGCTTCCTCTAAGAAAAGCCCCACGGCATTCATAAGCGGGAGGGAGATCAAGTTAGTGAGGACCAGTGACCAACCCCAGACATTGGTCCAGAATGGCAATCGGGCTTGAAACAGGGTTTCCGAGAACAGCCAACTGATGGTTCCTAAGATGAAGAAAGCAGCCTGCAGGTAGTAGGGACTAAGATATAAGAACTCCAACTTCTCGGACAATGATAATGGGGAGGGTCTCCAAACCCTTCCCTGCTTCTGGGAGTCCTTTGAATCATGAATCATGAATGATGAATCATGGGAATTCAATCCATAATTCATACGTCGTACTTCATTATTCACTTGATCGGCTTCCCCTGCGTTCTCACTCCACCCGCCAAACAGCAATCGCAGGAACATCTTGCGGATGTTGAAGGAATGTCCTTCCGCCCAGCGCATCCGCTGACGTATTAAACGCTTGAGCGTAGAAGCGCATTCGGCAGGGGCTTGGATGTAGGGGGTGTAGATGACCCGGTAACCGGCAGCGTAGAGTCGAAGGGTGAGTTCAAAATCCTCCGTGATACTGGTCCCCCAACCGAATTGGTCCAGGAGGTCTCTACGGATCATATAGACAGATCCGGCAATCTGCTTCAGACCTCCGTAGAGTTCCGCTCCGCTTCGTTCAATGACATAGCTACCGGCATATTCGGATCGCACTCCCCTGGTGATCCAGTTCTCCGATTTATTGAGGACGTGCCATTGATAACCTTGGATGGCTGCAATATTCGAATCTTGATAACCTCTCATCGGAGAATCGGAAAACTCGGAAAAACTCGGAGAACCGGAGTCTCGGAGATTCGGAGAGCCAGATGGTCCGATACTCTGACCTTCTGATGCTCTGACATTCTGGTATTCCGATCCTCTGGAAATCTGAGTCTTCTGAGTATTCTGGTTCTCTGAATTAGAGAGGCTCCCCGCGTTGATCTGAAAATATTTCAGGAACAATTCCAGCGTATCCGGATAGGGAACGAAGTCCGCGTCAAAGACAACCACGAACTCCGCCCGAGGATCGCTGACCCGGAGCGCTTCACGGAGGGCCCCGCCTTTGAAGCCTTCCCGGCTGTCGCGGTGGATCACCTTGATCAGAGGCGTATTGTTTCTTTCTTCTTTTTTCTTGTTCCATTGGTCGGCAAATTGCCGAACAATGGCAGTCGTTTCATCCGTCGAGTCATCGGCCACCACAATCTCATATTGGGCTTTTCCGCCTTTGATGTCATAGTCAAAAGACGTACAAGCAATTAACAATCGCTCAGCAACCCGTTTTTCGTTGTACATGGGAAGATGAACCGAAATAAACGGGTGGCGCATGAGTTCTATCTTCGTCAGATCCGGCTCAAGCCCCCCTGTGGAAGAAGAGAAAAGCTGAGCTTTTTTATCTCCAAAGCTCAGCTTTGATGTCCCAATCCCGAACAGCTTCCCCAGCCAACCGGTCGGAGAACGGAAGACTGAAGACTGAAGACTTGTTTTGAGTTTTAAGTCTTGAGTTGGGTCTTGAGTGTCGTCCTGAACTTCTCTTGAAAAGCTCAAGACCACGGCCAGAGTAAAGTAGTATTTCAAAGAATAGAGAAAGAAGATCGATCCCATTGAGAGGGCCAAGGAAGCATAGGCAAAACCGGCGGCCTGGGAAGGAGTCTGCGCGCTTCCCAAAAGATACCCCCATCCATAGAGGCCGATAAAGATGAAGATTGAGAAAAAGATAAACGGAGAGAGGCGTCGAAGGAAAAAGAGAGGTCTACCTTGAGCAAAGTCGAAAGGCGGAGGGGCCGGTGCCAATCCTGGCAAAAACTCTTCAAAGACAAGCTTGAGCCTCCCAAGCCAACCGGTAGTCGACTGAGCAGGTTGAATAATTGTATGTTGTGTAAGAGAGAAGGTAACGCGCATCTCACTCGTATTCAGTCCTTCGCGGGAAAGAACATTGGCCACGCCGTGAGAGCTTATTCCCACCAGCTGTTGGGCAAGAGTGTGCACTGAAAGCTTCGGTTCCTTAATAACCAGATGAAGGATCCGCTCGCGCATTTGAGGCGAGACGGACAAGGGGTGGTCATATCCTCGCAAATGTCGATTGGTAAAAACACTCACAGGAGCAGTCTCCTGTTTTGCATCCTCAAGATACCGTTGATAACGCTTCTTCCATTTATAAAAGGTCTTTCGGCTGACCCGATAGTCCCGGCAAACTTGATCCACCGATCGTTCGCCAAGGAGAGCCTCCTCCACCATCATCTTGCGCGCCCGAGGCAGCAGCCACCGATGCCGGTGGTCGATGGCCTGTACGACCCGACGCTGGAAAGAATGCAGTTGGGAAAATTCTTGGCGGGAATGGATATGCTCAAGTCCCAATGCCCGGAGTTGTCTTAAAACACTCATATGGGAAATCTTGAATCCAAGGTTTTGGAGAGCCGTTGCATACCGACGCACGCTCCATCCGGGATACCGCACAACGATGTTGAGTAGACTTCTACGAAATGCGGCTGTGCTGACGATGCGCTCGGATATTTGATGGGATTTGCGCCTCAAACGAATCCAGTTTCCGCTTTTCCTCTCACCCAAATACTTTCCCTTCCAAGAATAAAAAGTTTTGCGAGAGATATCCTCATCCCTACAAACCGCAGAAACGGATTCTTTATGCCGAAGTACTCTTCGAAGAATACGAAGCTTATCACGGGCAGTTATATGTCTCATTTGGGCAGATATTCAGTTTACTTGAGAAAAGTTTTCTGAAAACATGTTACCTTTTTCGGTTACAGCCTGTCAAGCCGCTATAAGCCTACGTTTCCACTTGAGAATACTGATGAATGATATTGTATAACTCGCATAGAAAACAGATATATCCAGATGAATAGTTAGTATAGTTTGTACTATAAGATGACTAATGCAAAGATGATTAATAACCGATAGAAGCACAGAATAAGCTATATTGTTCTTGGACCATCTGGAAATGAGGCAATAAAGGAATAAGCGAAGGATGGGGTTTGAAATTCGATAGTGCCACTGAAAGCCGCTGTACACCCCTTCCCAGCCTCTCTAAGCCTTGTAGAGAGGAAATCTCGATAAACCAAAGACTTCGAGGATTGACCCTGAACAGCTAAATATTTGATCGAAAAGTATGCTTGTATCCTCCACTTGAGGGTGTGTTTCATGGAGGCCACGATGGAATGAATATGTGTCAGAAGGAAAAAAATCAGGAAAAGGAAAATGATAAGAGGTTTATGATTACTATAAGACTATCACGATTATCAGTCCATTGAAGATGAGTTGAAGCAGGAAATATATAACCACAATAGTGTTCAATCAATTATTTTAAGATTTATATACAGGACAATAATAGTGATGATAGATGATCGATGGACGGTTGTCCGATAAAGATATTCAGCTCATATCAAGCACAATAATAGACCTAGAAGATAATACTGTAAGACATAAAATAAATACTGTCAGCCTTTCGTTAAACCAATCGTCAATAAACCCTTTCTTAGTCTGGAAAAATAATGGCACTCAACTGAAAAACTGCCAAAATATTGAGGAAAGATCTCTAAAAACAAAAATGTTTTGATCCATCCTGCAAGATCGCGATGACGACCCCGTCAGGCTGTGCAATCATCTTCATTCTCTTTTAACTACCAGAGAGAACAGCCAGAACCAGAACGACCAATTGCGTTGCCACCACCCCACTCTATACAATGGGTATGGATAGGCACCGGAAATGACACCCATAAACAAGAAAGAACATGATAGTTATGATCTTTTTCAACTGATCTTCAGAGGCGCAGTTCCAATTCTTACGGGAACGGCTTTGCTCATCGGCGGCATCTGGTTGTTAACCCTCCCACTTCCCGGATGGAAATTGATCCTCGGACTCCCTGCCGCCCAACTCGGTATCGTCGTCCTGATGTTTTCCTTTGATGATGTCACCAAAAAACACTTGCACCCGGAAAACTATGAAGTTCTCATCTGTCCGTACTGCAGCAATGAAAATCTCGTGAATCGGCAAACTCCATCAATGTTCTGCGGAAAATGTCAGAAGAAAATCATGAATCCTGAGTACGGTCCAAAAGATGAAGATGAAGACTAAGTCCCCCTAAGACTCAACGTCTTTTGCTCTTGCCTGACATCTTATCTGTGTTTTCCGTCAATTCCGACTGCGTGTATCGCATCCTTTTTGAGCTTCTTGGCCCGCTCAAATCCCCGCTTATACCAAATCAACTGGGCTTTCCGCATGGAGACGATTGACAATAATCCGATGCTGACAACGCCAAGACCGGCAAAAACGAGCCCCAGCTGTGAATACTGCTGATAGCGTTCAAACCTGCCCAGCGCTTCATCATGCGAAACCAAGACCACCACCGACCACATTCGCTCTCCAAACGACATCGGAGCAAATCCGACAATCCACCTCCCGCTCTTCCCCTCTTGAGTAAACTGAAGATCAACTTCAACCCAGCTGTTAACGCCGGAGAGTATTTCATCTAAATATCCCTCATATAATTTCTGCTTATCCGGATAGTCGCTGGCAATGATGTCCCGCGCGTTATGCCCCACATCGTCTTGAGCAAAGACTCCGGAAAGAATATTTCCTTCTCGATCAAGAAGTATGGTCTGTACCCCTTCATAGACAGCCAAACTCTTCACATACTCATCAATCAATTGATCAAACCCGATGCTCGCAAACATGACTCCGTCAAACACGCCGTCACGATAGGAAGGCACCGCGACTACCAGAATTTTTTGCCCCTCAAGCGGCCCGGCTCGCGCGATAATCGGTTCCGACAGGAAGACACCCCCTGCATCCGTTTGCTCTTTCGCCCATAAGAAATAGGAACGATCGTTAACATCAACGCCTACATTTATCGGTATCCGCTCTCGATTAATCGACAAGACAATCTGACCATCCTTATTGACACGCACAAAACTGACAAGGGGAGTTCCGGCATAGCGATCCACCGCCACTTCAAGAAGACTTCCCGTTTGCGACCGTTCATACGCTCCCACCGCCCTTGCCTGGGACATGATGTGGAGATCCGTCTCCACTCGCCTGAAAAAAGACTCAATGCGTTTCGCCCCAGCCCGGGCAACAACCTGTTCCTGCGTCCCGATGCGTGTTGTCTGGATCCAAACCACTTCTTCCCGGGTGGAATACACCAGAAGGGTGCTCAAGGTAAAAATAGACACGAGGGCAAACGTGAGGACAATGACGAGCGTGCGAAGCTTCCAGTGAACGGGCCAAATTGACATAACCCCTCAATCCTGACAAATTCAAGCTCTCAAGTCAATGATTTGACGGAACCCAACCCTATCTCTGGGAAACGAATGAGAATCTTCAAGAACCGGAGGTCAAGGCTTTCTCGATGGCCTGCTGGAAGACGGTAAATGGCTGGGCGCCGATGATGAGCTCCTTATTAATGAGAAACGCCGGCGTACCTCCCACTCCGACTTTTTGCGCCAAGGCCATATCCGCATCAACTGCTTTCTTATATTTCCCGTCAGAAAGACAACTGGTAAACGAGTTCACATCAAGACCGACATCCCCCGCATACCCGGAAAAAAGTTCATCGGTATTGCCGGACGACCATTCAGTCTGCTTTTGAAAGAGAAGGTCATGCATTTCCCAGTACTTTCCCTGATCGGCGGCGCACCGCGCGGCATAGGCGGCGGCCGGAGCGTTGGGATGAATCGGCAAAGGCATATCACGAATGAGGTAACGGACTTTTCCTGTATTGATATAATCCTGTTCAATCTGAGGCTGGGTGTCGGTAAAATGCCGCTCACAGAATGGACACTGATAATCGGTAAACTCAACCATTGTTACCGGAGCATTCTCAGAGCCTCTGGCCGCGGCCGGATCGGTTAAGACTTGATTCCACAAATCTTCGGGAATAACGGTCACCTTACCACCGGTGGTTCCTGGCGCGGGATTGGTTTGACTCCCGGTCTGGGTGCCTTGCGCAACGCTCTGCCCGGAACCCGATTGAGGTACTACTCCCCCGCGCAATAACTCAATTTGTCCCTGATACCTCCCGAGAAGAAAAGCGGCAACCAGAAGCAGAACGAACAGAAGCGGAATGATTTTTTCGGGGACTTTCATGTCAGAGCCTTCACTATACGCAACAAAACTCAAGCTGTCAACCAAGCGTACTATTGTGTTCCTCGCAACCTCATCGCGTCAAGAACACGCCGAACTGCCAGCACATATGCCGCGCTGCGAAGATCAATATTATTTTCTTTTGAAACGCTCCAAACCGCATCGAAGGAAGTTTCCATCACTTCCCGCAATTTTTGCAGAACAACCTCCTTCTTCCATGATGCTCCAGAGAGATTTTGCGACCACTCAAAATATGAAGTCGTCACCCCTCCGGCATTTGAGAGGATATCGGGAACGATAAGAACTCCTTTCTTTTGAAGAACCACATCAGCCTCTGGAGTCACGGGAGCATTCGCCATTTCAATGACGGTACGCGCCTGGACTTTGCCGGCATTCCCTTTATGGATGGATCCCTCAAGAGCCGCCGGCACCAAGATATCAACCTTCAGCTGAAGCAGATCCTCTTCAGCAAGCGTCTTTCCCAGCTTCACATCGCAGACCGATCCGACGCAATAATTTCCTGCGATGGTTCCTTGCTCCTTTTTTCCGGCAAGCGTCAACTCCGGATTCATACCCTTGGGAACAAATATGGCTCCTTTGCTATCCGATGCCGCCACGACTTTAAACCCAGCCTGATCGGCAAAGTAGGCAAACCAATACCCCACATTTCCGAATCCTTGGATGGCAACCGTTGTATACTGTCTCTTGAGCTTCAGTTTCTTCGCAATCTGTTCAAGAACAATCGCGCCCCCGAATCCCGTTGCTTCCTCCCGTCCTTGCGATCCGCCCAGTTCCACCGGCTTTCCCGTCAGGACAGCGTAAGGAGATTCATCATCTTGAATTTTGAATTTTGAATTTTGAATTTTGATGTACTCATCAAGCATCCAGGCCATAATTTGTGCATTGGTATTGACGTCCGGGGCAGGAATGTCTTTCCAAGCTCCAAAGTATGGAGCAAATGTTTTCATATAGGATCTCGAGAGCCGTTCGAGTTCTTTTTCAGATAAACTCTTGGGATCCACGACAATCCCGCCCTTGCCGCCTCCGAAGGGAATATCAACAACCGCGCACTTCCAGGTCATGAGCATCGAGAGGGCTTTCATCTCCGCTTCATTCACCTGGGGATGAAAGCGTATTCCACCCTTATACGGACCACGGGCAGAGTTATGTTGTAATCGGAAAGCAACAAATGTTTTTTTGCTTCCATTATCCATTTGAACGGATATACTCTTCCGAATGATATGTTCCGGAGTCTTTAATTGATCAAATAGATTTCCTGGTGCGTCGATGTACTTCTTGACTGAATCAAGCTGAGCAACCGCGTTGATATATGGATCAGGCATAGAAAAGTCCAATAGCAATCTAGAAATCTAGCTATCAAGTCTCCTGTTGCGCTTTGTCTGTGTTCTCAGGCTCCGAATGAATGAACCAACCATTTTATTGTACGCCAATATTTTCTCCTGATAAAAATCAAGTCTCTCACTTGAAATCAGATGCTGCTTCTGCGCTTTGAGTAGCCAATCCTCAGTTTCGGCGCTTGATCCCCGACCATAACGCAAAAATTGTTCGAACTCACCGGGTACACCTCTCCCATACCCTTCTGCCACATTCGCACCCATTGATCCGGAGGATTTTAATACCTGATACTCAATGGCTCTACTTATTTGGGTCCTTGGCCACTTCGATACATCCTCACAAACCATTTCGAACATTTCCATTGCTACTTGCCAAATTTTCAGATCTTGGAAACTTTTTATCTCGCCTGCCATCTTTTTATCTTGATCGCTTGATCACTCGATAGCTTGATAGCTCTTAGACTATTTTTACCAACTCTGTGAACTTCCGGTAAGAAACCGCTCAATATCAAGCGCCGCCATGCATCCGAATCCCGCGGCCGTGACTGCCTGGCGATAGCGAAAATCAACGACATCTCCCGCCCCAAAGACACCCTGAGCCGACGTCATTGTCGGGTATCCTTCCAGCCACAATCCTTCATCGATACGGGCATTGCTTCCTCTTGTCTTGCTCTGAGATTTTTGCGATGCATGAGGTGCATGCAGAAGTCCATTCAGCCCCGTCATTAAATATCCCTTATTATCCAGTTCTAACTGTCCCGTAAACAGATCGGTAACCGGCAGATGACCGATCGCCAAAAAGAGCCCATCTGCCGGAAGTGTGCTCCGCTTCTTCGTTTTCAAATCTTCTACGACAATCGCCTCAAGTTTCTCATCCCCCTTAATCTCAAGGACTTCGGTATTCCAAAGCACACTGACCTTATCTTTATTCTCCTCAAGGACTCGCTGCTGCATGATCTGCGACGCTCGAAGCTTGTCTCGCCGATGAATGAGGGTAACCTCCCTTGCATGTTTTGTGAGGGCTAATATCTCCTCCATTGCCGCATCCCCGCCACCGACAACAAAAGTGACCTTATCCTTAAAAAACGCTGCGTCACAGACGGCACAGGTCGAGACTCCGCGACCCAAAAGACGCTCCTCCCCGAGTTCGAGCATTCGTGCTCTCGCCCCGGTTGTAATGAGAATGGTTTTTGCCCGATATTCCTGCGCTAGACTGCCCTCACCGATCTGTACCCGAAACGGTTGAGTCGAAAGATCAACCTTGGAGACATCCCGATCAAGAATCTCACTTCCGAACCGCTTTGCTTGCCCACGCATTCGGTTCATGAGTTCCGGTCCCATAATGCCCTCTATAAAACCGGGGTAGTTTTCCACTTCGGTCGTGAGCATCAACTGACCCCCCCATGCTTCTCCCGCCAGCACGAGCGGTGAAAGCCGGGCACGCGCAAGATAGACGGCCGCACTATATCCGGCCGGCCCGGATCCAATAATAATGGTGTTCCTGGCATCACTCATAGAGAAACCTTGATAGAAATCGATAGATGTTGATAGAAATTGACACTGTTCTATCAATGTTTATCCAAGTCTATCCACGTCTATCTATCGACTAACTTCTCCTCTGCGTAGCCTTGATGTAGTTGTTGAGCTTCACATGGATCTTTGTCAGATCTTCTTGCAAATGCTTTGTCTCTTGGCTCTTCAGGTATTGCAAACGTTCACAGATATTTAACAAGCTTTTCACTTCAACCAAGGATCCACGAGCATTGTATAGGAACTGCAAGCGGTCTTTGTAGTGGTATCTACCAAATCCCTCGGCAATATTCAACGGAATCGAAAGCGAAGCTCTTCTGATTTGTGATGTAATGCCGAAGAGTTCTTCTCGTGGATATTTCTTTGATTCCTGATAAATCTTGACAACAAAATCCTCTGCGAGTCGATAAACTTCAAGCTCAGAAATATCCATCTCTATCAATATTTATCAACATCTATCGATATCTATCGCTTACAAGGCTTTCTTCAAGAGCCCCTCGTATCCCTGTTTGCCGCCAAATCCGATCTTCCTCTCAACTTCCTTCCCGTCTTTGAAAAGGATAACTGTGGGAATGCTCATGACGCCGAATTTCGCAGGATATTCCTGGCTTTCATCGACGTTGAGCTTGCCGATTTTGACTTTTC
>MHCL01000016.1:19374-44766 GCA_001816915.1 Candidatus Chisholmbacteria bacterium RIFCSPLOWO2_01_FULL_49_14
CAATCTGCATGGTCCGCACCAAGGGGCCCAAAAATCAACCAATACCGGAATGTTGCTCTTGAGCACCTCCGCCTCAAAATTTTGATCATCAAAAGTAGCTGTCGCTCCCGCCATATGCGATCCTTTCTCAAAAATTACGATTAACTAATGGAAAACAAGTTCTGGATCATTCGCGCGAATTCTTTCTTTTTTGTTCGTGAACCCATACACCGAACGGCCTCTCCTGATACGATCTCTTTGCCGACGCTTGCCAGGGCGGAACGCACCGCCACAACCTGCTGCGCAAGCTCCATGCAATCACGCCCTTGGTTGTACATCTTCCGCAGTCCGGCCACCTGCCCCTCGATTCGCCTGAGTCTCACGTCAATGGAATCCATCATACAAATGAAAAATGTATAAAGCAAAATGTAAAATTTTGAATTTTCAATTTGGAATTTGAAATTGTAAATATACTCCCCCCCAGTATATCGACCTGAGTCGGTTGTGTCAAGAATGAAAAGCATTGAATATTAGCGAAGCTTGCGATCAAGACTCATCATCTTCCGTAAAACCCGCTCAAAATACGCATCCGCCCGCTTCATCTTTTTTCGGGCATCGCTGACGGTTTGAGCTGTGACTTTAAGATCCCGCATGATGGTCTTGTATCGCTCATCCCCTTGGATGCGTTTCAAAAGCTCAAGACGCTTGGCCAGCATCGCAATTTCTTCCTTGGTGAGAAACTCCAGAAAAAACGCCTCCGCTTCCTGCCAATTCCCCAATGACGAAAAGGCCAGAAACAACTTCTCGAGAAGGTATTGTTCTTCCTCAAACTCAAGCGGCTTCTTTACGCTCACTCTTGCCATACGATTGCCCTTTCAATCTAATATATCATAGCAACGTAGCCCTATTGCGGCTTGTGTCAAAAAATAGCTGCTGACCATCTCATGTCTCACAGCTAAATTTGATGGTCTATAATGGTTAAAAGACTATGGACGATCTCATTATTATCGGCGCCGGCCCCGCCGGACTCACCGCCGGCCTCTATGCCGGGCTTTACGGATTGCAAACACGCGTCATCGGCGAAAGTATCGGCGGAGAACTAAAGTTCGCACCCATGATCTTTGACTATCCGGGAGTCAAGGCCATTAAAGGGTCCGACTGGCTCGATGCCATACTTTTCCAACTGAAAGAAGCGGGAGCTGAGATTATTGAGAAAAAAATCACGGCAATCTCCAGAAATGATCAAGGTTCATTCAAGGTCAACGCGCAGGATGAGATGTTCGAAACCTTATCTCTTATCTTCGCTTCAGGGAATGAAAAAAGGCGGCCGCAGTACAGCGGCTCTGATTTGGCAAAATCACTGGGAATTGAGTTAACCCAGGAGAATTTTATCCTCGTCGATGAAAAAATGAGAACAAATATTCCGGGAATCTACGCAGCAGGAAATTGTTTACAATACCCACTTGGCGCAGAACAGCTCATCGACGCGGCGGCTCAAGGAGCCCGGACCGCTGCCCAAGTTTACGAGTACCTGAAAGGCAAAAAAGCCCCTCTCCTCTGGGGCAAAGCCACCATTCCGAATCTGTAACACCTACAAAATCGAAGAAAAGATCAACCACCCACTCACCAAAGCCAGAATCAACCCCAGCGACAATTTCATGTATTTTTCAGCCTTATGTTCCCATTCTTTGATCTCAACGATCTTCTTTCCCTGCCAAACCACATACAGCACCACCAAAAGCGGTAGTACAAACAGGAAGTTGTAATAAAGAAAATAACCGATTACCAACGGCAAGGCCAATCCGGAATTGGCAAGAATGGTTGCCGTACCGACATAGATTGGCAATGAGCAGGGCGTCTCCAACACTGTCACGGCAATACCCAGCGCCACCGTTGCCGGCAGACTGACGCGTTCAACGAGTCCCATGAGTTTTTCCTTGCTTGCTGAAGGGATTTTCAAATGAATCGGCGAATTGGGCCAAACGACATCCTTGAGCATGATAACTGCCGCAACCCCAAGGATACTGCCGACGATTATGTTCACTATCCCAAATGAAACAACCTGTTGAATTTGTCTGACAAGTGAATAAAATGCAAGTCCGATGAGAAGGTATGTCAAAAAAATGGAAAGAATGTATGTAATTCCGATCCGAAGCACGCTCTTTGGTTTCTTGGCAAAAACAATGAGGTACCCCAAAAGCATAACCATCATCCCAATGGCACAGGGATTGATGCCGTCAACCAGACCCGCAATCGTAACCAGCGGAAAACTCACCAAACCGCCATGCTGCGAAAGATAACACCCGACATCCGTGCATTCACCCATAAAGGGTATCTTACTCCTCCTCTGCAACGTTTACCAAAAATTCCTCACAAAAAAGACCATTAATAAGTAACCTCATCACCGACCTCGACTCCATGCTCTTGTGCCCATCCGGAATTGACCTCAAGCACCCAATCGGCAGATTCTTGAGATTGAACGCGGATCTCTGTTCCGTCCTGACTGCCGGATGGAGCAGGAACATTCCGAACAATCTCATTGATCCTTCCATCACGGATAAACATCATATCCAGAGAAAATCGCATCTGACGCATCCAAAAGGAGCGTCGTACCTGATCATCAAAGACGAACAACATTCCCTCATCTCCTGATAATTGCTCCCGCCCTGAGAGACCTTGGGACCATTCTTCCGCTGAATCGGCAATCTCCACTCCCAATGACTGTTCCCCAACACGCAGTACTGATAAATCACGTTTTTCTTTCCCAACGTTTACAGAAAAAGTCAACCATGCCAAACCTAAAACAATCAGAATAAGGGATATAATAATAGTGTTTCTCATAGGTTTATTTTACAGTATATGAGTACAATATCACTCCACCACTAACAATGAACAGAATTCCCATGGCTTGAGCAACATTGATACCTGAGATCATCCAAGGGGAAATCCGCAGCTCTTCAAGAAAGAACCGCCCCATACCGTAAAGTACCAGGTATCCGGCAAAGTAACTCCCTGGCTTTATTCCGGGTCCCCGCTTTCGCAAAACTAAATAAAGTAACCCAAGCATCAAAAGACTCCATAACGACTCATAGAGGAAAAGCGGTTGGAAATGCGTGTATTGCTCAAATCCTGACAAGCGTTTTTCCAGCGGAATGGCCAAACCCCAAGGCAAAGCAGTCGGCTTCCCGTAAAGCTCTTGATTAAAGAAATTCCCCCATCGCCCGACCGCCTGGCCAATCGGCAGACCAAAGGCAACCAAATCGAGGAATACCAAAAAACGCTGCCTTGCACAGAGAAAAAATTTGGCGCGCGGGGAGGATGCTTCCGAGCGTAGCGAACTTCGGCCAGGCCAATGGCCTGGCAAGCCCCTAAGTCTCCCCCGAATGTTGGTTGCAACCATAGAGAGCAAGCGAGCGAAACGCCCGACCTCAGCGCGCCCTACTGGTGTCAAGTTACGATCTAGCATATTTCTGTCAAGCGCCCTCAGCTCTTCCGAACACATCCAAAAACAATACATCCACATCCCCAGAACCCCACCGATTATCGCGCCGAATATCCCCATACCCCCGGTCCATAGTGCCGGAATCAACAGCAGATGGTACTGATAAAAATCCCAGAGGTCTAAGACATGGTAGATTCTGGCAAAAACCACCCCGGGAATGACCACCCACCATAAAGAACCCCAGACATCGTCTGGGGAAATTTCGAATTTCGAATTTCGAATTTCAAATTTGCGAGCAAAGCGCGCTGCCACCCAAAAGCCTACGAGAATACCCAGCCCGACAAACAAACCATAGAGGTGGAAGCCCAACGACCCAAACATATTCTATTATTGTATCAAGGGAAAACGAGAAAAGTTAAAGGAGAATCAAGCTCACCATCCCGAAAGCGGCCGTCAGAACCCAAACAAAAATCTTTTGTTCCTCAAGCGTCACATCCCGGGATACCATCCAAAAAAGCCATGAGTTCAACTCGCTTGGATTTTTGAGTTGATCCCTCCAGATATCATGAAGAAGATGCACCATCACACCCAAAGCAACGCCTTTGCCGAAAAGCCCCGAAGAACTCGTCACTGCGAAAAAAACGACCGGGATGTACACCAAAGCAAAGATGCCATTGCGGAAAGCCAAGTGATACTGCTCTTTCCTCCGTGCAAGAAGCGTCTCCAAAGCCTCCTTCCAGTGTTGAGTCCGAACCTTTTCTTGGATCTGCTGTGAAAGCTGTTCATGGGGTCGAATGACATAGACATACAGGACGCGATCCAGCCCCAACAGTCCCAATCCGATAACACCACCCACCCACAATCCGACCAAATCAAAAAAAGCGCCGAAACTATGAGGAAACTCCCAGCGCAAGATTGTCACTACTGTGAGATAAATGAGAAGAACCTTCAAATGCGCTACCCCGAGTTTGCGCAACATAGATCTACTCTAACACACTTGGGGTTGCTTCAACAACAAACCGCTAACGTTTGATCTCAAACGTGCTTGAGCCCGATGGTTTTTCCCAAACGACGGCAACATCGGTAACTTCAGCCGAAGGGCTCCCATCCCAGCACCAAGCGATCATCTCGTTGACTGAACTCTTCTCCCCTTCAAAGACCGCCTCAACCCCGGTGAATGCAATCAATTTGTCATTTTTCATTTGCAATTTTTCATTAGAAACATTCCTCACCCATCCGCTTAGTCCCAAAGCCTTCGCCTGGCGTTGGGTATAGGCTCGGAAAAATACCCCTTGAACCCGTCCGGATATGAATACATGAGCGCGAACTACCATACCCTTCAGATAGTCATAGATAATCATGGATAAACAGTTGATAGAAATTGTCAATATCCATCTCTATCGATCTTCTTCTACTATCTATCAAACCGAAGCATGTGTTTCAACAGCTGAACATGCATTTCATCTTTAAACGTAACGCCTTCCTCCGCAAGGCGCCTTCGCTGTTCCTCCGCTCCATCAAAAGCAAAATTGGGCGCCAACCGCCCGGTTCTGTCAACCACCCTGTGGCACGGCACTCCGGGATCACGATTCGCATGCATCGCCCAGCCAACCTTGCGAGCATCTCTCGTTCCCAACGCCCTCGCAATCTCCCCATAGGTAGTCACCTTCCCGGGAGGGATCTTCTTCACTATCTTGTATACATCTTCAAAGAAACTCATTTCACCTATAGTACCCCTTTGAACGCAGCTTCTCAAGATAAGCCAAGTGGCTTTGTACTTTCTACAATAATGCGCGGGGAGAGGCAACAAATTTACGCTGATCGCCTAGACCAGGCTGACAACCTGGCAAGCCGACCAATGCTGAAAGAATACCAGGACACAATCATTGGCGATCGAGTAAATTTCCGTTGCCCGACCTCAGCGCACAACCCTAATCCGTAAACACCTGCACAAACATCTTCCCGTACCGACCTCCGTCAATCACGCCAATTCCCACTTTCGAAAAATCGGAAGAAAGAATATTATCCCGATGTCCCGGACTCTGCATCAATCCATCATGTGCCATCGCGAGTGACGGCGCCAGCGCAAGATTTTCACCGGCAACAAAGAAGCGTACATCAGCCTCCTGTAAGCGGTCCCCAACATCCTCGCCTTCCGGACTGACATGCGAAAAATATCCCCGTTCAAACATGTCTTTCGCATGCGCTCGCGCCACCGGAACAATCGCGGTATCCCAAGAAAGCTCCATGATGCCTTGCTTTGCCCGTTCCTGATTCACCAGTGCAAACATCGCTGCCTCGGAATACTCATCAACGGAAAAATCGGGCTCATTGAGCTCAAATCCAAGGTTAACCCGTTCTGTCCCGCTCGGTTCAACGGTCAAAAACGCCATGCTCTCCTGTATCGCTTCGCCGAAGACCGAATCCATTCCCCGCTCAAGGGTACCGGTTCTCCGAATCAAAAAACTCCCAATTTGGCTCTTGGTGATTACATCCTTGACATCCGTGCGGATCGGCAGGCTGACGGCCAATGTAAGGACCACAGCAATAATGACGACGCCATTCACGAAAGCCGGGAAAATGCCCATGAACTTCTGCCACAACCGGGGAAAGTATTTCTCAGGAATCCCACGGAGCAATCCAACAAGGAGAAGTGCAAGGATCGCATGCGCAGCAGTGTAGACAAGTAGAAAACCCAGGGCGTTCGCGATGCCTCTGGATATCGAAAAATAAGAAATAAAAATATACGCCGCTCTTGAATAATAACGCAGACCAAAAACAAAAGATCCCAGAAATGAAACCAGATCGGTAATCAGATGGAAAAACCCCCGCTCCCACCCATCTGCAATCCAGACGATGAGTAGAATAATGAGGATCAAATCAATGTAATTGCCTTGGAACATCATATAAAGTTAAAAGTTACCTTTAAACAATTTTGAATTTTAAACTGCAATTTTGAATTTTCAACTTTAATCTTTAAACTTTCTTCTTTTCTTCTTCATACAGCGGCTCTCCCAGTCGCAGTTTCTTGAGCGCCCACATAAACAGTCTGGCTCTGCTGCGGACTTCACGCGCGTCTTTGACGAAAATTCTCGCCTGCTCCAATATTCCTCGCTTCTCTTCTTTCGAAAGTTTGATGTAGAGGCTCTTATTCTTCTCGTCATGAAGTTCCATCGCCAACCGATAGCCATAATCCTGAAACTCCTGAGTGATGTACTTCTTTTTATCGATATCCCATTCACCCAAGAGGTCTCCAATGGATTGAAACTTTGACTGTCTTTTTTTCGCCATATTCTACTACTGACTCTTGTGAAGACGTAGTATAAGCTCATCGAGAACGTTTTTCATGACCGGTTCAAGAACCACCCGCTCTTCATCGGGAAACCGCTGCAAAACATATTCCTCCCCAGAAATCTTCTGTCTTCTGTATTTTGAATTCTTGATTCTGTTTTCTATCCCTACTCTCACATGCCAAAACTGCTTTGAACCGAATCGTTCATAAATTGAATGCAATCCGTTGTGTTGCCGCGGCCCTTTACCGAATTGAATTTTATACTTGCCCAATAAGATATCCAAATCATCATGAACCACAAACAAATTATCCAGACGGAGATTCTGGTTTTTCTGAAAGGCGTACGCGAGTGCAACTCCCGATGCATTCATGAACGTGAATGGTTTAATCAACTCCACCCGCTCTCCGTCAACCTCACTCCACGCGAAAAAAAGCTTACCGTGCCTGCTCTCCTTCCACGGGTCGCAGTGCAACCGCTCCGCCAATAAATCAACCCCTAAAAAACCCACGTTATGCCTCGTCCCTTCATACCTCTTCCCTGGATTACCTAATCCGACCACCAGTTTCATAAAAGTCAGTGTATCAAGAAGTCTTCTAATAAAAAAGTTGCTGGGTCCTGTACAATACAAGAGATGCCAGAGGATCTCGAAAACCTCCCACCGGCTTCGGCTCCACTCTCGAGAGAACACGGGTTGATTCGTGTTCAGCGTGGCCACCCAATGGCAGTCGACGCGCTCGACATGCTCAAAAGACTGAGAGACGAACGACCTGAAAAGATGGAGCAGTTAACTTCCAGAGAGGATGAAGAGACAGAATCATTTGTGATTGAAAGCGGTGATTCGGACATCCTCGGTAAAATAGAGGATTACCTCAACCTCCTTCAAAGAAAAAGAGAACATCCTTCTGCCGGAGAACTGGAAGAACCCACACCTCTGCTTCCCGAACTGTAGTTCAACTCGCTCGTAGGATCTGTTTGACTTCCCTATCGGTTACTTGAGGAAAATTCCGATAAAACTGCCCAACGGCAGTAAACCAAAGCGGCGTGTCCAAAACCACAGTCCGATCCGCGAGTTTTTCTAAACGCACCATTGACTCCTTTGCACCCGTCGGTACTGCCAAAATAATCTCAGATGCATGCTTGCCTTGAAGCCACGAAAGCGCCGCTTCCATGGTCGAACCGGTAGCCACGCCGTCATCCGTGATGATGACGACTTTACCGGAAACGTGCAAAACCTTTCCATCTCTGAATTGTTGGATGTAGTCGGCAATTTTCTTGTGTACTAAAGCGGTAGCCGTACGAAGATAGGCATCAGTGACGTGCAGACGGCGGACAAGATCCTCATTAAAAATTGGTCTTCCGTCCTCCGCAACTGCGCCGATTGCCAGTTCCGAATTCTCAGGTGCCCCGATTTTTTTCGTTACCAAGACTTGAAGAGGTGCGTGGAGTTTCTTGGCAAGTTCAAATCCGACGATCACCCCTCCCCTGGGGATCGCCAAAATCACGACGTCTTCGCGATGAGCAAAGTCTACTAGTTTCTCTCCAAGAAGCTGCCCCGCCTGTTTGCGATCGGAAAAAACCATGACACGCAGAATTACAACCCGATTTGTTTCCCGAATTGTTGAATCATCTTCCCAATAACCGGCAACTCAAATCGTTCCCCTTGATACGCCTTCACAATGGAAACCAGCCAAAAAACAAACATCAACAGCCCCCAAAACGGCAGAAGGATCCATCCCACTACTGGTAGAATGGTAAGCACAACCCAGCCGGCAAACCAAAGAAGGCTCAGGCCAATCGATTGAATCGCATGAAAACGTACATAGTCATCGTTTTTCTTGGTAGCCCAAAAAAGAATACCCGTGATAATCCCGAGAATATAAGATAACGCCGCTGCTGTATGACTCGGCATTTCACTTTTCTCATTTTTCGCTTGTGCAGCCATGATCTTCACCGCCTTCCAAACCACATCTCTCACTTTAGACCCACTCTATCATCTGTATCTTTGAAGTGTCAACGCAAGAAATCTTAAAACAAACTCATCTGTTCTTTCCCCTCTTGAAGTTGATCGGATTCCGGCCAAATCCTGACTGTTCCGAACACGCCATCATAACCGGGTTTGATGGAAATCGACCCATTACGCACTCGTTGTAACGCATCTCCCAATCGCTCTCCCCCAAAACTGGCAAGCTCTGCAAGCGGGGTATGCAGTAACACGGCAAATTCACTGCCGAATTGGGATATCAACGTATTGTACTCATTCTGTACTGTTTTGGACCCTGATCCGGTATGATGAACTTCTCCCAATATCTCCATAAGCGGAACCATCATGACATACGGCGGTCGCTTCGCATCGGACGGATGATAATACCCCACCACGCCCGCTTTACTAGTCTTCTTGATAGGCTGAATTGCTTGGCTGTTTGATTGGCCATTCACGCGCTGACTCAATTCCTCGACTCTGTGCATCACCCCGAGAGTCAATGGTTTTCCACATACATGGCAAGTGGTTCCTCGTTGCCTGGTCTCCTCCGGAGATTGAACAACCCCACAAGTCCTATGCCCGGTATAGTGGTATTTCCCCTCCTCCGGATTGAACTCTATGGTAGAGGAAATCTGCAATTTACCCTGGTTTTTTCCCAAATAACGCTCCGCAATCGCCTGATAGACATCATCATAAGTGAAAGACTGTACTTGGCTGTTAGCTGATTGCTTATGCCGAAATTGAAAAATCGTCGCTTCCCGACCGAGCTTCGGCCCTGAATGTGCATCCGAAAATGATACCACCGCCCTCTGTCGAAGCTCCCCAATCCGCCAGTTCATGGCAGGATCGGACGAAAGGCCGGTTTCAACGGCATAGATATTCGCAGCGGTATCGCCGAAACACTCAGCGATCGAGTCAAATCCGCTTTTGGATCCATACAGTGAAAACCACGGCGTCCACGCGTGTGCCGGAATAACCAGACAGCGTTCGTCCGTCGACAAACTAATTTCTGCTATCTCCTTGGCGGAGAGACCGACAATCGGGCGTCCGTCCGAAGAGAGGTTGCAACCGCGGCGTACGAGTTCCAGGTTGATCTTTTGAGCGGCGGAAAAATTCGGAGCAAAGACGAGCGTATGGACCCGACGCTGTTTTCCTCCCTGCGTATAGATGCTGGATATCTCGGCGGAGAGGAGAAACAAAGGCTCATTGTGCCGAATGGAAGAATCCTCATCCCCAATCGATTGCTCTCCGCCATCGGAAAGATATTCCCGCTTTAAACGGTATATCCCGGATGAAACCTCCTCAAGTTGCGAAGAAAGCTCACGAAACCATAGCGGGTGCATCCAATCTCCGGTCGCCATCAACCCGATTCCCTTTTTCCTTGCCCATCCCCGGATCTCAGGAAGAACCATGTTTTTTGATACCGCTCTCGAATATTTACTGTGTATCTGCAGGTCAGCAATTATTTGTGAGTCATCCATCCGAATCCTTCTCCAAATACGTACCGTCATTCGCCCAATTGTCTCTACTCGATAACTGAGGCGTAGACGCGTTCCATAGTTTTTGCAACCCGATCAATGGAATATCGCCTCGCCATCTTCCTTGAAAGTCTTGAGGCTTGCCTCCGCCTCCGTTCGGATCCCAAAAAAGTCATGATCCCTTCACTAAACCCTCTTATATCATCTCCTTCGACAAGAATTCCATTGCCGTCAACGAGTTCCTTCACACCCCGAGCATTGGCTCCGACGATTGGCAAACGGGCCCCCGCGGCTTCCATAACGGAGAGCCCTTGCGTCTCTGATGTACTTGGTGTGCAAAAGACTAACGAGGATTGGTAGATCCCCGAAGAAAGAAGTTGCCGGTGTTCTATTTGACCGGTAAAAAGAACTCTATTCTCAATCTGCAGCTTCTTTGCCAGCCGCATAAGCCGCGAGCGCATCGGTCCGTCACCGACGAATACAAGTTGCGCTTGAGGGAATTGCCGTGCAACGCGCTCAAATGCCGCAATGAGAAGCGTCAAATTTTTTTCCTGACTCAACCTGCCAACGTAGAGAACCACTGCATCCCCCAAACCGAACTGTTTCTTGACGGAACGAACTGCTTGAGCTGACACGCCGTTAATGATCGAAAGATCAACGCCGTTCGAAACCACGCGTTGAGGTTTCACCAGCCCATGCGCACGCAGATCTTCTGCGACAAATGCAGTCGGCGCGATGACATAATCACAGCGATTAAAAAAAGCGATCACATATCGCCAAAGCGTTTTTGAAACACGCTTAAACCGGGAGAGCCGGACAATCTTTAAATATTCAGGTTCCATCAAATAGGCATGGAAGGTCCCGACAATCGGTATGCGTAAAAGTCTGCCTCCTGCCAAAGCCTCAAATCCCAATGGACCGGGGCTATGCAGGTGTATCACATCCGCTCGCAATTCCCTTAAGCGCAAAAGGAACCTCCCGCTCGGAGTTCCCAGCCGAAAGTCAGGATAGAAGGTCGGCATCGATGCAACAGGATAGACAGTAACATTCTTCGCGCCCCAAACGATCCGTTTCCCACGGCCGGGACCGGGACAAAAAATGGTAATTTCATGGCCCCGCTTCCCGAGCTCTGCGGAAAGTGTCACCAGCGAGGTGACCACCCCATCGACTTTCGGCAGAAATACGTCCGAAAAATAAGCAATCCGCATACGGACCACCACCAATGATAACAATACCTGAAGATTATACCCTGATGGCAAAACGGAAGAGGAATGGACCGACAAACCTTCTAAACTCATCTTACTCTAATTTGCATCTAAATAGTGTGCAATACCCCGATTCTCCAGATGTGGTGTTTGGCTGGATAAGCCCACGAACGAAACAATCTGGAGTAAAAGGGGTATATAATGGTCATTGATGGCCATAAAACACATTCATCCGGTAATTTCAGTCGTCGTCCCTGCGTACAACGAGGAGGACTATCTCCCAAAGAGCCTGCAAGCGCTCAAGAACCAGGAGTTTCACAAAGCTTTTGAAGTGATCGTGGTCGACAACAATTCAACGGATAACACGCATGCAATAGCATCCTCATTTAATACCCGTATTATCAAGGAAAAAAACCAAGGGCTCATTTTTGCCAAACAAGCAGGCTGCAAACATGCCCGCGCTGGAATCATCGCGGTCTTGGATGCAGACAACATCCCTTCCCCCGATTGGCTTGAAAGGATTGATCGGCACTTCAGCGATGAACATCTGGCTGCCGTAACCGGCCCCTACCGTCTTCCCGGCGTTCCTTGGTGGGGCAGAGCCTACACATCTGCCGGAATCTACTACATCCGTCTCGTACAAGCACTGACGCGCACCAGTCCCCACATTTGGGGTGGAAATGTGGCATTCAGAAGAAAACACTTTGAAGCATTCGGTGGGTATGATACGCGCTTTACGTTTGCGGCGGACGAAGTAAAGCTGAGGAAAAACTTAAAAAAGTTCGGTCGCATTCAGCATGACATGCGGCTCTCCGTGACCAGTTCTTCGAGAAGATTTAAAGACGGCGCCTACTATTTCTTTATTGAATTCCTCCTCAAAGGCTACCTACTTAATTACTTTTCAACTTCGCTGTTCGGTAAATCACTTGAAACCCCCAAAGACGCAAGAAAAGAAGCCTGAATCCCCGACTGTTAAAACGGTTCCGTAAGCTGCCGTAAAACAGCAAAAATATCATGGCCGTTAATCCGCGAGAACTCGAAGTAAGCAAAGAGGAGGTAGACAAGTAAGAGGAGTACGCCTTCCCACCGCTCGAGTGTTCGCTTCGTCGAAACAAAAATCCAAAACATCGCGAACGTAACGACAAAGGCAACCGTAGCCAGTAAGTACGGTTGGAACCCACCATCAAGATGAATCGGACTGATCAGGGCGGTGAGTCCTAAGATAAGTGTGGAATTGGCGACTACGCTTCCCAAAAGGTTTCCAAAGACCATTGCCGACTCACCGGCGCGAACTGCCCGTATTTCAAAAGCAAACTCCGGCAGGCTGGTCCCGACCGCAACGAAGAAAAGGCCGATAAGAATGATGGGAATTCCAAGAGCTCCGGCCAGAAACACGGAAGATCGCACCAGCATATCCGCGCACAGGAGAAGCACAGCAGTCCAGAAGATCAGCCGAGCGTAGTGCCGTTTCGCCTTATCCTGATTTAATCGCAAGAAGAGTCGCTGCAAGAAAGGATGTTCACTTCTCTGATACTGGGCAAGCTTCCCTGTCTTCTCCGCAAGGACGGTATACGTGTACCAGACATAAACGGCCAGAAGCACGACAGAGTCGATCCTTGAAAGTTCTCCGTTCACCAACAAAAGGAGCGGCATCGATCCGGCAAGAAAAGTGGAAAAAAAATCTCGGCGTAAAAATTCTCCCAAAACGCGAATCGAACCTCCGATGATCGCCGCACCACCCATAACCAACGCAATATCGGCAATGTTGCTTCCCAAGACATTTCCCAGAGACAGCGTCGGCCTGCCCTCAATTGCAGAAACAATTCCCACCACGAGCTCTGGAAGGCTCGTCGCAAATGCTAAGAGAAAAGCCGTGAGCCCGAACTTTCCGATATGGGTAATCTGTGCAATGTCCCGAAGCTCATTGACCAACTGATCCGTTGCTTTGATCAAGAAATAGCCAAAAATAAAAAGCAGGGCTAACTGTCCGGAAAGCATACCCATCAGTATAACACCCTATCCCATTGCTCCCGGAGGCGTCGCTTCTGAAGAAATATCCATTTCACACTTTCAATCATCCCAATAACCAGAAACGCCTGGAGGATTACCAGGAGCCATTCAAGAGGAGTGAGCGGTCTAGTTGCAAGTAACCGCTGAAAGACCGGAGCATATAAAGCCGCAAGTTGGAAGAAAAACCCTCCCAGAACCGCAAGCAGAAGCCATGGGTTTGAGAAAATTTTTGTCTGCCAAAGAGGTTGCCGCAAGGAACGGGCAGAAAACACATAAATCAAAGAGTTTACTCCGAGCATCGAGAATGCGATGGTACGAGCGGAATGAACGTCTCCAGAAGTCCGCCAGAACCAGTAAAATGCGATCAAAGTCACAATGCCGGTAACAGCCGAGATGAGGAGAATGAGAAGCTTGATCTCCGAGTTGACCAACGCTTCACGCAGATCTCTGGGTTTCTGCTGCATCAAATCTCCCTCCTTCGGCTCGACAGTCAATGCTAGGTTAGGAAAGCCGTCACTGATAATGTTGATCCATAGAATCTGTGCCGCAGTCAAAGGCAAAGGAAGCCCCAAGAGGAGTGATCCCATCACCAGCGTCACCTCTGAAAAGCTGTCGGAAAGAAGGTAAAGAATTACCTTCCGCAGGTTCTCAAAGATCCCTCTCCCCTCCTCAACCGCAGCAGCGATTGTCGCAAAGTTGTCATCCAAGAGGACCATATCCGCCGTTTCTTTAGCCACGTCAGTTGCCCCGGAAACCACAATCCCAACATCGGCGCGCTTCAAAGCCGGCGCATCATTCACACCATCGCCCGTCATGGCGACGACTTCACCGCTAGCCTGAAGCGCTTCAACGATCGAAAGTTTCTGCACTGGATCAATACGGGAAAATAAGACGGTTTCTCGGACACGACCCCGGAGTTCATTCAAAGAAAGCGTCTCAAGCTCCGAACCTTCCATGACCAATGGGAAACGCGCCGAAAGCTTGTCTTTCTTTGTGAGCAGTCCAAGCTGCTCCAAGACCGCCTCCGCCGTTGCCCGATGATCGCCCGTGATAACCTTCACTGTAATGCCAGCCTTCTTGACCTCAAAAAGGGCTTCCTTCACACCCTCGCGCACAGGATCCTCATGAACGACAATCCCGATCCACGTCAGACCGCTCTTCACGCTTTTCCTTGTCAGCTTCCGCTCCCCCTTTTTTCTTCGCCGCATGGCGAAACCGACCATCCGAAGACCCCTAACTCCGTACTCCTCAAACTTCCGCATCCACCGATGTTTGGTCGATCCCGGCATGCTGCAGAAAGTGAGCACCACTTCGGGCGCACCCATCACAAACACCCGCCCATCATAGAGCTTTGCCGTATATTTCTCCGCAGGCGAAAACGGAATGGCATCAATCCGCTCCCAAGCCTCTGCAATCTGCTGAGGGTCTAAGTGCTTGCGTTCCCTCACCCAATCCCAAATGGCAATTTCCAAAGGATCACGTTGGTCATTTACCAAAACCGCTGCCTGAATCCCAGCTTCCTCATCCACAAACTCCGCCTTCGTCACCCGCATGACCCCTTCGGTCAGAGTGCCGGTTTTATCGGCACAGATAACAGTCACGCTTCCAAGCGTCTCCGCAGCCATGAGCTTCCGCACGAGTGCCCGACGCCGAAGAATCCGCTGCATCCCAATAGCAAGAATCGCCGTAAGAGAAACCGCCATTCCTTCAGGAATCGCTGCGACTGCAATCGCAACCGAGGTGGTGAATATGGAAAGGAAGGACTCGCCAACCAAAAGTCCAGTCAGAAAAATCACCAAAGCAGCAATCCCCACGAACACCGCCAGTTGATTGGAAAAGCGCGCAATCCGCTTCTGAAGAGGCGTTGGCTCTTGAACGGTTTCCTCCAAAGAACGGGCAATTTTCCCAACCTCCGTTTCCGAGCCGGTGACCACCACCAAAAGGGTTGCCGTCCCAGAAGATACAATAGTCCCAGCAAAGACCTTCTCTTCACGCGCCAATCCTTTCCATCGTTCCCGCAACAGCTCCGCATCCTCATGATCAAGTTCCCTCATCCGAGCGGATCGCTTAACCAGCGGGATTGACTCTCCAGTAAGAATTGCTTCCGAGATTGTAAAGTCTTCCTCATCAACGACCACTCCATCAGCAGGAATGCGTTCCCCCAACCCGACAAAACAAACGTCTCCAGGAACAAGATCCGAAACCTCAATCGCCTGTCGCTTTCCCTCCCGAACAACCACTGCTTTTAGGGTCAGCAGCGCCCGCAGAGCAGCGAGTGCCCGGTGTGCCTTCCGCTCTTGATAGAACCCGAGGATCGTATTGACGACAACCGCAAGCCCAATAACTCCAGTATCCGCGAAATCTCCAAGAAGCGCGGTGGTAAAAGCGGCAAAAATAAGAATATAGATTAGGGGAGATTGAAACTGTGACCAAAGAAGGACAAGATCTCCAATCTCCTTACGGTGATCGATCGTGTTGGGGCCGATACGGTTCAAGCGCTCTCGAACCTGAATTTCCTTTAGACCCACTCGCATGAAAGTATGGAGCTGTTCTTTCTTCTCTTTTGAAGAAGAAGTCTGCTGCTCCCTGTGTTTCCCCGATCCTCTTTGCATGTTCCTATTTCTTCGAGCAGGCATAGAATCCATTGTAAACTCATCTTAATCGAATTTGCAGATACCAATAGTGTACAATACCCCGATTCTCCAGATGTGGAGTTTGGCTGGATAAGCCCACGAACGAAACAATCTGGAGTAAAAGGGGTATAACATTCGTAAAGATAGGAGGATCAATATAATCTGAGTGAAGCTTATCTTAAAAATAATATGATGGCAGTTCCCTCACTGGAGAGAGGAGATGCGCTTAACTTCCCTAATGGTTGTTGCTTGGCTGGGAAGCTTGTCGTCACGGAAGCGAACCAGTCTGGGAAAGCGCAGGGCCAGTCCGGCGCTGTGTACCGGTGATCGCGTAATGTTGTCGGCAGCAATTTCAGTCACCAGAGAAGGTTCAATCCAAACATCGGGAACCAGCGTCTTGTGGACTTGAGCATAAGCTTTTGGCTTTTCCCGTGATTCCTGATGTTTGATGCGCATTTTCATTTCCCGCCATTGGACGTCGGTAAGGCCTGTGCCGATTTTTGAAATGGAAACATACTGCTCGCCCTTCCGTACACCGACGAGAAATCCTCCAAGGCCGAAAGCGGTGCGTTTTCCGCGTCCTTTATAATAACCCATGACCACGCAATCCAAGGTATCGGAAAGACCCGCAGCACTCTCTTCTGCCTCTTTGAATTTAACCCAACTCCAACCTCGTCTTCCCGGAATATACGGGTCAGATAATCGTTTCACAACGACGCCCTCCAAACCGGCTTCGAGCTCCTGGCGATGATAGTCCCGAAGGACTTGCGGGATATCAGTCACAATTCGTTTTGCTTTCACCAATACCGTCTCTCCTCGTATGCTCTGTTCAAGAAGTTTCTCGCGTTCATGAAGGGGAACGGACAAGAGACTGCGTCCGTTATGATAGAGAATGTCAAAAACAAAAAACCGCAGTGGGACCTTCTTTGCGGCCGCGGAAACGGCGTGTTTGCGTTTCCGTGTGATGATTTCCTGAAAAGGTAAGATTTTGCCGGTCGTGCTGTCAAAGCCGACGGCCTCGCTGTCCAAGATCACATCTCTGGCCTGAATCTGCTTTCCGATTGAAGAAAGCTCCGGAAACATCAATGACACTTCCTCAAGATTCCTCGTAAACGCCCTCACTTGCCACTCATCACCTTTGAGTTTTGAGTTTTGCCTGCCCGCCCACCGGCGTGGAGTTTTGAGTTTCCTATAATGTATCTGAACCCGCTGGCCGTCATACTTCGGCTCAACCACCACCTTCCCCATCTTATTGATCATTTCATCGGCAGATTTCAAACGCTGGCAGAGCGCCGGCATAATCGGTACCCCCAGCGATGCCGTAATACCTCGCAATCCGCGCAGTCCTTGGGATTTGAAGAGTTTTGCGATGGCTCCGATATCCGTCCGCACCAAATACGCCTTTTCTATTTGCGGACGAAGTTCTTTGCTCTTCAATCGCATGAAACTCAGCGCGTCAAGTATCGTCGCATCGGAAAATCCCAAGCGTAATCTCCCCAAGACGATCCGCACAACATATTTGCCGCTTAAAGAATCAAGATCTTTGAGAAGTCTTGCCAGACCGTCAACTTTCCGCTGTTGGCTGCCTTCTCCGGATTCTTCCGCAATGTTCCGCAATCTCCGATAGACCTCAGTGACCGTGAGCTTCTGAACTTTAAATTTTGAATTTTTAACTTTAAACTTTTCCGCCACCGCTCCCAAATCCCCGATGCGTTTGTACGTTTTCTGGACGGTCCGTACTTCTTCATGAAAAGCTGACGCGATGACCCGAACCACCATCTTTTCGGCAAGCTGAAATTCCAAAGGTTCATAGAGGGGAACCAATCGGCCCAATGACAGATAACAGACAAGATCGATTTCGTGATCGGATGTCTTTTGAAAAAGATCAGCTAAAATCCGAGTGATTTCATTACGCGATGCTGTCTGATCAAGTCGGTCAAAATAGTTCGAGAGCCTAGAGAATGTCATCATAAAACGTTCTACAAATTCCTGAAAATCGGATATAAAAATCCCACAGCAACGAGAGCCAAAAGACCGGAAAGAACAAACAGCCACCAGCCTTGAATATGATTCCTCCACTTGTACATGCCTTCATAGAGCAATGACAAGCCAATTAAGCTTGGAAGGATAAGTACCATTTGCAGAAGTGTAGGATCAAAAATATTCATCGAGAGATTGCGTTCAGTAATTAGGCTAAGAGATAGAATGAACCTTTCGTAACTCCCCGTCGCTTGACGACTTTTTTCCTTATAAGGCCGTTTAAATCCCGAATAATGGTATCTCGGGATACTGTGGGTAATATTTTTTTTGCTTCACGTACGGTCAATCGGCCGTCATTCGCCTGCATAGTTTCCAAAATGATAATTTGACGCTCGGTAAGCGCAACCTGTTGACCGCCGAGTTCTCCCCGTAAACGAAGATCCCGAGACAGCTTAAGGACTTGATCCTTGACCCTGGATAACTCCGCGGACAATCCGGAGGTAAAATATTCAAGCCAAGGTGTAAGATCATACCCGCCCCGAACGACATGCTGCAGCGCACCGTAATAGGCGCTGCTGTTTCGATCAAAGTGTTCTTCCATTGAAAAAAAACGCTTGATATCGTATCCCTCGCTCAACAGAACCAGAAGCGCCATTGCCCTCGCCGTCCTGCCGTTGCCGTCGGTAAACGGATGTATCCGAACCAGTTCATAGTGGACAATTCCCGCCTTCAATACCGAATGGTGCTTGGATGCTTGATCACTATTAAGCCAGGAAACGAGTTCTTCAATTTGAAATGGAACCTCAACGGCGGCCGGCGGGCGAAACGTCACTTCCCCGGTAGCAGCATCTTTGATGACAACCTGAGTGGTCCGATAGGCACCGGCCTTCTCTTTGGGTAAAATACGATCAACAGTCAGCTCATGAATTTTAGAAAGAATGCTTTCTGAATACTTGTCTTGGGACACCTTCGCCCTGGTCTCATCAAGATAGGTAATCACGTTTCGATAATTGATGACTTCCTGAATGTCACGGTCGCGCGCGACAATGTCTGCCTTGGAAGCCACCATCCATGGTTCGTCAACGGATGAGTATGCTTCAACGAGCCGTCTGGCTTCATCCCGGGTTAATGGATTTCCTTCGATATGCGTACCGTGATGGACCGTGCGCACCAAGGCATCGGTTCGGAACTTTGCTTCCCAGCTTGGGACCAAAGCGGCATTTTCAATCACTTCACGTGCGGCTTCAATCTTTCCGATCGAAGTAAGAATTGGCAAACT
Source organism: Candidatus Chisholmbacteria bacterium RIFCSPLOWO2_01_FULL_49_14 (assembly GCA_001816915.1). Classification (GTDB taxonomy): domain Bacteria; phylum Patescibacteriota; class Microgenomatia; order UBA1400; family Chisholmbacteraceae; genus 2-01-FULL-49-14. The sequence goes on from MHCL01000016.1 coordinate 38,655, forward strand.
AATGGTATACTGAGGGATATACATGGTGAACCGGTCACTATTGTTGCACATCCTGCGACAATTGGCAAGACTGTACAATCATCGAATTTCGAAATGATTTTCGGCATATGATAAAAAAACTTGAAATTCCGGATAAATCCAAAGATCTTCCCTCGGCTGTTGTAAAACAGATGCTATCCCTCGCGACATCCGGCTTTGCTTTGGTCGCCGCTCTCGCCTGGAACGAGCTGGTAAAAGAAACCATCAATACCGTTGTCAAACCATACCTTCCCGAAGGATCAAAAATCATCACGCTGCTTGCCTATGCAATAATCGTCACGGCTCTCGCGGTTATCGTGACGCTTCAATTAACTAAACTTCAACAGTCGTTGGAGAAAAACAAAGAAGAAGAAAACTAATTACGTTTTGTTCAAAGGAATCTCGGAAAGTCGTACATATTTCGAGCCGCTCGGCTTGAGAATGCTTCGGTAGATGACAATACGATCGACAAGAGTCGAAGCCTCAAACTCGGATAACTCAAGTTTCTGCAGCTGCCTTCCAAGTTCTTTCTTTGACCTAAAGCTACTCTCTTTCTTCATACGACCAATCGTCAAATGAGGGTTCCACGGCCGTTTTTCATCGGAAAACCCCGCAGTTATAAGATTTTCGGCCACCAGCCTCCGCAAGCGCACCAAGGCGGGTTGATCTCCCTTAATCCCCAGCCAAACAATCCTTGGTTGCAGAGTGTTCGGGAAGACACCCAATTTTCCCAGGCGAATTGTAAAAGGAGAGATTGTTTGCACCCCGTTCTCTACGCAACCTAAAATGGCCTCCAGTTTATCCTCTTTAACCCATCCAAGGAAAGAAAGTGTCAAGTGAAGCTTTTCGACAGGTTCCCAACGAACCGGCCAACGCTTTGCAGCCAGACGGTCAAGTGAACGCGCAAGCTCTTTTCGGGCTTCCTGAGATAAATCGACTGCTACAAAAACTCTAATCATAGTAAAATTCTTTCACTAAAATACAGAACTCCCGTTGCGAAGCCTACGCAGCAGTGCATCAAGGAGAGCTCGAGTGGGAAACGGAAACTGACTGAAGAGAATTTCCGAGGGCTCCCACCGAGCGCAACGTAGATGCACCGGCAAGGTTTCGCAGGGCTCCCTTCTTTGGTTCCTTTCTTGGGTGAGCAAGAAAGGAACAAGTTGGGCCAAGTTGGGCTTCGAAAAAGTAACGCCTCTTCAATAGTTAAATAACTCTTTCATTACAAGCGGTATCTCATCCACCAAATCGGAAGCGTTGAAAAAGGGCCCAACCCGTTGAAAAAGCCGATCTCCTGCTTTTTTATTGATCAGACTTCCTGCAGTAGCTGCCAAAAAAGCATCATTCTTGCAATAGAGTCCCGCGACCAACCCCGCCAATACATCTCCGGTTCCGCCTTTCGTCATCCCCTCATTCCCTCCGCGAATCTCCTCGCAATGGGTCTCATCACAAACCACATCGGTAATCCCTTTAAGGAGAACAACACAGTGGTATTTATTTGCCATGATTTGCGCTGCATTCTTGGAGGCGTCCGTGCCAAACATCCGTTTGAATTCTCCTGCATGCGGCGTAACAATCATCTGTCGATTTAATAATTCCACATTCATTTCCTGCAATGCTCCCCCATCAATCACCCACCTCTTTTCCGTAAATGTTTTAAGCAATCGATCCACAATCTCGCCGGTTGGCACTTCCCCACTTTCCAACCCTTCCTTCCGAGGCATGCCCGGCCCGATGAGGATGCAATCATCCTCAAGAATATACTCTTCCACCCTCTCCCAGGGAACGACAATGCCGTTCCAAAATCCTGCCTTTGCTCTCTTGCGAACCAAAGTATTGTTCTCTGTCGAAGGGGAGGAAAAATGCACCAGATCAACAATCCGGCTTGCGACATCCGCTGACCAAAAGATGGAAGCGTGGAATAACTTGCTTCCGCCGATGACGAGCAACCGCCCATTCATTCCCTTGTGCGAATCTTTCGGCGAACGGTACAAGCCTTTCATCACTTCTGTAGTGTTTTTTTCCATATCTTCCTTCTCCTTCCGCCATTATACGTCAAAGCTATTGTAAGTCTCTTATCTTTGCCTGCTCTGCTATACTACCCCAGATATTCAAGATGCAATCCGGCGAACGCTTCTTTCCAAATCAACGATTGACGGGAGAAACGAATCCCCGCACCGTGTATGCGAATACCCTCGAAAGGTATGCGGGTATTGTCGGTCATTCAGAACCCATTGCCGATACGGAAATGACTCGCATCATTCATCAGCACACGGGGAAAAAACATTTTCAAGGAAGAGTTAATCTGTTAGTCGACGGCCTGGGTATCGATCGCGCGCATATTCCTCCCGATCTGGTGATGTTTAATCTGGATTGGGGGACGGACGAAGCAGAGTTGACATCACGCTTCGGCTGGATGGATTTCTCCGCTACTGCAGCAGCGAGAGTGCTCGGAGTCCTCGAGGAACCCGTAAGTCAAGACTGGGCTCAGAAGCTTGAAAGCCGCATTGGCTTAATCTATCCCACATTGAAACCTGTCTTGCAGCATCAAAAGCTTCGTTTCCCGGCTCGATACTTCTTTGAACGATATATACGGCACTCATAACGACCGCTGAACAGGCTCCTGTTGAAGAAGGAATCAGAATGTACGGGATAAGCCCGACCCAGTATGCCGTAGTGGGACTGATATCTAGAGGAAAAACGAATCAAGAGGCTTCAACCTATTTGAATATGAATTATCAAACGGTTAAAAATCATATTAGCGAAGTGTTAATAAAACTTAATCATCAAGGCGAAAACGATCTGTACGACCGCACTCAGATAGCGATCGTTGCCATAAGAGAAGGATTATTTCCCCCATCCCTTATTACGCGTTTGCCGGAATCAAGCAAGATTCCCCGCCTTTCGCTATTGTCTGATCGGGAATCCGAAGTCTTCGAATGTCTCGTACAAGGAATGGTAAATAAGGAGATTGGAACAGCTCTGACAATTTCTGCACAGACTGTAAAGAATCATGTTGCTTCAATCCTGCAGAAACTGCGCTGCCGAAGCCGTCATGAAGTGATGCTCATTGGTACGGTTGATGCGCTCCGCAGAAGTACCATAGTACCGGAACTTTTCTCACATTCGCGTTGAAATTAAGATAGAGCAATAATCGGAAAATCTTTCCGTAATCCCGCTTCAATAAAATGAAGATCAGTCGTTGTAATCAGCGTTTGCTGTTCAAGAATAACCTTCATCACAAGCGCACGATGTCCCTGATCAAGCTCGGAAAAAATATCATCCAGGAGAAGCACCGGTCGTTCTCCATTTTTTTGTGCAATAAACGAAAGCTCTGCAAGTTTCAACCACAGCACCGCTAAACGTTGCTCACCTCGTGATCCGTATTGAACCAGCGCCTTTCCGTCCTCAAACTCCACACTGAAATCATCCTTATGCGGTCCCACTAATGTAAAGCCTACGGCCACCTCCTGCTCTGCGTATTGCCCAAGCCGCTCCGCTGAAATTGTCGAACTATCGTATTTGACTCTGAATGAATCAAGCTGCGTCGGAGAGGTATTAATCATCTCAATAAAGTCAGTACGCTTTTGGGTCAACAATTGTCCGTGTTTGATCAGTAGCTGGTCCCAAAAAGTAAGCTGCGTCCGGGGCACTTCCCTCTCGCGGATAGCATCAAGAATCCTGTTTCTGCGTATCAATGCTTTCTCATAAGAAACCAGACTGCGTCGGTAGTCTCGATCAACTTGTGAAATCACGTCATCCAAGAATCTCCGTCTGACATGCGGGGTTCCTAAAATGATGTCCAAATCTTCCGGACGAAACAAGACAGCTGAAAAAGTTCCGGCAAAATCCGCGTAGCGTTTTGCCACTCCATCAACCTGATAGCGGCGTTTTGCAACCCGCCTCCCTTGTATTTCTCCTCTGGTAAGTAAAATTTCCAGTGTCCGTTCCGACTGTTGAGCACCTTCTCCTGCAAGTGTCAAAGCAACGCTTCCTTTGACCCGAGCCAAAGGTTGATCGTAGAAAATCATTTCCTCTATTCTTTGGGCACGAAAGCTCTTTGCCGTCGCCAGGAGATACACTGCCTCAAGAATATTTGTTTTTCCGCTGGCATTATCCCCGACGATTAGCGTCGTCGGTTCTTGAAAGCTGAATATCCTATCGTGATAGTTGCGGAATTGTTCAATCTGAAGTGAGGATAAATACATGGGAATTGAAATGCAAAATGCAAAATGAAAAATTGAAATATGCGGAAATAAATCAATAATTTTGAATCGTAAATACTAAATTTTAACTTGAAATATTAAATTTATCTTTGACACACTGGACACCAATATGTCCCTCGGCCAGAAAGTTTCATCTTCTTCACCGTCCCACCACATCCCTTACGCTTACATCTCTTTCCTTCGCGGTCATACACCTTGTAATGGTTCTGGTAATTGCCTTTTTGTCCTAGAACATCCCTGAAAGAATCCGTACTCGACCCCCCGTAGTTCATCCCATCCTGCAAGACCTTGAGGATGCATTCATAGAGCGTGTTGATTTCTTTATCCCGAAGCGTATTCGCCTTTCGTAGTGGGGATATACGCGCACAGAAAAGAGCTTCATTTGCATAAATGTTTCCGACGCCGGCGACTCGCTCCTGATCCATAAGAAGCGTCTTGGTTGGCCTTGAAATTTTCCCAAAGAGTCGGACAAACTGTTCAAATGAGAGATTGCGAAATGGCTCCGGACCGAGCTTCGCGACAAAGGGAAGAGATGCAATTGCAGAGGTAGGAAGAAATTTGAGCCACCCAAATTTCCGCACATCATTGTAGAAAAGTCGGTCACCTGAACGAAATGAAAAAATCACGTGAGTATGTGCGTTCGGAAGATCTTCCAAATCAGGGTTAACCGACAACCGCGTCGGCTGTTTTTCCCCTCGATAAATGAGCCTCCCTGTCATCTTAACGTGAATTGCAATGCTCCAACCATTTGAAAGATCAACTGAAAGCATCTTTCCGAATCGTCGTACCTGAACAATGGTTCCTCCAATCGCCTGTCGGAACTCTCCCACAACCAGTCTCGGAGTTTTCACAACAAGAGAGGAGATCGTCTGCCCACATACATACTTCGTGAGACCCCGTTTGAGTAGCTCCACTTCTGGTAATTCAGGCATAGAAAAGTATCTGCAGTCCGAAAGACTATCCAATGCAATGGTCAAAACCAACCCGTCCGACGTGCGTGACGGAGAGAAGCGTCGAGTTTTCAGGCATACGTTTTCTTCGGCAAACCCCTCATTTTTCGTCGAGCCTGAAGTTTTTGGTAACTCTGAAGCGTTCCGATCCAAACTGGGAGCCATGAAGAGAAATTGCCCCGCAAACGCCAATTATGATATGCGTCGGTTGAGATATGTACCCAGTAGCCAAACGCCCACGGCCATGAGAGCGGTGTGTAGTAGACAATAATTGTAAAAATAATTCCGAATTCCAGCGTATGAAAAGGATAAAAGCGCAGCCGTTGTTCGTTCCAATCAACCTTTACCAATCGGGTAAGTGAACGCAACGACAACGTCCGCTCTTTCCAGATATGATAAAGAAAATGATCTGCGTCAATAAGAAATCCTACAAGAACCGCCGGAGATAACGTCCGAAAAACGATGGGGAGGTTAGCAAGATAGAGCGCCAAACTACCCAAGATGGTATTCACAACAACATGCTTCTTATAATGCATAACATCAAGTATACCGGAAAACGCGGGAAAACAATAATCAAGCCACTAATGCTTTGAAGTGAGACTTTGTTGAACAAATTCCACTATCTCCCGTTTGAATCGTTCTTTTGAGAACCTCTCCGCTTGTTTCAGAATCACGCTTTTTTTAAATTCGCTGCTTCGTACTTCGAATTTTTTAATGGCGGTAACGAGACCATCAACGCTGTAATCGTCAAAGAACACTCCGGTCTTCCCCTCAACCACACTCTCCGGATACCCTCCTCCCCGAAACGCCACCACCGGTGTCCCGCAGGCCATCGCCTCAACCGGAGTGATGCCAAAATCTTCATCTTCCGCGGTGGCAAGAAACGCTCGAGCGCCTGCATACAGTTTCGCCAAACGCTCG
>MHCL01000016.1:44778-59784 GCA_001816915.1 Candidatus Chisholmbacteria bacterium RIFCSPLOWO2_01_FULL_49_14
CCGATTTACCGACAATCTTGAGGGTTATACCCAATCGGTTCGCGGCTTCAACGGCAAGCTCCAACCCCTTCCCACCCACAATCCTCGAAACTACAAGATAATAGTTCCCTAATTTCGAATTTCGCCTGTCCGTCCTTTTGGCGGAAATTTCGAATTTCGAATTTATTTCTACGGGTGGATAAATCACCACTGCTTCTCTGCGATAAAACTTCTCTATCCGCTTCGCAACATTCTTGGAATTCGCCACAAAGTGATCCACGCGTTGCGCTGCGCCAAAATCGTAAAGCCGGAGAAAATGAGCGATGATCTCCCCATAGATCCGTACCGGCCAATACCGCCGCCATTCAACGGATGTCGGATACCCGTAAAGATAACGTGGAGGAGTATGACAGTAACATATTTCTATCGCGTTCGGTCTTTTTTTTAATCCTTTTGTGATGAACCAATTCGCAGAAGAGAGAACCAGATCATAGTCAGAAAAGTCAAAACTATTCCAGATAAGAGGGGCAACGAAACGCAGTGGGCTGGCAAGTTGCTCGTGGAACGGCAGGCAGTGGAACCAGGATACGCGGATGTCCCTGCCGGAAAATCGCTCCCATGCCGAAGAATGTTTTGCATAGAAAGCCGTGTAGATCGGTGCCTCCGGCCAAATTTCGGATAAGGCCAATAAAACTCTCTCAGCGCCTCCAAACTCATTAAGGTAATCGTGCACCAAGGCTACGCGCGGATTAATGTTCATTGATGAAATATTTCTTCCTGTACCATTTGTTCAAACGAATCGTTCGGAAGTTTTGGAATCAAGGAATGAAATTCAAGCTCTTTGAATTTTTCAACGACTTTCGCTTTATCATAATCATTGACAGCACAAGCCTTAAGTGAAAGCGTAATCGGCACATCAGTCACAATCGTCGCAAGTCTCCGGGAAAGATCGGCAGATTCTTTTCCCTCAGACAATCGCCGTGCAACTGCTTCCCCGAATCGCTTTTTCACGTCTTCCGAATGTGCATAGACACCTTCCAAATCTCCATATGCTTGAAGAAGGAGAGTCGCCGTCTTCGGACCGATACCGCGCACCCCGGGTATTTCGTCTGATTGATCACCCGCCAATGCCTTGAGTGAAATAAACTGCGCCGGCTGCAAACCATACTTCTCAACCACGGCCTCGGCATCCCATAATTGGGCCTTCTGCTTCCCCCGTCCCGGGGTGTAGACGAATACCCGCCGATCATCAACCAGTTGCAGCGCATCTCGATCACTCGTCACGATGATAATTTCGAATTTCGAATTTCGCCTGCCCGCCAAATTGGAGGGAATTTCGAATTTGCACGCTTGTTTTACAAGCGTGCCTATGACATCGTCTGCCTCATATCCCTCTTCGGCAAAAATCGGAATATTCAAGATTGAGACAACTTCCTCAACCCGATCTTGTTGATTGACGAGCTCTTCCGGAGCCTCGGGCCGATGGGCCTTATATCCTTTGTACTCCTTATGCCGGAATGTCGGTGCCGCGCGGTCAAAGCTGACCGCGATATGCGTCGGGTTGAGCTCTTGAATGACCGTCAGGAGGATATTGGTAAATCCATACACCGCATTGATGAGTTCTCCCTTACTGGTAGTCAGCGTGGGGTACGCATGAAAGGCCCGAAAAAGTACCGAATGTCCATCAATTAAAACGAGCTGTTTTGCGTCTTTGCCGTGTTCATCCCAAGTCTTCTGTGAAGAAGAGTTTTGCTTCTGCTTGCTTCTCAAGTCCATGCTGCAATTCTATCATAATACCAGGCTTAAACAGTAAAAAGCCCCATCATGGGGGCACAGAATCGCTTGGTATACTTTCCTCATCCCAATTCAGGCATTCTTCTCTTCCTCATACGGAGGCGTTGCTTTCGGCACTCCCACAACCTTCGTGAACTCATCTCCGTCAATGGACTCCTTCTCAAGAAGTCGACGAACGATAGTGTCCAACTTCTGCCGGTGTTTCGTCAATAGTTGGAAAGCTTGCTTATACATTCCGTCAACAATGGTTTTGATTTCATCATCAACCTTTGCCTGCATGTCATCCGAAAGCTGACTTGGCTCAATGAACGGGCGCCCCCACTCCATTGCGTCCCATTGTGGACCTAAATGAATAGGGCCCAGATCGCTCATGCCAAAGTCAACGACCATATGCCGAGCAATACTGGTGACTTTTTCAATATCGCTCGCCGCCCCTCCGGTGAACTCATGAAATACCAACTCTTCGGCAGCTCTCCCTCCCAAAAGCGCTGTAATCTTATCCAAAAGCTCGCTCTTCGTCTGCGTATAGCGATCTTTATCCGGCGGCATCAGGGTGAATCCAAGAGCCAACCCCCGGGAAACAATGCTCACCCGATGAACCGGATCGGTATGCGGCAGTAAATGTCCGACTAAGGCATGCCCGGCCTCATGATAGGCAGTCATTCTCCGCTCAAGGTCGCTCTGCAGGCGTTTCTTTTCGGGTCCGAGCTTCACCTTGGTCGCTGCTTCCTCGATATCTTCCAGGTCGACTGCTTTTTTATCTGAACGAGCTGCGAGAATGGCCGCCTCATTGAGCATGTTTTCAAGATCCGCTCCGGAGAATCCGACCGTCCTCTTGGCAACCTTTTCCCAATCCACTTCTCGGGTAATCGGCTTGCCTTTCGCATGTATCTGAAGGACTCTGCTTCGCTCTTCAATATCCGGAAGGTCGAGTGTTACCCTGCGGTCAAATCGGCCGGGCCGCATGAGTGCGGAGTCTAAAAGATCACCACGGTTGGTCGCTGCCAGGACGATAACATTGTCATTGGGAGTAAAACCGTCCATCTCGACCAAGATTTGGTTTAAGGTTTGCTCCCGCTCATCATGTCCTCCGGCTACGCCCATTCCGCGCATTCGCCCGATGGCATCAATCTCATCAATAAAAATAATTGAGGGGGCGGCCTTCTTCGCCGTATCAAAAAGGTCACGAACCCGAGAAGCCCCCACACCCACCAGCATCTCCATAAACTCCGATCCGGCCATGGAAAAGAACGGTACGCCTGCTTCACCGGCGACTGCCCGAGCCAGCAATGTCTTTCCGGTACCCGAAGGGCCGATCAAAAGCGCTCCTTTGGGAGTTCTTGCCCCAAGTCTGGCGTACTTTCGCGGATGCTTCAGAAAGTCAACAATTTCCTCAAGCTCTTTTTTCGCTTCCTGAACTCCCCCGACATCCGCAAACGTTACCGTCTGCTTTCCCTTTGAAAAGAGTTTCGCTTTGCTGCGACCGAAGGTAAACAGGCTATCCTGTGCTCCCCGCGCTTGACGGATTAAAAACAGGAAAAAGAGCCCCATCAGTACCAATGGCAAGACCGTCCCGAGAATATCCCACCATACCCGCCCGAGGCTTTGATCACGCACCTCAATGGTGACCTTCTGCGGATCAATGCCTGAGGATTCAAGTATTTGGATGAGGGTTTCACTGCCTTCCTTTCGCGAAAATCGCTGTTCCTGATCGGTATAGGTTAAATTCAAGCGGTCTCCGTCTACCTCAACCTTCTCAACCCGTCCGGCCTCAATATCGCCGACTGCTTGGGAAAGAGGAATCTCCTCTTCCAGAGACGAGGCGGCGATGAGCGATACGATAAAGGGAACAAACAGAAGAAAAATAACCAGCCAAAGAAGCATCCGCTTCGGGCTCAAATGCATGCGGACCTCAAATTTCTTCACATTTTTTGGCGGACGCGGAGGCGTCACTGGTTGTTCTTCCATAAATCCCTTACCGAATGATGGTCCCGGAGGAAACCTCAGACTCTGGAACAAGCAAAACAGGTTTTCCCTCGCTGTCTGCTGCCAGAAGCATACCCTGAGAAGATACGCCCCGGATTTCTTTTTCTTCTAAATTGACTAAAACGATGATCTTCTTCCCGGCAAGATCAGCTGGATCATGAGTCTTCTTGATTCCGGCCACCAATGTCCGCTCTCCGACATCCCCCAGATCAACGCGAAGCAGAAGCAGGTGTTCCGTGCCCTCGATAGGCTCGGCATGGGTCACACTTCCTACACGCAAATCTAACCTGGAAAAATCCGAATACGAAATCGTGGGTTTCACTGAAGAAGTATACCACAGCCACGGGAGAGATCGAACCCGTTATGATAGCCCCATCGCCCGGCGAACTTCCTCCACGGTGACCTTCGCAATCGCTCTCGCCTTTTGACTACCCTCCTGAATCACCTGGTCTACAGAGGAAGCATTGACTTCCAACTCCCTCCGCCGTTTCTGAATCGGCTTGAGAGTGGTAGAGATCGCCTCAGCCAATTCCTTCTTTAAATCTTGATAGCGGACTCCTGTTCCGACATACGCCTTTTCGAAAGTTTCTCTTTTCTCCATCCCCTCAAACAATTCAACAAGAGTAAAAAGATTCGCAACCCCGCCCTCGGTGGGAACCTTCTTCCCCTGGCCGCTATCCGTCGGCGCCCCAGCCAACCGTTGCGCAATGGCAGGCAAATCATCTGTCAATGAAATGTAACTCCCCTCAATGCTTTTACTCATCTTTCCTTCGCCAAGAAGGCTGGGAATGTATCCGGATTCAGTCGCGAACCGTGTCGGCTCAGGAAAGTCCATTCCGTATAATTCATTCATTTTCCGAGCAATCTCCCTGGCTATTTCCAAGTGAGGCTCTTGGTCGATACCAACCGGCACTTTGCTTGCCTTATAGATAAGAATGTCGGCCGCCATGAGGACCGGATAATTAAGTAAGGCCATCGTCACGTCCTTCGGGTACTGCGTAACTTTATCCTTATAGGTTGGCAAGTGCTGCATACGCGCCACCGAAACAGCTGTCGATAAGTAAAAGGCAAGTTGGGTATGAAGCTCGGCAACCTCTGATTGGATAAAAAGAACGCTTCTATCCGGATCAAGCCCGCAAGCCAAATAATCAAGCACCACTTCCCGGGCAGCGGACCTCAAATTCCCCCGATCATACGGCGTCGTCATGGTATGGAGATCCGCAATCATATAGAGGGTTTCGAACCCCGGATCATCTTGAAGCGCCAACATCCCCTTGACCGCCCCGAGATAATTGCCAAGATGCAACCTCCCGGTGGCTCTGATTCCTGAGAGAACGCGTTTTTTCTTCATACTTGAAGTCTACCAAAACTCCGCCCGATGGGCGGTGCCGGATAAGGCTCGGTGTTTACACCTTTAAATTGAAAATTTTAAGGTGCCAGGGGTGGGATTTGAACCCACGACCTACAGTTTATGATACTGCCGCTCTAACCGCTGAGCTACCCTGGCAGAACAACAAACATTTTATCATAAAATACCAGATGGAGGCAGAAAAACTCTCCTCAGTATAGAGTAACAAATTATAACTCACAAACTAAACCTCAGGAATATGAACTCAAAGGAAAAGAGCTTGAGTATACCAGAGGAATCTGGTAAAATACCGCTGTTCATTGACGCGCGGGGTAGTGTACGGTAGCACGTGAGGCTCAAGATGGGCCCTCCTCCGAGTAATTGGAGCGAGTTGCACTTGGCTATATCGGCGAAACCTAAATCCTGAGCTGGTGGAAGGATACGGCAACGCCGAGGAAAGACCCCATGAGATAGTTTTCTTATCTCACGGGGAATCCGTAGAGACTATACGCCAGGCCCCTATTAAAGTTGGGTGAAGACATAGTCCGACACTCCGGGAAACTGGAGAAAACAGAACGCATAATCTCACAGACCAGGTTCAACTCCTGGCCCCGCAACCAAATAAAACGGCCGTACTGGCCGTTTTTTATTTGGTTCAGTGGTCGTAAGCGTTACACCTCCGGGTTCCCTGCCCGCCGAAGTTTCCGGCTGCGAAAACGGCGAAATAGCAGTATTGAGCAAGCCGCGAAACGAATGGTGGGAACTCCTGGCCCTGTAAAAAACTTTAGACCACTTCGATGGGATGATCTTTTAGTTATAATACCTGCATGCAAGATTTCACAATCGTCTTTGTTCATGGCACTGGAGGCCATGATGCGGACTGGTTTCCAAACATTGCTAAGGAACTTGAGAAAAGAAAAGTGACTTTCAGAATTCCGAAGCTACCTGATCAAAAACCCATTCAAGCCAAAGATTGGCTGAGTGGTGTACACAAAGTGGTAAAGGAGATTAAAAACCCAATTGTCTTCGTTGGATACAGCCTTGGAACCAGAGCGATACTCTTGTACTTAGAAAAACACAAGCTAAGAGCGACTCATATAATTCTAGTTGCTGCATTCTCAAACAACATCATGAACGCTTTGAGGGGAGGCAATAAATACCCATCCTTCTTCCAACATAGAGTCAATACAGATCTGATCAAACAGTTTGTCCCGAATATCACGATCCTCCACTCGAAAGACGATAAGATCATACCATTCTCTCAGGCAGTCGAACTCTCAAAAGAACTGAACGCCGAACTACGGACCTTCAAGGAAAAAGGACACTTTTATGAACCAGAATACTTCGTGGACGTGCTCTCGGTTTTAGAAGAAAAGCTGGGGATCTGATAAAAGTGAAGAGAGAGTGAATTTCAACCACCCCAGTAATAGAGCACAGCGAACTACGGAGTCGGGCGCTATTAGAAAAATCCAAATAGCTGAGCCCATTTCTCCCAATTTGCGAGCTTCTCCTCACCATCTTGATTATTTTGAGACGATTCCTGCTCTCCCGCACGCTCATTAGGAGGCAGTATTACCACGGTCTCTCCGGGCTTACTCAGAAGAAGCTTTTCGCGTGCCTCCTTCTCAACAAACTCATCACTCATCACCTGATCGAGCTGCGAAGCAAGCTCCTGCTGTTCTTCTTCCAACTGCGCAACTTCTGCTTGCTCTTTTGCGATCCGCTCTCGCGAAGACATCAAATCGAGAAGATCTCGTGAAAATGTAATGATGAAAAACGTTCCGAGCAGCAGAGCCAGGACAACAAGACTATGCGTACGAATTGACATAAAACCTAGCGAATGGTATTATAAGATGTATTATTACAGGATATATCAAATCTTGATATGGAAAACGACGGTTCGCAATCACCAACAAAGGCACGAGAGCAATTTATCGAAGATCTGCGCAACAAAAATCGTGCCACCGCCACCATTCTAGCATATGGCAAGGATATCGAGCAGCTCATTGATTTCCTCGAAAAATTGGAAGTGAGTTCAATCACCGCTATCACGGCGGACCATATTAAGGCATTTACGGAGAATTTAGGAAAGTTAAATTACACAGCCAAATCGGTCTCTCGCAAAATCAATTCCATTAAGTCCTTCTTCCGATTTCTAAAGGGTAAAGAATATCTCGAATTAAATCCCGCGACCAACATCACCCACCCCCACTACGAGGTAAAACCGCCGAGGGTGCTTTCGAAGATGGAGTACCGGGCGCTTCGGGATGCTTGCCGAACGGACACGAGAATCTCCGCAATCGTCGAGTTACTCCTTCAGACGGGAATGCGCATCGGAGAATTGGCAAACTTGAAGCTTGAAGATGTCAGCATCGAGAAAGGAGCGATTACGATCAGAGCGTATGAATCACATGGTCCACGCACCATCCCCTTAACGAAAGCCGCGCGTAAATCACTGGAAAGTTATCTTGAAGAACGTCCGAAAACGAGGGATAAAACCCTGTTTGTCACCAAGACGGGACGACCGTTTCTTGTGAGGAATATCAGGGCCGCCATCGATCGCTACTTCAAACTCGCCGGTATACAAAGCGCGCGTGTCAACGATCTCAGGCATACGTTTATTGCTCAGCAATTGGTTGCCGGCACTCCGCTGGTATATATCTCAAAACTCGCCGGGCACAAAAGGCTCTCAACGACTGAAAAGTACTTGAAAACAATCAACGACAAAATGGAAAAAGATGAAGTGAAGCTTGAAGAGCTATAAAGGATGAAATCATCGCTAGATTAAACGATGGAAGTGTTGCGGCCTTCCCGTTCGTTAGCCCCGAAACTTGACTGAATTCCGAAACTGAAGTCTCACTTTCTCGATAACCTTCTCTTCTCCTGTTTCCTCATTGCGGATCGTGATGGTTACCAATGGCACGTCTTCTGTCGTCGAGGCTTCCTGAGTCCAAAATTCATCCCAAAAAGCTTGGTCTGCCGCATCGTTTCCGGAAAAATCTACATATTCATCTTCTTTCGCAGAAAGATTGTTGACGCGGCGTCTCGACATGATGGAGTTAACTATAACACATCAATCATGAATGTAAAGTAAAAAATGTGCGTCCGGATGGGATCGAACCATCGACATCCACTTTATAAGAGTGGCGCTCTACCACTGAGCTACGGACGCGCTATGGCAGGCAAGACAACCGCCCCGCCTGCGCATCGCCTAAGCGAAGTTCTGGCGGGCAGGTCTACCAGTAAGCTACGGGCGCCTCCTATCTTCAGACGGAATTATACCAGCCCCTATCATACATAACCCCTAACAAGCTAAAAAGGTAACCGACCTCTACTACAGCCTCGATCGCTTATTAATATCCGCCTCGATCTCTTCCTTGTCCGATCCGTATTTAAGCCTGGACAGTTGGCGGATCATTTCTCCGACTTTGGGATTGCGAAGCTTATGATCCTCGGTCATATCCTTGCTTAAGTCCATCGAAAACGGAGTCATTGGCTCATTATCCACGATCGTTTTGATGTAAACGTTGAACCGCTCGATATTAACCAAGTCAGCCTCGTTGAAGGTTGGAGAAAATTCATGCTGAAGGAAATTGGCATCCGTCACCCCGACGCGAAAAGCAACGAGCGAACCGACGTTTCCGAATACCGCCTGCTTGACTTCCTCCTCAACCTGCCCGATAAACTGGTTGGCAACCGTCAGATTCAGTCTGTATTTTCGGGCCTCGGAAAGAATGGTGGCAAAATCAGGTGTCGCGAAATTCTGAAACTCGTCAACATAGAGATAAAAATCACGCCGCTTCTCTTCCGGAATATCCTGTCGGCTCATGGCCGCAACCAGGATCTTCGGCACCAGGATGAGTCCCAAGAAATTGCTGTTCTCTTCTCCGATTTTGCCTTTGGCGAGGTTAATGAGCAGAATCTTCCCCTCATCCATCACTTCCCGAAAATTAAACGCACTTTTACTCTGACCGATGATGTTGCGTATCATCTTGTCGGTAACGAAGCGCCCGAATTTTGAAACGATATAATCAAGGACTTCGGACTTATGGAAATCGGCGGTCTGCGCGATTTGATCCGTCCAATATCGGCGCACGATCGGATCCTTCACCTTGGGTAATAATTCCTGTACGTACTTGGAATCAGTGAGCACCCGCACCACCTCGATGAAGGTATTGCCCTCCTCGCTCATGACAGTCAGCATGGCATTGCGAATGGCGTGTTCAAACCGTGGGCCGATGATTCCCGTTTTATGCGGATCATAGAGCTTGTACATGAGTCCGATGATTGAGCTGACCACAAAATGTTTCTGCTCCTCTGTCCTGGCTTCAAGCATGTTGAGACCCATCGGACGCTCGGTATCGGAGGGGTCAAAGTAGATGACATCTTCCGCTCGCTCCGGCGGAATGAGCTCCATGAGTTTTTCCACCATATCGTGCGGATCGATGAAGCACACGCCCTTTCCCGCCCGAATATCCTGAAGGATCATTTCTTTCAAAAGTTCCGATTTCCCTGTCCCGGTCTTTCCGATGATATACATATGCCGCTGGCGGTCGTCTCCCGAGATATAGACTTTCCGGGAAATTCCCCGATATGAACTTTTTCCCAAATACATTCCCTGAGTTGGAATCTCAGCCGGCGCCGGCGCGCGTTTCGCCATCAGCCAATGGATGTGGGGTGTTTCCACCTGTTTGTTGGGAAAATGCATGATCGTCGCCAATTCCTCGCTGGAAAGAATCGCTCGCCTCCCAAACAGCGGTTGATAGCGGTAAATAAAGTCAATCATGAAAAACCGCTTCAGGAGTACACGGGCTTGGGTGAATCCGTTTTGATCGGAAGAAAACTGTGAAAAGGTTCCCATGATGTTGCGCTGGTGGGCATCGGCCGCCTGTTGGGTCGTCGAGGAAACCACCACCCGAACGGTTGTCTCAAATCCGGGTTTCCCGATCTTGTTTTCAATGGCATCCAAAGTTTTGACATCTACCTGGTACTGGGCTTTCTCCGGATCGGCCTCCTGAGCGCGCGTTTTTGAAAGGAAAGTTGCTCCCGCACTCTGCCAACCTTTGGTCGCCGGACTGATAAGAATCTGAACCACCGCCCCTTCCCCATCACCCATCTTTGCCAGCGCCGAGGTGAGAGAACTCAAAGGATCCGTCGGGAGCTCTTTAAAGACTTTGAGCGGATAAAACGAAGCGGCTTTGAGCCGAAGTTGCGCAAAAGAAACTTTCCCGTGTTCGGAAAAAATGTTGTACTCATCGATCTCTTTAATTTCCGCTCCCGGATATGCGCCATGGATCTGTTTCTCAACCAGATCCCGTAAATCCATCGGACAAACGACCATGAAACGGATATCTTCCTTGCGGGCAACCAACTCAAAGGAGATATGATCTTCCGGTTTGATAAAGGAAAAAACGCCGATCTTTTTTACCGAATAGATGCTGGAATAGAGCTGCTCGGCAACATCGATCTTGAGTTCATTATCTCTGGGAACAGCCACCTGCAGCACCACCGAACCAAGGGAGTACTCCTCCCGCTTTCGGTACCGCAACCACTGAAACAGAAGGTAGGCAAGTGAAACCAATCCCAAAATGCCGAAACCGGCAATAAAAAGAATGCCGAGCGCAAAAAACGCGGTTCCCAATGGGTCTTTCAAGACATCCTGCATATATTTACTTTCTTAACGCTAACTCTTGCCTTGCATTGTATCTGTCTTTCCGCGATATTTTTTTACCAACCTGACGCACCATACCGCGAGCCAGCGAATGCTTTCAAAAATCTTCTGATGGAGACCTTTCTGTATTTTTTCCTCATCAAGCGGTAAAGAGATGCTCACATCCTGAGGCGCTGCTGGAGACAAAATTGTCTTTCCTTGATGAACGATGGTAGGTGGCTCGGGAACAGTATCCTGACCGACGCGCTCCAGCCATCCCTCTACCTCAGGAGGTAATTCTCCGGGTTCCTTGATTTCAACAATCGGAACCTGTTCCTCGGAAGCCTTCTTAACTCCAACAAACTCAACTTCTTTCGCGCCGGCCGGCTTTCCCCCTTGAGGGGGTTGTGCAGCCGGCTGCTGTTGATCGGAAGGCGGAGCTGGCTTTATCTGCGGTTCCTCTCCCCCTTGATTGGTGCCTGTTTTTCCTCCATTTCCAGGTGTATCCATACGCGACAATCATAACACAGGCCCCTCATGGAATGAACCGCCAGAGTGAAGAAAAAAGATACTCTAATCAGGAGGTGGGCGTATGAGAAACCATCCGTTGGCGCAAGTAGGCTGATAGAGCCAAACCCCCGACAATACCCACCAACAGAAAGTATCCGACGGTAGTCGACCAGATCATCGTCACAGCCACGCGGCGATTCATCTCGATAAACGCCGGCTGTGAGAGAAGAATTTTAACAATCCAGCTTTCACTCCCGACGGTATGCCCAACCATAAGGCTGATGGCAATCATCAGATTAAGCGGATCTCGGAGTTTTTTTATTAACCAATAAAGAACCGCGTACCACGCAAGAGAAACGAATACAAAGAGGGCCGGATGGGTTGTTAATAAAAACCGTAATGGCGCCGCTTCATTCGCCGTCGTAAAGTCGCTCCAATAGGAAGCATCCTGCCCGACAAGGGTGAGAGTCGTATCGGCTGCAAGCGGGAGGAAAAAACTAAAAAACAACGGATTATGAGTGGTCAGAGAGCGTACGAAGCCCATGATTCCATTGTAACCCAAAACGCCATCGTCCCGGTTATTCGAAAGGAAACGCCAGCACCCGCTTTCCCTCTTGATAATCTTCCCATCCGACCGGATCCGTTCGACGGACCTGCTCTTCGAATCCCCTCCACCCATCGCGCACCAAATTCCGCTGCCTCCTTCCATAATATGTATCCGAGAATCTGAAGGATCGCGGTCCATCACTGAGAACTTTCTTTTCCGCAAAAAGATAGAACGGGACGCTCGCTTCGACTGCTTTCATGGGGTCATCCACATTCCAATGATTTGCATAATCGGGACGGCGAAGGTAGAAGTCCGTGACCAACGAGTGCAGGTTGCCGCCATAATTGCGATCCGCTACTTGCAAAAGATCGCTCCGCCTGACTACAGCATGAATCAAGGAGGTAACGTCTTCCCCCCACCCTTTCTCTTCAATCAAAAGCGCACGCGCCATCTTCCGCATGGTCTTGCTCGCCGAATCCTGGTCGTAATCCACCATCGTCACCACCGCCAATACTTCAGCAAGATCCTCAGGTTTAATGCCAAAAAGTTCCGTACCGCTTACCTGAATTTCCTGCTTCTTATCAACCAGGCTCCAATCGGCGTCGTGGACCATCATAGCCTGCAAGATCAGACCGAATCGGTCAAGTGAGAATCGGTCCTCGTCAAGCTCACCCGATTCCAGCGCGCCGACGAGTTCACGAGCCGCCTGGATCGTAACTTGATCGGCATGCCCGGTTCCTTCCTCCCAACGGCTGACATTGTGATAGTACGTCTGCCTCTCCACCGGTAATGCCGATGCTTTTTCATAGAATCGGTCATGTACTCCCCTGACTTCCTTCAAAAGCTTCGCAACTTCTCGACGGGAGCGGGATCCGTATACGGAAGCGATGCGCTCGCCAAGCTCCCTCCATGCCAACTCGCCAAATTCGCTTCTGCGATCCCCATAACGCTGCCGCAAGCGCTCCTCATCTCCGGGCAATCCCAACCATCTCGCCTGCTCGGTGACCAACGTCAGTCCCTCATGTTTCAGATCAGGAAGTTTGAGCTCCGCGGGCAAAATAGCTTTCGGGAAGAACTCCCGTTGCATCGGCCGGACTCGCGTCTCCGTTGCAACAACGCTTCCCTCGCCGAATTCTTTGGATAAATCTTCGCTCATAGTACTTCAATAATCCAATCCCCGAATGGCCTTTTTACCCAGATCAAACGGATGTTTGACCTTCCTCATTTCGGTGACTAAATCGGCCATCGAAACAATCTTTATTTCCGCTCCCCTTCCCGTCAACACCAGATGTGTTTTCCCCCGCTGAGTTATAAGATCAACGACATCGCTTAGATCGATCAACCGATCTTTAATTGCATTATTCACCTCATCCAAAATCAAGACATCGACTCTACCAACCAGATCTTTCGCTTTCTTGAGCGCCACTCGTGCAGCTTCTCTATGTTCGTCTTCGCTCGATGTATCCACCACCCTCCCACCACCGGTGAGAGAAGCGGTTTTGACATCTTTTCCTCTTTTATTCGTAATTCGTGATTCATAATTCGTAATTCTAAAACCAACCCCCATAGGAAACACCTGAAACCGCTTGAGTTGTTTTGGCAACGTGAACTCGCTGACCTTCCAATCTGGGCTCTTGTACCAACACACCATCGCGACTTTCATTCCTGATAGCGCCGCACGCACGCCTACTCCAATCGCCGCACTGGTCTTTCCCTTTCCATCGCCTGTGAAAACGTAGATTAGCCCTTTGTTCATTGTTTACTTTTTCTATTTTCTGCTTTCTGCTATTTATTATTCTTAAATCCTAAATCGTACATCGTAAATCTTATTTCATTTCTCATTAGTCATTATTTTCTTCTCTTTAGTCCTATAATGAATCGTTGCATAATTTGAAATATTTGTTGCATCCAGAGGAAAACAGTCGTCGTTTAGTACTTCGTATCCTCATCGTAACCGCAGTCTCCACGTCCCGATTATACAGAATAAAAAAGAGCCTCTCGGCTCTTCCTCTTATCACCCATTCACCGTAACCAATTATGGTAAAACGGGACTTTCCTGCCTCAGCACACTCTGAACAGGTGCTGGCTGTGGAGATTCGGCAGGTGCTGAATCTGCCTGTGCGGCTTGTACTGCTTTCGCTTCTTCTGGATAGTATCTCGCCCAATCTGGTGATTCGGGATCACCGACTGGTCGAAGTTGAGCCGGACCAACAACTCCCAACCGATACTCCTCAGATTCCCTCTCCACAACTCCAGTTACGTGTCGTGCATGAATATATCGAGTGTTTTCAACCATACTTGTTATATTACCACATCAAGTCAACTATGCCGTTTCCAGGTTCGAAAAATACAAATCAATCCAGATCCCGAACGAAATGATGGCCGTAATGGGTAAATCCCATCTTCTGGGAAAGCTTCTGTGCCGCTTCATGCTTGATGTGGGTATCGATGAACATTCGTGAACACCCAAGCTCTGCAGCTTTCTTCAAAATCGCTTCAACCAGCTTCGATCCCAAACCTTGACGCCGGTAATCCGTCTTCACATACAGCTCATCCATCTCCGCAATCGAAGTTGGGTAGCGCACCACCCAGCGGGTGGAAAAGGTCACGAATCCAACCAACTTCCCCTTATCTTCAGCGACATAGATGAAATTCTCCGTGCTCACGAGAACTTCGGAAAAGGAATCCTCGTTTCCGCCTGAATACCGATCCTCCTCCACAAATTCGTCATAGAGCTTCATGAGCTCCTTGTAATCCCCTTCTCTTGCCGCTCTGATTTCAATATCCATATATAGTCCTCCTTTTTTTTGTTATTAAAATTGTTATGCCTGAATCCTAGTCTAACATATCTCTTCATGATAGTTTTTTTTAGAAATGCTCAACTGGGATACCCCGTCTTCTCATAGATAAGATGAGAAACATCTCCCTTTATGATAAAACCACTCTTTCCCAGATGCCGAGTCAAAAGCAGAAGCGGCAAGCCGACAACATTGGTGAAACTGCCTTCAAACGAGGTAACAAATCCCTTCGCCCCCATTTGGATCGCATAGCCTCCGCCCTTATCCAATGGTTCTCCACTGGCAACATACGATCGAATTTCCGCCTCCTTGAGTTTGCGAAACGTCACACGGGTTTTTTCCGCTTCCACAAAACTCTCTCCCGAATGAGCATTGACGACAGCCACTCCGGTGA
>MHCL01000016.1:59796-87633 GCA_001816915.1 Candidatus Chisholmbacteria bacterium RIFCSPLOWO2_01_FULL_49_14
CCTGCTCATCTTCCGGTTTCCCGATCGTCTCATGGTCAACCCGTACCACCGTATCCGCACCGATCACCAGAGTTGTATCCCTCTTCTGACTTCTGGATTCTGACTTCTTAATCCTATTCGCCACCGCTTTCGCTTTCTCAAGCGCCAGGCGCTCTACCAACTTTTCAGGATTCCTTTCATGCACAGAACCCTCGTCAAAGTCTGAAATGACGATCTCAAATGGAATACCAATCCAGGAGAGCAGCTCCCTTCGCCGTTCCGACCCCGAAGCTAATATCAACTTCATAATGAGATGAAGTAAAATCCGGAGCAACTATATTAGAAGCTCGTACCGACTAACCCTGTTCCTGCTCAAGCTGGGTGGCCCTGCTCTCAAGTACTTCGCTTATCTTTCCCGTATCAACCAGCAACTCCTCCGAACCATCGCCGCCTCCATCAAGGGAAAATGGTACACCGGATGCTCCGAGATACACCTTCTTTCCCTTTTCTTCCTGTACCTTTACGAACTCCAAAATCCTCACAAGCATATCGGTAGCCATTCGACCGATCGGTGCTCCCCCTCCGTTTTGCTCAGGACTCAACGCGATACTACCCACCTCCCTCTGGAGAAAAACCTGCGCTCGTGCATGTTAAACCTCACACCTACTGTAACCGCACTGTTGGCACGTCGAACAGCCTTCGGCAAAATACATGATTCCGCCGCATTCCGGACAACTAAGATCTCGATCTTGCGTTCGTTTCCCTTCCCAGTCCTGGCGCAAAGCCAAAGGGGTAACGGAGAGTTTGCTTTGGATGGCAACCTCGCGCTGCTCTTTATGCTCGCTTTCGGTTGCCAAAATTTGAACCTGCTTGCTCTTATCCCGATAGATGGTAATACCCTTGCATCCGGTTTCCCAAGCAAACAGGTATGCTCGCTCGACATCTTCAAGACTTGCCGACTCGGGGAAATTGATGGTTTTGGAGACCGCGTTATCCGTATATTTCTGAAATGCTGCCTGCATGCGGACATGCCACTCGGGAGAAATCTGATGGGCGGCACGGAATACCTCCCGCATCCAAGCCGGCAGACCTTGAATATGTTCTATGTTGCCGGTTTTGGTCACCTCTTGTAGAATTTCGGCCACTTGAGGGTGTTCTTGACCACCATACGCTTCCGCAAGGGCGTGTTCAAAATAACTGTTCGTATATGCCATTCCATCTTTATCCACCACGTTTTTTATGTACGCCAACGCGAAGATCGGCTCGATCCCAGAATTACAATCCGCAAGCATGCTGATCGTCCCTGTGGGTGCAATGGTGGTTACCGCCACATTTCTGACCGGAACCCGTTTCTTACCGATGACCGGATGTTTCTTTGCAAAACTGCTCGCCTTCCACAAGGGAAAAGATCCCTTCTCCCGCGCAAGCTTTGCACTTTCATCCCATCCGGCCTGTTGAATGAACTTCGCAACTTGCGAGGCTAAACGCACTCCCTTCTGGCCGTCATAACGGATGCGAAGTTTAATAAGCATATCTGCCCACCCCATGACCCCCAAGCCGATGCGCCTGATGTTGCGCGCCATTTCATCGATCTGCGCAATCGGATATTCACTGGCATCAATGCCGTCATCCAAGAAACGGACGGCCAATCGCACCACACGCTCAAGTCTCTCCCAATCGACGCGCGGATGAACCTGCCCGTTGCCGCCGCTCGTGATAAAGGCTGCTAAATTGATCGATCCCAAATTACAGACATCGAAGGGATGAAGCGGTTGTTCTCCGCAAACATTGGTCGCCTCAATGGGACCCAATTTTTCCAAGAGAGGATTATGACGGTTAATGGCATCAAGATAGATAAGCCCTGGGTCTCCGGTCTTCCACGCCAGGGCGACGGCTTGATCAAAAATCTTGCGGGCTCCCACCGTCTGCACCACGTCACCGCTGCGCGGGTTCATAAGTTTCCAATCCGTATCGCGATCAACCGCGCGCATAAACGCATCGGAGGCTCCGATTGAGATATTGAAGTTTGCAATGCTTCCTTCTTGAGTCTTGCAGGTGATGAACTCAAAAATATCGGGATGGTCGGCATTGAGGATTCCCATGTTTGCGCCGCGATGCCGCCCCCCGAGCATCACGATCTCGGTCGCCGCATCAAACGCTCTCATGAAGCTGACGGGTCCCGAAGCAAAACCCCCTCCACCGACAACGTCGCCGTTCGGCCGGAGATGGGAAAAATTATATCCGGTCCCTCCTCCGGACTGGTGGATGAGTGCCGTCCACTTCACGGCATCAAAAATGGCAGCCATGTCATCTTCCACGGGAAGCACAAAACAATTCGCCAAAAGCCCTCGCTTGCGTCCCGCCCCGCGGAAATAACAACCGGCGGGAACAAATTGAAAAGAAGCGATCATCTCCGCGAATTTCCGCTCCCATCCTTTCTTCCCGCGCTTCTCCGCGGATGAAACCGCGCGCGCCACCCGCTCAACCGCCTGTCTCGGAGTTTCCGTGACGTTCCCGAATTCATCATGGGTAAGATACCTGCGCGCCATGGCTTTGAGTGCGTTGACCGACATGCCCAAATCATCTTCAACGCCGATTGCCTGACGCGCCGCCCGCAGTTCAGCTCGTTCCTTGCGGTAGAGAATATACGCTTTCCCCGTTTTATAATGCGAAGCGGCCATCAATACCTGCTCGACGATGTCCTGCACCTGTTCCACGGTCGGTATCGATTTCCTCGCCCCTCGAAGCCTTGGCGAAGTGGGGCCGTTCGCCCTCGTGAGAATCGAAACCACGATATCGGCAAGCCGCTTCGCCTCCTTCTCACCGAATTCCCCGGTAGCTTCGGAGGCTTTGCGGATGGCAACGCTGATTTTGTTTGCGTCAAAATCAACCACCCTGCCATCCCGCTTCCTGATACTTTTAATCTCCTGTTCTTTCTTCACCATATATCAACCTCCTAGAGAGATCGCGGAACAAATTTACGTTGGTCGCTAGGCCAGACCATCCGTCTGGCTAGAGCAACAGTCGACTTCTGATACCCTTCTCAAACCATTTGCGACCGAGTAAATTTCTGTTACGAGATCTCGCAATTCTTCTCCTGCAGTCAAACAATATTCCGTTGACCGACCTCAGCTCAAGCTTTATTCTTCCCCATCTTCTGCCAGCGGATGCCCTCCGCGGTATTTTGCCTTAATTCTGTAATAGACTCGTTGCCGTTCCTCATTGGAAAGGCCTTTAAACGCATCTGCCGGATATTTCTCATTATTTTTCGTCGTCTTCAATTCAAACGCGCGGGAAACATCAATGTCCAAAGCCTCTGCCATGACCAACACCCACCACAGGACATCCGAAAGCTCATCGCAAATCGGCCCATAGAGACGTGCTTCGTTTTTGACTTCCTCACCGCTCTTCCACTGGAAGTGCTCCAATAGCTCGGCTGCCTCCAAGACGAGTGACAAAGCAATATCCTTCGGACTCTCCCCGATCCATCCTCGATCTTTCCGGAACGCAGCCACAATCTTTTTGAGCTCGGCTATTCTGGTCTCTTGATCGTTCATTGTTGTAATCCTTTCATGAATAAATAATCGGCAAGAATCTTCGAATGATCGGCGGCAAGTGTAGGAAGGCCATCGGACGAATACCATCTTGCGTCAGTTGCGTCATCGCTTGCCTTGGGTCTCCCGTCCGAAATCAGCACTTCATAGACGATCGTCACCCGCTGAAATGAATCTCGTTTCGGATCGGAATAGACACCCACAAACATCCCCAGCTTCCCCGTCAATCCCGTCTCCTCTGCTAATTCCCGCAGCACAGCCGTCGATGCGGATTCGTCCCAATCCAAAAGTCCGCCGGGCAATGCCCATTTCCCTTTATCAGGCTCATTTCCCCGCTTAATAAGGAGGACCTTCCCATCCCGAACCCCCACCGCATCCACAGCGATATTCCTCAAAAACCTATTCCCGCAAGTCTGACACTTCTCCCCTCGCCGTATCTTCATCAATTTTAAATTTTTAACTTTAAATTTTGTTACACCGTGCAGTGGCTGTATCCGCATTTCGTACAGGCCCGCCTGCAACAGCTATCTTGCAAGTCCCACTATGAATTGGTGCCTGGCACCCATTATTTCTCACACTGTGCAATGAGAATAAGCGCATTGCGGGCAGGTCGCACAACCCTCCGCAAACGTCATTGTGCTCCCGCACTCCGGACAAGCACTCTCAAACTCAGAAGACCGCTTTCCGTGCGCCGTTTTCTTTTTCGCAAAGGCATTCGTTGTGTTCAACACCTGATGTTTTTTGCTCCCGTCACGATAAATGGTGATCCCTTTGCACCCCAAGCGCCATGCCAAAAGATACGCATCCCGAACATCCTTGACTTTGGCGCTATGGGAAAAGTTGATGGTCTTGGAGACCGAATTGTCGCAATACTTTTGCCAAGCGGCCTGAATCTTGACGTGCCATGGCCAATCAATTTCATGGGTCGTCACGAACACATCCTGCATTCGTTTGGGAATTCCAGGAAGTCCCCGCAAGCTGCCCTTTTTGGAAAGATGGGCAAGCACCTCCCGCTTTGTAAGTCCCTTGATCGTCCCTTGCTTGCGCTCCCCATCCAAAATCTCTTCAAAAACAGGATCAACAATGCGCAGGGTCCTCGTCGGCTTCTTCTTGTCCCCGTCCTCAAAAAACGTCCGGCGCTCGGTCACCAGTGAAAACACCGGTTCAATCCCGGAAGAGCAGTCGGCAAACAGGCTGATGGTTCCGGTAGGAGCAATCGTGAGCATCGTCGCGTTACGGTAACGCTCCGAAGTGCCGGCATAGGTGCTGATGTCAAAATTGGGAAAGACGCCGCGGACTCTTGCCAGTTCCATCGAAGCCGCTTCCGCTTCCTTCTTGATGAATTTTCCCAGATGGTCCGCCATTCGTACGGCCTCG
The DNA here is from genome assembly GCA_001816915.1 of Candidatus Chisholmbacteria bacterium RIFCSPLOWO2_01_FULL_49_14. Lineage (GTDB taxonomy): Bacteria > Patescibacteriota > Microgenomatia > UBA1400 > Chisholmbacteraceae > 2-01-FULL-49-14. Next base: position 64,707 of record MHCL01000016.1, read on the forward strand.
CGGCTGGAATAGGGAACACCGAGTTTGTACAGAAGATGGGCAAACCCCATGACACCCAGACCGATCTTGCGATTACCGTTACGCACGATCCGCTCAATCTCTGGGTGGATGTAGGTATTGCTCTCAATCATATTGTCCAGGAATCGGATGGCAAGCCGGACGGTTTCACGCAAATTATCCCAGTCGACTTCCCAATCAAATGGCCCGTTCCTGCCGGCTTTCCTTCGCAGGTGTTTGGAAAGCACAATACTTGATAAATTGCAGCTTTCATACGGCAAGAGGGGCTGTTCTCCGCAGGGGTTGGTGGCATCAAGCTTCCCGAGTGTCGGCGTCGGATTGTCCTGTTCCATGCGTGTCAAAAAAATCATTCCGGGATCGCCCGTCCGATGGGCATAGGAGACAATCTCATCAAAAAATTCCCGGGCTTTGACGGTTGATATGGTTTCTCCCGTGCGCGGATTGAGAAGCCGCCAGTTTTTATTTTTTTCAATCGCTTCCATGAACTGATCGCTTGCACCAACCGAAATGTTGAAATTGGTGATGTTCCCATCCTCCTCTTTAACGCGAACAAACTCATGAATGTCCGAATGGTCGGCATTGAGGATCGCCATGTTCCCGCCTCGCCGCTTCGCTCCTTGAAGAATCTTCGAGAGTGCCGCCGAATAGGCCTGCAGGAAATCAACAGGTCCGCTGGCTGCTCCGGGAACATTCTTCACTTTATCGCCCCGCGGCCGGATCACCGAGAAATTAAATCCGGTTCCGCCGTTGTTTTTATGAATGAGAGCCGCTTCCCCGAGCGTTTTGAAGATGGAAGCGATGTTGTCTTCAAGTCCCAAAACAAAACACGCCGAAAGTTGTCCGGTTCCGCCGGTATTCCCGGCCTCAAACATCGCTTTTCCCGAACAGACGAACCGAAAATCAACCATCCGCTCAAAGAAAAGCCTGGCCACTCGTTCAACCTCGCGTTCGTCTTCCCATTGAATCTCAGCTTTCGCCATGTGCCGCGCCACCCGCCAAAGCATTGAGCCCGGCGTCTCGATGACCCGGCCATCCATATCGGTTTTGAGATATCGTTTCTTCGCGACTTCCAAGGAATAGGCAGGCATAGGTGGCTCGTGTATCTGAAAGGCCTCGCCACCCCGAGCTTTCTTGGAGCCATAGAGGATATAGTACTTGGCCGTCGCGAAATAACCGGCCTGGGCGATGGCGGGTTCGACGATGTTGCGGATCTCTTCGACGCTCACCGTCCGTCGTTTGGCAAAACCGTTTTTGAGGTGTCCCTGAAGACCTTCGAGGATTTTGTCCGCCTCTTTCTTCCCGAACTCTCCGGTATCGATCCCGGCAGCCGTGACGCTTGCTTCAATCTTGGCAAGATCAAAGGGTTCAAGTATTCCGCTTCGCTTTTTTACCGCAAGTGTGCTGTTTTCCTGTCTATGAGGCTCGCGTTGTCTTTTGGCAAGGGAAAGAATCGGTTGCATACGTATCCATAGGCTGAATAAACCGGCTGTGTTCAGCCGACACTGCAATAGCTATATGAGCAATTCGGACAGGAAGAACAACCATCCTGAAACACCAGAATGCTGTGACATTCCGGACAGAGACCCTCATCCCCGTTTGAAACGACCATCTGAGCATTTTGATCCTTGGTATGTCCGTTGCCGTTGCCTTCCCCATTGGGAAAAATCTTCAAAGAGGAATCCTGTATCAGCGGTTCAGCAAGGCGCACGTTGCCCTCGGCGCTGACGGGCTGTCCGAGATTCAATACCTGCTGGGATCTGCTGTGATCCCGATAGATGGTAATCCCCATGCACCCGGTTTCATAGGCTTCTCGGTATGCTTGAGCGACATCCGCAACCGTCGCACTGGAAGGCAAATTGATGGTTTTGGAAACCGCGCTGTCAACGGAACCCTGCCAGACTGCCTGCATGCGGACGTGCCACTCCCAGGAGATATCATGGCTTGTCACAAAAATCCGTTTGAGGTCTTTCGGAACCTCATCAAGGGTTTGGCAAGTACCCAAACGCGCCACCTCCTGCAAAATTGCCTGATAGCGCTTTCGGTTCCGAATCCGAAGTCTCAATTGTCGCGAAAACTCATCATTGTATTCGACCAGCTCGGTCTTCCCAATATCCAAGATATTGCGTCGGGTGAAGGAGAGCGCAAAGATCGGCTCAATCCCGGAAGAACAGGAGGCTAAAATGCTGATCGTCCCGGTTGGCGCAATGGTCGTCAAGGTGCTGTTCCGCATCGCGGGATACCCCTTCTCCCATCTGCTGCCCGCAAAAGCGGGAAACGATCCTCTGCTCTTTCCCAATTCGATAGATTCCTCCCGCGCCACGCGTTCAATGAAACGCGCAAGTGTCCTTCCGCAGGTAAGCGCCCGATTGGAATCATAGGCAATCCCCAGTCGAAAGAGAAAGTCCGCAAATCCCATAACCCCCAATCCGATTTTCCGCGTCTTTTTGCTCATCTCATCAATCTGGGAAAGTGGGTAATCGCACACGTCCACCACATTGTCTAAAAACTTGACCGCCAGCCTCACCACCCGCTCCAATCGATCCCAGTTGATGGATTTTTTCCAATCATCGTTCCTCGCCTGTACGCGAACGAACTGCGCCAAATTGATCGATCCCAAATTACAGCTTTGATAAGGCAGGAGCGGCTGTTCTCCGCACGGATTCGTCGCCTCGATCTCTCCGAGGTGGCGGATAGGACAGGCTGTGTTCATCCGATCAAGAAACACCAAACCGGGATCCGCCACCTTCCATGCATACTCGGCAATCAGGTTAAATATGGTACTGGCCAAAACCCTTCGAACCGTGCGGCCGCTATGCGGGTCGATGAGTCCATACGTGGTTTTCTTTTTCAGCGCTTCCATGAAGCGATCGGTAATGCCGACGGAAACGTTGAAATTCGTGAGCCGTTTTCCTTCGGCCTTCGCCACGATGAATTCTTCAATATCCGGATGGTCAACCCGCAGGATGCCCATCATCGCCACTCTCCTGCTGGAGCCTTCGTTGATCACTTGAGCCATATGATCAAAAAGATCCATATACGAAACCGGCCCCGACGCCACTCCGCCGGTGGTCGAAATCAGGCTCCCTCGCGGACGCAGCCTCGAAAACGAAAAGCCGACCCCGCCCCCCGTCCGCAGGACCAGCGCCGCATCATGCAGCGTCCCGAAAATGCCCTCAAGGTTATCCTCAATGGGCAACACGAAACACGCCGCGAGTTGGTTCACTCCATTGCGTCCGGCATGCATGAGCGTCGGCGAATTCGGTAAAAACTCAAACCGGGTCATCATGCGGTGGAAATCGCGGGCATCGCCCGCCACGTCCTCTCCGTACGTTCCGCTTGCCGAAGCGATCGCGTTGGCCACACGCTGAAACATCTGATCCGGCGTCTCCACCGACTTCCCCGCTGCATCGCGTTTGAGATAATCGCGCTTGCGAAGAATCGTAACTGCATTATCTGAAAGTCGTGTCATTGAAAAACCTTTTACAAGATGCTCGTACTGTTGACTAGCTTGGCTTACTCTGCGTCAATCGCTTGATTTCGCGCTTAAAATCCCCAAGGTCTTGAAAATCTCTATAGACGCTGGCAAACAGGAGATAGCCGACCGGATCCAACCTGCGCAGTCTGCCGATGACCAATCTGCCGATCTCCCAACTCTTGACCTCCTTGTTCTTTCTGCGCCGCAGCAACCTCTCGACGTCTTCCACCAACTTGTCAATCTGTTCAATCGATACCGGCCGCTTCCAGGTTGCTTTCATGAGTCCTTTCTTGATCTTCTCCCTGCTGAATTCCTCCCGTGATCCGTCTTTCTTGATGACAACTAGGTCAATGCCTTCAACGCGCTCATACGTCGTAAACCGTTTGCTACAGGTATTGCATTCCCTTCGTCTTCTGATGCTTTGCTCATCTTCGCTTAAACGGCTTTCCAAAACACTGCTGTCGGTGTGACCGCAATAAGGACACTTCATCGTTCCATCCACTCCTGTCCGGAAAAACCTTAAGCAGCTAATCGGCAGATAAAAAAACACTAGATGTAGTGCTTAATTAAAAGCTAAGCCACTACACCTAGGCTGTCAACTATCAAATAGTACATCAGACAGGATCATCCAGAGTAAAGAAGTCAGCGGGGAAAACCGATTGCACTATTTGACAACCTTCTCTGCTCAACTGGAAAAACTGAAAGATGGTGTAGAGATAATATGTACTCAAATCACTTGTATTATTACGGATTATAAGAGATATTCAATCAAACGTTTTCTCGCAAACTTTACAGATTTCACAGGGTCCTACCTGCGTGTGTTCCGTTTTACACACACGGCAGGTTCCGGAATGGTAAGACCATTTATTTTCTTCCGTCTCAAACGAAACGTCTCCCAAGGTCGGTATGCTGAAGCCATCCAAAGAAACACCGATTGATTGCAACATGCCGGGAGGACATCCGATCCCCCCGACCTTCCGTTCATGAACATCTCCGTAACGATCGAGAAAATGCGTTTGCAGCCTCATGAGATCCCCCACAATCGATTCTAATGCAGATCCCGCTCGTACATCATCAAATACAATGCTTCGCTCGATACGCCTCTTCCATTCATAATCCTCTTGAAGGTCCTGTGTTGACACTAAAACACCGCGCTCCGCAAAAACGCCTACGGCTCTGCGGGCAAAACTGTAGGCGAGTTCCAAATCCGCGAGCGCCTGCTGATCCAAACCAGCAGCGTGGGAGTGCAGCTTTTCTTCCAGGGTATCCACTAAAAATCTCGCGGATTCCACAAGTTGTGGTTCATAACGGGCAAACACGTCCGCTGACAGCGTTGATCCGAAGCCGATACTGCGATCTGCAAAGCGCCTATCGCGATTTGCTATTGCATCAATTTCGGTAGTGACATCATCTACGGTTTGAATCATCGGATGATCGGAAATATCGATGGGATGGGAAACAAAAATTTCCGGAGAATAGTCGTGTTCCCGAGAGCTACTACCTCGATCAAGCGTTCGATAAAGCTGCGCATGACCTTCGAGAGTGAGAGCATTTTTATAAAACACCGCCCGTAATTTCCTTCCCGGACCCGGGGGTCCTTCAGCCCTATAGACATAGGTAAGACTCACGCCCGAATAGCCATCGTCTTTTGGTCCTGTGGGGTAAATGAGAACAAACTGCGTTCCGTCGGGACAATCGAAGGACTGACGCCGCAATGCCCGAATTCCTTGAAGTTCAGCCAGTTCCCGCGTGTAGGATTTCCCTTCTTTTCTGCGTTTTTTGACACCCTTCAAAGTGAGGAATGTAAGATCGCCGAATGCTCGGTGATCTTGGGTTGTCAACAGCGGACGACCGTTGTCTGATTCGTAGAACTCAAGGGAAAAATGACCCTGGCGCAGAACATCCTCTGAAACGGCAGTGGAAAAATTAGCCGACAACCGCTGTTCAATACTTTCTGTCACCCCTCCGAGTCGGAGTGCCGCATCAAACTCATCGCGAAAATCAAAATGGGGATTTGCAACACGAAGGTCGGACATCCCTTCATGAAGATAGACGCCTCGCCGCTCGCTCATAACCATAAAAAACCTCCTACCCGAAGGCAGGAGAATAAAAAAACCTTCCTGAAGGAAGGTCGCTTGATAAGTGGCTGGACCCTTCTCCTCTACCCTGACTTCAGTCGAAGGACCAGACGCTGATCATGTTCCTGCTCGGGAATATACCCGCTCAATCTGCTGGAAAAAGCGGGAAAGTATGGTAAGTAGCGTTCCTGGCTCATCAGCAACCAATACTCGTGATCATTCACAAATCGTTGGTTACCAAATCACAGTTGCGGCACAGCCCTTGAATTCCTTGCCTCGCCGAAGCCTCAGCGAAGGCGGGTCACAAGGTTCCGCTCTTACCTGTTTGTATGTCAAACTTCTCACGAGCCCGTTGGCTGCGCGATAACAAATGAAACCCAACAAACCCACAATAACAGTCACAGGATCGGATTGTCAACGGCATGACTCAGCTACTCATCATCCAAGTCCTGCCCGTTATTGTCCGTTTCCACACTCTCTCCTGTTGCTTCCGATTCGAAGGAACCACGATCATCCTCGACATCTTCAACCTCCTCGTCTTCGATAACTCCTTCCGGTTCATCAACTGAAAGACCGGAGATTTCCATCGATCGTTGTTGCGCTCGTTTGCTCTGCTCCATGGCTTGTTGCACTGCTGTGTTCGCCTCATCGGGAACGCGGGACAACACTCCGAGAAGAACGTCTTCATGTTTCTTGGACGAACGCAGGTACGTTTCGTAAAAAGAGCCAGTATCGCTTCCGCCCTCGGAGGCGCGCTGCGCCTCGTCAAGCGCTTGCTCAAAATAGATTTCAGCTTTGGTCGCGGTCGTGCCTGCCAGTCCAGCCTTTCCTTTCTCTGCCAGAGCCAATGAAGACGCTACCCGCTTGTCTGCATATTGGAGCATGAGTATGGCTCGGGAGAGTGAATCGCGGGTCAGCCACAGTCGTATTCGATCACGAAACATCTTTAAAAAGTAGAGCGGGTGGTCGGGAAGAATTCCGGGGTATGGGAGTGAATAATCGCGATCTTCCTGCACCACGACCTCCTGCATGACTGGGATAGCCTCCTGTGTCGCTGAGTTGGTCTCGGCGGCATGGGTCACCGCCGGCGGCCTCGAGCGCCAGACGGAAACGAGAACAACCAAAACACCGAACAGAAACACCAAAACCGAAAAAAGAAATCGCTTCATACCACGCTCACCCCCAATCTCCAGTAAGACGGTGCGACACTCAGTTAAGAATTAAGAATGCTCACGAATGCCAAGATAATCAACAATCACCAACGCGTAAATTTCGGTGACCTTCTTGAGGCTCTCAAGATCGACCCATTCATTAATGCCGTGGGACCCGTCGCCATCCGGCCCGAAACCGCTGATGGTAGGAATATCATGGGTAACGAGCATCCACGCGTCGTTCCATGGGCCCGAACCCTCTATCCTGGGGGAAACACCCAACACATTCTTGGAATTCTTGGCAAGGATGTCAACAATCTCTTCCTTACGATCAATCTCGACGGCAGGAACGAAAAGGAGATCATCAAGCTCATAGCGAAGACCGGGAATAGTCGAAAGCTTTTCGCGAATCCAAATCTTGACTTGTTTATCGCTGTTTCCAGGCATGAGTCGAACATCGCCATAGGCAACACTTCTATCCGGAACGCTGTTGACGGATAAGCCTCCCGAAATCTTCGTCGGAAAGGTAAGCACCGGAGATCGGCCTTGAAATGCCCGTGCCGGTTTGAAAGGGATTTCCATATCCTCAAGAGAGAGAATGATCTTCGCCATATCGACAATCGCGTTCCGCCCGGCTTCTTTCCGCTCCCAAGCTCTGCGTCCGGTATGAATCGCCTCTCCGAAGACGGTCAGCTTAAATCGATACCCCCCTCTATTGCCGATCGAAATTTTATGCGTACCCGGTTTTCCAATGATAGCGGCGCGGGCGCGGATGCCTTGTTTCAAGAGGTATGCGGTTCCGAGTTCGCTGCACCCTCCGGGTTCCTCATCAACCGTGAATTCCAGAATGAGTCTCCCATCCAACTTCACTCCCGCAACCTCAAGAGCTTTCAGTGCATACACATACGCGGAGAGCGTGCTCTTCATGTCAGCCGCACCGACTCCATAAAGCTTCCCGTCTCTGATTGCACCGGAATGGGGATCAAGTGTGTATCCTAATCCTGCTGGGGCGGTATCCATGTTCCCATTGAGGATGAGGCTCTTGCGGAATCGACGCGGCCCCCAATAACACACGATATTCGTGCGCTTCTTCGAAGCCCCGACTCGTTTTGGCACAAATCCAAGAGACCGAAGACGTTCGTAAACAAGCTCTCCCACGCCCTTCTCAATCGCATGTTTGGGGCTCGACTGATCGGGGGTAAAAGGATTCTCGCTGTTTTCCCTGACCAGTTGCGAAGCAAAGCTCGTTTGGTCTGAAAAATTTTTTTCAACCGCCCGGGAAATCTTCTGCATAAGTCGTGAAGAAGCCATAGGATAAGAGGATTCTACCACCAACAAGCAAAATTTCCAAATCTACCAGAGGAAAAGGTGCCTAGGCAAACAAACCTACGGCCATTGCCCAAAACGTATGAGAGAGAATGGGTGCCAAAATATTTCTGGTGCGCAGCATCAGTACCGCATTGCCGAAACCTACCAAAAAAAAGAGGAGCAATTGGATGGCGGTGAGCACAAAAGGCGCGTGCGATTCAAACACCAGAATCGGGAGATGAAGCAGTGTAAACAGAAGCGCCGAGAGTGAAGCACTCGCCCATTCGTCGTTGAGCGCCCGCATGAATCTCAGTAACAGAAAGCCGGAAAACACGAGTTGTTCCCAACTCGCGGTCACCAATGAGAGAAGTACAAGATTCATGAATCCGGCGGCGGAAATGGAAAATTGGTGATCTGTGGGTTGTTGGGAAAAGACGTACCCGCCCAGTCGAACGGCCATGATGTAGACAACACCCAGAGTCAAACCATAGTAGATCGAAAGTGAAATCCCCTGTTTATTCAAACCGAACGATTTCGCAAATGAACGCCAACTCTTTCCTTCTCCGGCGAGCACCGAGAAAACGGGCAGTAAAAAGATGATGGGCTTGAACACCAGCTCTTCAATAAAAACAGGGAATCGAAAGAGCAGGCGGTATAAACCCCAGAGGATAAAGATGACCGCATACACCATGAGTGCGCGTCGGAGGAGCTTGATATGCTGATAGGACGGATCTTCCTGCATACCGTTTCTCCCTCATTGTACACGATCGTCCGCATTGCTCGATTGGTGTATCATAGTACAATCACGATGCGCAAATTGGTAGGGTACAGAAACATCACGATTTCCGGCCTCCCCGGGGCTGGTTCGACGACGTTAGGTAAATCACTTTCCGCGGTAATCGGGTGGAAATTTTTTTCAGCCGGAGAATTCATGCGGGAGTATGCGATTAAAAAAGGCATCATCGATGGGGTGAGAAAGCTTCATCATGACGCGACCATCTACGATGAGAAGCTCGATCGACAAGTGGATTTTGGCATGCGTCAAGCGCTGAAAACAAAAACCGGCCAGATCTTCGAATCCTTTCTCTCGGGATTCATGGCCCAAGGCATCGCCGGAACCCTCAAAATATTGATCTACTGCTCGGTGGACTCCGTGCGTGTCGACCGCATCGTCAACCGGGATAACGTGAGCGTCAGGGAAGCCAAAGATCATATCTTTGCCCGGGAACAGAAAAATGCAAATAAATGGAGGAAGATCTACAAACGTGAGTGGCAGGAGTGGGTAGTAACCGAAGGAATTGTGGACAAAACAAAACCGATCTGGTTCTGGTACCCGAATTTGTACGATCTTACCATCGACACCTATAAAAACAGCAAAGAAGAAACGCTAAAACTCGCGCTCCGGGCTCTCGGAGCAGAGAAACTTGAGATCAAGGACAGAGAAGCCGTTACTCCAAAATGATCCTTCCATGCCGAGACTAGATTTTAAACGGAAGCTTCGCGCTGGTAGCGTGGTATCAGGACTTCTGGAAAAGCCAGCCAATGGTGCGAGTCAAAAAACATCATCAAGCGGGAAGAGGAAAAACCCGGATATTCACAGGAATGGTCTGCTTCGGGGGGATGAAAATGGCTCTGATCACCCTTGGTTAGCCAAGCGGCTCGCATCTGGGAAAAAGATGATCAGAGAATTCTGGTACGTTTTTTGCGTACTGATCCTCATCGCCATCGTGGCGTACGTCACCATTATCAAAGATCTCCCCTCTCCGGGAAAACTCAAGCAGGCTGACGTCTTTTCAGCCTCAACCAGAATCTATGATCGAAACGGAGTTCTACTCTTCGAGATTTATGCGGACAGAAACCGGACTCCGGTATCCCTGAAGGACCTTCCGAAATACTTGAGCCAGGCGCATATCGCCGTGGAAGATAAAAATTTTTACAAACATAATGGATTTGCATCGGAAGGCCTTCTGCGGGCGATGCTCAATACCGTCTTCCGCAGAAAACTGCAGGGAGGCTCGACAATCACCCAACAACTTGTCAAAACGGCGCTCTTGACGCCCGAGCGGACGGTTCAGAGAAAAATCCGGGAAGCGATATTGGCGCTGACGGTGGAGCTCATCTACTCAAAAGACGAAATCCTCGAGATGTATCTCAATCATGTCCCCTACGGAGGCACAGCCTGGGGAATCGAGGCCGCAGCCCAGACTTATTTTAATAAGTCCGCGAAAGACTTGAGCCTCTCCGAAGCGAGTTTTCTTGCCGGCCTTCCTGCTGCGCCAACCCGCTATTCTCCTTTCGGCGCCAATCCCGGAATTGCCAAGGATCGACAAGAGCTGGTACTTTCACGCATGGTTGAAGACGGCTATATCGGGCAGCAGGAAGCCGATGAGGCGAAAGCCTCGGAGTTGAAACTGACCACCCCAACGGTGGACATCAAAGCGCCGCATTTCGTTCTCTGGGTAAAAGAACTGCTGGTTGAAAAATACGGAGAGCATCTTGTGGAACGAGGGGGCATGAAGGTAAGCACCACGCTTGACTACCAACTCCAGGAATATGCCCAAGCATCGCTCTCAGCCGAGATCAGCGCCTTGGAAGACTTACGGGTCGGGAATGGGGCGGCTGTAATCACCCATCCGAAAACCGGCGAAATTTTAGCCATGGTCGGCTCTCGGGACTACTTTGACCAGGAACACGACGGGAATGTAAACGTCACCACGCGATTCCGACAACCGGGAAGCTCCATCAAACCAGTAAACTATGCGACCGCTTTCGAGACCGGGCGTTTAACGCCTGCCTCCGTGCTCCTTGATGTACCAAGCTGTTTTGTGGTGAGCGGACAGCCGTTGTATTGCCCAAAAAACTACGATAACGCTTTCCATGGTCCGGTACAGGCACGCTTTGCTCTGGGAAATTCATACAATATTCCTGCGGTCAAAACACTCGCCGTCAATTCGATAGAAAGTATGATTGCAACCGGAAGCGCAATGGGTATCACAGGCTGGAATGATCCGACCCACTACGGATTGTCATTAACTCTGGGAGGAGGAGAGGTCCGCATGATTGACATGGCGGTTGCCTTCGGCGTTTTCGCCAACGAGGGCGTCAAAGTCCCCCTGCAACCAATTCTCAAGGTTGAAGACCAAGGGGGTGCTGTATTGGAGCAGTACAATTCGCAGTCGATGGAAGAGCGCGTGAATGAGTTAAACGCCGCGCCGCGCTCGGCCTCACCGGAAAATACTTCCGAACCGACCAGAGCCCTGTCAAGAGAAACAGCCTACCTCATCTCTCATATACTATTAGATAATAATGCGCGCTCCGCTGCCTTCGGCCCGTCATCTCAACTTGTCATTCCCGGAAAAGTGGTCTCTGTCAAAACCGGAACCACCAACGATCTCCGCGATAATTGGACCATCGGCTTCACCCCAAGCTTCTTGGTGGCTGTTTGGGTGGGGAACAACGACAATACGCCGATGCACCCCTACTTGGTTTCAGGAATTACCGGCGCCGCCCCAATCTGGCATGAGATCATGGAAAAAGTGCTTGAAAATCAACAATCCGAATGGCCGGACAAGCCGGAAGACGTCATCGGCTTGGATGTCTGTACGCTTTCGGGATTGCTCCCGAATCCGGATAATCCCTGCCCAACCAGACACGAATTCTTCATCAAGGGTTTTGCACCCTCACAAGTCGAACAAAGCCGGCGGGGTATCTGGATTAAAAAGGACACCGGTCTGCCGCCGGTAGAAGGCGATCTGGAAAACCTGGAGCTCCAGGAACACCTGGTTGTTTCAGACCCCCTCACCAACGACTTTTGCTTGGACTGTCCATGGCCGCAGGAAACTGACGAGCAGGGCCAATTGACCGGAAAGCTGCAATATCCGCAAATCACAATCACCACAACTCCGACGAATAACTCGCCGCAAGATTGACACCACCAGAACGGTTTGCTCGCCTGTCTGAAAGGACTGACTGCTATCGGAAGTACTCGATGCGGGTTTTTTGTAATGCAAGCATCGATCCCCAAAAAGAGTGCTATAGTAAAGACGTCTGTGTTCGTTAGAAACAGCTATGCCAGGCATCGTCCCTATCGCTCTTTTTTTCTCAGAAAAAAACTTCATCGATGGGCACTGCATCAACTTCACCAACGAATTGAGGGGAAGTTTAAGCCTCTTTGGTGCAGGGTTCCTCGCGCCGTACTTCTCCCAGGCGGTTGCGGCAACGACCGCTCTTTTTTTCTACCTCGTGATGATCAAGGTACCAAAAAAGCCCAAACGCGTACTGGCTCTTTTGAGTCTCCCGCTCATCTATCTCATCATGCTCAAGCTCATTGACTATTCTGTCGTCAACCTCTTCAGCTACTGCTACTGAGAAACAAGGATATCCCGGTTCTGTTTGTTACAATTGTGCTATGCCCGAGACTTCGGTCCATACTGCTTCATCAGCGATTCGCGCGGATGTAAGGCCCCCTCTTCACAGATGGCCCCGGCAACAGTCGGTAATCAGTAAGAGTGCGCAAGAATCTGGGAGCACAGTCAAACCCAAGACAATCCGTCTCCTGGTTTTTCTCGCACCAGCGGTTACAACAGTCATCATCGCCTCGGTTATCTTGCTCATGGGAAAAACCGAGCCGGAATTTCTTTCCCCCATTCCGGACCACCCGGCAGTACTGCCCGCATTAGCCCCGGTCAGTCAGAACCAAAAAGAGATCATCGGATTTTTCCCCTTTTGGAATCTCAAAGAGGAAGAAAACCAGCGATATCAGCTCTTAACACAGGTTGCTTTCTTTGCACTGCAGATCGATGATCAGGGAAACATCAGAAGATTGAATGAAGACAGAACGGAAGAGCCGGGTTGGACGGCCTACAAGGGCCAAGTTTTTGGAGCGATGCAGCGTAAAGCAAAAGAGGCAAACACCAAAGTCATCGTTACCATCCAAGCCATGGATGCCCAAATCATTGAACAGGTGATCAATGATGGCGATCATCGCAAACGTGTGATTGATGAAACGTTAAACATCATCGCCCAAAAGAATCTTGACGGAGTCAATATTGATTTTGAATATCCCGGAACGCCGACGTTTGAGACGTCAAAAAACTTCAGCCTCTTTGTCAAAGAATGGAGAGAGGCAATCGCGCTTCATAACCCAAGCCTCTCTATTTCTGTCGATGTCTATGCCGACGCAGTCGCAAAGGTCCGTCTCTGGGATATCCCGGAGATTGCCCAACATGTAAACCACATTATTATCATGGCATACGACTTTCACAGAGCTACCTCACAGCGTGCAGGTCCCATTGCGCCAATGCGTGGCGCGCCGCATGATTGGGAGTATGATCTGACGAAAATGCTCAGGGACTTCTCCAAAGTTGTTGATCTCAACAAGATCATGCTCGGTGTAGCCTATTACGGATATGAATGGCGTACCAGTTCTCAAGAAGCGTATTCCGCAACCTATCCTGGCTCCGGGGCAACCGCGTCCTACGATCGAATCCAAGCGCTGAAAGAGAAATATCATGTTGTCTACCACTGGGATGAAACCTCGCTGTCCCCCTGGTTGATATACGATGACAATGGGGAAATTCACCAAATCTACTACGAAAATGAAATATCTCTGGGTTTGAAGTACGATTTAGTTAATGAAAGTGGCTTGGCGGGAATTGCTATTTGGGCATTGGGATATGACGGATCGCATTCAAATCTGTGGAATGTCATATCTGAAAAATTTCCCTGAGGCTTTCGCAGTAACGAAGAAAAAGGTTGCTTTCCAATAGTCTGCTCGACCGCTGGATTATAATACAAGCAGATTATGTATTACAGGAAAAACACTGACACGATGAAAAGTCTCAGAAGCCTCTTGGTTCTCCTGGGTCGGCCATTCTTATACGTGGTCTTTCTCGTGACCTTTGCAATCATCGCGGTCAACGCCTTACTCTCCCGTTCATCAGTTTATTCAATCAAACTATTCACCAAGAGTCTTCCAAGGCTCCTCAATCTCTTGACTGGGAACCTTCATAGCTTGAGGAATATTTTGCGTCGCAGAGGGAAAAAATCCGTAAACTTGTTAACCTCCCATCCCCGTCATCTGAGTCGTGCCGCTCGCTTTTCAAAAATCAGGCTCAGAGGAGCACTGCTCATTGGGATTATGCTCATCGGAACGGTTATGACTGCCGCAGTCTTGTATAGCTACATCGTCAATGACCTCCCCAATCCCAATCGATTAAGCACGAGGGATCAGGTTGTGACGACGAAAATATTGGATCGCAATGGAAAAGTGCTGTTTAAAATATTCAAAAACGAAAACCGCACACCCGTAGATCTCAACGACATACCGCTGCAGGTAAGACAAGCGACCATTGCCATAGAAGATAAAGACTTTTATTCCCACTCGGGATTTTCGTATTCAGGCATAATGCGTGCCATCCGCCGCACGGTTTTTGAAGGTCACCTCGAAGGGGGCTCAACAATCACACAGCAGTTGGTGAAAAATGCGCTGTTAACCAAAGAACAGACGCTCAGGCGCAAGCTCAAAGAGATCATCTTGGCGATTCTCGTCGAATCGCGCTATTCAAAAGATGAAATCTTGGGGATGTATTTTAATGAGGTTGGGTACGGAGGAGCAACCTATGGTGTCGAAGAAGCCGCGCAAATGTACTTTCACACGTCGGTACGAGATCTCAACCTCTCAGAAGCTGCCCTGATTGCCGGTTTGCCTGCCGCTCCGACCCGCTACTCTCCTTTCGGCACACATCCCGAATATGCAAAATTCCGCCAGCATGAGGTATTACGAAGGATGGTGGAAGATGGGTATATTACCCCCGATCAAGCCGAACAGGCAAAAGCCGATGAACTGGCGTTCGCTCCGCAAACCATAGACATCAAAGCGCCGCATTTCGTGATGTATGTGAAGGATCTCTTGGTTCAAAAGTACGGAGAGCAAATGGTTGAACAGGGAGGTCTGGAAGTTGTCACATCGCTGGATCTTGATGTCCAGTCTCTGGCGCAAGCAGCCGTCGTGCAGGAGGTGGACAGATTGCAGAAGTTAAACATCACCAATGGAGCGAGTCTGGTGACCATTCCCGCAACGGGTGAAATCCTAGCCATGGTGGGTTCTCGGGATTTCCTCGATTTTCAACACGACGGACAAGTAAACGTCACCCTGCAGCCTCGCCAACCGGGAAGTGCAATTAAACCGGTTAATTACGCTTTTGCCCTGGAAAACGGATTCACGGCAGCCACCCTGCTGACTGACAGCCCAATTACCTATCAAATCCCGGGACA
Source organism: Candidatus Chisholmbacteria bacterium RIFCSPLOWO2_01_FULL_49_14 (assembly GCA_001816915.1). Taxonomy (GTDB): domain Bacteria; phylum Patescibacteriota; class Microgenomatia; order UBA1400; family Chisholmbacteraceae; genus 2-01-FULL-49-14. The sequence goes on from MHCL01000016.1 coordinate 80,012, forward strand.
ACCGCCATATACCCCTCGTAACTATGATGGCGAATTCCATGGAACAATCAGCGTTCGTGAGGCACTCGCCAATTCCTACAATGTCCCGGCAGTAAAAACGCTTTCCGTCTTCGGTGTCGAGAAAATGGTGCAAAAAGGCCGGGAAATGGGTATCTCGACCTGGGGAGATCCCTCAAGATTCGGCCTCTCGCTGACGCTCGGTGGTGGAGAGATAAAAATGACTGATCTTGCCGTCGTCTACGGGGTACTCGCAAACGGCGGCTTCAGGGTAGATCTGAATCCGATTTTGATGGTCAGTGATTATCGGGGCCGCTTGCTCTATCAATACAGCTGCGACATCGAAACGAATTGGGAGAAAGCCAAGAATTTCGCCGGCAGAGAGGAAGCTGAAAGGAAAACCTGCAATCCCCGTCAAGTCGTCAAACCGGAAGTGGCCTTTATCCTGACCAATATCATGGCGGACAATCAGGCGAGAACGCCGGCGTTCGGCGCCCACTCGGCATTATCCATAGGGAACCAGCAAGTCGCGGTAAAAACCGGCACCACGCAAAACTTGCGCGATAACTGGACCATCGGCTACACGCAAGATCGACTCGTGGCAAGTTGGGTCGGCAATAATGACAACTCGCCTATGAGTTATGTCGCCTCGGGTTTAACCGGTGCCTCACCCATCTGGAACAACATCATGAGTGCTCTGCTGGCAAATGTTCCGTCGCATCAATTCATGCCTCCCGAAACGATAAAACAGATGACGATTTGTCCGTCAACCGGAACGCTTCCCTGTGAGAGCTGTTCGGGGCGTCCCGAATACTTCATGCAGGGGACGGAACCGACAAGAGCTTGCCTTCCTGAAGTAGCGGGGGAAGCTCCCTCTCCCCAAGATGTCAGTGTCGAATCGTTAAAGTCTCAAGCCCGCAATACCATCCGAAACACGAGTTTTGAAAGCATCGTCAATGAAAGATTCGTCCTGCAATAATCTGGTTATCGGGTAATCGTCCAAGTCGAAGGACCAAAAAAAGAGCGCAACCACTCCGCAAACTGTCCCTGGAACCAAAACAGAAGAGATAAGCCGATACTGAGAAGAAATAAGAGGATGATCATCTTCCTGCCTCCCCCGGTAAGCATTTCCTGATCCTTCTTGTCGGTTCGTTCCATTGTCTCAAAACGCATGAGGGTCTGACGTTTGTTTGCTGCTTGCTGTTCTCGGTTAATCGCCATAGTAAACTCATCTTACTCTAATTTGCATCTATAAATAGTGTGTAATACCCCGATTCTCCAGATGTGGAGTTTGGCTGGATAAGCCCACGAACGAAACAATCTGGAGTAAAAGGGGTATATCAAATGACTCAATTATTGCTGCCGGAAATGATGGGTCGTACTTTGTCAAGAATCCGCTCGACTACCTCGGATATCTTCATACCCGTCGTATCGAAAACCCACGCATCCTCAACGATATGTAATGGGTCGGTCCCCCGCTCGCTGTCCCTCCAATCTCTTGTCCGCAAATCATCAAGAACCGTATTATAATCTGCGTCCACCCCCCGCTCGATGAGCTGGTGGTGTCGCCTCTTGGCCCGTTCCTCTTCGCTTGCAGTAAGAAAGATCTTGAGCTGAGCCTTCGGTAACACTCGAAATGTGATATCTCTGCCTTCCATCACCACGTTATGAAGTGTGGCAATCTTTTGCTGCTTCTCGACTAAGGATCTTCGAACTTCCTGATGAGCCGCAACCATCGAAGCTCCTCTGCTGAACTCTTCCGTTCGGATTTTCCATGAAACATCCTCACCATCGACAACGAGCGTCGTTAACCTCCCATCACGCTCCGTGTCGGTGGGGTTGCGCATCTCAAAGTGCGACCGGTCAACTAAACTGGCAATCGCTTTCGAATCTTCAAAAGAAACACCGGCTCGCCTTGCCAAAAGCGCCGCCGCCCGATACATCGCGCCGGTATCGACATATAACCAACCCAAACGTTCTGCAAGAATTCTGGCGACCGTGCCTTTACCGGCAGCAACCGGACCATCAATGGCAATCTGAACCAAACTTTCACGAGTTCTGGCTTTACTCATAAAATTTCACCAACAAAAGCAACCCATCAAGATTGTATGCCCTTGAAAAAGCAGGCGCAAGATGAAAGAGCTAGGCCTAACGCTGTTCACGTTTGTTTAGGTAGCAATAAGAAAGGAGGATCAACTCGAGTAGTCGAGGTTTTTAATGTGTCTGTCGACAAACACCGGACAGAGAGAAACGATCTACTTGCTCTTTTCGTCTCCCTGATCCACAAACCCCGATAATTTAAAGAGACCGAGTAAAATGAAAACTAGTGGCCAAAATCTCCACGTTTGCGGCGGCAGGACACCAACATTGACCAAGAGAATCACCGTCCCGACGAGGATGAGAAAAACCGGCCAAAAGACACCGCCGGCTTGCATGCTTCCTTTCATGAACGCTCACCTCCTCTCATCTGCATTGTATTGTATCTAGCGTTTCCAGATTCGCTCATGTCGATCAACTTCTCGTGTTAAAAAATATGACAGGATGGTACGAATGGCAACAATACCTCCCAAACTCACAAGTTCTTGAGTCGTGGGAGTCAAAATTGTTTGGATCAAATCGGCGGCGATTAAAAACTCTGTCGCCAAAACAATGCGCTGACCGAACTCAACCCGGATTTGCTCAAATCTGATGCGGTCCCCTCTGCCGAGAAAGTGGTTCCATTCCGATGTTACGAGACGAATCGAAACCACGATCCCCGCCCAGGTAAGAAGGATGACGGCAATAAATTCCAGTGCCCGGGTAAAAAAACTAAACATTGTCCAGCTTGTTCGATAGGTACAACTCAAGCGTAGCAAAGCGTCATATTGCCGTCAAGAGAGCCGGAATTCATTGACGAAGAAAATAATGACAAGCTAGAGCATGACCCTCAAGGAACTATAAAAGACTTTAAGAAGATGACTCAAGCGATGCTCGATGCAGCAAGCCTTTTTTCGCGGAGAGGTTCTTCAATACCGAATCCGCATTCTTTCTTCCCCATGCAGTGGCGACATCAGTTGGTTTCCCGAGTATAAGAGCAGCCACAAATCCGCTTCCGAATGCGTCACCCGCTCCCACGCCGCAGACTTTTTTAACCTTGGATCCTTCATAAAAGGAACATGCTCCATCCACACAAACCTTTCCCCCGTACTTCCCGGCGGTGATGACGCTCACTTTCGGTCCTGCAAGACATGCATTCGAACGATAGACCTTCATATCTAGATAGTTTTGGCCGGTGAGCTGTGTCGCCTCTTCCCGATTAAGTAGCAAAACATCAACACCGCGAACACATTCCCACAATCGCTTTCTTTTGCGAAGTTCTTGTTCTCCGGGATTTACGGAAACGTGAATGTCTTTTTTATCTGCCCACCGGACGAGTTCTTCCCAAAGCGTCAGCCTGCCGCCCAGAGAAGAAATATGGAGCCAGCGGGTTTCCAGGGTTTTCCAGGGAAAGTCTGCGTGGGTGAGCATTCTGCTGGCTCCCCGGTAAGTGACGATCGACCGCCCACCGGCAGCGGAAACGAGAATCACGGAGACCCCCGTTTCTTCTCCCTCTTCAGTCACCAGGTGTTGGATATCCACGCCCTCGCGCAGCAACTCTGCTGTCACCATCTTGCCGGCAATGTCAGCTCCCAACTCCGCGACAATGCCGGTGGATAGCCCCTTTCTTGCAAACGAAACGGCATTATTCGTCCCTCCTCCGCCTGAAGTAATCTCGATCTCGTCGGCCTCCATCTTTCCCTCATAGGTTTCACAAATAGCAATCCCTCCGGCGAATTCCCGTGACGGGACAAGCTTGAAGGACTTAGACTTCATAAGAACGTCCAAGACCGCAGAACCGACACAGACAACATCGTACATAGGTTCGTCCCTCATTTTGCTCCTATTTCATATCTACGCTGTTTTGAATATCTTTGCTTTAAGCGTCGTGCTCCGGTACCGATAAAAGTTGATGCTACCGATGGTATTTGTATTTAATATCCGCCCTGTTCTGACAAACGTCACACGTTTCGCTGTCGTGTGCTTCTATCTCGTTTTCAAATTGCAGGATGGCATCCAATACTTCCCGGGGGGTGGTGACGATTCGATAGACGCGCTCCTCCGTTCCCCGCATGAGGAAACTGCGCTGCAGGGTGCTCATGACTTCATACCAATGATCTCCGAAGAGAATGAACGGTTTATGATGACCGTAGTAGAGCCGTGCCAGAACCCATGCGGTTGCGAACTCGCTGATCGTCCCTGTCCCTCCCCGAAAAATGACGTAGATGTCCGCAACTTCCAGAAGCTTAAACATCCGCTCGACGTAGTTCCCGGTAACAATCTCCCGATCGACGATGTTTTTGACATATCGACCCTCAAATCCCGGAGCATCCTTTGGATAGAAGGTCACAGCCAGAGTCGCTCCGTCGGCGGCCTCCGCCCCTCGGCTCGATGCTTCCATCACTCCTGGTCCTCCGCCGTTCACAATCGAGAAATGTTCTTGGGCCAGAAGTTTCGCCGTCTCAAATGCCTCTTTATAGAGATCGCTTGTTGGCTTTGCATCGGCGTAGCCGAAAAATGCGATCTTATTGATATAGCGCTTCTTCATTGACCAACCTCCTGAAGTTCCCCTAACGCCTTCCCGATATCACTACTCTGCCATAAATAACTTCCCACCGCAAATTCACGCGCACCAGCTTCAATGCAAGAAACAATAGTTGAAGGAGTAATCCCTCCGTCAACGCAGATCGGTATGTCAAGACCAAAGTTTGCCGCCTCACCAATCTTAGGCAGCACCGCCGGATCAAATTTCTGTCCGCTCTTCCCGGCAGGTACCGCCATGAGGAGGAGTGCATCGATTTGCTCAATGACCTTTTCGATTCTAGAAACCGGTGTTAACAGATCCAGCGCCAAGCCGACCTGCATGCCCAAAGCAAAAGCGTGCTCAATAAATTCCTCCTGATTCTGCATATACTCCACATGGCCGAAAACACGCTCAACACCTATGGAATCACATCGATTGAGAAATGTGACAGGCTCACGAACCATGAGTTGAACATCAAGAAGAAGGCCGGACCCGACACCCTCCAATGTTTCAATGCCAACCGACGGCTGGGGAGAGAATGCCCGCCCGACTATATCGACCTGAACGCGGTCAACCAGGCCTTCTACCTGTGAAATCTTTTCAATCAAATCTTCTCGCGTTTCAGAAAGAATGGCCGGAAGAATGCGTATAACAGCCATAGACTTACTTCAACGGTCCTATCCTGATCTGTTGTAACTTGACCAATCTTTTCACATACCGTTCCTTGCCGCTGAAGCGCGTGAACAAAAACAATCGCACCATCTCTTCCGCCTCTACCGGAGTAATCCACTCTGCGGGCAGGCACAGGACGTTGGCGTCTTCATGTTCCCGCCCCTGTGCGACGACTTGTGTATTGAACCCGAGGATGGCCCGCACACCGGGAAACCTGTTCGCCGTCATGTCAACTCCATGACCGCTCCCGCAAAGAAGGATGCCCCGCGAGGTTTTATCGTTTGCAACCTGCATCGCAACTTTCTCGGCAACATCGACATAGTCATCCGCAGGATCAAACCGGTGAGCGCCAACATCCTCCACCTCGTATCCCCATTCCACGAGCCATGCTTTGATCTTCACCTTCAGCGAATACCCCCGGTGATCTGCTCCAAGATATACGTTCATAACATGTACTTCCTCGGCTTGCCCCGTATATGAACCCGAATTTCGAAACGGCTGGATAAGCAGTTTGCGAAAATTCGAGTGAATGGTACGGGGTGATCGGCGCCGAGATAAATCTTCATAAGATAAACAGCAATACGCCTCACAACAGGGGGAATCCATAGGTGAGAATTGCGATGATGCTGTGGAAAAAAACCGAAACAAAAAAAACATACCACCAAATGCAGTGCTTGTTGTAGAAAACCCGGTACCAAGGTCTCCGCATCATCGCTTCGACAAAACGGTACCCGACAAAACATCGGCAGGAAAAAAAGACGAGACCCAATCCGATAAGATTGGTAATTCCGAGGATATAGGTGAGCTTGGCGCTCAAGAGCGGATCAAGCATAACAGGTTGAGTCTAAAGAATGTAAGAGCGCAATTCAAGCCCGCCCAGCATAATATTTATTGTACCAGTGGATTAATAAAATCTCCCCTTGAGATATTTGCCGTATGCCCTCCAGACGACAATACCGAGGATAATCCACAGGAAAAGATGGACGACAAAATCCACGGGTGAAAAGCGCCGAGGAAGAAAATGAAGAAAGCTTATCCGACAATACGCGCTTTTGAAAAAGCCGACGGATTGCCCTTCAGTAAGGTAAGAGTAGCATTGGCTGAAGCTATATGCTGCCAAGACAATAGACGCCACGATCGCATATTTCATACCGAATCAAGGATAGCCGAAAGAGAGCAAAAACACCAATCCTAAAAACCTAAGCTCGCTCTCGCTTCATCGCTCATCAATTCAGGCGTCCACGGCGGATCAAAAGTAAGCTCCACGGAGAGCTTGGTAAAGCCTTCCGCATCGCGAAGGGCATCTTGAATGAGCCCTTCAAAAATCCCGGAAAGCGGACATCCCGGAGTCGTCAGTGTCATGAGAATCTTTACTTCCCCTTTCTGAACCTTGATGTTGTAGACCAGGCCCAAATCGACAATATTTACCTGAAGTTCAGGATCAATAACCCGGGTAAGCTTCTTGCGGACCGCCTGCGGAGTCAACATACGATAGTCTAGTATTATACAGAAAAGCCGCTCAAAATCCGTTTGCAGGATTGACATCCAGCCAATGATGTTTACAGATCAATATCTGAATACAAAAGCCCCGCCTGAGCGGGGCCTTGCGTATAAAAAATTTACGATACAAAAAAACCGGTTAGGCTTTCTTCAAAACCGGCATCCCTGTTCGCTTTGTCTCTATCACTCTCATTCCGCCTGGAACGCTATCCAGCGATCCGCTGCGGACGTCGCGTGCAAAGAAGTAGATCGTCTGGCGACGACCATTCTTGAGGGTCACATCCTTGCTATGGAGGTAGTAAGTCTGACCCTTGGAATTTTTATAGGAGTACGCCATTTCTTTTCACCCCCCTCCATGAGCAGGAGATAAAAAGTAATGTAAACCGAAACACTTGAGAAGTATATCAGTACTCCAGAGGAGAATGCAAGTGGCAACCTGGAAATGGGAAAAAAGTGAGTTCCGGCCGCATTTCTGGAATCTGGACTGCCATGGTTTTTCCAAAAAATCCAGCCTCTGGTTTGCAAGAAGACATTGCCAAGAACAAACAAGCGCAGAAGGAATATAAGGAAATCAATGAGATGATCCGCCGTCTCGAAGAGGACTCACGACCGAAATTCAGCCTCAAGAAGCAAATAGACTCCCCAAATCGCCAAGACGATAGAGACGAGCAACCACTGACTGCTTGCTAAATAAATATCCGATCCCAAAGCTCCGAAAACGGAAAAAAGAACTGCCGCAAATGATCCGGTGAGCAGAAGCTTCGACGCCATCGGCTTATCTTTATCTCGCAGAAACATAATTCCTCACCACCCTTCCCAAGAGAAGTCTCTCCCTTCATCATTCAAGCACCCC
>MHCL01000017.1:0-32490 GCA_001816915.1 Candidatus Chisholmbacteria bacterium RIFCSPLOWO2_01_FULL_49_14
AAGCCTCAAAAATCGGATTTCAGCCGGCAAATGAAGTCGTTGATGTATCCGGACAAACCGAATATCTCATTCAACTGGATTCACTTTAAGTAAATTAAAAATTTAAAATGAAAAGTTAAAAATTATAACTAAAAATGAAAAACTTTAAATTTTTAACTGCAATTTTTCACTCTAAACGTTCAGCTTTAAACTTTTGCCGGAGGCAAACTGGCTTTACCCTCATTGAACTGCTCCTGGGCATGGGCATGTTCGTCGCTTTGGTTGCCGCCGTGATCGCGCTCCAATCGCTGCTCACGCAAGGTGAAAACTTTAGCCTCAGCTCTTTCCTCACGGCCGAAAACGGCAACAGCGCCCTGCAGACCTTGACGTCGGAACTGCGCAATGCCCGCCAATCGGAAAACGGTTCATTCCCGATTGCCGAAGCCAGTGACCAGCAAATCATCTTCTACTCGAACGCCGACTCCGATGAGGATATCGAGCGCGTCCGCTACTTTCTGCAGGGCAGTGAATTTAAAAAAGGCACGATCAATCCCACCGGTTTTCCGGCCCTCTATCCCGACGAAACAGAGGTCGTGAAGACCGTGGCGGAGTTTATCCAAAACGGCAGTAATCCGGTATTCTCCTATTACAACCAGGATTGGCCCGGGGACCAGGTCAACAATCCGCTTCCGACGCCCGCATCGCTCACCGATATTTCCTTGGTCAAGATATCTGTTCGGGTGAACGAAGATCCGGCCAGAGAGGAAGGCGAATTCACGCTTGAGCCGTTTGTACAAATTAGAAGTCTGAAAACCAATCTATGAGAATATTAAAAATTTCTATTTGCCATCAGCCATTTGCCATAAGCCATCAGAACGGTTCCGTCCTCATTTCCCTCCTCATCACCGCCGCGACTTTTTCCATCATCGTCTACTCACTCTTGGCAGTGATCGCCACCCAATTCGATTTCTCATTCCGCCAGGTCGCCCATGACCAGTCGTTAAACATCGCCGAAGCCGGCGTCAACTACTATCGCTGGCACCTCCTGCAGGCGCCCGCCGACTTCCAGGACGGAACGGGAACCTCCGGCCCCTATATTCACGACTACCGCGACCCGCAGGGAACGCTGATCGGCAAGTACAGCCTCGAGATCATTCCACCGGACCAGGGATCATCAGTCTTGACGATTAAATCAACCGGCTGGACCACCGACTTCCCGACGGTCAAGCGGACCGTGGTCGTGAGGCTGGGCCAATCTTCTTATGCGTCCTACGCGTTCCTGAATAACGCCAGCCTCTGGTTCGGCACCGGCATTACGGTCAACGGCAAAATCCACGGCAACAACGGCATCCGTCAGGACGGCGTCAACGCCTCAACGGTTACCAGCGCCGTGTCAACCTATACCTGCGGCTCCGAGACCGGCTGCAACCCGCCGCAGACCAAACCGGCTGTCTGGGGTATCGGAGAAGATCAATCGCTTTGGGAATTTCCGGTCCCGGCCGTCGATTTCGACACGCTCTCATTTGACTTTGTGCAAATGCGCAATCAGGCCCAAGCCAACGGGGTCTACTACGGCGTTTCCGGGGACTACGGCTACAATGTCGTGTTCAATGCCAACGCAACGGTATCCATCTACCGGGTAACTTCGTCAAGCCGAGTGGACGGCTACGCCGTGGAAGACGGCTGCCAACTCCGCCGCCAGATCATCAACAACCAAACGCTTTTGGGAACCTATACCGTTTCCGAGACTCCGATCATCTTCCTCGAAGACCGGACCTGGGTGAGCGGTGTCGTCAACGGGAAAACCACGCTGGTCGCCGCGCGCTTCCCGACCGAAACCTACAGCACGGATATCTGGATCAACAACAATCTCACCTATCTTGCCAAAGACGGCAACCACTCGTTGGGGATCATCGCCCAGCACGATATCTACTACGCCCGCGACATCCCCGATAATTTTGAAATAGACGCGGCGCTCATGGCCCAGCAGGGGCACATCATCCGGCATGGATACCTCTCGTTTTGCGGATCCCACCCCAACGCCGTGCGCAACAGCCTGACGATTTACGGATCATTGATCTCAAACCTCAAATCCTACTGGAATTTCGGGACAACCCCAAGTTCCGGGTTCAGGACCCGCACCACAACCTTCGATCCGAATCTGGTCTACGAACCTCCGCCCTACTACCCGACTGTCGGCGGCTACGATTTCCTCTCCTGGAACGAAGAATAAAAATATAGCTTATAGCTTATAGCTTTTAGCTTTTGAGGCTTCTGGAAGAAACTTTTTTTCTTCCCTATACCCTAAACCCTTTACCCTGATTTATTGTGGTGTACACACCGTTTCGGAGATGATATCAGGCAGGATATCGGGGCCGAGAAAGTCACAAACGAATGGTATTTTGTACGGCGGTTCTGCCTCGCCTCCCGTGCCGCCGGAGGGCGTCGGAGTCGGTGTGGGAACACCGGGAGCTGGCGTCGGGGTTGGCGTTGGGGTCGGTGACGGATGAAATACCGTTGGGATGGGGATTGGTGTCGGAGTGGGGGTCGGTGTCGAGCTGATAATTTCCTCAAGTGTCTGGACGAGTTCCTCAACCACATCCGGAATGGTCACATCCCCGATCGGGATCAACACGGTGACTGACTTACCCTCTGAATCGGTAAGAGTCAGGAAATACCCGTCGATATGTTCATCATAAGCGCGGTAAGCTGAAAAATCCTGCCCCTCAAACCTGGAAAAAAACGCCGCGACCCGTTCCTCATCCCATTGCTGTTGAAAGACGCCCTCAGGAATCGTAACCGTCAATGTGCCCTGGCGGTTGAGGGTAAGGCTCGTGTCCCCGCGCTTGAGCGACACTTCCTGAACAAAAGGTGTTGTTTGCGCAGGAGAATGCCGGATGGAGATAAAAATCCAAATACCGATGATCACCAGCCCTACGACCAGACCGATTCCCAAGAGCTTATAAATCCGCGCCGAATCCTCCATACCTCCATTTTACCCAGCTCACATCTTCTATGTCTACCCACTGCAGGTCGGACTTGCAATAGGACGGATGTATCAAGACGAAACAAATCATTGACCCCTGGGTTAAAATATTGTCTAACCAGGAATTCTCGCAATACGGGAACATACTATGCTGGGAAAAGAACAAGAAAGACCCACATTTCAAGATGTGATTCGTCTCATCATGGATTTTACTAAGATGATGCAAGACGAAGAAAGAGGTGCAGCTGAGCGCGAACGGTGGTTGAAAACGAATGTAAAAAACGACGAGCTTCGCGAAATACTTACAATCTCAGAGGAATCTCTAACAACGGAACGAATCCTATTAAAACTAAAGGAAGTAGTTCCAACCATTATCGACCTGATGGATCCCAGCGAACTCGAACGATTTGATCAAGAGTTCAATGTTGCTCTGGACCAGATAATTAGAGAGATAGACGCCCGACAATCAAGGCTCGACGAGATGGATGTAAATTTCGAACAAGGAACCTAGAATATGGCAGGTGAAGAGGCGTAACGAACTTTGTGAGAAGAAGCCTGGGAGACGTGATACGCATCTTCGGAGAAAAACCACAATCGGGCTGATATATCAAACCAAAACAAAGGCTTGACCGCTAGAGTACAATACTATCTAATCGAGTAGTTTTCGAAAATAGAGAATCAAATATGGTGACAGATCGTACGGAATTTGAACTAAGATTGGCAGAAGTTGATGCGGGATTCGATAAAGTCTTAACACAGCTTGAAGCGATCGGTGGCGATGTAACTCCTGAAAACATCCAAACCAAGTCAGCTGCATACATCGAATTCCGACAGCAAAATCCTTCCCCAGAAGAGACTGATAACTGGCTAAATACTCATACGTCTGGTCAAATAGAACAGCGTCTCATACAGATAGCAGCTCTCCGGCATCAAGTTGAAATCAATATCGAACTTGCAAAAGAGAGAGGATTGGACGAGCTAGTAGGAGAACACGAACATCAATTAGGGTTTTTGGAGAACCTGAATACTCAAAGCAAGGCTTTAGGCAACTTCATGCGTTCGAGCGTTGAGCTCTTGTAGGGCTGGACAGAAGAATATCAGCCTCGCCCGAACTCTAAAGCGTAAACGTTAAGCGGAGGTAAAAGAGATGTCAACCAGCCAAGCCGAATTAGAACAATTCAAAACGCAACTTACCGGGATGCGTGAGGGATTCCTGCAGAAGATCCGAGACCAGAGAGAAACTGGAACCATGCTGGTTGGGGACGTCAATCCCGATAATATCGTCAGAAAAGCCGACGAATACGAACAGATGTGTGCGAGACCCAATGTAACCGAGGAGGAACTGAAGAGCTGGATGGACGAACATACCTCAGGTGCAATTGAAAGAGGTCTTATCTTCACAACGATCTACCGCAGAGGTACCGAACTCAGTCTTGGAAAAGTCAACGAAATACTTTCAGCTGATCTCCCTGATGAAAACTTGAGGAAGTATTTTTTAGACCTTCAGGACCTCTATCTTGGCAATCTGCCTAAAATTGACCAAACAACAGACTACTTTCACACGATTGCATCTGGATTTACAGTCAGACGAGAGCAACTAGACGAAATCGAAGAAGTATTACAAAATCTAACGCTTGACTGAAAGCAAAAGGAGATAGAAGAAATGGGAATAGAATAACCAGAGCAAAGAGGACCATTCAAACGATTCTTGGACAGGTTTTTCGGACAACCAGAGAAACCAGCGGATCAAGAAAAAGTAGCCACTCAGAGGGCTGAAGTCATAGCGTTTTTTGAGACCACGCCTCTTGAGATCTTATACCAAAACATCATGAATTTTTCCGATATGCTGGCGCAGGGAGTAGATAAAGAGTTTCTGAAAGCATTTTTAGAGGAAATCGCACCAAGCAAGTTAGGCAAGAGCCTTGTATTGCTGGGTACTCTCAGGGAACTGGATCACCGCTCAACCGAAGATGCAAGTTGGGCGTTGTCGAGTTGGAAAGAGTTATCAGACTACATGGAACGACCGTTGACTCAAACTGTTGATCTCTATGCTGGAGTACTTGCCCATAACGAACACGACTCTTTCGAGCATTTTATGTCAGAGTTCGACTCGACTAGAGAAACACTCGGACAACAATCGCAAAGCGAATAATTCATGGAACCACAACCTGGCCACCACGTAGAAAATCCGCAACCGGACCAGCAGACCGGGGCAAAACTTGAAAAACTCGGAAGCGATATAGAGGAAGGGACCGCAGAGATCGTTGGTGGTGTCGGCCAATTAGCACTCGGTTTAGCATCAATGTTCGCCCGCGTATTCGGAGTAAATCCGGACAATTCACTAACACCGCCAAAAGAAACGTAAGATGAGATCTAGAAGGAAGTGAACAACATGACCGAAGAAGGAACACCCGTACACCATCAACCAGATGTTGAACCGGAGCCGGAACAAGAGTCACTAAGAGAGTATTTCCGCTCGGAACTCGGAAGGACCATCAGAGGTTTCGGCCATGCCCTGGTCGGGTTACTTACTGCCCCCGGACGTGGTCCGGCAATCTCGGGAGACGCAACCGGGAGACCCTCTCAATCGCAGGAAACAACTCCTCAGGAACCCCCTCCCCCGCAAGACCCTCAATAGGCATCAACTACTATGTCCTACACGGCCGAACAACTCCAGGCAGCTCATAAAGCTCGAGATGGTTCCCTTGCCTATCAACGAGTACTCGAAACGCAGTCTTTGGTCCAAGAACTTCGTCTGCTTCAAGCGGCATTGCTGCAACAACATCCGCCGGAGGAGGTGCGCGGTATTTGTGCAATAGGATCGCTGACGCTCCTCTTCGGATCTGAATTCGTTTCAATGACAGCAGGCGAACAATTCAGAGATCATGAAGCACGCTATAAATTTATCTTTCGATTTATCGAAGAACATCACGACCAAGAGGGTTGGATGATCAAAATTCCATCCTCATCATCCGAATTCATCGAACTTATGGACACTCAAGCCGTAGCCGCACTCATTGAACTGCAAGGTCACGAAATCGGCATTATTCCAACCTGGAAATCGAATCCACAGAATGCAAAAGAGCCTCTGAGAAGATATATCGTCCTTGAAGCCGACCTTCCGGAAGTTGCCAAACAGGTTGAAGAGGATGAGCTGGCCTCTCTCTATGCCGACGCTTTGATACTTGAACATCCGGATATGCAAGACAATTCCCTATTAGGAAAGCGTGCCGTTCTCGTCTTCACCCAAGAAATTCCGGCGATTGAATGACAAACGAACCACGCGATCGCGTACCCTGCTCACATCTTTAATACATCTATAGATAACGTAATGATACAAAGAAGATCATGAATCCTCTGCTTTACAGGGTGTGAGAAAATACTTGCAAGATGAAAGCGGAAGTCGTGGGTTCCAATCTAGGTGATCTCGCCCGAGCCGCTTCGCAGCGGGATACTCCTTCCCATGTGATTGACGAACTCGTCAGCCACGAAGGCGACCACGAGATAAAGGACAATGAAGGGTTCGGCGTCTTCGGTCTTCTATTGGTAAGCGTAATACAGCAAGTGTATACCCTCTCCCAAAATCATATCGAAGTATTTGAACGCGAGATTGAGATCGTTGCCGGGGCATTCTACCGGCCGATCGGTGACCGATCTCCCGAAGCGATGGTCTCTATAGCTTCTGGTCCGGGTTTTTCCGAAATGAGCGATCAGGACTGGAACGTGTACAACTCAGCCAAAGCGGACGAGGCTCGTTTAATGAGCCGGGAAGAAAAGAAAGATCCGGGCGATGGATCTACCGACGAAACAGATGAAAAGCAGGATTTCAGCCCCGGATCAACGGGAACAATCTTTCCCCAGCCAATGGAACAGACTGACTATCAGCAAGACTACTCATCCCTTCCCCTGGCGGCCTAAGATTGACACAGGTTCTGATCTCTGATATCATACGTCTGACGTTTGATTCAGGAACAACCATGTCCACCTACACAATTGACATCAGACCACGAAGACAGGCCACCCTCCCTAGACCGTTCTTGAAAAAGCTGGGAGCGGATGTTGGCGATGCGCTCCACGTTGAAGTCAGCGGTCAAAAAGCAATCGTCAAGGCGAAGAAACGCATCGCCCTCGATGCGTTTCGCGAGATTCAATCCGCGTTCTCCCGCTCCAAGATCTCAGAACCCACCCTCCGACGATCCGTTGAGAGCAAACGCACCCACACAAAGTAATCCATGGCAGCTCGCTCACGAATCTTCATCGACACAAACGTTTGGTTCTCTGCCTTCTATAGTTCTCCCTACGCTGAACGGATCATCAGGGCACACATAGAGGGAAAAATACAAGCTATTATTTCGAAGCAAGTTCTGGATGAACTCGTGCGAAATATCAGTGCCAAAATCCCTCATGCAGTGATCCCGCTAAAGAACCTCCTTGAAGCAACGCCCCCGCTGATTGTCGCCGATCCGCAGGGAGTACCCCAGAAACTGGGGCCCATGGTGCAAAGCAAGGACCAAAGTATCATGGCCTCAGCCGTTCGCTCTAAAGTGACGATCTTCGTGACCGGCAACACCAAGGATTTTGCTCAACAAAAACTCAAAGACGTCTACGGAATACTCGTCCTCACCCCGAAAGAGGCGGTCAAGCGTTTGAAGCTTTAGATTCTTGCACTCCCCGAAGAACTCTGAAAAGCAAAGTCGAATAATCAGGTCGGTGCTCGTTTTTGGAAAAATTCGAACGCATTTCGCCGCCTGCGGTGGCGAGGAGTCAGCCCAGCAAATCGTGGCTCGCCGCGCCGATGACAATTTCAAGTTTTTCCCTGCCTGTCGGCAGGCAGGTTTGGCGGCAAATTCAAAAAATATGAACAGCATGCAATCATCAAAATCAACTCTTGATACTTTTAACAAGCGCAATGATTGCAATGGTGCCCCATACAACTTGTATGGCAAGAGCAGGCCACGCTTGTTGATAAAAAACATTTACTCCAACACCAAGAGCACCAAACAAATTCATGAATTGATAAATTCGACTATCGCCCTCAACTTTTTTATATGAAACAAGGAAATAAGCCAAAACAACTAAAAATGCTCCAATCCAACCCATAATTTGTGCAAATGTTTCCATTTCTTTACAGCTTTTCTAATTTATGGACTTCGTTTAGTCCTTCTTCATCAAATTTTGTACTAAACCACACTTTTAAAATTTCTTTTGCGACCATATCACTAATAAATCGGAGGCTTAGGCAAAGAATATTAGCGTTGTCCCACTTTCGAGCTAGTTTAGCTGTTTCTGCATCCCAGCATAAAGCGGCTCTTGCTCTCCGAAAACGATTTGCAGCCATACAGACTCCTGTACCGCTCCAACAACAAGCAACACCGAACTCAAACTCTCCTTTGGCAACCCTTTCGCCAACTTCTTTACCTATATCTACCCATTTCCACTTTTTCTCTTCGCTGGCAAGATGGCCAATTTTTTCTACATCATGGCCAGCTTCTTGAAACCAATTGTTTATGAAATCAGTTAGAGGCGTACTTTCGTCACTTCCAAAAATTATTTTCATAATTTAAAATTTTCTTGCCCCAAAAATTAAAACGCAGTTCGGGCCGATATTTTTTCAGGTTCTTTGGCAGTTTTTGCCTCGCAAAGCGATGCGAACCGAAATCTCTTGCAAATTCCTTTCTGGTGCCCCCACCAGGAATCGAACCCCGAAGAACTCCTGCCTGATCCAGGGCTAACAGCCTCTGCTCTCAGTCGCATCGTCTACGGGGCAGGCCTAGATCGGTGTCCCTGGCAGGAATCGAACCTGCATCGGAGGTTTAGGAAACCTCTGCTCTATCCGTTGAGCTACGGGGACTTCTGGGTCGGAGTGCCGGGAATTGAACCCGGTACCTCTCGGTCCCGAACCGAGCGTTCTACCGATGAACTACACTCCGTAATGAGTACATGTGCAGTGTGCTCACTGATCGCAAACTTCCTCACTCGAATTCTATCACAACTCCTGACTCCCAAATCCTATACGCTTGACACTTCCTCATGTGATATCATAACTTCAGCATGGAACAGCGCGTTATTCTCGAGCTGCGAAATCCCAAAGATTCGGAAGAAACCCCGGAGGCTGCCGCCCAATTCTTCGCCGCCCTCCCCTACCTCAAATCCACGATTTGGCAGCATCTTGCCGGCACGCCGACTCCCATCTCCCTCGAGATAGCCACCATCAATCAAATCACCTATTTCATCATGGTCATCCCCGCCGATGTCCAACAATATATCGAGTCGCAACTCTCCGCCTCCTACCCAAAGATCATCGTTTCGACAATCAAGGACTATCTTCCGGAAGTTGCCCAACTGAAACATCCCTCCGCCGCGCAATTGGTCCTCACATCCGCTTCTTATTTTCCCATTAAAACCTACAAAGAATTAAAAGACGTCGATCCCTTGGCAACCATTCTGGGCACCATGGCTAAAGCCCAAGCCGATGACTTCATGCTGGTTCAGTATCTGGTGAGTCCGGCTCCCAGAAATTGGCAATCAGCAGGAGCAAGCGCTGTAGAAAAGGGAGTGCCAGTCGTTGGCGGCGAACCGGGTGAGACCAAATCCCATCCGCAAAAAGATTTAATCGACCAGAAAATTTCGGAAACCGGCTTCCGTGTGGGCATTAAACTCCTTACCGATTCCGAATCCAAATCGCGTTCCCAGCAGCTCTTGCAAAACCTCTCCGGTTCCTTCGGCTCCTTTTCCATCGGCGAAGGCAATAGCCTGGGCCTCAAATACCCCCTGTTATCCAAGAAACAATTTCTGGCTTCCATCATCAGGCGTACCTTTCGTCATACGGCCGCGAGAAACTATCTGAATATATCAGAACTAGCCACACTATATCATCTTCCCAACCTGACGCTCTCAAAAATCAAGAACGTTGCCTGGGGGGCAAGCCTCCTCGGAGAACCGCCGGAAAATCTCCCGGTAGCCATGAATTTGACCGACGAGGAAAAGCGCGAAATCAACTTCATCGCCAGAACCGAATATAAAAATCGCACGCAGATTTTCGGGATCAAACGGGAAGACCGCCGCCGGCACGTCTACGTCATCGGGAAGACCGGTACCGGAAAATCAACCCTCATCGCCAACCTCGCGATCGCCGATATGCGAAACGGCGAAGGGGTAGCGGTGATCGACCCCCACGGGGATCTTTCCGAAATCCTTCTCGACTATATTCCCTCAAGCCGCATCAACGACGTCATCTACTTTGATCCTTCCGACAGTGCCCGCGTCGTCCGCCTGAACCCCCTGGAAGTTACCGACCCAGCCCACGCCGAACTGGTGGCTTCCGGTATCGTCTCTATCTTCTACAAGCTCTATTCCTACTCCTGGGGACCAAGGCTCGAATATATCCTGCGCAATACCCTCCTGACGCTCGTGCAGCGGCCAAACTCGACGCTGGATGACGTTCCCCGGATGCTCACCGATGATTCCTTCCGCCAATCGGTCTTGGATAAGCTGCCGGATGATGTCCTGAAAGATTTCTGGATGCGGGAATACGCCAAAATGAACGAAAAACTGCGCAGTGAAGCCATCTCGCCGATCCTCAACAAAGTCGGCCAGTTCGTCACCAGCCCCACGATCCGCGGGGTGATCAGCTCGCCGGTCTCCTCAGTCAACCTTGAAGATCTGATGAACAACGGAAAAATTTTGATCGCCAATCTCGCGCAGGGAAAACTGGGAGAGGACAACGCCGCGCTCTTGGGCGCGATGCTCATCACCCGTTTGCAGCTGGCCGCCATGAACAGGATTAATATCCCGGAAAGCGAGCGCCGTGACTTCTTCCTCTACGTCGATGAGTTTCAGAACTTCGCGACGACGAGCTTCATCAAAATCCTCTCCGAGGCGAGGAAGTACCGATTGAACCTCATCCTCGCCAACCAGTATATGGCACAGCTTGTTGAAGAGCTTGAGAAAGCGATCTTCGGAAACATCGGCACGCTGGTGAGCTTCCTGGTCGGTGCGGAGGACGCGGCACGGCTCATGAAAGAATTCGGCGGCATCTACACTGAAGAGGATCTCGTCAATTTGGGAAAATTCCAGATTGTGGCCAAACTCTCCATTGACAATGCGACGTCCGCGCCCTTTCCGGCCATAACCCTGCCTCTCCCCAAATCAAAAAACCAAAATCGCAAAAAAGTCCTGCGCGTCTCAAGCGAGCGCTACGCCAGACCGGTAAAAATAAACCCCCTCGGGCCGGAAGAATGACAAATTCGGTCGAACTGTCTGGTTGACGGAATCGGTGGATGTGTTCCAAGAAACGGTTATTGTTCGAGATGTATGGCTGGAGAAAAGACCGGTATCTCGTGATACAGGACCTCATCAAGTTCCACGAAGGGAATGGTACCTGCAGGAACCTGGAATGCTTTATCATGAACAAATTCTGTGTAGCCCGAATATGTAACCTTCATTTGGCGAAAAGCAACGGCTGTACCCGAACCAACGCAAAATGCCTCTTGAAAGTAGTGAGGGGTTTCCGGATCGGAAGAGATGACATTGACCGAGTTCTGGCAAGCTTCGATGATGAATATTTTATTTGCGTTCTTCTCGACAGTATCATAGACCTCCCGCTCCAATCCCGGCTCTGGAGACACGAGGGGAATGCGAGTCAAGTTCACAGAACCATCAAATCCTCTGTAGGTGCCGCCTTGTCCCCAATCCGTTAACCATGATGGGTTTGGAGCTTCCGCTGAGGTAATAAAGACATGCTCCGGACGTACAACGGGATTTGGTCTTGCTTCAAAATAAACGTCCTCTCCGCTCGGATTATGAATGGAAGAAATAATGCCATTGTCGGATATTTCCTCAAAATAAGAAAATATCCTGGCTGCCGCATCGGGATCAAAACGCGCATCACCGAAATTGAACCAGCGAACAGAAGTCTGGGTCGTTTGAAAAACTCCGTTTTCTCTGACGGGCTGTTCTGCCATTTCCGGATAGTATCGTAGAACTTCCGGGTATTCAGAACCCAACCGTTCTCCTGAAAAAATTCCGAAACGGCGATCAAGAAGATAGAGCCCCAGGCCGGCTGTGCCGACTGAGCCCGCAACAATCGCGGCTCGACGCGAAAAGTCCCGTTGACGTGCCGCCTGTCTTCTCCGGCTGCGCAGGCTCTCTTTTTTTGACATAAAGTGGCTGAATACTACAACGCCAGATCAACGGTGTCAAAGTGGTTGAGCGCCAGCGCTACTTCTTGAGATCACAGCTTATTTCCTGTACACTTCAAACCTATGAGCAAATTCGTCATCGGCATCATCGGCATAACGGTCCTCATTCTGGTTATCGGCGTCGTCTTGACGAATTCTTCAACTGTCACGACGAAGATAGACCCGCAAACTCTGCAAACAGAAATGGTTATCCAAGTAAGCGATTGGGTAAAGGGACCGGAAAATGCCAAGGCAACGCTCATCGAATACAGCGATTTCCAGTGCCCCGCCTGCGCTTCATACTTCCCGCTTATAAACCAAGCGGTTGATGAGTTCAAAGACGGCCTGCGGGTCGTCTATCGGCATTACCCGATCCGGGAAATCCATCAAAATGCCCAGCTCTCCGCCCAAGCAGCGGAAGCTGCCGGCAAGCAGGGAAAATTCTGGGAGATGCACGATAAGCTCTTTGACTTCCAAAGCGCTTGGTCGGAAAGCGGTAACGCTAAGGAAATGATCATCGGTTATGCGCAAGATATGGACTTGAACACCGACCAGTTCAGGACGGATTTGGACTCAAGCGAAGCGGCTGACAATGTGCAAAGCGACTATCAAAGCGGCTTGAGGTTGGGAATCAGTTCTACCCCGACATTTTTCTTAAACGGCACGAGAATCAAGAATCCCGGAACCTACGAAGAGTTAAAATCCCTCATCCAATCCGCCATCGACCAAAGCTAATAAGACATACCTTGCAGGGATCCTACCTTAAAGGTCAGGAATCTGAGAAGCCTTTCGAAGCCCTTCCAAAAATCCTTTAACTCCCTCAACTGCGGTCCGCGTATTCCTGTGTTCTTCTCTTCCCTTGTCCGTATCAAATCGTGTCCACAGAATCTCAACTGGAAAATTCTCATCAGCGGGATCTACATACGAAAGTTTAATACGTTCCTCTTCCCTTCTCTCTGCTTCCCTACCAAAATCTTTAGAAATCTCTAACGTTCGCCGAGAATCAAGCTCCTCATAGCTGAGAATGTACTGGGTTCTATGCATTCGAAAAAGGTGAAAAGGAACATTGGGAGCGATATCTTTGAATAATTTAACTTCCCCAAAATTCTCTGCGGATAGAAGAAAAGACAAGTCTTTATCAAGGATATCACGAAACTCCCCAATTAATCGTAGTGCATGCATAAACACATCATCGACAGCCAACAGCTCATCTGGAGAGCTGTCTCCTGTGATAATCGATCCTTCAGAATTTGTCATAGATGACACCAAAATAACTAAATCACTTGCTGAAAATCGACCAAAAATCCTTCGACTTGAGAAATCGCAGTTGGAGTCGAAAGGTGGAGTTCCAGACCTTCTTCATCCCAAATTTTATGGCTATCTCGTTTTCCCCTCTTAAATTTAATGAGGGCTGAATTATCAGGCTCCACACGCAAATCCATCATTACTGTCAGATCTCCTTGGAGTTTCACTCCTGATAGTTCCCGGATAATCACTAACTCTTGGCCCAAACGGCCGTTATGACCCTTGATTGCACCGTAATCAATCGAATATCGAAAACTACCCCTCGTGATCTTAATCG
This sequence comes from Candidatus Chisholmbacteria bacterium RIFCSPLOWO2_01_FULL_49_14, assembly GCA_001816915.1. Classification (GTDB taxonomy): domain Bacteria; phylum Patescibacteriota; class Microgenomatia; order UBA1400; family Chisholmbacteraceae; genus 2-01-FULL-49-14. The sequence goes on from MHCL01000017.1 coordinate 13,727, forward strand.
GTTCGTGACCGAAGTTACTCCTGTCGTCAGGCTCTTCGCTGAGATAACCATCCACCAGGGTTTTCGAGAACTCGGGATCCGCTCTCAGGGTCTCTTTAAACAACCCGATTAATCGACTCGCTTCCGAAGTGATCTCAGCCAGGTTCAGTCGTCTCTCTTCACTTGGTGTTTCTGCTCCACCCCTATTCATAATTCTCGGAAGTATACCACATCCTCCTGAAAAATCAACTATAGGCCATAACGGTACTCTTTTTAAACGCCAGGCGATCGCCGCTCAGTTAAAAAGAATCCTCGACGAGGAAAGCGAATGACACAGCAATAAAACTATGCTGAATTTCTCAGAAGATCCTGAAGTTCCGTAATAAATCTCGCTATTTCTGCCGTTGCAACCGCATTTCCTCTGGAGGATTTCATCTCTCCAGCTTCCGAAAAAGCTGATCTGTGCTCAATATATCCTAGATATTCTAGAATATATCCTTGAGAAAGATAATCTATTTTTCTGAGAGTAATGCCCTCCAACTCTTGCTGTTGAACAAATCTAAGAGAGGGGAATTTAGAAATAGTAATCTCCTCCGTATCATCGAGCGATAGTTTACGTCTCACCTGGTAACGGAAACTCCCTTTGTCAAATTGAACATCAGCAATAAGCGGTGCAACATCTTCATGAGATTCGAACAAATGAGCTCCCCTATAGTCGGCGAAAGCACGATCGAACTCCGTCGTCAACTGAGGAAAATCACGCAGAGCTCTCTTTATCTGATCGATCGCAAATTCTGCTCGCACTCTTAACCCAAAGGGGCTAAACTCAGCTTCAGCTGAATTCCTTAGGTCTTCCAAGAATTCTTCCGTTTGCTTTACGGCTGTAGGATCATCCTCGGATGAAAAGCTATTTCCATATTCATCACTAACGACTCTTTCATAACCAACGCGATGCCAGCGAGAAGGTTCTTCCCCTGAATCGTCCATCAGCGTCACATGATCGGATAAGAAGCCCTCCCGCCCCACTGGTCTCCCAGTCCCAGGATGAGCAAGAAACCTGAGAATGTCAAGACTCCAGCGATCGCCGCCTTCAGGTCTCAGGGTAATATGGTAACGAAAATAACCACCTTCATGCTCGTATCGCAAAGGGTCGAAAACAATGCCAGACGGAAATTCATGGTACGGGGGTATATATGGTTGTCTACCAAGTTGAGTCCGAAGATCGCGTAAAGTATCTATATACGCGCCCATCAACCTGTGCGTTTCCCGACCTAGCTCCTCATCGGACAATCTTTGTACTGCAAATGGTGCTTCTGTCTCTCTTGGACTCATAATTCCCGGAAGTATACCACAACTAGTCTAGAATACAACTATAGGACATACCTTGCAGGGATCCTACCTTAAAGGTCAATTCACTCACTGGAAACTGAAGACTTGTCCCTAAACCCTAACTCCTAACCCCTAAAACCTACTTCTTCTCTACTATAAGCTATAAGCTAAAACCTAACCCCTAATCCCTATCTTTATTCTCTCTCTTCCTCGGAGTAGACGAAGACCTCAATATCCTTCTTGTATTCAAAAATCTCTTCCCGAGAGAAGATGAGCTTCTCTTCCTTCTGCGCCATCTCGATTGAATCGGAAGCGTGGATCAAATTAAGCTGTTGGGAGACCGCCAAATCCCCCCGGATCGAACCGGCCTCCGCCTCCCGGGCCTTGGTGATGCCGGTGAGCATGCGCACCGTCTGCACGCAGTCCAAGCCTTCCCAGAGCATGGCCACGACGGGCGCCACCTTCATAAAACTCACCAACCTGGGGAAAAACGGTTTTCCCTTATGATGGGCGTACCAGTGTTCCAGCACCTCGTCCGTGAGTTGGAGCATCTTGATTCCAACGAGTTTCAGTCCCTTGCGCTCGAACCGGGAAATGATCTCGCCCACCAAACCCCGCTGCAACCCATCCGGTTTGACCATCACCACACTTCGTTGTGCCTGCATAGTACCTCCGGTTCAATGATAAATGAGTAATGAGTAATGAGTAATGAGTAATACCGTCATCTTTCAAATCATTATTTCCTATTTCCTATTCATTATTTCCTCTATTGTAAGCAATTTCATGAACCGCTGTCTATGGGTTTTACTGTACGGCCCCACAATCGCCAAATTGAGATTCTTTTCTGTAAAAATCGTGCGCGCTACGCGTACAATATCATCCCGGGTGACAGCAGAAATCCTGGAAAGATATTGGCTCGGCGTGAGAATTTTTCTCTCTAGAAGGAAGCGCCGGACAAAAAGATCGGCCAGATCATGACTGTCCTCAAGCTCCAGGATAAACCGGCCCTTGAGAAATTCTTTAGCCCGGGTTACTTCTTCCTCGGTGATGCTCCCTTCTCCTGTCTTCCTTGACACATTCCTGAACTGCTCGAGTACCAATCGCAACGCCGTGTCAATTTGGTTCGTATCGACTCCGGCGCTCACGCTCAAATCCCCGCAATCAAAATAGGTATCAACATCAGCTTTGACGTAATACGCCAGTCCCCGTTTCTCGCGAATTTCCGTAAACAATCTCGAGCTGGCGCTGCCGCCCAGAATAACGGACAACACACCTAACGCGTACCTGTCTTTATGCCCTCTCGGAAAAGTCCGAACTCCGAGGATGAAGTGCGACTGTCCGGTCTGCTTCTCAAAGAAGGAGACCGCGGGTTTTGCCTGCCGGAGAATGGCGGGCTTCCCCCAACCGTCTTTTCCTCGAGGTAAACCGGCAAAGGCTTGTCCAATGCTGTCTCGTATAACGGACAGGCCCAGCCCCGCATGCTTTATTCCGCCGACCACGCCGATAACCAGCCTTCCTGATGTATAGCGTTGCCGTAGATACGCCAGAAGGTCCTTGCGGGAAATTACTTGCACGGAATTTCGGTTCCCGATCGTCTCTCTGCCGAGGCTCGTATTTCCGTAGATCAGCCGTTCATAGACGTCAGCGACTTTTTTCGGCGGGAGATCATCGTACATGTTAATCTCCTCAATAATGACTCCCTTCTCTTTACTGACATCATTGGCAGCCAATCGCGGCCGCACCAGAATCTCCGAGAGGAGATCCGCGCCGCGCTGAAAATGAGAAGCGGCCAATTTGATATAGAAGCCGGTGAATTCCTTGCTCGTGTAGGCGTTAAATTCGCCGCCGATGGAATCAATCGCCGAGGTAACCTCATAGGCGGTCGGATATTTCTGCGTTCCTTTAAACACCATGTGCTCGAGGAAGTGGGAAATACCCGCCAGTTTCTCCGGCTCATCCCGACTGCCGGTGCGCACCATGACAAGCAAGGTCAAACTCGCAACACCCGCCATCGGCACAGTAAGAAGGGTAATTCCTGAAGGAAGGCTCAATCGATGATATGCGTCGTCCACGCCGCTATTGTAACACGCATTGGAGGAGTCGAAGAAAGAAAGTCAAAGATGTTTTTACGGTCTAAAGAAATATGTGGAGCTATTTGGACAAACACTGAACCAGAAATGATATCCGCGTGTCCAGGAGTTTGAGATTTTCTTTTGGCGAAAGGTTGTTTGCATGTCCTCCGCCGGTCCCTTCGTATTCGTAAATCTGGCTCGATATACCGACACTCTTGAGTGCCGCAACCATGCGCTCCATCTGGCTTCTCGGGACCAGATGATCGTTTGTGCTTCTGGTAAACAACCAGGCTGCCGGATCCTGAACGGAGACGTGGGTGATGGGAGACAAATCCCTATAGAGCTGAGGATCATCCTCATACGTCACACCCCCGAAAAATTTGTCAACGAATTGCTGCTTTACAGGAGAATCCTGATAAAACGTTGGGTCGGTAAAATCAGTCGGACCATAATTGTTGGCAACGCAGTTGACTTTATTGGGAAACTCCATGGTTCCCAAAAGGGAACTGACATAGCCTCCCAAACTTCCTCCCATCGCCGCGATTCGCTGGGGATCAACTTCCGGCCGCTGCTTTAACCAGGAAAGGGCGTCTCTATTGTCGGGCAAAATTACTTTGTATCCGGGAGGAGGACTCTCCCGGAAGTTCACGGCTATCGCAACCAGCCCCTGTTTCGCCAACTGCCGGCAAATGAGGGAATAACCGGATTTATCCCCTCCTCCGCCGTGAATGAGGATCACACCGGGAACTTTCCCCGAGATGTTCTTCGGCTCACAGAGATCCAGTTTCTGCAAAGGTAATGTGCCGTAGGCAAGATCGTTGTCAACGATAATATCCCCGAAAAAGCCATCGGTCGCGGCAAGCCCCGAACTCTGCTTCTGACGGATGGCGATCACCGAGGTAAGAAGCGTAAACAGCGTAAACAGACTGATAGCGATGATTCGATCTTTCTTCTCTTGGTGCATCAAAATCTGCTATTGATTGATACCAAATAAATCTTAACACAGAGCATATTGAACTTCCAAGAACGTTGCGAAAAGTATCTATCTCAAGGAGAAGAAATGATGAACCCGTCTTCACTTTGGGAAAAATCAGACGATCTCCGTGAGAAGAATCTGTCCCGTTGCTCCCGCTCCGAAAAAGACCTGAAGTATCCGATCTCCCACCTGCAGGTTAGGCAGAACCCGCGCCATTTCCATTCCAAAGGTACAGGCCGGCGCATTGACATGCTCCCGACACCACGGCATAACGCTTTGCGAGAAACCGAGAAGCTTCTCCCGCAAGTGATTATGAATCTGGAAACTCGGATGATGGGCCATGACATGCTCAACCCGTGAAGGATCAAACGGCTCTCCCATCCGTTCTCCGTACTGAACCTTGAATTTATCTGCAAGACTACGCAGCAAGGTGAGAAACAAGCGGGTCGTTCCCAAATCATTCATGTACACCGCTTGGTCAGGTTTCGGATCAGGAATATGAGCTACCACTCCTCGCCCGTTCCTGCGCAACAATCCGCTGTACCCCTCTACCTCTTTGCCGGTAAAATCAATGGTCATTAGTCCCCCCAATGCTCCCCGCGTATCCGGTTCTCCGTGCGTCGCTCGCGCAAGCACACGCAAACGCTTCGGATCATAAACCAATGCCGCAGCTCGATCGGAAAAAAAAGACAACGACGTCCGATCGGTTACGCCCCTGGCATAGTTGTAGGCATCGGGATGTGTAAGATCAACCAAAGGCTCCCGCAATGACATCATCGTTTCGAGGCCGACAATCGCCTGCGGACCGTCCGGATAGTTAGCAGCCTCTTGCAGATGAAGGTCAAAGGCAAGCGCTGATGAATTACAAGCAGCGGCCACATATTCGGCGGGAACCTCACTGGAGACACCAAGGGAAGCCCGAACAAGGTTCGCGATGTCCTCAGAGAACGGCGTTGTCGAGGCAACGCTGATCCGTTTTAGATTTGAGGGATCGACTCCCACAGCCCGACAACTTTCAAGAATCGCCCTCCGGGACACTTCAGCTTGAAAGGGAAGAAGCTCGGAGTAAGGCATCAGCTTGCTCCAACGCGTCTGCGAAAATCCACTTTCAACATGACTTCGGCCCAACTCTTCTCTCCCCATTACCCGTACGTGTTCATCTACCGCCCTGAGATGTTCATCCGGATTCATGGCAATCCCCCAGTCGCCGACGACCGCAGCCGCACCAAGCGCATGGTTCACCGCGGGTTCATGAAAGTGAAGTTCTTGGTACTCGACGGCTCGCTCCCCGACCATCCGGAGTTCGGATGAATATCCGTCTTCACCCTCATGGATAGATGCTTGCAGCAGATCATGACTCATCTTGGGTTGTATTCTACACTAGAGAAAAGTGATCGCAAGAAGGAATCGGGGAACATGCCAATCCCGGTGGAAGAGGAAAAACCACTCTATTCTCCAGCTGGATTTATGATGGAACCAATTACATCTTCCGGGGAGCTTTGATACCAAGAAGAAAAAGCCCATTGGAAAGTATCTGCGAAACAGCGGTTGTCAGCTGCATCCGAAATGCCCGAACCCCTTTTTCTTTTGCCTGAAGGATCCGATGCTTGTTGTAGAACGCGTTGAAACGCTGCGCCAGCTCAAAGAGATATCCGCAGATGACGTTGGGGGAAAATTCTTGAGCCGCCAGATCCACCGCCTCGGGATATCGATAGAGCCAGCGCAAAATGCTGAGTTCCTCAGCATTCAATTGAATACCTTTAAAGGATCCTACTTTAAAGGTTGAGTTTTTTGCTTGAGAAAGTACGCTTCGCGCTCTTGCGTACGTATACTGGAGATACGGCCCGCTGTTGCCCTCAAAACTGACCGACTCCTTGAAGTCAAACACAATATCCCGACCGATACTGCTCTTGAGGAGTGCGTACTTAACAGCCCCCAACCCGACCGTCTCCGCCACGGAATCCTGAATTGACTTATCAAGAGATCCGGCCTTTTGAATAATCTCCGTCACCCCGCCCTTTGCCTCATCCAAGAGCCACTCACCGGTTATCACATCTCCTGTTCTCGATGACATCTTTCCTCCCGGCAACCGTACCATCCCGTGCGAAATATGTTTCGTCTTCTGCCCGAGGGCCGGATTGATGAGTGAAAGGGCTTTCAGGACTACACGAAAATATTCATCGACTTCGTTACCGGTGATGATGACCGACTCATCAAAGGCAAAATCTTGGTACTTCGTGAGTGCCAAACCCAAATCCTTCGCCTCATAGGTCGGCAAACCCTGGGAATTAATGAACACTCTGGTATGCAGGCCATGCTTTTCTCCGGGGAAAACAATGGCACCCTGGCTCTCCTCGAAGATCCCATCCTTCAAATGTTGTTTGACGAGTTCCAGCCCAATCTTCCCAGCCTCCCGCTCGAAGTAGTAAAAATCGAATGCGGTCCCTAACCGTTTGTAAATGGACTCGAAGTACTCAAGGCTCCACTCCCTTCCCTTGTTGTAAAGCTCCTGAATCTCAGGATCCTGTGCATAAATCTTTGAATTAAGTTCCTTAATCTCCTTTTTGGCCCCCTCATCTTCTTCATAGGCTCTCGCACCCATCGCATAAGCCCGTCCTAATATTTTTACCCGTTCTTCGAGCGCCTTTTTCTCCCACTTTTGAATTTGTAATTTGGAATTTTGAATTTGCAAAAGCCCAAAAATGGCTTTGGCAACATGCAGCCCGACATCACCCTGATAGTTTGCCCGCTTAACTGTGGCACCTGTCGCCTCCAGTAACCGCGCCAATGACTCTCCGACAATGTTTGAGTACAAATGACCGATATGAAATTCCTTAAATGGGTTGGGATCTGTGAATTCAAGGAGAATCTTTTTTCCTTTACCCAAAGCATTCTCTCCATATTTATCTCCCAGATCTAAAATGCGTTTGAGTTCATCCAACAAAAAGTGTTCGGATATCCAAAAATTGATAAATCCCGGACCCGCTACCTCCACTTTGTGGAGAAATCCGAAATCCGAAATCCGAAATTCGAAATAGTCAGCAATCGCCTTTGCAATTTCCCTAGGAGTTTTATAGGGAGCAACCTGTGAGATTTTTTCATGCTTCATGCTTCGTGCTTCGTGCCTATGAAGTTGCTGGTGCAACTTCAGTGCGACATTCGTTGCATAGTCCCCATGCGCTTCATCCGCCGGATGCTCTAATGTTATATCTACCTGAGGAAGATTTAAGGCCTTCAACGCTTTTTTTATCTGAAGCTTCAGCTCATCTACAAACATGTGCCTAGTATACCAGCTCCTGAGGTTTCTGAAACGAAGCAAGAGAAGAAGTACGCGCTATTCGCTCATGGGAGCTACCCGATCAATAAAACCTATCTCTGCCAAACCATCCAAATCTCCGGATAGTGCCATAACCAGGCTCTTGGTAAGGGATCCATCCCCGGGTATACCTTCCCAGATCCGCTCAAAGATAGGAAGATAGTATTCATGACCATCATGAGGATCGAAAAACTCATCATACGGAGCAACCGCGATGCTCAACAACCACGGCTCTTTTGCTTCTATCGACATCACCAACACTCCCAGCTCAAGCTCTTGCCATTGCAGGTAAAGAGCCCGAATGGGATAAAAATCGTGCTCCTCCCCATGGATGGCATGCAAAATTGTGGAAACCAATCCCCGTACATCTTGAGCGTAGACCTCAACGGACTTCTTCTTGAGTGCTTGAGCAATATCCTGATTTGTATGATAACCATTCTCCGGAAGAAAAGGAGAGACATAATAATTAAAGAATTCCTCCCGCAAACTCGCGGCAAATCCCTCCAATGAATCTGTATCTAACTCGTCCGGATCAAACACGTTGACGGTTTCTGATGCTAGAGAAAAACTCTCAGATTCTTTGGCCTTTTCGAGAAAAGAGTCTGCACTGCGCAACACATCATCCCCATTTCCTGATCTTGATTGCAGCCATTCAATCTCATTCATAATTTTACTCTAACACCCTGAGTATATTTTCACTAGCCGCACGTCTACTCTGAATAAACTAATTGACCACCCAATACTTCTTTCCGTCAGAATCGACTTCGACGTCTCCGGAAATGTCGGTACGCAGAATCCGTGCCCCAACCTGATCCAAACGCATCAAAGTCTCCTGCGTCGGATGCCCGAATCGATTTTGTGCGCCGACGGAGATAATCCCCAATGCGGGATGCACCGCGTCCAAGAATTCCGCTGATGATGCGTATTTAGACCCGTGATGCCCGACTTTTAAAAGCTCAACCTTTCCAAGCACTCCATCGGCAACGAGTGCTTCCTCCGTAGAAAATCCGATATCGCCGACAAATAAAGCATCAAAATCCCCATACGTTAGTCTCGTAACGATCGAAGTTTCATTGATGTCCCCCTGATGGGTTGCTGCCCCCAAGATAGTTCCTCCGGTCTCAGGCTGCCACACCTCTGCCAAGCCGACCTGGTTACCGGGCCAAAGAACTGAAAGCTCAAACTCTCCTATGCGGATGATATCACCACGGGATGGCAGATGAATGGAAGCTCCTTCCTTAAAAACGGCATCTTGAAATGCCCGAAAACCGGCGGTGTCATTGACAACCCCATTGACGATAACCTGTTCAACGGCAAAGCGATCAAGAACGTCGACTAAGCCATTCATATGATCAGCCTGAGGGTGAGTTAAAACCACCACTTCGAGCGTCCTATCCCAGAAAGGAATGTGCTGCGACAGGCAATCCAAGACTTTGCTGTCGGGACCTCCGTCGATAAGCACCTGAGAAGATTGAGAGGACAGTAAGATCGCGTCTCCTTGACCGACATCACAGGCAATGACGTGGGCATACTGATCGGGTAAGGAACGGATAATCCCGAAAAATAATCCTATTCCGATTGCGAAAATCAAGAAAATAATCCGAGGTATGGGATTTGCGCCGCTCATCACTCGTCCCTCCTCTTGACTTGAATAACCGCCCGTGCAGGATGTCGGTTACTCTTCCATATCCAGAAAAACATCAGCGCGTAGTATGCGGCAACCCACCAGGCAGAATGAGAGGAAATGCTGATCGGGCGAAGCGGAAGTCCGTCAAACCAATTCACCACCACAATAAAAGCTTCCAACGGAACCCAGGCTAAGAGGGCAACGACTCGAGCCATATCCAGCCAGAGAAAACCGGCACCGGCCAGCAGTCCCCCAAAACCCATGATCACTGGAACCAAATTCACGACAATCAGATTCACCAGAGGAGAAATCCAACTCACGCTCCCGAAATGGACCAGAAGGATGGGCAACACTGACAGTTGTGCGCCAAGTGTCACTCCAAGATCCTCTGTGAGGTTTCTCCCAAGTAATCGGACGCCTCTGGCAAGCAGCGGAGTAAGTGTCGGTGTGAGCGCCAAAATGCCGAAGGTAGCCGCCACCGACAGTTGAAATCCAACATCATAGATCAGCAGTGGCGAGATCAACGCCATAAGCATTGATGTCAGTAAAAGCACCCATAATCCATGATATTGCTTGCCGAGAAACTGCGCGATAAACGCCAGTGATCCCATAATCGCGGCGCGAATAATCGGCGGTTCACCTCCGGCCATGATGGTATAAAGGATAATTCCCAAAATCGCCAGAGGTAACACCCACCGCCTGTTGAGGAATTGCCCGAGCATGGTCATCAACAGTCCCGCCACCACCGAAACGTTATACCCGGAAGCGACAATCACATGGATGGTGCCCGTTTGCCGCAGCGCTCGTTCGAAATCCTGCGCTAAACTTCGATGCACCCCTAAAACCACTCCTGCTGTCAGCGAGGCGTGCGGTTCGGGCAGTAAATCTGAGAAAATCTCTTGGAGACTTTGTCTCACCCCGTAGATCGAAGCGATGATCCGAATCGCCAGCGGACTTGCAACTCCATTCGTCTCCTGCAGTATGCGAATTTCTGGATAGATCAACCATAGTTCCGTTTGTCCGGAATCTGTCAGCCGTTCTTGGATATTGCCAATCAGTTGTACATGATCACCATACGAGAACCTCGGAAATGGTTCAGAGAGTACTTGGAAGCGTTCAATACGCATGATCTGTATTGATGCTTTTAGATATGGTTGTGAAGTCACATATCCTTGAATCCTTACCATGCTGTCGTTGGGGATCACATCGGTTGAATAGAGCGCTGCATGGTAGCGTAGAACCCACAGACCGGATAGTGCAATCAATAGCGTACTTATTATAATAATACGCATCATAATAGATCAAGTTTATCGTCGTTTGGCAACCGACTCGCAGGAATAGCAATCGATGTTTTTATGAGAATTCCTGCGCATTCCGGAGCATGAGATAAGCTGGTTAATAAAGCGAAATTTGAGATTTGATGCGTTCAAAAACATTTTTTGGGATACCTGCCTTGGATGTCAATTCGGAAAGATCTCCGTACGGCCGATTGTCGACGATCGCCTGCGCCCGCTTTTCACCAATTCCCCAGAGAGAATCCAACTCCGCGAGGCTTGCCGTGTTAACATTTATCGTTTGGGTTTGATATCCAATCACCGCCCCACCGGCATCCGCCGGATTGTTTGAACCAAGAGTTTCTGCCGACAGATCTTCAGAAACGGTTGGAATATAAAGCTTGATGCCATCCGATAACAATTGTGCAAGATTGATATACTTCTCCACCCAATTCCGATCGGCATCCGCGGAAAATCCGCCGGCGGCAACCAACGCATCATTCACTCGAGCCTCTCGGGGAAGACGGTAGAGTCCTGGTTTCTCAACGGCGCCTGCCACATCGACAACAATTTCTAGAGTACCGCTGGGCTCTGCCTCTTGAACAGGAATGATCTCAACCGTCGGTTTACTTCGGTTTATCGCGATGGTAACAGCGGAAAGCACACCCACGCCCAGCAGAAAGAGGCCTATCAGGGCAAGAAGCAGCGTCACCCGGTGTTCCTCAAAAACCCGATCGAGGTTGAGCAGGAAATTCATGGGCAGCGTCCGGCTTTATGATAAGACGAAATTGACCAGTTTTCCCTTGACCCAAATGATTGCTTTGGGGTTTTCCGCAGTTACATACGGCAAAACACCCTTCACTTCTCTTGCAAGCGCGATAAGCTTCTCTTTATTTTCCGAATCTTTCGCGGAAACGCTAAATTTCCCCCGCAATTTTCCATTGACTTGCACGACAATCTCAACTTCTTTAAATTGCGTCAGTTGCTCGTCAAAGCTGGGCCATTCGGCCACATGGATGCTGGAAAAGCTAGCTTTTGCTTCTTCTTTTTGTTGGATTACCTGCCATAATTCTTCGCTGATATGTGGGGAAAAAGGGGCAAGCAACTTGAGGAAGCTTCCGCAATCTTCTCTTGAAAGGCTTCCCCCATCTTCCCATTCATTGACGAACTCCATTAAAAACGCAATGGCGGTATTAAATTTAAACTTGCCGATGTCCTCCGTTACTTTTTGAATCGTCCGATGTAACGATCGCTCTAAATCCCTATTTGAATTTTTCCCTAATTTTGAATTTTTCAGTTGTAATTTTGAATTATCTTGATAGAGTTTCCAGACTCGCGTCAGGAATCTGTACATCCCTGCGATCCCGGTATCTTGAAAATCTCCACCCAAATCATAGGGTCCTAAGAACATCAAATACAATCTTAATGTATCAGAACCAAACTTATTGATATAGTCATCAGGGATAACGACGTTTCCCCGGCTTTTACTCATCTTCGCCCCGTCCTTGATGATCAAACCATGACTGAACAAGAAGGGAAATGGTTCCTCAAACGGGAGGTAATCCCAGTCATGAAGCGCCATGGTTACAAACCTGCTGTAGAGAAGGTGCAGCACCGCATGTTCGGCTCCGCCGATATAGGCGTCAACAGGTAACCACGACCTTGTGACCTCTTGATCCCAAGGAATCTCGAAATTCGAATCTCGAAATTCGAAACGATTTGATATCTCCCCGTTTCGTGTTTCGTGCTTCGAATTTTTAAGGTTGACCGAAGGATATCTCAAAAAGTACCACGAGCTATCCAGAAAAGTGTCGGAAACATCCGTCTCCCGCTTCGCTCGTCCTCCGCACTGAGGGCATTTGGTGTACAACCAACTCTCGGGCGCTTTCTCGAGCGGGGCTTTGCCGTCTCCGGCGGGTCTGACGTTTTCGTAGCTCATCTCCGGCAGCAACACTGGAAGCTCCTCTTCGGAAGCCGGCCACCAACCGGCCATACCTTTAAGGTATCCTCCTTTAAAGGTTCTACCCCGCTTGGCACACTGCTGACAAAATAGCATCGGAATCGGAGGTCCCCAATACCGCTGACGGGAGATGAGCCAGTCCCGCAGGTGATAGCTGACAGCCTTCCTCCCGGCTTTCTTTGCCTCCAAATCCCTGAGTATCCCCTTCATCGCCTCTTGTGAACTGTATCCGTCATACAGCCCGGAGCCAACAAGTGTCCCGTACTCAGTAACCGCGACGTCTGCCACACTCTTCCCGGCAACTTCAATCACCTTTCGGATCGGTAAATGATGTTGCGAGGCAAACTCGTAATCCCGCTGATCATGCGCCGGAACTCCCATTACCGCCCCGGTGCCGTAATCCTTGAGCACAAACTCCGCAATCCAAATCGGTATGGGTTCACCGGTCAACGGATGTTCACCGCGAAGTCCGCTGTCAACTCCCGTTTTCTCTTTCTCTGCCGCTTGACGCTTCTGCTCCGTCTTCTTGAGCGCCCCCTCGATATAGCTCTTCACTTCTCTCAACTTTGAACTTTGAATTTTAAATTTTGAATTTAGGAGCGAAGCGACGATTGGGTGCTCCGGCGCCACCACCAGAAAGGTGACCCCGAATATCGTATCAAGACGGGTGGTGAAAGTGGTGATTGTCCTCCCCTTTCCGTAGTTCCAGTCAATCTCAGTGCCTTCGCTCTTGCCGATCCAATTCCTCTGCGCGATCTTAATCTTCTCCGGCCAGCGCAATCCGACCAGGCGGGGATCGTATCCCTTTGGCATTGGCCTGAACTGTGTACGAATAACCCCATTGTTTCCGGTTTCCTGTTTCTTCTTTCCTGTGCCATCGATATTATCAAGCAGTCGCTGCGCGTACTCAGTGATCTTAAAGAACCACTGCTCGGTTTCCCTGCGCGTCGTCTCACTTCCACAGCGTTCACATCTCCCGCCCTCGACTTGCTCATCCGCAAGGACAGTCTTGCATGATGGACACCAGTTGACCATCGCCTTCTTGCGAACGGCCAACCCGTGCTTGAACATCTGCACAAATAACCACTGCGTCCACTTGTAGTATTTAGGATCGTAGGTCTCAAGTTTCTGATCCCAAGCAAACCCATTTCCGATTGCGGACAGCTGCTCATAGAAGCGCCGTTCAGAAACCTTCGCCTGCTCCGCCGGATGCTTGCCGATGCTGATGGCGTAATTTTCCGAGTGAATGCCAAATCCGTCCAAACCGATGGGTTCAAAGATATCGTATCCCTGCATGCGCTGGTATCGCCCGTAGACGTCTGCTCCGGTGAACGCGTACATATTCCCGACATGCAGCCCCTCAGCCGACGGGTATGGGAACATCATGAGGTTGAAGAAAGGCTTCTTGGCTTTGCGAAGATCAGGCTGATAAATACCCGCTTCTTTCCACTTCTTCTGCCATTTGACTTCAATCTTTCTGTGATCGTATACGTCCATACTCCTTACTCCTTACTCCTTACTCCTTACTCCTTACTCCTTACTCCCAATCATTCTACACACCAGAGAGGAAGGGCGCAAATATCCACACAGACCTATGATAAAATACCTTCTGCGGGCCTATAGCTCAGCTGGCAGAGCGCTGCATTCGCATTGCAGAGGTCGCCGGTTCGATTCCGGCTAGGTCCACCAAGTCAGACTTGGTCCACCAAGGGCCGTTAGCTCAGCTGGTAGAGCGTTTGCATGGCATGCAAAAGGTCAGCGGTTCGATCCCGCTACGGTCCACAAAATCAGTTGTCAGCGATTCAGTTTTTCAACTTTGAATTTTTTAATTGTTAACTGATAATCATGGCCGACCTCACGCTTATCTGTCAGAATTGCGGAAACGAATTCCTTTGGTCGGAAGGAGAGCAGGAGTTCTATACCCAAAAAGGCTTAAGCCAGCCGAAGTTTTGTCCCATCTGCCGCGCTCGCAAAAAAGCAGAGGAACGCCAATGGGCATCGTATAGAAAAAAAAGCTAACCGACGATTGGTGTACCAGAAGAATCACCAGAATCGGAAGCACCCTCGCCTCTCTCTCTCAAATAATCGAGGAGAAACTCTAGACGTGTTCGCACTTCCTCAGTAGGAGATATTGAAACGAAAGGTTCGCCTCGACTATAAAGGAGAAAGATCACTTTCTTATCAGGAGCAGGTCCAAGCTGATCGGCAATCTGATAGACCTCTTCGTAAGACAGGATAACTTCCTCGGGATTGTGATAGTCTCGGCTCGGATCAAACATAATCAGTCCTTCGACTTCCCGAACCGGCAAACTCAGACCACCATCTTCAGCGTTTACTTCACCCTTTTCGGGAACAATCATGTGACCAGGAAGCAAAGTACTCATGTGACCATGTGCCTCTTGGCCAAAAGGATGAGAAAGCACAAACCCACCAACAAATGCTGGTGATAATGTGGCTTGAGCGAGTTCTTCGGCGCTCGCGATCAATACCCTTCTATCCAACCTGAATAGTACAGAAAGCACCGCCAGGGCATCGAAGAAGTTTCTACCCTCTCTGAGAGATTCAGCATCGAAGTATTCCATAACCCACTTCCCGAATAAAGCAACTAGGGAGACTGAGGCACACAGATCCAACCGCTTCTCCGGAAGACTCTTCCACCATTCAATCGCCTCATCAATACGTAGAAATGACTCCATTCCTGAATCAGAAAGAGGTCTGAGCCGATCCAATTCAGACCTCATATTCGAAGCTTTCTCTTGTTCCATACCCGCAATTATACCGAAAAGTAAAAAACTTGAAGTCTATGTATGCCAAACCATTCCCCTTTGAAGCTCCTGCAGCTTGGAATGAGTCGAACTCAGGCGGGACACGGAAACTGACCCTGAGCGAGTCGAAGGGGAATTTCCGAGGGTCCCCGCCGAGTGAGACGATGTGACACCGGCAGAGATTCATGGGGCAGGCTTTCTTGGTTACTTCTTTGCCTGAACAAAGAAGTAACTGCTCCTCCTGGATAAGCAAGGAATCAGTCGATGTCATTGACTCTCCTTATGAAATCTCGTAGTCTCAAATCAGTATGGCTGAGTCTCTAACCCACTTCCTTGACCATCACCATAGGCTCGGATTCCTCTTCATTCTGCTTATGCTCGCAACCATTCCTCTCTTCGTTTGGGCGCTCTACCAGCCAAAACAGTTCGAAACCCAAGCCTATTATCCCGGAAAATGCGCTGTCCCGAAAATTCCCCGCACCAGGATCTGTTCAACCCAATGGGCGCTGCAAATTGACAACCAGGGCTGCCGCCTCTTCGTCTGTCAGGATAGCCTGTAATCACTTCACCCCTAACGATTGCTGGGAAACCCGTCTATTGAAGATAATTCAACGGGTCCACGTGGACGCCATGCTGAATGATCTCAAAATGAAGGTGAGTGCCGGTGCATCTTCCCGTACAGCCCATTTGACCGACCACGTCTCCCCTATTCACCGTCTGACCGACGGAAACATTGATCTTTGAAAGATGCGCATAGAGGGTCTGGGAGCCGTTTCCATGATCCAGAATCACACGGTTCGCGTAGCCTCGATTATCCGGCCACCCGGCCAGCGCCACAGTTCCAGCATCAGCGGCAAGAATAGAACCTCCGCCTTTGTTGGCGATATCAAGTCCCTGGTGATACCAGACAAAGCGCTGCGAAATCCGCCCGGCAGCCGGCCAAACGAACTGCCCGGTAGCCGACACCACACCCGCATCAGGCGTCTGCAGTCGCGCAAAGCTTGCGGCCGGAGCAACGGGTTTCACATCGGGTTTAACGCCATCCGGAACGATGATCGTCTGGCCCACGGCGAGCGCAAACGTTTCATCATTGGTAAAGGTATTGAAGGGAAAATCGACAATTGCCTGCGGTTCCGCTTCGAATTTCTTTGCAATCGAGTAGATGGTATCTCCCTTATTCACGGAGTGAACGATGCCGGTGACCGGCGGGATCTTGAGAATCTGTCCCGGCTTGATGCGGTCCGTCTCTCCCATCGAGTTTGCCCAGAGAACCGTATCGATGGAAACGCCGAATTTATCGGCTATGGTGCTCACGGTGTCTCCGGACTGGACTTCATATTCCAGCACATCAGCCCTGGGTTTATCCGAGATACGGGTCACGATGGCTTTATCGGGTTCGGAGGCCGTCCCCAAAACTACTTCCGACGGCAGTTCATCATCAAAAGTCGCTGCTTGTCCGGGAAACGTTTGAGCAATGAGGAGCGGCCCGAAGGCAACCGCGGCAAATGTCAGCCCCGCCATAGCCGAATGGACAAACGGCTGGGCATACTTTCCCCTTCGCCGATAAAGACCGGAAACAAAAAGGCCTTTTATCCCTTCAAACCTCCAAAAAGTATGCCCAATACGCTGGGAGGCGTAAGAGTATAATGACTGGAAAAACTCAACCAGCTCAGAAGTAAACTGGCGAAAGACAAACATAACTTCCCTCGATTAAAGGGATCGGCAAGCCCGCATCCTAGCACATCAGAAGCGCGCTTTCAATTGAACGTTTCCCGAAAAATCGGCTAAAAAAACCGCCCATTTGGCGGTTAGTATGCCTTGAACTCTTATCGCTGGACGTGAAATTACCCCTCTTTGAGTGAAGCTAAAAATTCCTTGTTATTTTTCGACTTCCGCAGACGATCAATCAGAAGCTCCGTACGCTCATCCTTGTTCAGAACATCGATCATCCGCCGCATGATAACAATGCTTTGGTAGGAAGAGGAATCAAACAAGAGCTCTTCCTTGCGGGTGCCGGACCGTTGGACATCAATCGAAGGGAAAATCCGCCGGTCGGACAAGTGTCGGTCAAGATGCAGTTCCATGTTCCCCGTGCCCTTGAACTCCTCATAGATGAGATCATCCATTCGGCTTCCCGTTTCAACCAATGCCGTACCCAAAATGGTCATCGATGCGGTTTTGTTGCCGTCCGGTGTTTCAAACGGTTCAAAATTTCTGGCAGCGCCGAAAAATCGCTTCGGAGGATACAAGGCCGCCGGGTCGAAACCTCCTGAGAGCGTCCTTCCCGAAGTCGGAATTGCCAGATTGTAGGCGCGCGCCAACCTGGTAATCGAATCGAGGACAATTACCACATCCCTGCCCATTTCCACCAAACGTTTCGCCCGTTCCAAAGCGGTTTCCGCAACCCAAGTTTGCTGTTCGGCAGGTTCATCAAAATTTGAAGAGGCAATTTCTCCCGTTCCGTTCGTCACTTTTTCAATATGACGTCCGATGTCGGTCACCTCTTCCGGGCGTTCTCCGATCAAAACGGCCATGATATGGACATCAGGATAGTTAGCAGCCACACCGGCAGCAATATCCTTAAGAATTGTCGTCTTCCCTGCCTTGGGCGGAGAAACGATCAACCCTCGCTGTCCTTTGCCGATCGGCGCGACCAAATCGATGACCCGGTTGGAAAGCGGTTCCTTTCCCGTCTCAAGAACCAATTTCTCATTGGGAAAGATGGGTATCAGCTGATCAAAGTTGACCCGCCGTGTTAACGCGGAGACTTTTTTCCCATTCACCTGTTCGACTTTTAAAAGTCCCCAGTAGCGTTCATTCTCTTTTGGTCTCCTCGCCGGCCCCTCGACAAGATCACCAGGCCGCAAGGCAAATCGGCGGATCTGCGATGAAGAAATATAGACATCTTCGGTACTTGGCGCAAACTTAGGTCTGAGAAGCCCATGACCTTCAGGCCGGGTATCCAGAATCCCCGAAACGATCTCCGTCGGGAGCCCGGCATCCGGAATAATCCGATCATCAACAAACCCCGTAAAACCAACCCCACCGGGAGTCTGCGGCATCGCAACTGAGGCATCAGGAACAGGAACCGGCGCCGACTCGCTTACAGTGGATTGAGAGTCCACCCCATCGCCAACAATTTGCTCAACGGTGACTTCTTTGGCTGTTTCTTGAGGGATAATCGGATTCTCCGCAGCCATCACTGGCTTGGTATTGCTCATGTCGTTTTCCTTCTTCGCTGAAGTCTTCGCTTCAGGGATGAGTCTCCTCTTGGAAGAAGTCGCTCGAACTGCCATAAAAATATCTCTAGGTTGTGCGTAAAAAAGAAGTCTCTACACAATTCATGATCTGGAAAGCCTCTGTCTGTCGGAATTCGTTCAGAAAACACAAATCTTCCCCAGAGGAAGGAGCATGATCATTCTTTCAGCCGGAAAATATTCTGTCAAGTCCCAAAGTGGGTAATATG
>MHCL01000017.1:32589-52044 GCA_001816915.1 Candidatus Chisholmbacteria bacterium RIFCSPLOWO2_01_FULL_49_14
CAGTAAAGGCATATTCGTCATTCAACTACTCAAGAGGCGGGTGATGCGCCTGCCCTACACATCACCCACCACTAAAGCAGTCGAATACAAGTCCCCTCGAATATGCCAACGTGCCAAGCCTGCCCGCCCGCCATAGCAACCGGCTTGCGAAACGGCTGAATATGCAGTCTGCGCAAAGCAGTGTTGCGAAGGCTGGGCCCTACACATCACCCACCACTGAAACCGTCAAGGTATTTTACGTATCAATGTCAACTGAACACTCCGTGTGCACAAATATGGATGTTCATTGCGGTATACGCCCTGCATACTAAACAGCAAACAAAGAAAATGCGAAAGGTTGACAAGCTACAAAGCGCATGCTATGTTCGTTTTCAGGTTTCGCGTTACCTGTCCGAACGCGATCCTACACTTAAGAAAGAGCATTGCTATTCGAGCCCTCCGTGCTGCGGTAGTAATGCTCTTTTTTTCGCAATAAACTTTTATCAACAAATCTCAAATTCTTTTTAAAGTTCTTCTCTCTATCCCCTATGCTCTATGCTCTTTGCTCTAATTTTTTACTTCCCCATTAAAACTAATTTCTGATCAAGTTTGAAAAGATCTGCAAGCTGATGGCTTTCAAAGGCATTCACTGCCTGTTCCCTGCGCTTATTGCGCTCTTCTCTGCGTTTATTGGTTCTCATTTTTAAGGCAAAAACTTTACGTGCATTCATGATGATCTAAACTTAACACATTTTTCCAATGCTGTCAAATCCTATAGAATATATCTTAGAATAATTAACTAGGCCTGTAATGTTTATTATTGATTTAACAAATCTGGATAAGTCAAATGAATTCACGATTGTGGATAACAAAAAGTGAGTTGTGGAAAACATCATACAGCTGCGGCTCTCTATTGTAAACACAGAAAAAAATAAGAAGCGCGGTTAGCGAAAGACGGAACGGATCGCAACAGGAAGAGAGGAATATTTTTCGCAACTGAGAATGGAGTGGAATCCCTGCGCTTTTGCTTCGCGAACTCGGCGCTGAAGATTGCCGACTCGTCGCAGCTCACCCAAGAGTCCGACTTCTCCGATCGCTACATTTCCCTTCGGAAGCGGTCTGTCTTTAACGCTTGAAGCGATGGCAAGCGCAATACCGAAATCAGAGGAAGGCTCACGGATGGTCAATCCGCCCGCCACATTGACATAAACATCTTGGTTGCCGAGCCGAAGTCCGCAACGACGCATAAGCACGGCTACCAAAAGTTGTACCCGGCGTTGATCAACTCCGCTCGCAATTCGCCTGGGAATGGAAAGGCTTGAAGGAACCACCAGAGCTTGAATTTCAACCAACATGGGTCGGGTTCCCTCAAGCACGCAGACGACGCAGCTGCCCGCAACCCGCTCCTGCCGATCGGAAAGAAAACGGTCAGACGGGTTTTTGACTTCCTGTATCCCCCGGTCATCCATGGAAAAAATTCCCACTTCATCGGTCGCTCCGAAGCGGTTCTTGCCGGTTCGCAGTAGCCTAAACTCGTGCAAACGGTCTCCTGTGAGTTCAAGCACGGTATCAACCATATGTTCAAGGATTTTTGGTCCTGCAATGCTTCCCTCCTTGGTCACGTGCCCAACGAGAAACATGGGTACGGAGAGCCGCTTCGCGCAATCGATAAGCCTGGAAGCGCTCTCGGTTACTTGAGAAACGCTTCCGGCCGCGGAAGTCAAATCGGATGTCCGCAGAGTCTGGACCGAATCGATAATCACCATCCCCGGTTTTTCCTTTTCAATTGTGGCAACAATCGCGTCCGTATCCACGTCCGGAAGAAACAGCACGCGATCGCCCAGCCCCCGTTCCGCGTTCCCGGAACCGACCCGCTCGATCCGAAGCTTGATCTGCGACGGACTCTCCTCACCGCAGACATACAGCACCGAAGGTGCTTTTAATTTTAAATTTTGCACTTTAAATTTTGAACTTGCGTTACTCACTTTGAGCGCCAGCTGAGTGAGTAACGTTGATTTCCCAATCCCCGGCTCCCCGGCAACCAAGGTCACGCTTCCGGGAACGATACCTCCGCCGAGCACCCGGTCCAGCTCCCCGATCCCCGTGGCGATCCGCTGCTCACTGATCCCCTGTACCTGCGAAAGCGAAATCGGTTTTGCGGCCAGTCGGAGGCTTCTCTTGCCTGCTGTTGTTCTGCGGGAAGATACTGCCGTCTCAACCAGGCTGTTCCAAGCTCCGCAGCTCGGGCACTGCCCGGACCACCTCGAAGTCGGCGCACCGCATTGCTGACACACGAAGACGGAAGCGACTTTCGCCATACCGGCATCTTACTATGAAAGCCCAAAAACGAGAAGAGGGATCAGACAGTTTCTACCGTGGCAAATCGGTTCGTACACGCACTCCCGTCGGAATCGGGAGCATACGAAAGAATATCAAGATGCACCGCATTGATCTTCTCTCCCGCCTGCCGCAAAGTTGATACTTCATCCTCCAGAAGCTCAAACACTCGTATGGCGCCGAAAACGAGCTCTTCCAGGCGCGGATCTGCTTCATTGACAAGCGCCGTCAGTCGAAAACCCCGGGAAATCACGCCGACTCCGTGTTCGCCCGATGCAATCCGGTTTGCCAGCAATGCCTCGGACACGGCAAAGGAATGTAGATTTGGCTCTGAATAATAATGCCCAGCCAAACGAAATTGATGCGGCGTCTCTTGTTCCTTCTTCCTCCCTACGAGGTTATGTAAAAAATCCATCGAAAGCCCAACCACCGCCCCATCGGCAGGATGGAAATCTACAGGTCTCGTCAATCGTGTTACTCGACTATCAAACCCAATCATCCGCTTCACCTCAAGACCGAGCTCACGTCCAACCTTCTCGGCCTCCACCATCGCAAACTCATCAATCTCTTCTGGTGTTGGAGAACTCCTGCCCTCCTCTTCTCGTTGACTACCAAGCACCTTGGCCGCTTTTCCACAGCGGGCGTGCGGTTTGATTTTTAAAAGAGGGACATTCTCCAATACCGCACGGACCAAATTGAGGTCTTCTCCCGCACCGGATCCGGAAATCGGAATAATCCGCTGGCGGTAGTCGTCAGTCTCAATCCCATCATCAATGCAAAAGACACGAAATCGATTCGCAAACAGGCACTCCGAAGGAATCGAGAACTCTTGAGAAGTAAGAAAATGCGCGAGGCTAACCCAATTGAACGGTTTTCCCTCGCGCGTCCAAGGCTGCATGCCGTATACTTGTCGGCGCTCATCATTGGATGGTTGGTGGGTTGCTTCCGTACTCATATCGCAAAACGAAAAATTCTCCCTTTAGGAGAATAGTTCAATTATTCCAAAACTCTTGAAAAGCTTATCCCTTCGACCGCGACTCCATCATGCTGAGAATTGCCTTCCCCCGCTCTTTGAGCTCCGCCATCGCTTCATGGAGAATTCCTGAGTAAATTGCGTCCTGATTATCATTGCGCTCCACATAGACGGCCTCGTTGATTGCTCCTCCGGAAAGAATGAAGACTGCGGCTAAATTATTTCTGGTGAGTTTCACGAGGATGCTGGTGGCCACTTCATCTCCGAAGGAGAGCGCCCCGCCGATCCAACGAATGATATCTCGATATATACCCAAATCAAGCGAATAGAACGACTGTTTGGCCGCCTCCGAATCCGGTTTGAGAACCCGATCTGAGAGCGGATTGACAAAGAAGCCTTCGGCGGTGTGATCTCCCTCAAGAACCATTCGATACACGCCTTGCTCTTCAAAAGAACGCATTCTCTCCGACACTGGTACCGCCGAGCGGTCAAAGACGCTCCCGCTCTCCGGAAGTGAACGCAGCAAGGCCTGTCCGCAACCGGTTAATGCTCCCTCTTTCGCGTGCGTGTCGATGTGATTCGCCGGCGTCACCCCGTTCTCCCTCAGCACATTGAGGATCTCTGTGCGGTTGATAGTCACCCGAACGTTGCGAACGGCATCAACGACACCGAAAGCCGCACCGGCAGCACGCACCGGTAAATAGTCTGAAAGATTCAATTGCTTGCCGGTCTGGGGATCAATGAGCTCCGTGATCCGGCGTTCATCGGTGCAAGCCAGAAGAAAATTGCCCGCAAGAGGCGTCATCACCTCCTGCGCACTCATCCGTTTTGTTCCGATCGAAACCTGCTCATCAGAACGGACATTGCGTATCTTAAATCCATGCAGCCGAGCGGCAAGATCACCTTGCTCCATTGTCATAATTTCAAAGAATAAACATCGATAATAGCTCGCTCCACTCGCGATCAACAATTGATATTCGATCGTCTATCCACTGTCTATCTACGTCTATCAAAGACCACTATTCCTCATCGCCCATTCCCTGCAGCGTTTCTAAGAATTTCCTGATGTCCCGCTCGACGGCCTGCCAATCACCGCCAGCATCCCGTATCGCTTTAAACAGGAGATCAAAATCAATGAGGATCTGATCATCCCGAATTTCCAACAGTTTCTTACTCATAGGAACCTCCTAGATAATCGATTGATAATTACTCGCTTCGCTCGCGATAAGCGTTGAAAAACAATTGCCTATCTATTATTATCTATCGTCTATCAACTGTCTATCAAACGTAAGCACGGAGTGCTACTTGTAACCGACTGGCACTTCCGTGAGCACCTTCCCCAGGGACATCCTCCGGTGCTCCGGATCAACCTGTTCCACGAACACTTCAAAAGCGTCTCCCACCTCAGGTTCCTCACCCGCCGGAATTTTGGAAATATGCATCAAGCCCTCTATCCCGGGCTCGAGCGTCACAAACGCGCCAAAGGGGGCTACTCGGGAAACCTTTCCCTTCACCTTGGTACCGGAAGGATATTTCTTCTCGATACCATCCCAAGGATCTTTGCTTAATCGCTTGACTGATAAATTGAGCTTCCCTGAAGTCTCATCGATTCCAAGGACCGACACCTTCACGGAATCTCCCACTCTGAAATGTTGACCGGGGTTATCGACTTTTTCCCAACTGATTTCCGAGATATGCACAAGGCCTTCAACCTTCCCGATCGTTTTCTCCTTCTTCTCTGCTGATCTCTTCTTTTCTGCTGTTGTGTCTTTCGTTTTGAGTTTTATGTTTTCCAACGGAACATCCACGGTCACGAAGACGCCGAAGGGCATAACCCCGGAAACAATTCCGCTATAAACCTCTCCGATTTTGATCTTCTTCAAGGCCTGGCCCCGCTGCTTGATCTCATCGGCTTCAGATACTTGTTTCTCGGAAAAGATAAGCCTGTTTTTCTCACGATCGACCTCGATAACTCTGACTTGAATGGAGCGGTCGATAATCTCTTCCATCTTTCCGAGCCACTGTTTCCCGAATTGGCTTGACGGAACAAATCCCTGCACCGAGTCGGCATGCACGATGACTCCTCCCCTATTGACTTCGAGGCCTTTAACGGTCATGATTTCGCCGGTCTTATGGGCTTCCTCAAACTTCTGCCAAGTCCTGTCAGACGCAGCTTTTTTCAAAGAAAGAAGGATCTGTCCCCGGTCATTCTCGGGAGTCAAGACGTACACCGTCAGCGTATCTCCCACCGACAGTTCCGAGATGAAGTCTTTGGCATTCTCATACTCTTTATCCACAACCAAACCTTCGGTCTTTCCGCCGATATCCACGAGCACCATCTTTTTGGAGACGTCAGTAACGGTTCCCTCAACCAGTTGGCCCCGCTTAACCCCTTTGAGCTCATAGCCAGTCTGCTCCAAAAGCTCTTCCATTGTGGTGGGTTCTTTGCCCCGCGGCGAAGCGATGCGCGGTTCTTTGGTGGTTTTCTTGCTTCCGACGCTCTCAACAGAAACCTGTTTCGGGGTCTTCTTTTCCGCTTTTAAGGATTTCACTCGTATCTTGGAAGCGAGCTTTTTTCTCAAAACTTTCTTGGGTGTTTTCGAAGTTTTTGCGCTTTTTAAAGGAGTACTTTTCTTTTTCTTACTCTTGGAAGCGGTCTTTTTTGCCATTCATGTGATCCGTCCTTTCTTTAAGAATGCGATAAGTATACCAGCAAAGAGTGTTTCGAGCAAATAGAAAATGCATACATATCATAGTAGATACTAATATAACAATATACGAACTTATGATCAATATCAGGCATCCCCTTTGAACGCAGCAATTCAAAAATTACACCTGTCACGCTTTCCTGGAAAGTATTAAAAACCCTTGGCGGAGTTGGAGCAGCTGGACCCGCTTTTTTCGAGGTGAAAACTGAAACTGACCAGAGTGAAGCGGAGGGAATTTCAGAAGATTCGCGAAGAAAAAAGCGCATGTACAGCCACCAACGCAGCATGGGGCGTCTTTTTCTTGGTTCATTCTTTTAGACGAGCAAAAGAATGAACAAAAATAGCCATGAAAAAACCCTCTATCATATAGAACCCAAAAAACCACTCAACCTGTGTCGACCAAGTCAGACTTGGTCGGTTGAATGATCCCTTGGGATCCAAATCCAGAGGGTTTTCACCTTCTCTACTTCCGAGCATAGCTCGGAGCCAGATTCGACGTCGAAGCGCAGCAGCGCTTCTCAAGAAATCCCAATCAAACTGGGTCTACCCTTAAGCCGGGCGGGCTATTCAATTGGTGTTAGCTAAAGAAACGAACTGCCCCTGCCGATGCGGCTATCTGGTTGAACTGCGCCCAAGCCTTGCGACTGCCATGAGAAGAGTGGTGGCAACCACTACCAACCCCATACCAGCAAGGCCGGCGTTCCCAGCAGTGAGCAATCCACATCCAACTGCCTGAGGAGAATCTGTAAGGCACTTGTAGAGCCAAATCACATCACTCATCGAGGCCCCGCCATCGCGTTGAAGCCAGACCATGTACCAGCCAGAGATCCCACAGAAACCAAGAAGTAGGGCTGCGATACCCAATACCTTCAGCCCATCTAACACAGCTTTTCGTGCATCCTTCGATTTCTTTTCTGTCTCCATCTGTATCTCTCCGATCTCGTGATCAGGTTTTGGCCGTTATTGCCAGAGATGAGCCAACGGGCGGGACATTCGATAGGCACAACAGCCAAAGAACCGAACTGCCCCTGCCGATGCGACGAAAATCGTCGCCGCGAATCCTGCAGCAGCGCTTCTCAAGAAATCCCAATCAGACTGGGTCTACCCTTAAGCCGGGCGGGCTATTCAGTTGTCATTTCGCACAGATCGTCGAACCTAGATCGCGATTCAGCGTTCCGGTTCCTGCGACGCCTCAGCCTCCGTTTGCGCGGTAGCTGTTCGCAAAGACTTGCGGTCGATCCACCGTGAGGCAAAGAGCGAGCCCAGGCCGACCGCCAGTGCGATCGCAAACACGAGCCGAAGCTGCGGAGGCGTGAACACACAGCGATCGGGTTGTATCAAGCATTCGAACGGCAAAGTGACCACGGACATAGCAGAGAGCAGAATCTCCCAGATCACATCTCCGTAGGCGATGAGCACTACCAAGCACAGCAGTAACGAGCCAATTCCCAACACGGTGGTGCCGATCCACCTGAGACATGTTGAGGCCCACCTTAGCCCCTGTGCCTTGTATTCCCTGCTGAGCTTCTCAGCTTGGCTCCTCATCATCCACATCCTCCTCTCGCATAAAGCGAGGAATCTCGTGATCGAATCCATCGGTTAGTTCGACGGCTGTGCCTGTATCCTCCCTCTCTGGGAAGATGTCACCTCGACGATGATCTCGGGGAGAACATCGCCATTCCAGACTAACCTGGTGTTCTCCCCTGGGAGAGCGCATCGATGATGCTCGAGGCATTCTCCTCGCAATCGGTACTCCCCAGAGCAGATGGGGCAGACCCCAAACACCTGATATTGAGTGCCTTTCATCGAACTCCTCTTTCATCTAGTACTCACCCACCGTTTGTGAGTGGCACGCTAGGAACTTAAGACTAAAGACCAAAGACTAATGACCAATAGCCAAAATCCCCACCGCGCCACCCACAATCACAAGATGATAGGAAGAGTAAGTGTTCAGATTTTTCTATTACACGTCGAAACGTGGCAGTCAAATCAAACCTTCGAAACGTTTGACTTGGCCGCAGATGTCAAGGTGCTCTCCCGTCCTGTCGAGTAAAATGCGACAAGCAGGAGTAATGACTTTCTCGCAAGAACCGATAGAGCCGGACGCAATTGTCCAACTCACGATCCTGCAAGATCTTGCGTCAATCGCAAGCATCCGGCCGGGAGCAATCCCGCTGCTCGTGAGCGGCGGGAGGAAAGGCGAATAATGAGCTCCCAGCCAGGTGCCTGCCATCAACCTTCAACCATCAGTCATCAGTCATCACCTATCAATCACACGCAACCGGTTAGGAGCTCCCCCGCGCGGACGATTGAATCTCTCAGACCGGTAGGTCTGAGTGTCCTAATCCAGCTTCAATCCGCCGTAGCGCAATGGTCGCAAAATAAGCAACCACACACTAACCCAGAAAGACCAGAGTCTTCGCGTAGGCGGAAAAGGGCAGAAATGCGCCTACTCCTAACCGTGTGCGTGCGATCGATAATCCTGATGTTCAGGTGCCGGCCACTAAAAAAAGAGCCCAGTTCAAACTGCCTCTCCGTTGTCTGTATTGGCCTCTCTTGTGATCCGCTCTCGCGGTCTGCCTTTCCGTACTTCTCTTCTTCTTGAAAAACCTCAGGCGAACTTTGAAAAATTCCCAGACGTCTCGTCTAGGAATCGGGGAAGTCTACCATGAAATCTCCCGATTGTCAATCAATGGTAAAGAGTGCTAATAAATAAAGAGTCAATGTGTTTTCTCACTTGGTAAAGCTTCTGTAACAATCTACAATACTTCAGAAACCTTATTATAACTTGACAGCATGATGAGAAGACTCCGTAAAAAACAACCCGACGTACGATTCAAAAAAAAGGTATTGCAACGGTTGTTATTCTTCCTCATTACGGCAGCTCTGTTCACCTACCTAACGATCCTCTACTTTGATAATCTAAAAACCCACCCTCTCCATGTCGATGAGTACATCTTCACACAGAAAAGCTACTTTCTCGACTTATTTATGAAGAGAGAATTTTCCGATTGGCGTTGGTACTTGAGCAATTCCGCTGCCCAACCCAAGTTCGGGCCGTACATCTTCGGCATGACTTTGCATCTTGCCGGAATCGACAATATCGAACAAGAACTCACCAAAAGAGGATTTGAAGATACAAAATCACAAGATCATTGGGCATATCGTCTTATGAACAAAAATCTCATCAACCCGCCCGCAACCATCCTTCCGCAATTAGAACTCATTCAGATAAACAGGTATCCATCGGCACTCTTCAGTCTCGGGGCTCTTGCGCTGACATTTCTCATTACTTTCCGAATCAAGGGTCTCTTTTTTGCCGGTATTGCGACATTCCTATTAGGTTCGAATTCTCTTATGGAGCTATTCGGAAAGCGGGCCATGACAGATTCCATGCAACTCTTTTTCTTTTTCTTGACAATCCTGTTGACGTCGCTGTTTCTCAACGCTCTTGAGAAGAAAAACACTTCTCGAGTCTATCTGCTCAGTGTTGCATTAGGGATGAGTTCAGCCTTCGGAACCGGTGTGAAAGTTAGCGGAATCTTGAACGTACTCTTCCTGATAATCCTTTTTCTGCTTCTCCTGCCACTCCGGAGAAACACAAAAACAACACTTAATACCCTCATTAAAAGCGTTTTGATTATGGTCGTAACATTCACCATCCTCTTCATCCTGCCTCATCCGTATCTCCATCACCACCCAATCCGACAGTTCACAACCATGTTCACAAGTCGTTTGGCGGCAAATGACGATTATATGCTGGCATTCCCTTTATCGGCTGTTCATTCCAGATCAGAAGCAATAAACCTCGTCATCAAAAACACACTCCTCCCCACTGGTAACTATATTAACTTTCGCTTTCTTTTCATTCCTCTGGACCTCATCCTCTTCTCCTGGGGATTTCTGCTTGTAGGTTACAAAGCATTGAAGGATTTTGTCGGGAAGAAAAAAATAACCGGAGAAGTACTTCTTATCACCTGGACTTTGCTGGTCAGCATATCCCTCATGGCATATATGAAAAACAATTGGCCGAGATTCTACTTACCAACAACAGCTGCGGTTACGTTCATTGAGGCCTATGCGATTTCTGATGTAGTCCGGGAAATTGTATCAATGAGTATCTGGCGAAGGAGAACCAAAAAACATCAACCAGTAGGCCTGTCTAGAGAAGGGTAATCGTGGAAAGAACGGTAAATAATTCCTTATTCGCCGGGCTGAAGTGAAGATCTTCGGCATAAAGCACAAGCATGTCGGACCCTCTGGGAACAACAATATATTCCCCGGCTTGATCCCCCTCAAGATAATAGGCAGAAAATGCTTCCGCGCCGTCAATGAACCACAGGCTTCCCTCCTCGACAGTCCCCTCCCGAACCCCATCGGAAATCGGCGTTGAAATACCCAAAAATTCCTGCCAAAAAAAGTCGCTTGGTTCAAAGCGTTTCGGATTATTCAAAAGGCGAATGACAAATTGTTTCGAAGCAAAAACATTGGAGGAAAATTCAAAAACCACCGAGTCCGAATCAAGCCGGTCCCCAACTTGCTTCCAGTTCTGCGGGACGGCAAGTTCGATGCCGATTTTGGGGAGGGTCAACGTGATCCAATCCGCGGTTGAAACGACCGCTCTTGGCTGAACGAACTGTCCGGATGATTCAGAAATCGCGTATGTCGACTGCTGGAGTTGCCCAAATCCGGTTGGTACAAGACCTTGGATCTCACGATCTTTCCGGTCCGCAGCTCTCTCAATGGTAACTCCGGCAGCAACCAGAAGTAGGAGGAGAAAAACTGCCGCGACAACCCTCCAACTCGTTTGCAGCCCTCCCCCTGCCATGTCTATCCGATCATCGATCCCTACACCATAAAGTCCCATAACACCGTAACGATAGATAATCCTGGAGTGATTGTCAATTATTTACTTGAAAAAAGAAGTGTTTCTCAACGCAGTACGAAAGCAAATTTTCCAATTTCCTTGTCCGACATAAAGCTGCCTCTTGAATTACTTACACCAAGAAGTATTTCGTCCGTGCTCTTGTAAATCCGTAAACGCGTTACATTGTTTTCTGGCTTCTCCGCTCGGATTCATGCAGTACTCCCCACAAAGCTCTAGAGGACTAAAGACACCCTCGAGCGCATCACTCTGAATCCGCAAAGCCTCCAACTGCCTGCAGATGACACCCTTTCCATTCGCTCTTGCTCGTAAAAATTAGCACGCCACAATGCAGGTATAATAGCATCGCCGATAAAAAACCATTCTGACATTCGCCTTCTACCCACAAATAACGCGATGGACTCAATAACCCAATTCGTCAAATGCGGAAATCGCATCCCATCTTCCTGCTTGCTCGTTATACTTGAGCCACATCACCTCTGATCCGGTATCTTTGAGCGTCTCGGATGCAGCCTCGAGCATATGAAGTGCACAGTCGCGAAGCGCAGAATCCGTGAGTTGCGAAGGATCTTCCACTGGAAGTTCAATAGAAACTTGATGAGCTTCGGGAATAGTTATCGTGCTTCCATTTCCAAGTTCTTCAGCGGCTTCTCCATTGATGATCACGATTTGATATCCATCACGTACGCCTACGACAATCGCCTCGATCCAATTTTCAACCTCCCCTTCAATGTCCTGAGGATTATCCCGAAAATATGGCCATTCTCCAATCGCCCGTCGTATCCGTTCAACATCGGCCATACCTTCTCCTAAGCGGAAACCACCTCTGCGTTGTTACTCTAGGGCAAGCCAGTGCTTCTATACTCCACGCCCGTGGCTCTATCCACAAACGAAGCAGTTACCATATAGCTCTGATCATATTCTGCAAGATCACGAATTATCGCAAGATAGACTTGAAGACGTTCTCGCCATCCCCGAGGTTGATCACCAGTTTCAATCTGAGCGCTGAACTTGCCGCTGCTAAGATCAATTTCGAATCGTTCATACGGACCCACCTGCTCATCGACATTCCCATCAAAAAGAACAACTCGCTCAACGATCGCCTTCCATCCGTCTACAGGTTGTTCTACGTTCTTGATCTGTTTGCTGATTCGGATGCCGGGTCTTGAGTAAGGCTTACACTTCCCGATGAGTGCCACAGGAAACCAATCGTCTGGAAAAGAAAATGTCATCTCATAGCTGCGTAATTGCTCCTCCTCAGGAAATCCGCGCTTTTCGTCCCCAGCGCTCACAAACTGCCATTGCCGCATCATCTCCCCAACGGCATCAAAGATATTTGATGCCAAAGACGATGTCTGACGCAATGCCTCGATTCTTCCAAACATAGCCCGATTATACCAAGGAGTGCAAAAAAACCGCCCAACGCGACGGCATTTCTTCTAACAATCTCCACTTCAACTGAGGAAGGGACTACTCGATCTCATCCAAAGGAAAATAATAAATGTGTGTAGCATCAGCCTCTCCTTTGAAAAAAGCAAGGTCGGTTGTCAACTGGGCCAACATGTCTAGCTCCGACTCCAAAAACTTCCATGCCAAATCTTCAAGGTCTACCTGCGCGGCAGACCGTAGAGGCTGATCAAGCTGCGTCATTCTGATCTCATAAGTAGCAATATCTGCCGCCGTCTCCTCCTCAAGCCCCTGACGATCCACGAATGCAACTTTGTAACCTTTCCTCCATCCATCCACAATGGTACGTATAAAAATCTTCAGTCTCCGAGACTCTTCTGGAGAAGCCGCTTGAATGGCTCGTTCTCTCTGCTCCCGATTGATCATACTTCCTCCAACATAACGACTTGTAAAACGAAATTATATCACCAGCCACAAAAACTTGTTCTGGCAGGGTACATCGGTAACACTTTCTCAAAGTAATGCTGGTGAGCATAGGCGATGGGTGTTTGGTAGTCAAGAGACTGGTGAGGTCTTCTGAAGTTGTACTCAATGAGCCACTCCGTGAGATCCTGATTCGCTTCAGGAATGTCATCCAGACCAATCTCAGACAGCTCCAACCATTCTTCCTGGAGGGTGCGGTTGAAGCGCTCCAGGGCGGGATTATCCTTGGGCTGTCTCACCCGGTTGTAGACCTGCGCAATGCCAAGAAGCCGACAGGCCTGCTCGAATTCCCCGGCAAATTCACTGCCATTATCGGAGTGCATGACGTGGATCTGGCAGTCCGCGAGGTAGAGCAAGCGATTGAGGAAATCCTTGGCATTCCTCGATGAGTGGCTGGGATAGACTTTGGCGTACCCCAGCTTCGTCTTGTCCTCAATGGCGGTGAAGATCACCCGGTACTGCCCATACCACCAGAGGATGATGGTATCGGTATGCCAAGGGTTCCTGCCGGATAGGTGTCTGTCTCAAGCTCATGGATTCTCACCTTGGGTTTCTGCTTCCGTTGTTGCCTTCTCTTCATCCGCTGCTTGTGGTCTGCGGGATCAGGATAGAGGTGGTGTTTCCGGACCACCCGTTCGATCTTCCAGGTAGAGATGGGTTCCCCATAGGTCTCCTCGTAGATGACCTTGAGTTTGGCTTTCCCGTAGCGGAGATGCTTCTCCCGGAGAGTCTTGACCCGCGCCTCTTGCAGTGGGGTCACTTCCCAGGTCCGCAGCTGCTTCGGTCTCCTCGAGGACTCTTCCAAAGACTGGATCCGGTGTGGATCAAACCGCTTCAGCCACTTGTGGATGGTCTTCCTTGAGAGACCAAAGTAGGCGGCGGTCGATGAGACACGCTGGTTGGCAACATCGTGATAGAAGATGATCCATTCCAGACGTTCCTTGGCTTGTGGAGAAACCATCCAATAGATGGCCAGATTTCTCCAGGTATCAGCCTGCGATCTTTTCCCGACGGCGATCTGATACTTCATTGGTAACCTCCCTTCCAGAATCCGAAGATTCTAGCACGGAAGTGTTACCGATGTATCTCAGCCGCTGCAATCTCCCCCACAAAAAATCCCGACCTTAACCAGCTGTTGCCCAAGTCTCGTCAGCGTTCATCTTTTCACCTTTAAGGGATACTACTTTAAAGGTCGGCTACTTCCGGCTACAAAAAATCCCGGCCTTGAGCTATTTTCGCAATACCTTGTGGTAGTACTATCGTCACCGCTGCCGCCTTTGACGACTCTGTTCGGAATGGGAAGAGGTAGTTCGACGGCGCTCCAAAGACCGGGAAGAAAAAAGACAATATTGTAAAGAGCAAACTCGTTCTCTGAAAAGTGAATAGAATGCTTCCGACCTTTGTAGCCAATATAAGAGGAAAGAAGCCAAACATAAGCTATGCTCTGTCTCTTTCTCTTACAAAAATATCTACTTTCGACCGATTAGTACGGCTAAGCTGAACGCCTTGCGACGCTTACACCTGCCGTCTATCAACCTAGTAGTCTCCTAGGGGTCTTCCTCGCCCGCAGGGCAAGAAAATCCAAAAATCAAAATGAAAAATGAAAAACTGAAAATCAAAATATTTCATTTGAAATTTCAATTTGTAACTTGTCATTTGAAATTTGCAATTTCCTTGTCCTACAGACAAGCAGATTCCTCATCTTGGGATGGGCTTCCCGCTTAGATGCTTTCAGCGGTTATCCCTTGGAAGTGTGGCTACCCTGCACTGCGCTTGACAGCGACAACAGGAACACCAGGGACTTCCCCAGCCAGGTCCTCTCGTACTGTGGCCAGATTCCCTCAAGAATCTCTCGCTGACTGCGGATAGAGGCCGAACTGTCTTACGACGTTCTGAACCCAGCTCACGTAGGGCTTTAATGGGCGAACAGACCAACCCTTGGGAGCTTCTACACCCCCAGGATGCCCTGAGCCGACATCGAGGTAGCGAACCGCGCCGTCGCTATGGACGCTTAGGCGCGACTACTCTGTTATCCCCGGCGTAGCTTTTATCCGTTAAGCCCGGTGCCTTCCACAAAGCACACGAGGATCACTATGACCTGCTTTCGCACCTGCTCGACTTGTAAGTCTCGCAGTCAAGCACCCTTCTGCCGTTGTACTTAGAGCCTGATTTCCATCCAGGCTAAGGGTACCATTGCACGCTTGCGGTACGCTTTAGCAAGCAACCTCCCCAGTTAAACTACCCACCAGACAGTGTTCCCAGATTCGTTTCCAGAATCTTTGAGTAAGATTTCCCATATCAAACGAGCGGTATTCCATTGATGCCCCGACCATAAGGTCGGGACTCCCGCCTATTCTCGACGATCTAACATGAGTAATCAGTGTCAAGCTGTAGTAAAGCTGCACGGGGTCTTTTTGTCCTGCAGTCAGTAGGCCGCATCTTCACAGCCATTTCAATTTCGCCGGGTGAAGGTTCGAGACAGTCGCAGAGTCGTGACGCCTTTCGTGCGGGTCGCTAATTAAGCGACAAGAGACTGCGCTACCATAGAACAGTTATAGTTACTGCTGCCGTTCACCGGGGCTTCGATTGGAGGCTCCTCCGATAAATCGGATTCACCCCCGCAATTAACCTTCCGGCACTGGGCAGGCCTCAGCCCGTATACCTCCTCTTTCGAGTTTGCACAGACCTGTGTTTTTGGTAAACAGTCGCTCTGCGATCTTTTGTTGCACCCCGACAAGCTTGCGCTGTCGGGGAGGGCATATACCTAAGGTACGCCCAGCTAATTTGCCGAATTCCTTAAACCTCCTTCTCCCGCTCGTCTTGGTGTTCTCCACCTGCCCACCAGTGTCGGTTGTCGGTACGGATTGATTGCCATCTCACTGCGAAGGTTTTCTCGGATATTGAAGTCACTCGAATTGGCCGCACGCGAGTTTGGCCTTTCCATCGCTGCTCAACGTCAGATATGCGGATTTTCCTGCATACCCTGTTTCACAGCTTAGACGAACGCATCTTCAACGCGCCGCTCAAGCTATCCAATATCGTCCCTCCCCAGCTAATAACGATGACAACCAAGGACGGGAATATCAACCCGTTGTCCATCGGCTACGCCAATAGGCCTCACCTTAGGACCGCCTAACCCGAAGACGACGAACGTTGCTTCGGAAACCTTGGGCTTACGACGAGCCGGATTCTCACCGGCTACACGCTACTCATACCGGCATTCTCACTTCTTGCCGCTCCAGCATACCTTCCGGTACACATTCACTGCTGCAAGAACGCTCCCCTACCACTCTCGCGCCCTGCGCGAGAAAATTCAAAATTCAAAATGCAAAATGCAAAAAGTAATATTCAAAATTTAACACTTGAAATTTCAATTTGGCATTTGACATTTGACATTTGTAATTTCCTTGTGCAAGGCACAAGAATCCCTGTCTTCGGCATAATGCTTATTCTCGTGAATCTTCGGCGCCACTTCCCTCGGCCAGTGAGCTGTTACGCTTTCTTTCAAGGATGGCTGCCTCTAAGCCGACCTCCTGGGTGTTTGTGGAAAATGACTTCCTTTAACTGAGCATTAATTTTGAGGCCTTAGACGAAGGTCTGGGATGTTTCCCTTTTGCGGATCGAGCTTAGCCCCGACCCACTGAGTCCTCTCACGTCCACCGGCGTATTCGGAGTTTGCTTGAATATCGGCGGTAAACCACCAACATCCATGCAGTGCTCTACCCCACCGGGTTAAGTGAGAAGCCTATACCAAGATATATTTCGGGGAGAACCAGCTATCTCCGGGCTCGTTAAGTATTTTGCTTCCAACCACAGGTCATCCGAGTGGCTTGCAACCCACAACGGTTCGGGCTTCCCCTCGGTTTTCACCGAAGTTCACCCTGCCCATGGTTAGCTCGCCCGGTTTCGGGTCTTCCTTGTCCTGTCATAGGTCGCCCTGTTAAGACTCGCTTTCGCTCTGCCTCCGCCACGTCGTGGCTTAGACAAACAAGACAAGAAAACTCGCCGGCTCATTCTTCAATAGGCACGACATTACCTCGCGCCCTGCGCGAGAAAATTCAAAATTCGAAATGCAAAATGCAAAAAGTAATATTCAAATTTTTACATTTGAAATTTCAATTTGGCATTTGACATTCGAAATTTGTAATTTCCTTGTGCAAAGCACAAGGCTCTGTCTGTTTGTTAGCAAACAGTTTCAGGTACTATTTCACTGGGTTTCTCACCCTTCTTTTCACCTTTCCCTCACGGTACTAGTTCACTATCGGTCATTAAAGGTATTTAGCCTTGGAGGGTGGTCCCCCCGGGTTCCCAAAGGAGTTTGCCGTCTCCCATGGTACTCAGGAACTTCCCGGATGTTCATCGAATTTCGCGTACGCGGCTTTCACGCTCTTTGGCGGCCTATTCCAAGACCTTCTGCTATCCAATAAACATCACTGATGGGAGTCCTACAACCCCCTGACTTGCGTCAGGGTTTGGGCTTTGCCCGTTTCGCTCGTCGCTTACTAAGGGCATCTGACTATCGATTTCTTTTCCTCATCCTACTAAGATATTTCAGTTCGGATGGTTCCCCCCTCGCGCCCTGCGCAAGAAAATTAAAAAATCAAAATGAAAAATGTAAAAGTGAAATTCAAAATTTTAAATTTGAAACTTCAATTTGTCATTTGACATTTGAAATTTGTAATTTCCCTGTGCAAAGCACGAGGTACGAGTGCTTTCGCACTCGCGGGTTTCCCCATTCGGACACCGCCGGATCACAGCTTCTTGGCAGCTTCCCGGCGACTATCGCGGCCATGCGCGTCCTTCATCGGCCTTTAATGCCTAGGCATCCACTGTCTGCTTTATTGAGTAGACTATTTATTTTGGCTACAAAAATCGGTTTATCACGTCCCGAATATCGGGACGGATCTACATTCTATTCACTTGTCAAAGAGCGAAGCTGAGCTTCGCGATGTCGACCCTTCCGAAGCAACCGGCTTTCAAATCCCAATAGGTATGGGACTGCGAAAAGCAGAATTGCGAAGGAGGGTCAAAGGACTCCCGCGAAGCGGGAGAAAATCTCCCTGGTCTCGAGCGGTAGCTCGAGAGCTCCCTTCAATCTTCTATTGTTAATGTCAATTTTGAATTTAGAACTGTTAATTGTTAACTATCTCGGTGGACCTGACCGGGATCGAACCGGTGACCTCTACATTGCAAATGTAGCGCTCTGCCAGCTGAGCTACAGGCCCCTGTCCGATTCGCCAAAAAATTTTAAAGAAAAACGAAAAAATCTCCGTCTCCGGAGATTTCATCCAAACAGCATGAAGACAATCAAGCTAATCAAACCGCCGCCAGAGAAGGCGGACTCGAAGTACAGTTGAATAGGCAATTTGTCTCATGAGTTGAAATGAAATGCTCCTTGGCTTTCGTATCGTAACAGACACCTTCCGAGAAGTCAAGCCAAGTGTAAGCAACCTAACTCACTTTTTCCCTTCCACAGGCTCATCTGGTTTCTTCATTGCTTCTTTTTTAGCCGGCTCTTCTTTCTTTTGGGGGACTTTGATTGCCGGAGATTCGACCGGAATTGGTCCCCGAATCGCAATTACCAAGGATTGATATGCGGAGAAGAAAGCGGCAAAGAAAACCAAGATCATAATAAACTCGAGAACACTCCGCAGCCCTCCGACATAGAGAATTCCAAGTTGCTCCAGTCCGTCAACCACCTTGACGATGGCCAACACACTCATGCCGGCAGCGATTAATTTCCAAACATTCTCGAGTTTCCCGCCCCGCATCAATGTCGAGACTTTAATCGCAAACCAGGCAACGATGATGGGTAAAATAAGCCCGATGTCATTGATGATCTTAATGTCAAATTTACTAAAAATCTCCGAGCGGAACAGCACATCGGACGGTGGTTGGGCAAAAGCGGGCGTTGCCGATAAGGTCAAAAGTGAAATGCCCAGCATGATGCGTATGAGTGATTTCATGCTACTTCTCCTCAACTTTGGTATCCGCGCCGGCTACACCTGCGACGGCCGCCGCACTAGCAGCTTGAACTGCCGCTCCGGGATGTTTTGCCAACAAAGGCTCGATAGTTTTGCGCACGATCATTCCGGAGAGGTTGACATAGCCGTTAATCAGCGACTGAAGAGCTTGTTGAGGTTCCCCGGTATAATCGGTAACTGTGCCTTCATCCGAAAACATGAGCCCTGCTACTTTCTTGGCGATGATTACCGAAATATCAGGTCCGAGGACAACGGTTTGCCGGTGGATAATTTCGTTGAAGAGCTCAATATATTCTTCTTTACTCGATCCGTCTGACATAAATTTCCCTTCATAGACAGAGTACAGATAAAGTAAGCCTCATGTCAAGTGAGGCTTAAAAGAAAGCGGAATCTGACAGGTAGAGGGTGAACTGTGCGCGAGGATGGGATCGAACAAAAAACCCTGAAGCATCCGTAAGCAAAGCATTGTGTGGGTCGGGATGGGATCGCCGTGCCCGCCAAAGCTGAGCTTAGGCGATGCGGGCGGGAACCATCGACCTTCGTCTTACCTGCCCGCCGTACAGAGTGGGTGGAGGAAGGATCGAACTTCCGACCTCTTACTTACCGCGCCCGCATTGGCCGCTTTGACGATCTGGTGGACTCTTTACGAAAAAATACGGACTGATTTTCAAAGATGGCGCTGCGAGTGCCCCCACCCAC
>MHCL01000018.1 GCA_001816915.1 Candidatus Chisholmbacteria bacterium RIFCSPLOWO2_01_FULL_49_14
CACGGCGTCGCGTCTTGCCTTGGCGATTGCCCGCCGGATGGCTGCAACGGACAGCTCATTCGGTTCCTGGCCGTAACCGATTAGCTTGGTGCGGCCTTTGCGAAACCACAATTCCACGCAGATGCCGACATCCTCATCGGACTTGGGCTCTTCCAACCCGTTACAGGGGATGTGCGACGTGTACACGAGCCTTCCCACGCTCCTGCGATTGGAGGAAGAATACACCACGCCTTCGATGAGCCCTTGCTCTTTCCGCAGTACTCTTAATCCTTGCGCAACAGTGCGTTCCAATTCCCGCAGTTGATTCATCGGTACTCTCCTTGAGCGATTCTGGCCATTCCCCGTACGGAAGGACCGCCGTTGCCGACTGGTTTCGCCTGCATCGGCTGGCCTTTTCCGCAGTTGGGAATAGGGAAAACGGTAAAGTCATTGCCGACGGCATCAATGGAAAGAAAGAAATCTTTTGAGTCAGCCGTAACCCGTCCGTCGCGGTAAATCCGGCCCAGCTCGCCGTTGCGGATCTCATAGATGAGGCGTGGGGCTATCTGGAAATTTTCCCTCGATTCGGAAATCGACGGAATGCGATGGCCGACGCAGTAGTATCCCCGCTTCACCTCGGAAATCATTTTTATCGGATCGCTCTTACCGGGAGCGATTGCCGAAACGGACATTCGGATGAGCGGAACCACCGAAGCATCGTTGGCTTTGAAGTGGCCGTTCGGTTTTACTCGAGCGACATGTGCCGTCTGCCGGCTGTTCATGAAATCCCGATAGATCCCGTTTTGAATATGGGTGACCCGGCGCGCCGGCGTTCCTTCGTCATCATAAAGATAGTAGCCGTATCCGCCTCGCAACGTCGGATCCGAAAAAGCCGTCAAGAGCGGTGAGCCGACCCGTTTCCCGACCATGGTATGAGTGAGGTCTTGAAAAAACCAGGACCTTCCGGCGTAACCGGCTTCCATTTTGATTGCCCGATCCAGTTCGGATGGGTGTCCGATGATTTCATGAGCAAACAGCGCGACCAAATCCGGATCGATAACCACTGTTACTGGGCGGTTTTCTTTGGGGGCAGGCTGCGCGTTTGCGAGTTTGACGGCTTCATCGGCAATCTGGACAGAGAAGGCTTGCAGGTCTTTGTTGTGCGCGTTTTTTCCCTCCGAAACCGCCTCAAAACCCAACTGGTTTCCGGTGTGATGGTAGAGATCGGCCGGGCTTCCCCCTTTACCGTTTTGCGCCACCACAAACACGGTTCCTCCGCTGGAACAGGTGCTTTGGTCGATGTAGGCTCCTTCGCTGGAAGCAAAGATTTGGCGCGAAACATCGCTGTTGACCACCAGCTCAACTCGCTTGACGTCCGGGTGGAAAGCCTTCGCCGCTTGGGCAGCCGAGCAGGTGAAGTCGGTGATCCGTTTGGCATCGATGCTTCTGGGATCAATCGAAAATTCGGCTTCGACGACAGCTTTCATGACGGGGATGGGTGCAAGCTCAGTGGACTGCACGGAATTTCCGATGATTCCTGAACGTTTCACGAAACGGGTTTTCCCAAGTGCGTTGGCCCGCGCCCGCTCTGAGGCCGTGGACAAGGCCTTGTTGAGAACCCGATCAAGACGTTTGAAATCCATAAGACCCAGTTGGGTTCCGTAATATCCGGCGGCAGTAAACTCAGTTCCGGCAATCACCCGTACCCCCAAGGACGCGCTCCAATCCATGCTGGTCATTTTTGGAGTGCCGTCTTCTGAGTACGACCCGATTCCTTCGCTCACTTGCAGACGAATATCGGCATAGCGCACTGATTGGGGATGTGTTGCTTTCGCTAATGCCCGGGAAAGGGTCTCCGACACCGAAGACAGGTCATTCACGCTGATCGTTTGTTTCATGGTTTGATCAATACACAAGGCAGAGGAAAACGGGTATCTGGGTTGTTAATCGGTGAAGAAACGAACATTTGCCGATGGGTTGCCCGTGCTTTAGGACTGTGCATTATTTTTTTCTGCTTCACCCATGGTTGCATCAAGACTGCGAAAAAGTTCAAGTCCGCAGACGGGACAATTTCCCTTCGCCATCCGCCGGTTGTGTTTGGTACGAAACTCGCTGACGTTTTCGATCTCACGGTCAGCGCGACACTGGATGCAAAAGAATTTCATGTTCCCAAAAATTGTATCGTTACCTCAAGAAAAAGTAAAGGCCGATTTCGAGCATGAAGGCTAAACATGCCCAGCGTAAGGTTTTGAGAAGGTCTTTACGGATGAGCAGGGGATCGTAGGAAAAGAGGGAAAGAAATCCTTGCAGAGATGGCGACGGTTTCGGCTCAGACGCCTTTTGAGGTTCCGACATGCCGACGGATATCGATTCAATCTCCGCCGTATCGCTCAAAGCCGGAACATTGCGGACTTTCCTGCGCAATTGGGCAATGATTTTATCCTTGCGTGTTCGTCGTTGACCCATGGCGTTGGTATTGTAACATGATTAGTTGCGATGTGAAGCGGGGGAGTTGGAAGTAGAGCCTCGGCAAGCGTGAGCCTGCAATAGGCTATAATACTGTTGTTTATCTCGCAGATTCCGGCAATCTGCAGCCGGGATGTTCGAATTGCTGAAAGGCGAAGGAAAATCATGGCCAGCACAGGCACAATCACGGTGATGCTTATCGTCTTGACTGCATGGCTCATTGCGGTCAGCATTTTCTTGGCAAGGATGATGGGTCGTTACCGCCGGCTCACCAGCGGGATTAAAAAGAGAGATCTTCGGGAACTCCTTGAGCATGCGTCCGAAAAGCTTAATGAGCAGAATGCGTCAATTGAGAATCTGCAGGAGACACTAAATCTTCTCAAAAAGGATGAAGAGGATCATTTGCAAAAGATTGGTTTCCTGCGTTTCAATCCCTTCGTCGACACGGGAGGGGATCAGAGCTTTTGTCTGGCCATTCTTGATAGACACAACAACGGCATTGTGATAAGCTCTCTACATAGCCGAGACCAGACGAGACTGTACGCCAAGAAAGTACTCACGGGAAAATCGGAAGGTCAGGAACTTTCTAAAGAAGAAAAAGAAGCAGTCGTTCGAGCCCAAAAATCCTGATTGTATTCATTACTCATCACTTAGTATTTTTTGATACCAATTCGTATATCATTGCTCATTGTTTCTTAATTTTTCACTTTTCATTTTAAATTTTACACTAGCATGCTTCCTGCCAACCTTCGACCAAAACTTCTGCCAATGCTTGCTGGCTTCGGACTCTACCTCCTGACAACCGGAGTTTCATACGCGGCGTTCAATTATTTGCGCACCCCTCCGGATATCCAATATTCAACCCCGGTTCCCGAAGGCGGTGGGCTGGCGATTGATCCCAATGAACCAAAAACCGAAGCCTGCCCCTTAAACGGTGAACTGTTCACCAAAACCGAAAGCAGGGTTTGGGAGACCCGTCGTCCGCTGGCTGTCATGATCGAAAATCATACGGAAGCAAGGCCTCAGTCCGGAGTGAGCTCCGCCGACGTGGTCTATGAAGCGGTGGCAGAGGGTGGGATTACGCGTTTTCTTGCGCTCTTCTACTGTGATGCAATTGACCGCGACACCACCGTCGGCCCCGTCCGCAGCGCCAGAACCTACTATCTTGATTGGGCTTCCGAATACGGAGAAAATCCGCTCTACGTGCATGTGGGAGGAGCCAATGTCCCGGGGCCGGCCAACGCGCTCGGGCAAATTCAGGAGTACGGTTGGGGCGGCCGCAACGGCAACGATTTGAACCAGTTTTCCATCGGATTTCCGACGTTTTGGCGTGACTATGAACGGTTGGGTCGGACCGTTGCCACGGAACACACGATGTATTCAACCACCGAGAAGCTCTGGGCGGAAGGTAAAAAGAGAGGCTGGACCAACGAAGAACCGGAAACCAAAATTGATTGGCAGGAACACTTTGTTCCTTGGTCTTTTACGGAGGACCCGACGGAGGGTGTGCAGGCAGACTCCGTCAGCTTCGGATTCTGGGAAGGGTTCGATGAGTACAAGGTGGTCTGGCAGTACGATCAATCAAGCGGCGTCTACCAGCGGCAAAACGGCGGCAGTCCGGCAAAAGATCTCAATAACGACCGCCAAATCACGTCAAAAGTCGTCATCATCGAGTTTGCCAATGAAAAAGGGCCGATAGATGAATTAAAACATCTCCTCTATACAACCTCGGGAACCGGGAAAGCGCTGGTCTTTCAAAACGGCCAAGTGATCGAAGCCACGTGGAGCAAAAAAAATCGAATGGCCCGCACGGTCTTTTCCGCAAAAGCCGGTAAAGAGATAAGCTTTTCTCCGGGAAAGGTTTGGGTTGAAGTCATCCCCACTGGAAATAGTGTAGACTATTAGTGTACAATACGATTGCTCCAAGCGAATATATGAGCTCGCAGCCGTTGAATTGAGGAACTTTAGTAATCAGACTGTCGTTGCTCGGCTCATATTCTCCTGCCACCAGAGCAAAAAGCATGGCACAGCTAACCGACTTCATGGTCTCGAGGGTGAGGAGTAAGCTTCTAAAAGTGTTCCTCCAGGATCCCCAGGAAATGTTCTATGTTCGTGAGCTCACTCGCAAAGTTGGGGAGGAGATCAATGCGGTGAGGAGGGAGCTGGAGCGGCTGCAGAAAAAAGGCATCGTCAAAAGCGAACCGCGCGGCAATCGCCTCTATTATTACCTCCGTAAGAACTATCCGTACTATCAGGAACTGCTTCAGTTGGTCGCCAAAACCACGGGTTTGGGAGGCGCGATCCGCAAAAACCGAAACAAATTAGGAAAAATCAAATTCGTCATGCTTTCCGGAAAATTCCTCCGCCGCAGGGAGCGCCAGCCGAACGAAGTTGATCTCTTGGTGGTGGGTAACATCATCCTTCCTCAACTTGCGGTGATCGTGCGTGAGGAAGAAGCCCGTCGGGAGCAGGAGATCAACTACACAGTGATGACGCAGGATGAATTCGAATTCCGCCGCCGCCGCCGCGATCCGTTCCTGACCGGTATCCTGGCTGGATCTCGGGTGATGATCATGGGCGACGAAGAAGAACTCGTGGGACAGGATTGAGAGGTGACCAATGGGGCAGAAGATTATTAAAGCGGGAAACTCGGCTGCCGTCACTGTACCCTCCGAATTTATCAGGACGGTAGGAGCCAAAATCGGAGACACGGTGGAAGTCAGGACAGTGCCGGAAAAAGGCCAGGTCATCTATACGTTTTCCGGAGTCCGGCAACTTGCAATCCAAAGTACCTTGCTTCGCCGGCAACAAACCACCGAAAAAACCTGATCCGTGAAGTTGAGTCAAGCTTGGTCAATCGCCTACCGCTGGTTCACGCGCAAATGGGTAGCTATAATACGCATCATGGGAAAATCCAAAAAGCTTTTTCTTGCAATCTTGGTTTTAACACTCCTTGCGTTGCTCATTGACCTGCCGCGTCAGATTCCCATCAACCTCTCCTTGGGTTCCCGCAACATCTCAACCTCGATCCGCCGACCGACATTCGAGCTGAATCTTGGCCCGATCCACTGGCGCAGGGACCTGGACATTCGCCAAGGTCTCGATCTCAAAGGCGGTGCCCACCTTGTCTTTGAAGCGGACATGGGTGCCATCATCGAGTCTGATCGCGAGGACTCGATCAAAGGGGTCCGGGAGATCATTGCCCGTCGAATTGATCTGTACGGCGTATCGGAACCGCTGATCCAAACTTCGAGTGACGGGGACCGCTATCGGATCATTGCCGAACTTCCGGGGGTCAAAAACACCAAGGAGGCAATCGATCTTATCGGTCAAACGGCACAGCTTGATTTCCGGGAAGAACCGAACGAGCCTCAGGCGGCCAGCGAATCG
The DNA here is from genome assembly GCA_001816915.1 of Candidatus Chisholmbacteria bacterium RIFCSPLOWO2_01_FULL_49_14. Classification (GTDB taxonomy): domain Bacteria; phylum Patescibacteriota; class Microgenomatia; order UBA1400; family Chisholmbacteraceae; genus 2-01-FULL-49-14. Next base: position 5,836 of record MHCL01000018.1, read on the forward strand.
GGAGGGTCTCAGCCGTCGATTTTGGATTTTCAAAAAACCGATCTCACCGGAAAAGATCTCGCCAAAGCCCAAGTCGAGTTCAATCAATCAGGAACCGGAGCACCGGTCGTGGCTCTGGGATTTACCGATGAAGGGAAGGATAAGTTCGGGGAATTGACCAAAAGAAATGTCGGCAAGCGATTGGCCATCTATTTGGATGAGATGCTCCTGACGGCGCCGGTTGTTCAGCAGCCGATCACCACCGGCGACGCCGTCATCTCCGGGGATTTTACCGTCAACGAGGCAAAAAATCTTGCCATTCAGTTGAATGCCGGGGCCCTGCCGGTTCCGGTCACTGTGGTCGAGGAGAGGACGGTCGGAGCCACGCTTGGACAGGATTCGGTTTTCAGAAGCTTGCGGGCTGGGATCATCGGTTTGGGGTTGGTCATTCTCTTTATGGCGGCCTATTATGGCCGTTTGGGAGCAATCGCCGATTTGGCCCTGATCGTCTACGGCTTACTCACCTTGGCGATGTATAAACTCATTCCGATTACCCTCACGCTCCCCGGACTCGCGGGATTCATTCTTTCGGTGGGCATGGCCGTCGACGCCAATATCCTCATCTTTGAACGCATGAAAGAGGAAGAAAGAAGCGGTAAACCCTGGCGCACGGCGATGGAATTGGGCTTCGGCCGGGCTTGGGACAGCATTAAAGACGCCAATGTCGCGACCTTGATGACGGCTTTCGTTCTCTTAAATCCATTTGAATGGTCATTCCTCCCGACCAGCGGATTGGCGCGCGGTTTCGCCCTTACCCTGGCAATCGGGGTCTTGACAGGCTTGTTTACCGGCATCGTCGTCACCAGGACCTTCCTGCGCGTTCTCTACACGAGAAAAGAAACATTGAGTAGGAAACAATGAACAGAGAGAAAGAAGTAATGAATAGAAAGTAATGAGTAATGGTAAACATTGATCCTATCAACCTAATAAGCTAACAAGCTATAAAGCTAATAAGCTAAAAAGCTATTTCTATGCAATTCATGCGCTATAAAATCCTCTATTTTTCGATCTCCTTGATCGTGCTCGTGCCGAGTCTGATATCGCTTATCCTCTTTGGAGTCAAGCCGGCAATCGATTTCACCGGCGGAGCGCTTCTCGAAGTCTCGATGAAACCCATGGAAGGGAAGGAAATAAACGAGACCTCGATTCGGGAGGCCGCCGGGGAAGAATTTGACCTGTTTTCCATCCAAAAGACAGGAGAAGGCACGGTCCTTATCCGTAGCAAACCCCTATCCCAGGAAAAGAAATCCATGCTGATCGACCGTTTCCGCGACGCATTGGGAGAGGTTGAGGAGGTTCGCTTCGAAACGGTCGGCCCGACCATCGGGGCTGAGCTTCTGCGAAAAACCATCACAGCCATCATTATTGCAGCCATTCTGATCTTATTGTACGTCGCCTATCGCTTCAGGGAGTTTCGGTACGGCGTGTGTGCGATCCTGGCCATGTTCCACGATACGTTCATAGTTTTGGGTGTGTTCAGTCTGCTCGGCCATTTCGCAAACATTGAAGTCGATACTCTGTTTGTCACCGCGCTCCTGACCACGCTCTCTTTCTCCGTTCATGACACGATCGTGGTCTACGACCGCATCCGCGAATCATTGAAGCGTCATCCCAAAGCCGCGTTTGAAGACATCGTCAACCTCTCCGTAGCCGAAACCTTGGGGAGGAGTGTCAACAATTCATTGACGATCATCTTCATGCTGGTCGCCCTCTTCCTTTTGGGAGGCGTCACCACCCGCTGGTTCGTCTTGGCTTTGCTGATCGGCACCATCTCCGGTACCTATTCTTCGACGTTTACCGCGGCGCCCCTGCTGGTTGTCTGGGAAAATTGGTTGCAGCGCAGGAAGAAGAAGTAAAAGTTACAGATCCTTCATCCGCTTAAGGAGATATTCCCGCTCGTTTATTTCAGGATCCTCCATAATCTCTTCAAAGAGCCTATTAAGGTTCTCTTCGCCGGGATATCAAGTGGACACTTGTTTTGCCAAGAAAAAGGTAATGAGAATCTAAGGAATTACTTTTTCGCGTATCCAATCCACGATCGTTTGTTGCATTTCGTCCCTTTTGCCATGGTACCAGTGATCAACTCCATCTATGAATTGAAAGGTTTTGTCTTTTGACCCGACATGTCTAGAAAGGAAAAGACTCTGTTCAGGCAATACCGTAGTATCAGCCGTTCCATGCATGATGAGAATCGGAACCTGAACCCTCGATAGAGTGTTCTTAATGTTTAAATCTGCTATTTCATGAATAAGTTGATAGTTGAGCTTAGCGTATCTTGAATCTTGATTACTTTCACCCGTTTTTATCCAACCTTGCTTCTTCCATTTGCCTAAATCATAGAGTCCCTGATACCTAAGAAGAGGATCGATGACCCCAGATCGACAAATGAGATATTTAACCCTTTGATCTTCTGCAGTTATCCATACAACTGGTAAACCGCTAAAACTGCCTCCATATAACACCAACTTTGCCTGATCAATGCTCTCATGATAATGAGTGAGTAATAAGTCAAGCGCAGCTTTGATATCAGATTTCACTCCGCCTAAAGTGAGATTCTGCCATGATCCTTCGCTTTCACCATGCGATCGGTAATCAAATCTGAAGGTCGCGACTCCTAAAGGAAGCAAGAGCTTCTCGAGCGTCGTATACGATTCTGAATCTTTACTACTACCGTAACCGTGACAAATGACAATCGTGGAAAAAGGTGGTTTGCCATCAGGAATACCAAGTATTCCAATGAGACGTATTCCGTCAGAACTATAGAAGGTCACTTTCTGTGAAGTCATTATTGAGAATTACCTAGGTCTTTGATTCTTTTCAATAAATATTCCCTCTCATTTTTCTTGGAATCCTGCATCACTTCTTCAAACAACGCGTTGAGGATCTCGCCCACCTTGCGGCCGGGTTTAATCTTGAGCGTCTCCATCACGTCTGTGCCATTGACCTTGAGATCTTTGACACTCAACGGCTCAAAGAGCTGCTGTCCGATGCGCTCTTGAAGTTCCCGAAGTCTCCAGGAAGTGGCTTTGCTCCCGCCCCCTTTGCGGTCGCCGACCCGCAGAAGCATCATATCGTTGATGTTGTCAACGCCGACTCTGCGGATAAAACGCCGGATTGCTGCGTCGGTCATCTTCGGATCGTAGGCAAACATATGCCAGCGGACAAAAGTCACCAGCCGTTTCGCCTGTTCCTTTGAAAGCCGCAAACGCTGCGCAATTGAGTACGCCAGATTGGCGCCGACCACCTCGTGGTTATAAAACGTGATGGTACCTTTTTGTTCTGTGTAGGTTGCCGGTTTGCCGATATCATGCAGGAGGGTTGCCAAGCGGACGATGGGATCGGAAGAAGGGCAATGCCGGAGGCTTTCGATGGAATGCGTCCAAACATCATAAATATGGTGTCCCGCCTGAGGGATATCGCGCGCTTCAGTAAGTTCCGGCAGGATGTAGGGGAGGAGCCCGGATGAATGCAGGAGAAGGACCCCATCGGCCGGGTAGGCCGAGGCCAGAATTTTTACAAGCTCATCCCGTATCCGCTCCCAGCTTATGTGTTGGAGAAGCTCGGCGTTTTTCTGGATTGAAGTCATTGTTGCGCTCTCGATGGAAAATGCCAGTTGCGCGCCGATGCGTATGGCTCGCATCATTCTCAGCGCGTCCTCATTAAACCGTCTGTCTGGTTCGCCGACTGCCTTGATCTTTTTTCCCGAAAGGTCGTTCTGTCCGTGGAAGGGATCAATGATCTCGTAGTGAATAGGCAGATTTGCTTTCAGGGCTTCCAGCCTGCCCTGGGCGGGTACGGCGAGGCGCAAGGCCATCGCGTTGATCGTAAAGTCGCGGCGGGAAAGGTCTTCCTCGATGCTCTCTCCCCAACGGACCGTATCCGGCCGTCTGCGGTCGCTGTAGCCGAACTCGGTCCGGTAGGTCGTAATGTCAAAAACGGTGTCCTCAAGATCGCGCGCCGGAACTCTGAACTGCGCGGCCAGGTGCTTGGCGGAAACCCGTACCGTTCCGAATGCGTTGTCGTAGAAGCTGTTGCGAAACAAGGTAAGGATCTTCTGTGGGACGGCGTTGGTCGCCACGTCCCAATCATGTGCCGGTTTCTTTTGCAGAAGATCTCTGACCGCCCCGCCGACGATATACGCTTGAAAGCGCTCCTTGGTGAGTGTAGAAATGATACGAACGACAAGCGGAGGAATGGAAAATTCGGCCATGCCTGTTGAAAGGGAACACTCCCCTTCAGAAACGAATGAATTACTAACGAGTTTATTATATCTTCAAAATTGGTACGATGCAGTGGGTAATAACCAAGGCGATTGAAGCAAAATCTCCGCTTGCCCGTCGGGACGAGATCACCCGTATCTTGCTTACCAATCGTGGCATCGTCGGCGAAGCGGAAACCCGGGAATACTTAACCCCCCAAAAACCGGACCATCTCACAGCCGGCACAGTCAACATTTCGCTCCGGGAGCTAAAAAAAGCCGTCAAGAGGATAGAAACAGCAATCAGAAAAAAAGAGCATATCGTCGTCTATGGAGACTACGACGCCGACGGGATCTGTTCCACGGCGATCCTTTGGGAGGCGCTCCACTCCTTAGGCGCCGACACCTTGCCGTTTATTCCGTTGAGGGAAAAACACGGCTACGGTCTCTCCATCAAGGGCATTGATGATCTTCTGAATAGCGGAAAGGTCCGACCTTCTGGCAAAATCCCGACGATCAGTCGAGATGTTCAGTCGAGCAAGGTAAGACAAGGTCGGACCTTGTCAAAACCCCCCTCTCTTATCATTACCGTTGATAACGGCATCGTCGCCTTTGATGCGGTTGAGTACGCGTTCCGCAAAGGCATTGACGTTATTATCTGCGACCATCACGAGAAGGCAAAAAAACTTCCCAAGGCCATGGCCATCATCCATACCACGCTGCTCTCGGGATCGGGGGTGGCCTGGGTATTTGCCAAAGAAATTATCAGGAGCAGCCGGAAAAAAGCTGCCGCCCAAAAGACGCTGGATTTGGCGACCATCGGCACGGTTGCCGACATGGTACCGCTTCTCGGTCCGAACCGTTCGCTTGTCAAGTATGGCCTATCGGTTCTTCAGAAGCATTCGCGCATCGGATTGAAGTTGCTCTTGCAAGAAGCGGCCGTGGAACCGGAGGCTCTAGCAATCTATCACATCAACTACGTCATCGCACCCCGTTTGAATGCCATGGGCAGGCTCGAACACGCGCTCGACGCTCTTCGGCTCATCTGCACCAAAAGTCCTGAACGCGCCAGAGAACTTGCCCAAAAATTAGGCACGACAAACCGGCGTCGTCAGGAATTAACCGAAGAGATGCTCAACCACGCGAAAAAACTGTCCGGGCGGATATCTGCATCAATCGGGTCAAAAAAAATCCTGATCATCGACCATCAGGACTTTCATGAGGGGGTCATCGGCCTGATTGCCGGGAAACTGGTTGAAGAGTATTACCGGCCGGTGATTGTGGTCGCCAAAGGCGGGGAAATCTCCAAAGCCTCGGCGCGCTCGATTGCGGGTTTTAATATCATCAAAGCCATCCGTAAAACAGAGCATCTGTTGATCGACGCCGGCGGACATCCGATGGCTGCCGGTTTCACCATCAGGACCGAAAATATTCAGGCGTTTAAGAAGCTGATGCTGCGGATTGCTTCCGTTGAGCTTTCCCCTGACCTGTTGCAGCCGAAGCTTTCATTGGACGCGCAGATTCTCCTCAATGATGTCACTTGGGAACTGTATGAAAAACTTGAAGGCATGGAGCCGTTCGGCATCGCCAATCCGAAGCCTGCGTTTGCAATCAGGGAAATGCGTGTTGTGAATACCCGTGCCGTGGGCAGGGAAAAGCAGCACCTCAAACTGACGCTCGCGCAGGGAAACGAGACAATCGATGGGATTGCATTTAGCTTAGGAAACTTGGCAGCGAAATTGAGAGGTGGCAGTCAGGTTGACGTGGCGGCTACCCTTGAACAGAATATCTGGAACGGCAGAAAAGAACTTCAACTCCGGGTGAAAGATATAAAAAGTCTTTCGCTGAAAGATTAACCTGTTCGATTTCCGGCTCGAGCATCAAATACGATCACGGGTCCTCTCCGGGTATCTATCTGAATCAGTTTCGGGTCGTCAAAAACAACCTCCACCTGCTGGCCATCTTGCTGATCAACGCGAGCGGTGATGGTTTGACTGACTTCAGGAATTTGATCTCTGTTCGCAGAAACAACGGCGGCTGCATCTAAATAACAGCTATCGTTCAATCCGATAAACTGATTTCCTAGAGTTTTGAGTGCTTGCTTGATTTCAGTACTTTTAGGCATAAAAAACCCTCCGCTTGGGGAGGTTTGGTTCATTGCCTGCTGCGCCACCAAACCTCCGTCCTCAAATGAGGATGCGAAGGATAAAGCAATTGATCACGTGTATTCGATACATACCGGATATGTATTCTAGAGGAAAAACCCAAAGCTTGTCAAGTACCAGGGTAAAAGATACAATAAAGCTCATTAAAGCTGAAATCCCTCCGTATCCGCCAGCCGGCGGAGCAGGAGGATACCCACAAGGCATGAAAAGAACTTTAGCCAAGGAAACAATCAATGAAATCGGCAACACCGTGTTGCTTCAGGGATGGGTAAACGCGAAACGCGACCACGGGAAAGTAACGTTTATTGATCTGCGGGATAGAAGCGGCATTATCCAGCTTGTCGGCGGCGAAGCCTTGAGCAAACTCGGCAGCGAAGATGTCGTCGAAATCGAGGGCGTCGTCAAAGAGCGTCCGCAGTCGATGGTCAATCCCAACATCGAAACGGGGAAGGTAGAGCTGGAAGCGAAGCAGGTAACGATACTGAACAAAGCAAAAGAACTGCCGTTTCCCATCGACACCGATGGCCATGAAATCGATGAATCCATTCGTCTGAAATACCGGTATCTTGATCTCAGACGGTCCCGCATGAATGGCAACCTCCGTTTGAGAGCAAAGTCTGTGGCATTCATTCGCAACTGGCTCTTTGAGCGGGATTTCGTGGAAATAGAAACTCCGATTCTCACCAAAACCACACCCGAAGGCGCTCGCGACTTTATCGTTCCGTCGCGTCTTCAACCGGGTAAATTTTATGCCCTTCCCCAAAGCCCGCAGCAGTACAAGCAGCTTCTGATGGTTGCCGGTATGGAACGCTATTTCCAGATCGCACGTTGTTTCCGCGACGAGGACCCGCGGGCGGATCGTGCCTATGGCGAATTTACGCAACTCGATATGGAGATGTCTTTCGTGACTCAAGAGGACATTCTCGAAATCACTGAAAATCTTTTTTCCGACCTCGTGAAATCATTGTTTCCTGAAAAAACAATCACGCAATCTCCTTGGCCGAGAATATCGCATGCTGATTCCAAGAAAAATTTTGGCAATGACAAGCCGGATTTGCGCAAAGACAAAGGCGATGCGAATGAGCTTGCGTTTGCCTGGATCATCGACTTTCCTTTATTTGCCGAACAAACGTCGGAGGATTATTTTTTTGGATCCGGTTCGGCAAAATTTGCGCCGTCGCACCATATGTTCACCGCGCCCCATCCGGAGGATCTTCAACTGTTGCATTCAGATCCGATTAAAGTCCGGGGGCTTCAACATGATTTGGTGCTCAACGGCTTCGAAGTCGGCGGAGGAAGCATCCGCATCCATCAATGGGAGGTTCAGGAAAAGGTGTTTGAACTCATCGGCTTTACCAAAGAGCAGAAAAAACAATTTGAACACATGCTGACCGCATTTACCTACGGGGTTCCTCCTCACGGCGGAATTGCACCGGGGATAGACCGGTTCTTGATGGCAATGTTGGGAGAAACAAGCGTGCGGGAAACCATCGCTTTTCCCACATCATCTTCCGGTCAAACCTCTGTGATGGACGCTCCCTCTCAAGTCGGACCTGATGAGCTCCGGGAACTGCACATCAACGTTGTGCAGGGAAAATCAGCAAAATAATGGTAAAGCCCAGTGATGATTGCTCGTAAGTCTTTTAGACCAAAGCTTCGCAGTGTCATGGCCAATCTCAAAAAAGCCAAGCAGAGCCAGCTCGCCGTCTTCCTGCGCTATGCATATGAATTGAAAAAGAGATCGGCGTTTTTTTCACTAAGCCTCGTGATCCTTCTCATGCCGGGAGGCAATTTCTACCTTGAAGCCTCGCTCGTCCCCCAGCAGCCGCAAGTTCGGGAAGTTTCCATCAGTTTGCCAACGCCGTCAAGCTACCCGGTGGCGGATAAGGCTATCGCGCCTCCGGCTATTACCGCACGCTCGGCCGTCGTGATCGATGCCAAATCAGCAAGCGTGCTCTTCGAAAAAAATCCCGACGAAACGCTCATGCCGGCATCAACAACCAAAATCATGACGGCGCTGGTTTCTTTGCAGCACTATAGTTTGGACGATGTCATCGTGGTCAAACGGGCAGATGAAGCCATCGGCCAGACCATGAAGCTCATTCCGGGAGAGAAAATGAAAGTCCGCGACCTGTTATATGGACTCTTGTTGGAATCGGGGAATGACGCCGCCTTTGCCTTGGCAGAAAATTTTCCGGGAGGGTACGCCGCGTTCGTCGATGAAATGAACAGGTTGGCGCGCACCTATCATTTGAGGCATACCCAATATCGGAATGTATCCGGAGTCGAACAGGCAGGTCATTACACGTCGGTCAAAGACTTGGCCCGCCTGGCAGCAGTCGCCATGATGAACTCGGTCTTTGCGCAAATAGTTTCCACCAGAAGTTATGTCGTGACCGATGTTGACGGAAAAGTGGTGCACGCGCTCACGAATAAAAACGAGCTTTTAGGAAAAGTCCCCGGCATGCGGGGAGTGAAAACCGGTTGGACCGAGAACGCCGGAGAATGCTTGGTGACCGATACGCTGCGGGAGGGAAATGAATTGATTGTCGCTATTTTAAAAAGCGGTGACCGCTTCGGCGATACCAGCGCCCTCATTGAGTGGGCCTATCGGGCGCACACCTGGATCAATCCCGGGAATTGACGTTACTTCGCGCCCAGAAGAGCTTCATCCGCTACGGCCGGCAAATACGCGCGGAACCCTTGGTCACCTTCGAAGACGAAGATGGGCTGTAGGTAATTTCCCGCCTCAATGGGATCAAGATAAGCCAGAGAAATACGCCGGATGGCAATTGATTTGAGTCCTTGAGGAACTGATGCGTAGTAGGCGGCTCCGCTTTGCAGCCTTTCCCAAGCATCCTGCGAGCTAATAAGCGGATAGGTTGCGCTTTGATCATAGGCAATCGGAATATATCGGTAGACGCCATGAACGATGATGGTTCGCGTGCGTGATGGTTTGAGGAGTATCACTGATGCAAGGCCTTGATCAGGATTGAGGGGCATGACGCTGAATTCCTCCCTCCCTTCCTCTTCCTCACCCCCCACGACGACATTGGAACGGAAGAGGTCCACTTGAACAAACTGCGCTTCTGATTGGGAGAGCGCCGGAACGATCTCGGTTCCGGAAACTTTGAGGTAGGTAAGCTTCGCCTCGCCGACTCCTAAATCTTCGGTCAAAAGCTGCAGATGGGCAAGCCAGTTGCGCGCTTCAGCTATCGCGTCGGTCTCCGCAAGCGCCTGCGTATCACTTGTCAGTTGGGGTTGAACGCGCCAGTTGACATCATAGGTAAGATGCTCGGTTAAAAGGTCAACCACGAGCGAAGCCGGCAGCGGCTGGGTTATCGACCACCGATATACGGTATCACTGACCCGCTCGGGTTCTGAAGAAAAATCCAACCTCCTTGCAAGTTCGCTGGTGCGCTCCAATGCCAGTAAACTCCCGCGCTCTTCCGGAACGACATAGACATTGGCGGTTGGCCCGAAATTTCCCGTCGTTCCGTCAACCGTTTCCAAACTGAATGTGAATTCCGGTTTCTCTTGTTGCGGGAAGACCAGCGGCGGGAGGTTGCCGAAAGCAACGGTTGCGGGTGGCGGAGGCGGGGGATGTGCTGCCCTCCACCAAGATGAAAGGACAGCAAAAACGATCCGCAGAATGATATAGGCAACGATCGCGATCGCGCCGTATCTGATGGCTCTTCTGGAAAAAAATGCTGCTTCCGTTAATGTCGCCATGTGAAGACCAATGACTAAAGACTAAAGACCAGAGATTACTGTTTACTGTTCATTGTTCTCTGTTTCCTCTCTTTGAGTATATCCGTTTCCTCTGCTAGAATTCAAGATAGTTCCGGTAGAACGCCGGAACTATCGCAGTCCCACACCAAAACATGAATTCTAATATGGCTGAATAAGCAGAAAGTAGATAGTCAAGTTTTTGGTGTGGGACAAGAATCTAACGATGACAGTCCGTACCCGTATCGCTCCCAGTCCGACGGGAATCGCGCATGTCGGCACGCTGTATACCGCGCTTTTAAACTTCGCGTATGCGAAAAAGAACGGCGGGAAATTTATTCTTCGCATCGAAGACACCGATCGCGAACGCTACGTGCCCGGTTCCGAGCAGGTGATTTTTTCCGCTCTGCGCTGGGCTGGTATTCCCCACGATGAAGGGTCCGACATCGGCGGCCCCTTTGAGCCCTACACTCAGTCACAAAGACTGGAAAAGTACACGCAGTACGCAAACCAACTCATCGAGAATGGCAAAGCCTATCACTGTTTCTGTTCAAGCGAGCGTCTGGCTGCCATGCGTAAAACCCAACAGGAAAAAGGCGAACTGCCCATGTACGACGGTCTCTGCAGGAAAATGAGCCAAAGCCAATCGGAGTCTCGGGCCAAAACGGAGAAATTTGTCATCCGCCTCATCGCACCCGACTCCGGAAACACAAGTTGGATCGATGCGGTTCGGGGAACGATCACCATTGAAAATAAGACCATCGACGACCAGGTACTTGTCAAGTCCGATGGCTTTCCCACCTATCATCTTGCCGTCGTGGTGGATGACCATCTCATGAAAATCTCACATGTGATTCGCGCCGAAGAATGGATATCCTCCACCCCCAAACACATCCTGCTCTATAAGGCATTTGGCTTCAAGCTTCCGGTCTTCGCGCACACGCCCCTCCTGCGCAATCCCGATAAAAGCAAACTGTCAAAGAGGCGAAACCCGGTCTCCGTTCTCTGGTATCAGGAACAGGGATTTCTTCCCGAAGCGCTCGTGAACTACCTTTGTTTGATGGGATGGTCCCATCCCGATGGGAAAGATATCTTTTCGCTTGAGGAGTTCATCAAACTCTTCTCGTTGGATCGAGTCCAAACGTCCCAGCCGATCTTTGACCTTGAGAAGCTGCGCTGGCTCAACGGCAGTTATATCAGGCAGAAGAGTGACGCCGATTTGCTCAATCTCCTCAAGCCGTTTGTCCCCAAATCTGCCAAGAAGCAGGAGCTCATTGGGATCATTGCGCTCATCCGCGATCGCATCAAAACGCTCAACGAATTTTCCGAGTACGCCGATTTTTTCTTTCAGGCCCCGAAAGTCGATTCCCAGATCCTGCTCAAACAAAGTAAACTGGAAGCTGAAAAAACCGGTATGAAACTACTGGAATACGCCCGGGTCTTGGAAGGATTGTCTGACACGGACTGGAAAATGCCGAATTTGGAGCGTGCAGGAAGGCAGCTTCTCGATGATCGCTGGAGCCCCAAGCAGTTATTTATGTCGGTGCGCGTCGCCCTGACGGGAAAAACGGTAAGCCCGCCGCTGTTTGATTCAATGGAGATTCTCGGTAAGGCACAGTCAATAAAAAGGCTCACTCGCGCCGCAGAAATACTTACACATAACCACATCTAATGTGACCGGAGGGCTCATTAGATGTGTAATATAGAAATAGATGAAAACAGAATTCACTCACCTTGCACTCGGCGGAACCTTTGACCGTTTTCATCGGGGCCATAGGGAGTTTTTAGAGGAAGCCTTTCGTCTCTCCGAAACAGTCACCATCGGTATAACCGGCGATGCCTTTGCCCGCAAGCTCCACGCAGGGGAAAAAATCCAACCCTTTTTGAAACGCAGCCGGCGGGTGGGTAAATTTCTTGAGAGGCGGGGATTGGGCAAACGCGGCAGGATGGCTGAAATCAACACGATCCATGGACCGACACTCAAGGACGAAAGCGTTGAAGCGCTGCTGGTTACCCAATCAACGCTTCCGGGGGCTGTCGATATCAATACCCAACGCCGCGCACTGGGAAAAAAACATCTTGAGGTTGTTCGTCTCCCTTTGGTAAAGTCGGCCGACGGTAATCTACTCTCATCGAAACGTATCAGAGACGGCGAGGTGAATCGTGAAGGGGTGGTTTTCCTTGACCAACTCCTGAATGATGCTCCCGTCATACTCCCGCAGGAGTTTCGCGCAAACTTCCGGGAGCCGTTCGGTAAAGTTTTCCCCCATCACGGAACCAATATCTATGCCTCAATGGAGCCGGTGGCGAAAGAAATTCGCAGGCGTTCTTTGCGTCCGATTGTCAGCGTCGGGGATTTGGTCACGCATGCCCTTTTGAAGATCGGGGTAGAACCGAAGATCGTCATTATTGATTTTATGGTCCAGCGTCAAAAGCGCTTCTCCTCCCTCTCCGACATCGGCAGCCTTTCTCACTACGCCAAGCAAGAGGTGAGAAACCAATCGGGGACGATCGCCAAAAAACTGGTGCAACTCATTCACAAAGCACTCAAACAAAATCGTTCAGCAATCGTGGTCAAAGGTGAAGAGGATTTGGCCGTCCTTCCCAGTATCCTGCTCGCTCCCTTAGGAACAGTTGTTGTGTATGGCCATTTCCAGGAAGGCATCATCGCCGTCGAAGTGACGGAGAAAAAAAAGCAGGAATCACTCAAACTCCTCCAGCAGCTGACGCGCATTTCCCGGGAAGAATAAAGTCAGTTACTCATTCCACCTGGGAGGTGGTTTTCTCAAGCCTGCCCGCCTTTGGAGGGACACCTAGGGAAAACTGCAATATTCTGCTACACACTTTGGAGCTTGTCTATTTTCGCGGCCAGGATGAAGTCATTTTCCGAAAGCCCGCCGATTGCGTGGGTCATCAATGTTACCCGTAATTTCTTGTAGCTGTGGATCAGGAGGTCAGGATGGTGATCTTCGGCTTCGGCGATCTCCGCGATCTTACTGACAAAGGAGATCGCTTCCATGAAGTTTTTGAAGATAAAATCTTTCTGGATTTTTTTGCCTCCGATGATGAGCCGCCAGCCTTTGACGTTGCGAAGCCACATGTTGGCATTGGCGGGATCAAAAGGGGAAACTCCGCCTTCGCAGGGGACGCAGTGTTTTTGTGTAAGGTCCATAAAGTTAATTATACAGGATGAAGGTTGGTTCTTGACAAATGCAGGAAAGGGCAGTAAACTCCACATATTCAAACATTCTAATATAAATATATGTACCAGGACGTCTTTCAACTCCACGAGAAGCTGTACAAGGCGCTCGCCAACCAAAAGCGGGTGGAGATTATTCACTTACTGCGGGACAAAGAGTTAAGCGTCTCCGACATGCAAAAGATGCTCGGCCTGCCACAGGCAAATCTCTCTCAGCATTTAGGGGTATTGCGAGAACACGGACTTGTAAACTCACGCCGCAGTGGCAAAGCGATCCACTACAAACTGGCCCACACGAACCTCATGCGGGCGTCTGACCTCATCCGCGAGATGCTCATCGATCAAAATCAGGGTGACGCGACCCTCAGTGAAGAATTGAACATCAAGATGAAAGATTTTGTACCTGTCGCAATCGACCCGGTCTGCGGGATGCGGGTGAGCCCTAAAACCGCTGCCGCGGTTGTGAAGACGGAAAAAGGAACCTTCTACTTTTGCGCCCTTGGCTGTAAGCGGATTTTTCTTTCGCGACACAAACCTACCAACAAATCTTAATCATTATTCATTATTTCCTACTCATTACTCATTCACTACCATGAAAAACAACACCATCATCATCTCCATCATCGCAGCCTCAGTTCTCATACTTGTCGGTGGGGTAGCGCTCGTCAGCCGCGCCCCGCGCCCGCCGGAAATTGTGGCTTCACAGTCTGCAAAAGCCGAAGCCACAGAAATGTCATACGATTGGGGAACAATAGATCTGAATGGGGGAAAGGTTGAGAAAACGTTTTCCATCAGGAATTCCGGTACGGGACCGCTGGAGATCGCCAACGTCAAATCCTCCTGCATGTGTACCGAAGCGCAGATAACGATCAATGGAGAAAAGAGCCCATTTTTCGGAATGCACGCCTCCTCTTCCTGGTTAGGGAGCGTGCAGCCGGGAGGCACGGCAGAACTATTCGTCGTCTTTGATCCCGCCTTTCACGGCCCGTCGGGCGTCGGCCAGATTACCCGGGTTATTTCGCTGGAAACCAACGATACGGAAAGAAAAAATCTTGAATTCACGCTGACGGCAAATGTTACCAACGAGTAATAAAAAGGAAAGGACGGGAAAATTGAAGAAAAGCAGAAAAATTGCACAGATTATAAAAATCCCGGTTTGGGCATTGCTGCTTGTAATTGTAAACGCTGTTGCGGTCGCCGGCCTTGTATCATACCTGTACTTCAATCGTCAGATTGCCTCCTCCGCATCCAAAACCGCACCAAGCGAGGAGAGCCGAAATCCGGACGCGCTTGTGAGAGAGGTTTCTTTGAGTGTGATTCCGCCCTCAGGATATAAGACCCGACTGACCTGGGGAGATATCGGCAGAAAACTGGTCGCAGTCGGCGCCATCGATCCGAAGAAGTACGCGCAAATGTTTCAATCAAACAGCACGGGTGCGCAGGAAATGGTGATTTTTGAAGAAGGGAAAGATAAGCCGATCGAGATGAACGAGAATAATTCACACTTCCTCGTCAACACCCTGTGGGCGCTGGGGCTGACCAACAAGAGCCAAGTCCTGGATGAAGGACCAATGAAGACCGGCGGCAATCCAGCGGACCGTTTTGCTTCAACTGCCGGCTGGACGCTGGGAACAAAACCGGCGATGGAACTCTACAGCAGTGAGGAACTCGTTCCTCTGACCGATGAGCAACAGGAACAGGTGAAGCAAATCGCCGAGAACGTCTTCCGTCCCTGCTGCGGCAACTCAACCGCTTTCCCCGATTGCAACCACGGCATGGCGGCCTTGGGATACATCGAGCTCGCGGTGGCAAACGGACTTTCGGAGGAGCAGATCTACAAGGATCTCCTGGCCTTCAACTCGTTCTGGTTCCCGACGAACTACATTGAGCTGGGCGTCTATTTTGCCCAACAAGGGAAGCAATGGGAGAGCCTCGATGCCAAGCTCGCTCTGTCCGCAGAGTACTCATCGGCGCAAGGAGCGCAAAAGATCCACCAAGCCGTCGCCAATGTGCCCGGCTTGAAGAGCCAAGGAGGTAGCTGCGGTGCATAACAAAAGCGGGAAATTCATGCTTGCCTGCTGTCTTGTTCTGGGCGCGGTCGCTGTCGCGGGACTGCTCTACGGAGGCGTTCCGTCGTTCCATGCGGGAAAGAATACCCAAGGGCAATACCAGGATATATCGGTTGCCCAGTTTGATGCGGCGCTCAAAGAGCGGGATCCCTTCCTGGTCGACGTCCACATCCCCCGGGAGGATCCGCTTCCGGGCACCGACGCCTTCATTCCGTATAACGAAGTCGGAGAGCGTCTCGGAGAATTTCCCCAGGATCGCAGTGCCGAGATACTCGTCTACTGTCGTTCGGGCTCGATGAGCACCCAGGCAAGCCAGGTCCTTGCTGCTGCTGGCTACACGAATGTCAAGAATCTCATCGGCGGGGTTCAAGCCTGGAGGGAATCCCATCAGGGAATTGAATTGACGCCGGAAACGGTTGATCTCGGGACGGTCGTCTACGGGGAAGTTGCCCGGACCCAATTCATCCTCACCAATACCACGCCGAATCCCCTGACGATAACCCGCGTTTCCACGTCATGTACCTGCACCAAAGCACAGGTACAAAAAACGCTTCTGAAGCCCTACGAGACCACGGTTGTTGATGTCTCGTTTGATCCGGCGGTACACAAGGATGACACCGATCTCGGAGACATCACGCGCACGATCTACATCGAAACGGACAATATCAATGCCAAAAAAATCGACTCGTCGATCACCGCGCACGTCATTAAAGACAACTCATAAAGGAGGAAGATGGTTAAGCTGATCGTTCTCATTTTTCTTGCGATGCTATTTCAAGCCCGGCCGGCAAACGCCCAGATGGGCATGACCCCACTTCGCCAAGGCTTCGAGGGGCAAGTGGGAACGGCGGAAGCGACAAATCAGGAAAAGTCGGAAAACCATGAGGCAAGTTTGGATGATGTGCTGGCCGAAATCCTGTCTTCTCAACAGGTGGAATCGACTGATCAAATGGATTGCGGCAACGTCTTGGACGATCAATTCGAGCGTCTCGGTGATGCCTGGAT
>MHCL01000019.1:0-4748 GCA_001816915.1 Candidatus Chisholmbacteria bacterium RIFCSPLOWO2_01_FULL_49_14
GTTTGGAATCCGTCATAGACCTGTATTGTACCTACAGGTGGTCGGATTCCATTTAGAACTCGTGAAGACTTCACAGTGAGAACCAACACGCTATAATGGAGAGAAGAACCCCGAGCTCATGCATCGTGGGATATGATGCATGGATCAAAGGGTTTAAAGGGTCCTGCCATGGTTGCTTTTGCCAGAAAAATATTCTACCCAAGCCTGATCATTTCTGAAGAAAAAATTCAGGTCATTCATCTTGATGAGACGGGGAAAAGGATCAATCGTTTAGCCGAAGAAAGACTCGATCCTCAAATCATCGAGAGTGGAGAAGTAAAGGATCCCCAACAACTTGCAAAATCCCTGCGTACGCTCTTCGCAGCGGCGAAGATCACTGAAAACTTGGTCGTAGTCGGAATACCGGAAAACAAATGCTACACCAAGGTGCTCGAACTCCCCAAACTGAAATTCAACGAACTCGAAGAAGCAGTCACCTGGGAAGCGGACACCTACCTTCCCGTCGAATCAGAGAAGGTGTACATGGACTGGAAAATCGTCCGTGAGGATCAGAAGAACACCGTTTCCATCCTGCTTATAGCCGTGCCCAAAGAAATCATCGAGGGATATACGGCCGCCCTCAAAATGGCCGGCCTCACGCCGGTTGCCTTTGAAACCACGGCGCTTTCACTGGTACGCCTCATAGAGAATAGCCAGGAGCGCACGCTCATGGTCGAAATTCTGGAGAGGCATGCGGTCCTCATGCTCTCAAAGGGAAAAGCAATTGAATCAAGCTCCATCGTCGCCTTTTCGGAAGGAAGTGAACAGGAGAATTTCAAGAACCTCATCCAAACCATCGTCAAAATGCTGACCTATTACGAGGAAAAAAAGAATCAGGAGAAGATACAGCGTATCTTTATCTGTGGAGAAGGCGCAAGTACTTCGGTACGCCAGACTATCGCAACGGGAACCGGACGAAGTGTGGAATTTGCACCGGTTCCCGTCGAGAATCTCCCGAAAGGAAAAGAACAGAGTCTGACCGTCGTCAGCTCACTCGCCAAGACCGACATACAAGCTCCCAGAGATCAATACACGATCAATCTGCTGCCCCCGGCGATCCAGGGAGAATTCGACCATGTTAATACCGAGTCAGGTACGAAATTTTTATTGATCGTGAGTACGGCAGTAACCGTTTCGCTCACCTTCGCGGCGCTGATCGCCCTCTTGGTTCTCAACAACCAAAACGCGTCGCTTGCGTCGCAGAAGGAACAACTGGGACCTCTGTCCGCGCAAACCGGACAGGTCGTCGCGGAAACTCAGCGGCTGAACTGGGCTTCCAATACGATCGTCAGCGTTGCCGAGAAGCAAACTTTTCCCCAGGGAAAAATTGCCCAAATTCTCTCCAATACGCCGGAAGGTGTGAGCATCGTTCTCATGACACTTGATGAAAATCAACATAAATTACAAATCACGGGCAGGGCGGCAACCCGCCAGGATATGCTCAAATTCAGAGACAACATCAATAATGGTGAGTCGTTTACCGACGCGATTCTGCCGCTCTCAAGTCTTGAACGTTCCCAAAATGTCGAATTTATTTTAACGGCAACCAGTTTGTAAAAAATATGACCAGCAAAACCGTAGGAAAAACACCGACACGAGAACCTCTGAAGAAGGTGGATCTCAAGAAATTCATGCCCGCCATCTTCATAGGCATAAACATCGTCATGGTTCTTGTGGATGTCTATGTGCTCTCGACGCTCTTGCAGAAAGCGCGCGAAGCGGTCACCACCAGGAGTGAAAACCTGGTGTATGAACTCCAAATGCAAAGTGCCCAAAAACTTTCCGTCGATCTGGCAAACGCCCGGGCGGAGCAGGAGAAAATAACCGCGGTATTGCCTGATTCGGGAAGGCTTCTTGAGGTGATTGAATTCATGGAAGGTTTGGGAGAAGTAACCACCGTACGCAGCTTTTCCTTTGCTAGCGAAACACCGCTTGTTGATTCGAAAGGGTTTGGGTATTTACCGTTTTTTATTGAACTCGAAGGAAGTATTGGGCAAACCATGACCGCAATGGGAAGGCTCGATACAGCTCCCTATTTGATGTCGGTCGACCAAACGGTTCTTGAAAGTCCGCAAGGTCTTTCCCAGGCAGTCCGGTTAAAAGTTTATATGCGTCTGTATGTCAGCCAACCATTTTCCGCAAATCAATAAACAATTGATGTTTCGAGCCGCGGTGCTTTTGCTGTTGATCCTCCTCGTGGCGATCAATGCCCGGATGATACTCGAAAGTGTACTCGCTGCCAAAGGCATTGATGAAGAAATTGTTGCCGAAGCCAACCCAAGACTCAATAAAGATCTCTTACAAAAAGCAGTGACTATATTGGAAAAAAAAGGATCTGAAGATTTGACAAGCATTTTTTCAACTGCTACAGTTGAGAGGCAAGAGGTAAGCGGCCCCGTAACCATAGAAATTCAGAACGGAAGCAGCGTCAACGGTGCAGCGGCCGGTATTTCTCGGATATTATCGGAGAGCGGTTACATCATCAGCGACATCTCCACTGCCCCTTCATTGCAGACACAATCGACGGTGTTTTACAAACAAGGCAGAGCAGAGGAAGCGGTCCAGGTCGGGGATATGTTAACCGCTGAAGGCTGGTCAGTGAAATCGGTACAGGAAGCACAGGACCTGGGAAACGACATTCGGATTGTACTCGGATCATAAAAAAAACCAAGTGAAAGGAGGTGAGCGAAGAAAATGCGTAAAAAAGGAATGCGAGGTTTCACGCTCATCGAACTATTAGTCGTTATCGGAATCATCGCCATTCTTGCGGCAATCGTCTTAGTCGCCGTAAACCCGGCGAGACAATTTGCCATTTCGCGTGATACAGCGAGAAGGAATGATTTGTATCAGACGTTAAACGCGATCTATCAGTATTCGGTTGATAATAACGGAAACTTTCCGGCCCAGATAACCGGGACGTTTACGGATATCGGCACGTCCGGTTTAGACCTGTCTGCTGATCTGGTTCCGACCTATATTCCTACAATACCGTATGACCCGTTAAACGGTGATGCGTCAACAACCCTGTATGTATTGGCACAGGAAGGCACTGGTCGTTTGACGGCAACGGCAACCGCCGCTGAAGTGGCAGTTCCGATGACCCTGACCAGGTAAAGGTTATCCGCTCTCCCCAGAGTCGGCAATAATGCCTCGACAGCTGGGGAGTGCGGAGAGGATCAAGATGCAAAATAAAGGGTTTACCTTAATTGAATTATTAGTGGTGATTGGAATTGTGGCAATCCTTTCAACCATTGTACTGGTTGCGATCAATCCGGCCAGGCAATTCGCCACCGCCAGGGATACCGCGCGCCGGAATGATCTCTATCAAATTCTCAATGCCGTCCACCAATATGCGGTCGATAACAGAGGGATCTATCCCAGCCAGATCCAGACCGGCAACTGGATCGATATCGGTTCTGGAGGTCTCAATATGGCCGCTGATCTGGTTCCCACTTATATTCCCGCAATTCCCATCGACCCGCAATCGGGAGATGCCGCGCTGACGGGTTATGTCCTGGCGCGGGAAGCGGACGGCCGCTTGAACGCGACTGCCGCGAATGCTGAAATTACCATCCCCTTGACTATCACTCGATAAGGCTCCTCTTTCTTCTTGTCAGCGCCGAATAAACCTTCTAAGCGTATGATAAGGTTACATACCCTTAGAAACGGGTTACTTGTTAACGAGTTTGATGTATGTTGTCAAAAATTTTCTCCGCAGCGACAGTGGGCCTGTCGTCGATTCCGGTTGAAGTGGAAGTCGACGTTTCCGCAACGGGCTTGCCCTCATTCACCATCGTCGGTCTTCCGGATAAAGCGGTGGAGGAATCAAAAGAACGGGTCCGCTCGGCGATCAAAAACTCCGGCGCCGAATTTCCCGACAGAAGAATTACGGTCAACCTTGCTCCGGCCGATCTTCCCAAGGAGGGTCCGGCCTACGATGTCTCTATAGCTCTGGGAATATTGGTCGCGTCCGGCCAAGTCGGAGCGGATCTTAATAAAAGCCTGGTGTTCGGAGAACTCTCCCTTGACGGATCGCTGCGTCACACCAACGGAACCCTGCCGCTTGTCCTGCTGGCCCAGGAGAAAAATTTTGTCGAGGTATTTCTTCCGGCGGTCAACGCCGAGGAAGCCGCGATCGTGGGCGGCGTGAACATTTACCCTGTGAAAAATATCAGACAGCTGGTCGAGCACTTGATGAATATTCATCAGATTGAGTTACAGGAACATCTGGAATTCAATTCATTAAAGTCGGAGGTGGACTTCATATTTGACATGGCGGATATTGCAGGCCAGGAACACGCGAAACGGGCCCTCGAAATCGCCGCCGCCGGGGGACACAATCTGTTTATGCACGGAGTTCCCGGAGCCGGAAAAACCATGCTGGCGCGCGCCTTCGCCTCGATTTTGCCGGAACTGTCAAAGGAAGAAGCGCTGGAGGTCACCAAAATTTATTCGATAAGCGGAAACCTGCCGCAGGGGGAATCAATCATCAAATACAGGCCATTTCGCAGTCCCCATCATACGACCTCCCGTATCGGATTGATCGGCGGAGGATCAAGACCGAAACCGGGAGAAATATCACTGGCGCATAGGGGAGTGCTCTTTTTGGATGAATTTCCGGAGTTTCCCCGCCACGTGCTTGAAAGCCTTCGTCAACCGATGGAAGACGGCATCGTCCAAATTTCCAGAGCCGTGGGTACGATGCATTA
>MHCL01000019.1:4759-5450 GCA_001816915.1 Candidatus Chisholmbacteria bacterium RIFCSPLOWO2_01_FULL_49_14
GTCCCTGCGGATACTACGGAAGCCAAAAAAAGCAGTGCACCTGTCTGCCGGGGAGTATCAGCCGCTACCGGAAAAAACTCTCGGGTCCGATCTTGGATCGGATTGATCTGCATGTCGAGGTTCCGGAGGTGAAACTTAAGAAGCTGACGGCGGAGAAATTGGATGGTGAGCGATCGGATGTCATCCGCAAGAGGGTGCAGGCCGCCTGCGCTCGTCAAAGAACCCGTTTTCGGGATGGGAAAATCTTATCCAACGCCGAAATGAACTCAAGAGAAGTGCGGGAGCTATGTCTATTGGACGCAACCTCTAAATCGCTTTTAACCTCGGCGACCGCCCAAATGGGATTGACGGCCAGAAGCTACTTTAAAATCATCAAGATCGCCCGCACCATTGCCGATCTCTCGGGCGAAAAAGAAATCGCCGCCAACCACTTGGCTGAGGCACTCCAATATCGTCCGAAGGACGTTGATCTATAGAGCGAAAGCCCTGACCTCGTCGAAGGAGAAGCCCTGAGCGAATTCGAAGGGCAATACAGGCCGAAAGATTCGGAATTCTAGCTGGTATAACGAATATCGACTTTTCCATAACGAGTTGACATGACTAGGTCACGATACATTTGAGACTCTGAGCGAGTCATGCCGGCTGATTTCCACCGCATCCGCTATCGGGTTCCCAAGTACTCATGGAGCGT
>MHCL01000020.1:0-15637 GCA_001816915.1 Candidatus Chisholmbacteria bacterium RIFCSPLOWO2_01_FULL_49_14
CGGGGAGGCGTGGCCTTTGGAAAATATAATCCTGTCGTTTGCGGGGTTTTTGGGATCATTCAAATCAGCGTGTAAAATCCCGCCGAAAAAAAGCGCGACCATGAGTTCAACGGCGGAAAGGGAGGAAGACGGATGCCCCGAACCGGCTTCGGTGGTCGATTCGAGAATCCAATATCTCACCAGCCGGCAGAGCTTGTTCAGATCATTCGATGGAGCCTGTTCCATATCCAATTCATTCAACTAGAGCCGCTACTGCCTGTCAACCGGATTGCGATCATCCCGTTACGTTGACCAGGTGAGCTTTGACCGACATCTTCTGCGGGATGTGCGCGTCAACGGCGACCACGTCGACGCGCTCCAGTTTGGGCAGGTTTTTCAAGATCTTTTTAAAAACTTGAGAAGTTTTAATGATAGAGCGCAATTTGCGCCGGGTCACGGCTTCCACGGCGGATCCGTAGCTTCCGCTCCACCTGGTTTTGACTTCGACGAAGACCAGCGTTTTCCCGTCTTTCATGATGAGATCGATTTCGCCGAACGAGCAGGAGAAGTTGCGGTCAATCAACGAATAACCCCGGCGCAGAAGATAGGCAAGGGCAAGGTCTTCACCCAGTTTTCCCAGCTGCTTTTTGCGCACTTTGCTTTTTGTCCTTGTCCGATTGTTTGATTCTGGTTGCCAGTTTTCCGATTCTATCGCGCAGATAATACAGCTTGCCTCTGGCAACGGAACCACGCTTGACGACAACCAGCTTAGTAAGGTTCGGGGAGATGACCGGCCAAATTTTCTCAACGCCGATTCCTCCGGAACTCAACTTGCGCACCCGGAAGGATTTTCCGCTGCCGCTGCCTTTGATGGCGATGAGGATGCCTTCAAACAGCTGAGTTCGTTCTTTGCCTTCCTCCTGAACGCGTTGAGAGACGCGTACTGTATCGCCGACGTGAACATCCTGGTTTAAAATGTTTCCGCTGTTTGCCATAAAAACTCAAACTTTTATATCAACAAGAAACGCATTCTACCAGATAACACCGCTCTCCTCAAGCCTTAAAGCAATTCTTTGGCTTTAGACAGGAGTCCCAAAAATATCGGGTGAGGGGAGAGCGGACGTGATTTATACTCCGGATGGAACTGGGTTCCCAGGAAAAACGGATGCTGATCGGACGGTAGTTCCATCGCCTCGACCAATGTTTTGTCCGGGCTCATGCCGGAAATGATCATTCCCTTCTCCTCCATCCTTTTGACATACGAGTTATTGACCTCGTAGCGATGCCTGTGCCGTTCGCTCAACAGATTCTTGCGCATTATGTTCTCCCCATTTCCGAACGTCGTATAGAGCTCATGAAGGAGTGAGCCCGGCTTCACTTTGCATGGCCAAGCACCCAGGCGAATTGTGCCGCCGTACTGATGCTTGGCAAGATATTCCTTTTGTTCCGGCATGATGTGGATGACCGGATCTTTCGTCTTCGGGTCAATCTCATGGGAATTGGCATTTTTGAGGCCTACAACGCTTCGGCAAAATTCGATAGTTGCCAACTGCATGCCGAAGCATAATCCCAAATAGGGAAGATTCTTTTCTCTGGCGTAGCCGGCAGCCGCGATTTTTCCCTCCACTCCCCTACTGCCCCATCCCTGAGGCACGACGATGGCCTGCGGGTTTGCTTGAGATATGATTATAGTTCCGTGCTTTTCAACTTCCGTCGAATCGATGGGTATGATCTTGAGGGGCTGTTTTAAGAATGACGAGGCATGGGTCAAGGCTTCGATAACCGAG
Organism: Candidatus Chisholmbacteria bacterium RIFCSPLOWO2_01_FULL_49_14; assembly: GCA_001816915.1. Classification (GTDB taxonomy): domain Bacteria; phylum Patescibacteriota; class Microgenomatia; order UBA1400; family Chisholmbacteraceae; genus 2-01-FULL-49-14. Next base: position 1,767 of record MHCL01000020.1, read on the forward strand.
ATATAGACATCTTTATGAAAATCCCCACCGTGTTTGCTGTACTTTCCGACCAAGGCGACGCGCACGGCCTCTCCTTTGGCCTCCATCCCTGATACGAAGCGTGTCCATTCCGCAAGGTCCGTCTTTTTGGGTTTTAAATCAAACAGCGTCAATATCTTTTGAGCTATTTTGGCTTTGTTGAGTGTCAGAGGAATTTCATAAATATTGGGAACGTCGGGATTGTCGATGATGTGGTTTTTATCGATAAAACAGCGCGCTGCTAACGTCTCGATCCGCGGTTCGTCAATGGGAACTTCTCCCCTGGTCACGATGAAATCCGGAAAGATGCCGCTTTCGCGAAGATTGGTCACCGCGTGCTGGGTTGGTTTGGTTTTCAGCTCGCCGACATTTTTGAGAAAAGGCAGATAGGACACCAGCACGTAGACGCTCGGGTACTCCCTGCCCAGTTCCCTGGCCGCATGCAGGAACGGCTGGTTTTCAAGATCTCCGGTGGTGCCGCCGATTTCAACCAGCACAATGTCTTCGTTTTTGATCGGAGCAAGAAGCATCCGTTTGATCTCATTGATGACATCGGGAAACATCGAGGCATCTCTGCCCTTATACACCATCTGGCGCTCGTTCTTGATCACCTGAGCGAAGACTTTACCGGTCGTGATGTTGTGGTCTTTGGTGAGCGATTGGTTGAGGAAGCGTTCGTAATGTCCCAAATCCTGGTCGATCTCCCCGCCGTCGTCGGTAACGAAGACCTCCCCGTGCTCGGCGGGACGCATGGTTCCCGCGTCTATGGAAATATAGGGATCGATTTTGATGGCAGTGACTTTGAATCCGGAAGACTTCAGGAGAAGGGCAATCGAGGCGGTGGTGATGCCCTTCCCGATGCCTGACAATACGCCGCCGATCACAAAAATGAAGCGGGGAGAACTGTGCATGATGTAGCCTACCATCCCGAGCCTCAAGCGTCAATATCTCGGAGCGGTACTCAATCCCCGAACGAGGCCATTATTGATCTCAAATCGTCGGCGACAGCGGGTACACAGCTGACTATTTTCAGGCTGGGAAGTTTTAATTTTGGCGGCAGCGGTACGGTATCGGAAACGGTCATTTCATCGATGTTGCCGGACATGATCTTGCCCAGACTTCCCGGTGCAAAGATCGGATGGGTGCAGAACACGCGAACGCTTTCTGCCCCCCGTTGCTTAAGGAGCTTGGCCGCTTTTGACAGAGTCGAGCCGGTGATGATCACATCGTCAAAAATCAGACACTGTTTGCCGATGACACTGCCTTTGAGCATCAAACTCTCGATCTTTCCGCTTTCAAGGTTGCGTTTTTTTTCAAGGGCAACCAGCCTGATGTGCAGTGCATCGGCAAACAGATTCGTCCGTCTGAAGGCTCCTGAATCGGGAGCAATGGCGATCGAGTTTTGCGAGGCTTCTGTTTGTAAATTCGGGAGGAATATATCCGTCTCTTTGATCTCGGTACGCTTTGTCTTGAAATACCCCTGCACCAGATTGCTGTGAAGATCGATGAGAATAAGATGGTCAAAGTCCAGGCCATCGATCAACTTGGCGATGCTTTCGGCTGACACCGGTTCCCCTTTTTGAAACTGCCTGTCCTGCAGGCTGTACGCCAGCCAGGGGATGACGCAGATCATCCGTTTCGGTTTCATGAGTCTCGCGGCATCAGCCAATAGAATCAGCTCTATCAAGGCCGTTTGCGGCCTTCCGGACATCGATTGGACCAGGATCACCGTCTTACCTGCAAGATCATCCAGGATTCTGACGCGCAGCTCCCCGTTGGGGAATTTGCCGATGACACAGCTTGCCAGTTGAACTTTGAGGCTTTCTGATAATTTACGGGCTAATTCCGGGTGCATCGATCCCGAAACGATCACTTGGTTTTCGTTCATGATTGCAGGAGCTTGGCGACAGAATCTTTAAGCTCGCTGGTCAACTCGACTCCGTAGGGAAGCGTCATTTTTTTCGGGTGCTCGCCGCCGTTGGGCAAGAGGAGGGCGACCCGGCTTTCACCTTGATGTGTTTTGAGGAGCATTCCGAGCTTTTGCAGCACTTCTCTGGTCGTGCCGCGCGGCACTTCAATGGCATATTGGGCCGGTTCAGACAGCGCTTGCGGATTGTCATCCATGAAATCCGACGATCCCCTCAGGCTCTCCACGATTAATGTCAGATTGTCGTCCCGATGATCAAGAGAACCGCTCACCAAAAACGCCTGGTCGGCGATCAAACTATCATGGACCATGGCGTAGGTTCCCGGGAAAATGACGATATCGATCTTGCCCGTTTCTCCCTCGAGTGTTGCAAACGCCATTTCTTTCTGGCTTTTCTTGGTAAGGACTTTGCGGATGTTGGTCACAATTCCGGCAAGGACAACTTTTTTCCCGACATGAATATCGGCGGAGAGTTCAAATATCTGGTGTGTGGTTTTGTCTCTCATCTTTGTGAGGGCGCTGGCCATCGGGTGGTCAGTTAAATAAAAACCTAAAAGCTGGCGTTCCATCGCCAGGCGTTCGGCTTTGGGGAATTCCTCAATTTGCGGCAGCGCTTCGACTTGCGCTTTGGAACCGGATCCTATCTGTGACTCGAAAAGCGTTGTTTGGCCTAGGCTTTTCTGCCTCTGGTCCGTAATCGCCTTGTCCCGAATGCCGTCCAAGGCGACGAGCTGGGCCGCCCGTTTGCCGTATTCATCCAAAGCGCCGACTTTAATCAGGCTTTCCAGAACTTTGCGGTTGACTTTTTGCCCGTCAACCCGGGAGCAGAAGTCTCCCAGAGAAACAAATTTCCCGTCCGATCTGGATAGAATAATTGATTCAATCGCCGTTTGACCGACGTTTTTGATGGCCGACAATCCGAATCGGATCGCTTTTCCTTCCAAAGATTCCGTCTTGGCTTCAATGGTGAATCCGCTTTTTGAGTCGTTGATGGTGGGAGGCAGGACGACAATGCGCATGCGCTTGCATTCTTCAATGCTAATCGAGAGTTTATCGGTGTTTGCGGATTCCGCCGTTAACAGGGCCGCCATGAATTCAACCGGGTAGTTTGCCTTCATATAGGCGGTTTGATAGGCAATCATCGCGTAGCTTGCCGAATGCGCTTTATTAAATCCGTACCCCGCGAAGCGTTCGATATATCCCCAGACACGTTCGGCGACCGTCTTGGTGTAACCTTTGTCCTGGGCGCCTTTGACAAAATTTTTCTTTTCTTTCTCCATGATCGAGCGCTTTTTCTTACCGATCGCCAGTCTTAAACTATCGGCTTCAGCCAGCGTGTATCCGGATAAAAATGCTGCAATCTGTAAGCACTGTTCCTGATAGACCGCGATACCATAAGTCTCTTCAAGAATGGGCTTGAGGTCAATGTGCGGATACTTCACGTCCTTGGGATTTTTCTTGCCTTTGATGAAATCGTTGATCAGTTCCATCGGCCCCGGTCTGTAGAGCGCGACCATGGCTGTGATGTCGGAAAAGCGGTTCGGCTGCAGGGTCCTGGCGACACGTCGCATACCGGCAGACTCGAGTTGGAAGACACCGGTGGTCTCCCCTTTGGAGAGCATCGTGTAGACTTTTTTATCATCGAGCGGAATTTCGGAAACGTCCACCTCAATCCCCCGGCTTTCTTTGACGAAGCGGATGGCTTCTCCGAGTGTGGTTAAGTTGCGCAAGCCCAAGAAGTCCATTTTCAGAAGACCGATGGCGTTTTTTGAGATATTCAGGTCCAAGGCGTACATGTCATATTGGGTAATGATCCTGCCGCCTTTGCTTTCCCGCTGAAGCGGAACGTAATAGTTTAAATCCCGATCGGCGATCACCACGCCGGCGGCGTGCGTCGAGGCGTGGCGGGTGACGCCTTCAACCTTTTTTGCCAGGTTCAAGAGCTTCTGGTATTTATCCTGTTTGTAGTATTCCTGGAGTTCAAAAACGCTGGTTAGTGCCTCTTCAATTGAATAGCCCAAGGGAATGAGCTTGGAAATGCGGTCCGGTTCGCTGTACGGCATTCCCAGGACCCTGCCGATGTCGCGGATACTGCCCCTGGCTTCCATGGTCCCGAAGGTGATGATCTGCGCGACTTTCTTTTCTCCGTATTTCTTGGTGACGTACTCGATCACTTCATCACGCCTGTCGTCAGCAAAATCCAGATCAATATCGGGAGGGGTAGGCCGGTCGGGATTGAGAAAGCGTTCAAACGGCAGGCCGTGTTCGATGGGATCGATGGAAGTGATCCTCAGGACGTAAGAAACCAGCGAACCGGCTGCCGAACCTCTCCCCGGGCCTACGCGTATGCCGTTCTCTTTGGCCCAGTTGACGAAATCCGCGACGATCAAAAAGTAGGGGGCGAATCCCTTCTTGCAAATTACCTCAAGTTCGTAGTTCAGTCGGTCACTGATTTCTTTGGGTGGCTGCTTGTAGCGAAGCGGCAAATTTTCCCGGGCCTGCTTTTTCAAAAACGATTCCGGCGTTTCTTCGCCGGGAAGAGGAAATTTGGGAAGGATCCAGTTACCGATGGGAATTTCCAGATTACAGCGGTCCGCGATGGTGCGGGTATTCTTGACCGCGTCGGGAAATTCGCGAAACGCATCGGCCATCTCGTCCTTGGTTTTAAGATAAAAATCCGGCGAATCCATCATCGATAACCTGTTCGTGTCGCTGATCATTTTTCTGGTTTGAATGGCCAGCAGCGCATCCTGGGCTTGCGCGTCGTCGGCATCGACGTAATGGACGTCATTGGTGGCGATCAAGGGAATTCCCAATTCGCGCGACAGTTTGACTACTTTATCCTGGAGGAGCTTCACCTCAGGGATCTTCTGATGATCCTGGATTTCCAGAAAGAAGTCCTCGCCGAAGTTTTCCTGATATCTTAACGCCAAGTTCCTGGCCTCTTTTTCCTGGTTTGACATTAAAAGTTGAGGAATTTGGCCCTGCAGGCAGGCGCTGGTAACGATCAGGCCTTCTTTGAATTGGAGCAGCGATTCAAAATCAATCCGTGGGCGGTAGTGATAGCCTTCGAGGTGCGCAAGCGTGATCAATGATAAGAGGTTGTGGTAGCCTGTCTCATTCTTGGCCAAGAGCAGGAGGTGGTATTGGTCGCCTCCCATGCGTGGCTGTTTTTCCAGGCGGGAACCGGCGGCCATGTATGTTTCCACGCCGATCAAGGGTTTGATGCCCAGTTCTTTGGCTCGCGTGTAAAAAGAAATCGCCCCGTAGAGCGCGCCGTGATCGGTGATTGCCAGGGTATCCATGCCGTGTTGTTTGGCGCGCTGCAGGAGCGTGGGAATTTTACACAGACCGTCGAGGAGAGAATATTCCGTGTGAACATGCAGATGCACGAAGTCATTCATATCCAAGTCATCTTAGCAAGAATCCCCTGCCGTCAGTAGCCGGAGTTTCAAGAGTTTCTTCTAGCGCAGCGCCTTTTCCAACAGGCGCCTGACCTTTCCGGCGTCGGCTTTTCCTCCCGAAAACTTCATGACTTTCCCGATAAGGACTGCGATTGAGGCGGTTTTTCCGGCTTTGTAATCCGCAACGACTTTGGGCAGTTCCTGCATGGCTCGTTTTGCCAAAGCCAGCAATTCGGTCTCGTCTCCGATGACAGCTTTGCTTTTTTCTATGAGGCTTGAGATCAGCTCCTTGGGGGAGGTGGATTTGATATCGACTTTGCGGTTGACGATCATTCCGGCAACCAGATCTGGATCGAGATTTCTGTTTCGAGCTTCAGCGAGCGAGTCTTTGGCATACTCCAAGAGGTCAGCTTCTCCCATGAGAACCTGCAGGTATTGTTTCTTTATCCCATATTCGGATATGAGCTTGCCCGCCACTATATCCGGCATTTCGGGTATTCTCTTACGAATCTTTTCTACCTCTTGCTTACTGAAAATCATTGGAGGAATGTCAGGTTCTGGAAAATAGCGATAATCCGCTGCGGACTCTTTATATCGTTGCGATCTGGTTTTTCCTTGTTTTTCATCCCAGCCTCGAGTTTCTTGTTTCGGTATCTGTCCTTTTTTCAATACATTTTCCTGCCTTGCTATCTCGTCTTCTATTGCTCTCTCGAGAAACCTGAAGGAGTTGATGTTTTTTATCTCAACTTTGTATTTGGCTAGCTTATGAGGATCGGACGTTAATGAAACATTTGCTTCCAGGCGCATCGATCCCTTTTCCATATCGCAGTCCGAGACACCAATGTGACGCAAGATATCGCGAAGCTTTTGAGCAATTTCTTTTGCCTGTGCTGCGGAGTGAATATCCGGTTCCGTGACGACCTCTACTAATGGGACTCCGCTTCTGTTAAAGTCGACCAGTGTCATTCTCCTTCCGTTTACTTTTTGATGCAGAAGCTTACCAGTGTCTTCTTCTAGATGAACACGGGTGATTCTTATTCGTCCCTGGGAGGTTAGCATGTAACCTCCAGAACATAGTGGTTCATCGTATTGGCTTATCTGATAGCCTTTCGGGAGATCCGGGTAGAAGTAGTGCTTGCGGTCGAATTTGCTTCTGCGTGCTATCTTACAGTTGAGGGAAAGTCCGATCATGATTGTCCATACAACGGCTTTCTTTTGAGGAACCGGAAGCGCGCCTGGTAGTCCGAGACATACCGGACAAGTTTGAGAGTTGGGTTTTACACCGAAGTGGTCGGCTGGGCATCCACAAAACATCTTAGATTTTGTGGAGAGTTCAACGTGTGTCTCAAGTCCGATGGTTGGTATGAGTTTCTTTGATTTTTTCATGCGATTAGCCTTGGCTTTTTTTTGTACATCTGAAGCTCCTCTTCAACGTCAAATCCCACACGGAACAGACGGCTTTCCTCAAAGTGGGGAGCGATAAGTTGCAGACCATTGGGAAGATCGTTGACGAATTCAATGGGAACCGAAATCCCGGGATTACCAGTAAGATTCGCCGTAACAGTCAAGACGTCCGAAAGGTACATCTGCAAAGGATCTAAATCTCTATCCTGATGTTTGAATGGAGGAAACGGGTAAACAGGACATGCAATCAGATCTACTTTCATAAATGCCTTTTGGTAATCGCGAATAAGAAGCGTTCGAGCCTTGGCTGCCTGTTTGTAATATTTATCGGCATATCCTGTTGAGAGTGAGTGTGTGCCGATCATGATCCTTCTTCTTGCTTCATCTTGGAATTTACTTCTATCGAAACCGTAGCGAATCCCGTCGTAACGAGCCAAATTCGAAGAGATTTCGGAAGAGACCGTGATACAGTACACGGGGTACGCGTATTTGGCATTGGGAAGCGAGATTTCTATCAAGGAATGGCCTTTTTTCTCCAATATTTCGAGCGCCTTACGAACGGATTTTTCAACTCCCTGATTAAGTCCCTCAAAATACTGCTTGGGGATGCCGATTTTGGCTTGATAATTATTCATGAGCGTCTCATGATAACTGTTGACTTTTTGCGTTGAAGTAGTCGCATCTAAAGGATCGTGTCCTGCGACTATCGAGAGGACATAGGCAGAGTCCCAGATTGTTCTTGTCAGATGCGCTATTGAATCCGTAGACGATGCCATGGCGATTACGCCGTACCTGCTTACCCTCCCATAGGTTGGCTTTAAACCCACGACGTTGCAATATGATCCCGGCTGCCTGTTCGAACCACCCGTGTCGGATCCCGAACCAACCGCGCAAAACCTAGCTGCGACGGCTGCTCCGGAACCGCTTGACGAGCCTCCGGTAACGTACCCACGCGCATACGGGTTATGAGGAACGCCATGCACGGTATGCTCACCCGATGAGCCATGTCCCCAGGCGTCAAGATTGGTTTTTCCTATAATGATGGCGCCTGCATCTTTAAGCTTTTTAGCATAGGTTGAATCGTATTGAGGGACATAATCATCAAGCACCGGAGACGCGGATGTGGTGCGTATTCCTTTCGTTAAAAAGTTATCCTTTAGGGCTACCGGTATTCCGAGCATTGGCTTACTGACTTTTTTTTTGCGTTGGTTATCGGCTGAAGCTGCTTCCTTCCTTACCTCTTCATCTCGAATCGTGATGAAACTATGAAGATTCTTATCATAGGTACGGATTCGATTCAGCAACGCCTCGGTGAGTTCTACGCTGGAGATTTTTTTCTGTCCGAGTAATGTGAGCGATTCACGTATTGTTAGCTCATGAAGCTGCATCGTCTTCTCCAAATATTGCCTTAACGACAAAATAGCCATTGTATGTCTGTTTCGACTCCTTGAGCGCTTCCTCCTGCAAGAGCATATGTCCTTTGTCGATTTTATCTTCGCGGAAGCGATTTGTGGAGTTTGTCACCTGGGTAGTTTCAGGAACGTTACTGGTTCGTATTTCACCTATCTGGTTAACGTACTCAAAAACGTCAGAGAGTTGTTTAGAGAACTTCTTGACTTCTCCTTCCTTGAGCTTCAACAAAGCAAGCTTAGCAACGTGGCGCACGTCTTTAGGACTAATGGATCGTTTTTTCTTTTTCATTTTTATCTGCTTGATAAAAGTGTCCAAAACATTTTTGATTTTCTATTTACCTTCCTCCACTTTGTGTCTTGCTCGTTCAAGAATTGCATCGTGCTTATCAATCGGAAATTTCGGCGGGATTTCGCACAATATCCTTAATATTACCTCACACATTTTTGAATTTAGTGACAAACCCTCCTTCGTTTCGCGACTTGCTTGCTCGATCATCTGGTCGCGCTTCGCATTCGGAAACTTCGGTGGGTTACGCACTACATCCTCAATATTACCCCACACATTTTTTTAAATCCTATTTACCCTCCTTCGCATTTGCGGCTTCGCACTTTCGGCTTATTCAGCCGTATTGTGAGCCGAATGCTTCGGCGGGTTGAATACTATCTATAATATTTTATTGTCAAATGAGTTCAAAAAAACTAGCCCGCGGCTAGTTTATCTTTTTTCGGATGCAGCCGCAACGAGACTTATTCCCGTTGCTGGTTGTTCCGATTCACTGCAATGATTCGATTCATGTTGGTACGCATTTTATCCCGGATTGTGAAAATTATCAAGTATCTGTGCATTGGTAACAATCTACCTTACTCAGGCTACATGCTCAACGATTCGGCTTCGTCGTCCGATAACGTTCCGTTTCTTCTCATTCGCTGCACGAGCCGTTTCTGTGCCTTTGCGACCATTCTGTGCTTGACAGGTCCGGAGACGTTGGCGCGCACAAGTTCGGCTAATTCTATGTAGAGGTCGCAATCTTGCCTGGTCATTTGACTCACCCCCTTATCTATTTACCCTCCTACGCATTTGCGGCTTCACACTGTCGGCTTATTCAGCCGTATTGTGAGCCGAATGCCTCGGCAGGGTTGAACACAATGTTTAATTTTCAAATGAGTTCAAAAAAAGCTAGCTTGTTTTGCTAGCCTTGCTTCGTAATCTTTATTGTCTCTTCTCTAGCAAGGCCGGCCCTTGATGAGCTTGAAATTAATCCTCTGATCAATATTTCTGTACGAACACGTTTCAATCACGATATTTGTATAGCACTCACATATTTTGACTGCAATGTGTAAGAACTGTGTACTCTGAAGAAAAAGCAAATCTATTCGGTATAGATTTGGGAAAGATGAGTGAGAAAGGAGCGTCTATTTTTTGCTGATGCGAAGTGAATTTTTGTCAAGCTCAACTTTGGCCGTATCGCCTGCGCTCAACTTGTTTTCGATAAGAAGCATGGCGATTTCATCCAGTATCTCGGTTTCGATGAGCCTCTTCAATGGCCGGGCGCCGAAAACCGGATCATAACCTTTTTGCGCGAGGTAGCTTTTTGCGTTGTCCGAGACTTCAATCTTTACATCCTGGTCGGAGAGCCTCGCTGTTACCTTTGCCAGCTGCAAATCGACGATTTTTCCGAGTTGTTCTTTGCTGAGCGAATCAAACATGATGATCTGGTCTAAGCGGTTGATGAATTCCGGCGGAAATGTTGCCTGGATCTTTTCCCAAACTTCTTTGTTCAGCTGTTTCTGCAAGCCTTCTGGTTTTGCCGGGTTGTCTGCATATTTGCGAATGATTTCTCCGCCGAGGTTTGAGGTCATGATGAGCACGGTGTTTCTGAAATCGACCGTCCTGCCTTTGCCGTCGGTGAGCCTACCCGCGTCAAAAATCTGCAGGAAAATGGTAAAGATCATCTGGTGCGCTTTTTCTATTTCGTCAAAGAGGATTACAGCATACGGTTTGCGGCGGACCGCTTCGGTCAATTGCCCTCCTTCTTCGTAGCCGACGTACCCCGGAGGTGCTCCGATCAAACGGGAAACGCTGTGGCGTTCCGTGTACTCGCTCATGTCGATGCGGATCAATGCATTGACGTCGTCAAACAGCACCTGCGACAAGGCTCTGGCGGTTTCCGTCTTTCCCACGCCCGTCGGACCCAGGAACATCATCGCCGCGATGGGCCGGTTCTCCTCGGCAACGCCGGCACGGGAACGCCGGATAGCGCCGGAGACGGCCTTCAAGGCCTCTTTTTGCCCGACCACCATAGATGCCAGTTCGGCCTCGAGATTGATGAGTTTGTCTTTTTCGCTTTTGACCAAGCGGGTTACCGGAATCGAGGTCCAGCGGGAAACGACCTGGGCGATGTCGTCTTCGGTTACCTCTTCCCGAAGGATCCGCTCCTCCTGCGGGATGGTTGCCCATTGCGCTTCAACTTCTTTGAGTTTCTTTTTGACATCCGGTATTTTCCCGTACTTGACTTCGGCTGCCGATTCGAGCCTGACTTCTTTCTCCGCTTTCTCAAGCTCAAGCCTTAACCTATCAAGTTGCTCGCGATATTCGCGAACTTTTTTGATGAGCTGTTTTTGCTTTCCCCAGCGTTCTTCAAATTGCGATTCTTCCTGCTTGAGTTTCTTGATTTCTTCCTCCAAATGGGTGCGTTTCTCCTTGGCGCCGGCGCCGCTTTCGCGTTTCAGGGCGGCAAGCTCGATCTGAAGCTGGGTTATTTTTCTTTTGAGGCTGTCCAATTGCGCCGGGGAAGACTCGGAATCGATCTTGAGGCTCGATGCGGCTTCGTCAATAAGGTCAATCGCCTTATCGGGCAGGAAGCGGTCGGTAATATAGCGGGAGGAGAGTTTTGCGGCGGAGATGATCGCGTCGTCGGTAATCCTCAAGCCGTGATGCAATTCGTACTTCTCTTTGAGACCGCGCAGGATGGCGATGGTATCTTCAACATTCGGCTCGTTGACGACAACCGGCTGGAATCGACGCTCCAATGCCGCGTCGGCTTCGATATACTTCCGGTATTCATCAAGCGTGGTGGCTCCGATCACTCGCAATGTTCCTCTGGCCAATCCCGGCTTGAGCATATTGGAAGCGTCCACCGCCCCTTGGGCGCCTCCGGCACCCACCACCGTGTGCAGTTCATCGATAAATAAGACGTAGCGTCCTTCGCCTTTCTCGACGGCTTTGATCAAGGCCTTGAGGCGTTCTTCAAATTCCCCCCGGAATTTACTTCCGGCCAAAAGCGAGGCAATATCGAGCATCAGGACCTGCTTGTCCTTGAGGGATTCGGGCACGTCCCCTTGGGCGATGCGCTGGGCCAATCCTTCCGCCAAGGCAGTTTTTCCCACGCCGGGATCGCCGATCAGGACCGGATTGTTTTTGGTCCTTCTGGAGAGGACCTGCATAATCCGGCGGATCTCCATATCCCTGCCGATGACCGGATCAAGCTTTTTGTCTTTGGCAAGCAGCGTCAAATCGGTGGTAAACTTTTCGAGGGCCTCTTGGGGTTCAATCGGTTGTAAGAAATCGGGCACTTGCTGCATGGCAGATAGCTTACCATTCGCATGGCACTCTGTCAATATGAGTGCTAATATGGAGTGGAGTTTCGTTCCTTGTCAACGGGTTGGTTATTGCATTTCCTTGAGCGCTGCGATGCGCTCCTCAATCGGAGGATGGGTCATAAACAACCCCGCGAACCAGCCTATGGCATTATGCTTATTCTTCAACGGGTTGGTGATGTAGAGGTGGGCAGTGGCCTTATTGGCCACCTCAAGGGGTTCCTTATCAAGCGCAAGTTTGGCAAGCGCCGATTCCAAGCCTTGGGGAAATTTCGTCAACCCGACTCCTGAAGCGTCGGCCAAAAACTCCCTGCTTCTGGAAACCGCAAGTTTCACCAGATTGGCAATCAGGGGTGAAAGCAGTGCCAAAATCACGCCGGCAACGGCGATCAGCGCGGAAATCTGGCCTTCCCGGTCTCCTCTCCTGCGTCCCCCGCCCCAAAATGAGGCGCGCAGGAACCAGTCGGATAGCAGGGTAACCACGCCCACCAAGACCGTTACCAAGGCCATGACGCGAATATCATAATTTCTGATGTGGGAGAGTTCGTGCGCCACGACGCCTTCCAGTTCGGTGCGTTCAAGCTTATCAAGAAGGCCTCTGGTTGCCACGACGACCGCGTGCTGCGGATCCCTGCCTGTGGCAAAGGCGTTCATGGCTGTATCTTCTATGACGTAGAGTTTGGGCAGCGGCAGCTGGGCGGCAATGCAGAGGTTCTCGGCCACCGTATAGAAATCAAAATCCTTCTCCTGGCTGGCCGGCCTGGCAGAAGAGAGCGTGAGGATAATTTTGTCCGAATAATAATAACCCCCCAGGCTCATCAGGCCGGAAAGTACTAGCGCCCATCCGGCTACCGATGGGTCGTACCCTAGAGCCTCGGAGAGTATCCAGGCTACGGCAACAATGAAGACCGTAAAGCCCACCATGATGACAATCGACTTCCTCTTGTTGGTGTCTACTTGTTCGTAGATATTTAACATAGATCGGAACCAGAAGAAAATCAGATTAGAAAAGATTCAATCTATCCTATTCTTCAGATTCTTCTTTTATTCTTCCAGCTTCACTTTCGGCGTCTTAGTTTCTTCCGTTTTCACCTCAAGGTGTTCTCCGCCTGCAGGCATCTTCAATCCTTCCTGTTTGGTAAAGCCGAATAGATTGCCGATGATATTGCTGGGAACGGTCAGGAGCATCCGGTTAAAGTCCGCTACCAGGTCAATCAATGTCCTTCTGGCATACATGACCTTGTCGGCCGTGTCCCGAAGTTCATCCATGAGCTTCATGACCGGTTCCTGGGCGCGTAACTCCGGATTGTCTTCAACGACCACCGAGAGTCTCGGCAGAAGTTCCTGAAGCTTTGAAGACGCGTCCACCATTTTTTGCGGGATGCCTTCCTTTATGGCGGCGTTAATCGCTTTTCTGGCATCCGCGAGCATGGTAAAGATCTCTTTCTCGTGTTTCAAGAAGGCTTTCGCCGAACTCTCGAGATTGGGGATCAAATCGGCCTGCCTCTTGAGCTGATTACCGATTTCCTGAATTGAGGCCTCAATTCTGGTCTTCACAGTTTGGAATTTGTTGTAGGTGGAAAAAACGTAGATCACGAACACTGCGACGATTGCGAGAATAATGAGAAACATTGCGTTCACCCCCTTTCGATGTATTTATTTGAGAAGTCGATCAATGATTTTAGCATAGGACAGCGTGTTGATGATATCGGATTTTACGCACCAGCCTCTTCTGGCAACGTCCACACCATATCGCATGAGCTCCATATGCTCACTGGCGTGCGAGTCGGTGTCGATGACCAATTGTACACCAAATTGTAAGGCCCTACGCACCAGCGTATCCGGCAGGTCCAGGCGGCTCGGCCAGGAATTTATCTCGATAAACTTGCATTTTTCTTTGGCAAAACGGAAAATGGTATCCCAATCCGCCTCGAACCCCTCCCGCTTGTTGAGAAGTCTGCCGGTCGGATGGCCCAATATTTTGGCTTTCGGATGTGAGAATCCGCTCAAGATCCTTTGCGTCATCTGGTCCTTTCCCATGCGCATGCTGGAGTGGATCGAAACGATAACAAAATCCAAAAGGCTCAACCCCTCATCGGGGACGGCCAG
>MHCL01000020.1:15681-16575 GCA_001816915.1 Candidatus Chisholmbacteria bacterium RIFCSPLOWO2_01_FULL_49_14
TGGTCTCCGATCGCCACATATTCGTACCCCAATTTCACGGATTTCTCGATCATTTCCTTCATGGAATTCACGCCGGCGTCATGCGATGAGATCCAGGAATAGTTGGTGTGCAGATGGAGGTCGCCTTTGATGTCTTTGAGTTCAACCAGTTTCGGAAGCGTGTCTTTTTGAGCGGCCTCGATTTCTCCGCTGTCCTCCCGCAATTCCGGAGGAATCCACTTCATGCCGATCGCCTGATAGAATTTCTCTTCGCTGGTAAACTCGGTGAGCTTTTCCCCTTTTTTTATGCCGTGTTCCGAAAGGGAGAGCTCCTTTTCGATGGCGATCTCCCGGAGATGGATGTTGTGGGCTTTACTGCCGGTAAAATGCTGCAGGAGGGCGCCGAAGCCCTGCGGCGTCTGGGTCTTCACATCCACCTGCCTTCCGGAGGTGTGGATGACCCTGGCCGTGTTGTCTCCGGCTGCCAGGATCTTCTTGACGCCCGGATAGGATGTAAACGCCTTGATGACCTGTTCAGGCTTTCTGGTTGCTACCGCGAGGTCAAGGTCGCCGACTGTGGGTGCCCGCCGGCGCAGGCTTCCCAATGTCTCCACCCGCAGGCAAGCCTTTTCTTTCTTCATGTAGGAGACGAATTCCTCGGCCAACTGGGTAGCAGCGGTCAGGAGCATGCGGTCTTCCCTGCGGCTGAATTCCTCAAGGCCTTTGATGATCTGCAGTTCGGATTCTTCGCCGAAACCTTCAAGCATACGAATTTTCCCCGTTTTTGCCGCCTGCAAGAGATTTTGAGTTGCGCCTTCCGCTCTGTTGATACCCAGCGCCTTGGTGAGTTTAAAGGCGGATTTGGGTCCGATTCCGGGCACGTCTAAGAGCTCAAACATCGCCGGCGGGAATTCT
>MHCL01000020.1:16585-35047 GCA_001816915.1 Candidatus Chisholmbacteria bacterium RIFCSPLOWO2_01_FULL_49_14
TTTTGAACAGCTCCTCGAGGTGCCCGGCAATGTTTGGTCCGATTCCCGGGATTTCTGTTAATTTTCCTTCTTCCCACAAATCCTTAACTTCTCTGGATGCCTGGTCGACGCTGTCCGCGGCTGAATCATAGGCTCGAATGCGGAAGACATTCTCTCCCTTGATCTCGTAGGCCGCCGATACGGCCCGCAAGAGGCCGGCGATTTCACGGTTGTTCATGGTTTTGGAGAGTTTCATTTCAAAAATATAATAACACAGCTCGTTGACTCGATCTTGATGATCTGCTAGTATTCGACTCGCAAGTTAGAGGTTTTTGGACCCGTGGTGTAGTCTGGCCTAACACGCCTCCCTGTCAAGGAGGAGATCGCCGGTCCGAATCCGGTCGGGTCCGCACATCATTGACTTCTTAGATCTTCTGCCTCTGTCCTAGACTTCTGCCTGGAAAGGGGGTTTTTAATACATGGAAGAAACTTTAAAAGTTTGGTTAAAAAGACTGAAACTTCATGAATCATCGATCAGCATGTTTTTCGGGGCGTTGGTGGTGATTGTCATCGCGGTGCTGTTATATAACTTTTTTACCGGGACAGAGAAGCAGCCCACGCAGACATCGGAAGCCACGACTCCGGAATACACTCTGAATCTTTCCGAAGAAGAAGGCGGGAATGTAATCCCTCAAGGCTTGCCGGTAACTCATACCGTCGCCAGAGGCGATCATCTCTGGGGGATTTCCGAAAAGTACTACGGCAATGGCTATAACTGGCCTGATATCGCTCAAGCGAATAACATCACCAACCCGGGGATTATTGTCAGCGGACAAGAGTTGACTATTCCCAAGGTTGCCCTGAGATTCAGCTCGAGTGTGGTAAGCGCGCAGACCATCCAGCCTTCCCAGCAAATGATCACTGGATCAAGCTACACGGTCGTTAAGGGAGACAACCTCTGGAATATTGCGGTTCGAGCCTATCAGGATGGCTATGCCTGGCCGAATATCTATGAGTCGAACAAGGAGCTGATCGGATCAAATCCCGGCGTCATCGAGGTTGGCATGGTCCTGATTCTGCCTCGCTAGTCGTTTTCCCTCAAATTTTGGTAACAGGATTTCTCCTGCGATATCTGAGTGGTGCGGCTTTCTCCAAGTGGAGAATGTCGATATTGGGTGTTACAATTGCGCCAACTGCGGGATTAGTTGAGCGGCTCAACGCCACCTTCCCAAGGTGGAAAGACGGGTTCGACTCCCGTATCCCGCTCAAAATGAGAATAAAGTTGCAATTATACAGATACCACTGAATCCATGTGGAAGTTAAAAATTCTCAAGCATAAAATTAATGACTTGGTTGCCTAATTGTATATCCTCTGGAGTGGTTCTTTCTTTCTGTGCAAATTCTTCCGAGTTGATATAATCGCTGAATTCCTGAACAATATCAGGAATTTCAGTTATTGCTTCTACCTTTATTAAATGTTCTATTACATTCCTGACACCATAAAACCAATTTTTTCGGCATTTGTACCTTTTATCCTCGCTAGGCAAGGAGCCATTGAGCATCTGCTCGGGTATCTTATCGCTCCATTCGTCGCGATGTTGCAAAAACCACTGAGTGTATATTTCTCTTATAACAGCGGTATTTTACCTTATCCTGGCTAATATCATTGGTTTTGATGCTCAATGCTGTGAATTTATTTTTGACTTCGCCTCTTGAGCTGATACAATACCTCATGCAATCTTGATTTTTTTAGCTATCGAAGCCATGCCTGGCAGCAGGCATATCGGTTAGCAGGCAAGGATGAAGAAGGTCGGCAAGGGACGTTTGACGTCCTCCTACCCTCATATCCTGCTCTTTGTTTCTGGTAGATGCCTTGAAAAGGATTATAAATTCACTCCTATGAAGGTTGAACTATCTCCTTCTGTGAAAGAAAGATATCCCCGCCTTGTACCTTTTGTGAGAGAAGATAAAATCCTCTCTATATGTTGTGTTGATGATCGAAGATGCTTACACCCAAGCGAGTACGAAGAGGATTACAATATCAACGATCTTGATGAGGAGATCATTATTACTCGCGTGTTCACGGCTTTTGCAAGTAGTTGTGCTGAATGTCAGCGGAATGTTCCACAACAACCTGAAGAAACTGTTCCTGAATAAATTCTCATTCAAGAACGATGAATATGATTGAAGCGATAAAAGGAAGAATTGATACGTTTCACAGAGTATTGGATGAAATCATTGAACTTCGGTATGTTGGCGATCCGATTTTGCGACAGCAGGCTCAAATTGTTGATGTCGCTGAAGGAAAAATCATCGGAAGCCAGTTGGGAGAGATTCTCTTACGCTATCGAGGAATTACCGGCACCGGACGAGGGTTGGCTGCGCCTCAGATTGGATTAAACCGGGCTGTCTTCGTGACTTTTGTAGACGGGAAATTACAAACATTCATCAACCCAACGATCGTCGAACGATCCGCGCAAACTAATTTCTACAGAGAACTGTGTATCAGTACCGGCATCATGGCGGCTGATGTCGAACGTCCGGAGCGGATTATTATGGAATGGACTGATATTGAGGGAGGTAAACATCATGAAAAAATAGAAGAGTTCTTAGCACGTCTTTATCAACATGAAGAAGCGCATTTGAGAGGTAAGTTAAATCTTGATGAAGCGGCTCCAGGTGGTATTGAGTTTGCCACTTTTAATCCATTAAAAGAACAGCTCAGGAAAACCAGATAGAACTCTTGATGTTTGAGAATTCCAGCCGAATCATTTGACATTAGCAGGAAAGCCTGTTATATCGTAACAAATGATGGTTGAAGCAAGTCCCAATCACCCTGTACCGGAAGACTATTTGGAAATTGATTTCGAGATGGGAATTGATCCAAATTTGGGTTCAAATTTCGAGATCTTATCTGCGATTGCTGATGTCGATAATACGAATATGGTTTTGCGGGACAATCCAGATTTCAAATCGAACGATATTGAGTGGTGGAAGCTCAATGACCGTCACCGTCGAATGCGTACTCTTTTCAAGAAAGTTTCAGAGAACGAAGGCGATACATCCGATCCGGAACTGTTATCTCTGTCCAAGCAGGTCGTTGAGGAAACTGAGCTACGAATCCAGGCCTTTAAGAATTGGGTTACGGAACAAGGACCTGCCTATATCTTCAGCTACAAGAGATTCTATGAAGAACTTCGCGAACTCATGCATGAAGATGCTTAAGCAACTGGTTTTTTTGACTTCGCTACTTCAGTTGATACAATACTTCCAGCAATCTTGTTCACAACGCTTGTGTAGCCCTGCCTGCCGGCGGCAGGTCAGCTGGTAGGCAAGGAAATAGTTTTAGCCTGCCTGCATACGCAATGCCTGTGTAGCTCAGCTGGTAGAGCACCGCTTTCGTAAAGCGGGGGTCGTCGGTTCGAATCCGACCGCAGGCTCACATTTTTCTTATATCGCGTCTTCTGCCTTCAATCTAACCATGAACGCAGCCGAGCAAGGGAACCAGACTCCTTTACCAGACATTTTTGCACCTCTGAGCCTTGAGGAATTTGCCTCTTCCATGATGAAGCAGGCCAGGGTTTCTGACCTACGCATGCATCAAGCCCTCCTGCGTGTTGACAGAAAAATCTTTGTTCCCGAACAATTTCAGGCATATGCATATGTTGATTCCACATTGCCGTTAATCCGAGATGTTGGCGACCACTTTGCGACGATCAGCCAGCCTTCTCTTACGGTTCAAATGATTGATCTTTTAAATTTGCAGGAGGATTCTAATGCGCTTGAAATCGGAACCGGCTCGGGCTTCAGCTCGGCCCTCATGTCGCAGTTATGTGCGAATGTGGTTACCATTGAACGCATACCTGAGCTGGTCACGAAAGCGCGCGAGCGAATCAACGCGTTGCAGATCACAAACGTCTCCGTGATAGAAGCCGACGGCGCCAAAGGTTTCGCGCAAAACGGTCCCTACGACAGGATCATTTCCACTGTTGCAATGAAAAAGATACCGGATGAGTATGTTTTTCAACTCAAGGAGGGAGGAAGTCTTCTTCTTCCCGTTGGTGATTTATGGTATGGTCAATATCTGGTTCTGGGAAAAAAGCAGGCTGGCCGTTTAGAGACGATACAAGCCAGCAGTGTTCAGTTTGTTCCCATCATTACAGATCAAGAGGAACTGGGATGGAGCTTTCAGGAATCATACGAATCATTGATTTCACTTTCTCAGGGTGATCTTGACGAAGATGCGCTTAAGGAATATGCCCAGAGACTGAATATGTCTCCTGAGTCATTCGGAAAACTCCTCCGGACGGTAACTGGATTTCACGATGCTTCTGAAAGTATTCGTTGAGGCGTTGTGCGGTTGAAGAGAGTTGTACAATAAAAAGTGAAAACATATGGCGACTAGACGGCATTACTCAAGATTATCCAGGAAGGAAGGCAAGCGCTACATCCGCCAATCAGCGCTTTTAACAGTGCTGACCATTCTCCTCCTGATTGCCCTCCTCTTTTGGGGGATTCCATCGCTGATTAAGCTTGCCATTTTCCTCGGCGATCTGCGGTCGAGCACCCAGCCGATTACCGGTGAAGATGTTTTGCCTCCGCCGCCGCCGGTCATGCAGCCGGTTGCGGAAGCGACCAACAGCGCCGTTGTTGAAATCAGCGGCTTCGCGGAAGAAGGTTCTTCAGTCGTCCTTTCGCTCAACGGCTCGGATGCCTATGAAACGCTGGTGGATAGCGACGGAGAATTTCTCTTTGATTCGGTCAAGCTTAACCAAGGAGACAACGAGATCGTCGCCACCTCCACGGATACGGCGGGAAATAAGAGCAAAGCCTCTTCAACGACAACCATCGAGTTGGACCAAACCCTGCCGACCCTCACCATTGATGCTCCTGCGGATGGGCAAACCTTCTTCGGCCAAATGCAAAAAGTGGTGCGCGTCAGCGGAAAAATTGATCCCGGAAGCACGGTTTTGGTGAACAACTCCTTCGTCATCCTCTCTCAGGAAGGTGCTTTTTCCCATCTGGTTCAGCTCAACGAAGGCGAGAATATTATCGCCATCATTGCCCAAGACCGGGCAGGCAACCGAGCGGAAAAGGAAATCAAAGTCTCCTTCACGCCTTAAGGAGCTTGCCAGCCTCTTCATCAGCCAAGAGCAGCCAAATCCAAGCCATGATCCAGGGATAAAACCAGGTGTTGTTAAACAGCGCCGATACGCTCACCGCCGTCAGACTGGCTAAGATGGCTGGTCGCGGAATTTTTCCTCTCCCCAGCGCCCGCTTTCCAAGCATGAACATGCGGACCAAGAGATTGAGGTAGACAGCCAGTCCGACGATCCCCGTAGTTGCCAAGACAAAGAGGTATGAATTCTCAATGCCGGCTCCGCCGTGACTCGTCTGCCAGTCTTCGTCCAGCCATCCGTAGTCCCTTTGCGCGTAGCGCAGGAGGTTAAACCCGACGCCGAAGATCGGATGATCGGAAGCGATGACCAGAGCATTCCTCCAGCTCTCCATGCGGCTGGTGATGGAGTAGAGCCTCGTCAGGTTCACCCCTTCCCCACCCGGGCGGGGGAGCAAAGGTAAGGCAAGCAGAAAGATTCCACCTGTAGCCAACGCGATTTTGGCTTTCTTTTTAGCCAGAAGATAAACCAATCCTGCCGCAAACAGTGCCAGATAGGATGCCCGGGAATACGTCAGCGGCAAGGCTACCAGCGGTAAACCCACCGCCAGGAATTTGACCAATTTACCGAGCTTGACTTCAAGACCCAAGAATAGAGTAAGGATGAGCATCACTCCGGTAAAGCCCGGATCAAGGAACGTGCCCACCAGCCGGTAAAAGTGATCATCCCATCCCAGCCATTTCAATTGCGTCAAGTCCGGGATGATTAGGTATTGCGTGAGCCCGAAAACGGTCAATGCCAATCCCGATAAGAGGAGCGCTTCCCTGATGCCGTATTGCCTGTTGAGGACTGTTATTTTCTTCCCGGAAGAGCGAAAATCCAGCGCAAAAAAGTAGATACCGGCGTAGGCAAGCCAGCGAAGCAGGTAGAGCTTGCCGACGAGCAGTTGCGTAAGAGAATGGGATACCGCCGCAAAGATCAGGGAGAGCAGGGCCGCAGCGGTAAATAGAAGGACCGGTTGAAGCAGTTCCGGCCGCAGACGCCTGCCCCGAAACCTGCGCACGACAGACCAGAGGAGCATCGCCGCGGCAACGAGGTCCTGCGGATAGAGGGCGACGCCGTTTCCTGCCTCAAATCGAGTCAGGTGTCCCGGCGGCAGACTAATCAAAAGAAGTAACAACAACCACTGCATCTTAACCTCCGGAGTACATTTTTACCCGCACGCAGAGCGAATGCAGGCTCATCATGAACGCGACCAGCAAACCCGGAAAGCCGTCCAAAAATCCCAAGCGCAGCAGGTAGTTTTGCACGAACTTAGCTTTTGGGTAAACCAACACCTTCCAAAGGCTCGGCTTTTGACCGTTTCCCAGGAATTCTTGAGCGTCGAGGGTTGACCAGCGATTGATGTGGTCGATGAATTCGGTGAGGGTCGGATGGGGAAAATGGAGCATCGGACGCCGCAGGTTTTTGACTTCTCCTACAATATCCCAGTATTCATGCACCCTGCGCCTCCACTCCCCTGCCCCCTTCTTCCCCAGAAGCATGTGCCGCGTGTGCCCGGTTTCACCGAATTTGAGAAGCCTACCGGCAAAGACGTCCAATTGCCTGATCCGGAATCCCGCGTAGGGAATGTTGTCCTGCGAAAGCTCAGATTCAATTTCCCCGTGAAGCACCTGAGAAACCCGCTGGTCGGCGTCGATAAACAGCACCCAGTCGTTTGCCGCTTTTTGCAGCCCCAGATTCCTTAACTTGGCAAAATCCGTGCTCTCCGGAAGGCTCACGACCTTGAGTTTTTCCTCGGGCACTACCCTCTTGGCGATCTTGAGCGTAGCATCCGAAGAGGCGTCAAGTAGAATAATCTCCTGGCACCAGAGAATAGTCTCAAGGCACCGCGCGATATTGGCTTCTTCATTCCTGCTCAAAACCACAGCCGAAACCGGTACCGACTTTGTGTTTGTATTTTTCATTTGCTGTTTACCCGTTCCGATCATGTCTTTCGCGTCGCTTCCCGCAATTGGTTGAGCATCCTGACGGCAGAATCTTTTATAGCAAAGTTTTCCCTGGCTCGCTCTTGGGCGCGCTTTGCCAATTTCCCGGCATATCCAGGGTGGGACAGGAGTTTCAGGATGGCCTTGGCTAATTGCTTCGGGTCTTGATTCTTGACCAAGAGCGCATGCTTCCCGTCCTCGAGGATTTCCGCAACCGGTCCGTGCTTGACCGCGACGATTGGCTTTCGTGCAAGCATGGCTTCCACGAGGACGATGCCGAATCCCTCGAGTTCCCAGGCAGCAGGAAAGACAAAGACATCTGACAAAGCAAGCATGGCATTCCGGTCTTCAACAAAACCCGTAAAAAACACATCGCGAATATTTCTTCGATCTGCCAAGCGCTTCAGACGATCTTCATCCGGCCCTCTGCCGGCAAGCACCAATGCCGTTCGGGGATGAGATTTTTTCACCAGCTCATAGGCGCGCAGGAGGTACTCCTGTCCTTTTTCCTGCGCAATCCGTGATATGTTGCCGATGACCCTCTTTCTTCCGATCCCCAGACTTTTTCTAATCGCATTGGCAGCACGTTGTGAGCGCAGCAATTCCTTGCGGTCCGTGATTTCGCTTCCCGGATAGACAAGCCTGATGTTGCGCGCGTCAATCTTGGTCTCATCAGTTAAGCTCTTTTTGGTATGTTGCGAGATGGTGATGATCCGGCGGGCTTTCTTTGCCAGGAGTTTGTAAATAAATTTGGGAATGCCGAGGTTGCGCTTCAACAACCGTTCCATGGGCGGATATTCGAGCCAAACAATCGGGGGCGATTTCCTCCCAGCTACTAAGGTCATCAGGAGTTTTTCCGTCTGCCCAGCTGAGAGAATGACATCGACGTTATCCCGATGCAGCTTGAGCGTCCCCCGATACCAAGGGATTGCCAGCGGCAGCATGAGAAGGGTTTTAACAAACCCGCGGATATTCCCCATAATATCCAGATTAAACGGCAGGATATCGCTTTTGGCCCCGTTTTTGGAAAATAGGTTTCTTAACGGTTCGTAGTTGGTGTAGGTGGTAACTTGATTCCCGCTTTCACTCCAGCGTTTTACCAGGTCAACGAGGTAGAGTTCGGCCCCGCCTAAATCGGGCGCCTGTTGGATGATGAGGATGTTCATAGATAAGTAATAAGTGTTAAGTGTTAAGTGATGAGTCAGTATTCTGCGCTGTTACCTTCAGATACTCATTAAGCTTGGCTATGCCACGTTCCCAGTTCCAGTTGTTTATGACGTGGTTTCTTGCACTACGGCCCATGCGCCGCGCCTCATGAGGATGACCGGTAAGAAAGCTTAACTTGTCGGCGATCTCGGCCGGGTTGCGAGCGACCAAAAAGCCGGTTTTCCCGTCGACAATCGTTTCGCGGTACCCACCCTCACGAACGGCGACTACCGGCGTTTCGCAGGCCATCGCTTCCAGGGCAGTCAGTCCGAATGGCTCAAGCACGGAGGTGCATAAGAGTACCATGGCTGATGCATATTCCTCAACGAGCTGTTTCCTGGGAAGCGAAAATCTTCCCGATTTCTCGGGTGTTAATGCTCTCAGTTTCGGTCTTGCGCTTTTTGCTATCCGTTTGAGCGACTGCTTGGCCAAGTCGTAGCCTTTGGACCCGGTTGTTGGTCCGACAAACAAAACCCTGTTTTTCCTTTCGCTACCTGAAGGCGTAAAGATCTTGCCGTCCACGCCGAGCGGGCAGATTTTGGGATGGATCCCGTAGGCGAGCGCGATGTATTCCGCCCCGTAGGCCGAACCGGTAATGATTTGCTTGGCTGATCTGGCGTTTGTTCTGTCGATGCGTTTTCTCAAAGCGCGGTTCAACGCTTCATAGCCTCTTTTGAAGAACCCGACGTCCTCGGTCAGGCGCAGACCGTACTCATAGGCCATGCGCAGCGGTTCGTGGCAGTAATATAAACTTGGTGTTTTGAGGAAACTCAGAAGGTAGGGTGCCTGCATCAGCCTGTCCTGATAAACCAAGACGGTGTCGTAACCTGCGGCATCGATGTCCGCGGCAATCTCCCGATGCAGGGGCTTGAGCGTTGAAAACGAGCGCAGGTCTCCCGATACCCTGGGCCAGCCGCTGGCTTTTTGATTGACTGTTTCATACGGGTAGACAAACGTTTTTCTGCACAATGGTTTGAGGTCAAATTCCCCTTCGTCGGCAATCAGCGTGTACACGTCCTGTGTGTGTTGTTCCCTCAGCCGCTTCAGCTGCTCGTAGAGGGCGACTTTCGCCCCGCCGTCGGGAAGATTGTGAAAAACAGCTATCTTCATACGATAAAGCTAAATGTTTGATATTTAATGTTTAATCCTAAATCCCTATTCCCTCTTCCTTACTCACTACTCACTACTCACTATTCCCCACTCTCTCCAGTATTTTACCCGCCATGGACTTGAAACTGAAACCCCTCAGCCGCTTTTTCCCTTTGAGGATGTAGTTTTTCCGCTCTGCTTGGCTTAAGGTAAGTAGTCTCACCAATCCGCGTTTGAGCTCGTCAACTGAATCGGGATTGACGAGGATTGCCGCGTCCCCGGCGATCTCTATCATGCTCGATCGGTCGCTGGTCAGCACGGGAACGCCCATCTGAAATGCCTCAAGAATGGGAAAACCAAATCCTTCTTTCAAGGAAGGATAGATAAGTCCTCGCGCGAGTGAGTAGATTGCCGGAAGATCGGCATCCGCAACGAAGCCGATCTTGCGCACTAGTGATGGAACTGTAAGGCTGCGCGCCCATCCCTTCTGACCGGCAAGGATCAAGTGCGTTTCTTTTTTTTCGAACTTACCTAACGCTGACCAAGCCGAAAATATATTTTTCAGGTTTTTTCTGGGCTCCTGCGTCCCGACAAAGAGCAGATACTCGGCCGGTAATCGGTACTTCTTTTTCACTCTCGAGAGATCTTTTGCTGCCGGTTTTTTAAAAAAGATTTTTGTCACGCCCGGATAAGCGACCATGATTCTTTCAGCATCAATTTTTGCCGATTGGATGAGATCTCTCCTGGTACTTTGCGAAATCGCGACCACCAGGTCCGCGTTGCGTTTGATGCTGTCAAGCCTGCGTGCAAACAGATCGATATTTTCCTGCCGCTGCCACTGCGGATCGGTCAGGGGTGTGGTGTCAGCCACGACGGCGATTGATTTCCCCCGGCGCGAGGGCAGGCAGAGCCAATCGGCGCTGATAATCCCGTCCGCTTTCGGACAAAATGCTTCGATCGGAATTCCCAGTCCTTGTATCATACGCAGGGCCCTTTTGGAAAAGCGCGCGGGTATCTCCGGCGCGTGCAGTCCGTGATAGCGGGAGCGCAATTGCGGCAGGAGTCCGCGCGCGACCAAGGCAAAATAGGAAAGCCTGACGTCGTCCCTGCCTTTGAGCTCTTCGATGAGTCCAACAAGGATTTTCCCGATGCCGGTTACGGGAAGCGAAGTGAGGGGACTTACGTCGATAACAAGCGATTTTATTTTCATGTATTCCTGCGCGCGACCATGATGAAGTCGTCGGCGAATAAGAAACTTAACGGTGCGAAGCGGGAAAGCGGATAGGCAAAGACCAGGAAATTGAAAAACCTGTCCTTCCAGCTGAGGCTGCTTCTCAGATGGGTCGTTTTGCTCACGATCTTTACCGAAAGCCCGATAGCTTTACAGACAGAGCGCAGTCCCAGATAGGTCGGCTCTGCAACATGCATCGATTTGTGCGAGATGGTTCGAAGCGACTTAGGCCGGGGAAGCTGCCAATCCCGTTTTCCGCCGATCATTTTGCGCAGTGCATACAAGAGCGACCCGACCGGGTAGCACCAATACGGATAGAAGAAATCAACATACAGGCGGTTGGGTTCGGTGTGGACCAGCAATTCCCCTCCCCTCTTCAACAGCGATGCGATCTGTGCAAACACCCGATCCTGCTCTTCTCTGTAGAGGTGCTCAACCACGTCAATCAGAAGCACGAGATCAAAACTTTCGGGAGGAAAGTCGAGTTCCTTGGCATTTTGCAGTTTGAGCGTCACGTTTTTTTGCACTGCCTTGGGCAGTTTTTTGAGCGCTTCCCTCGCCAGCCGGATGCCGGCCGGCGAGTAGTCGATGGCAACGACCTTTGCCCCTCTTGCCGCAGCCCAAAATGACAGCTCTCCCCTGCCGCAGCCTATATCGAGCACCCGCATGCCCGGTTTGATCTTGAGATAGCTAAGCAGCTCAAGAAAACGGGGCGCGAGATACTTGCCCGAACTCTTGACAAACTGCGCAAATCCGCTGCAGTCGGTGAGATAATACTCCTGCGTGTAGATGTCGGGATTGACGCTTCTCATTTAAAAATACCCCTGGGCCCGTAATTTGACCATGATTTTTACATTCTCATTTTCTCTTCCGGAGCGCTCAGAGGCGCGCGGGTCCGTCACCGGTTTGGTAAATGGCCTCTCCCCGATCGAACGATAGCCCTGATCATAGAGGGGATGATGGGGGATGCCGCGG
This sequence comes from Candidatus Chisholmbacteria bacterium RIFCSPLOWO2_01_FULL_49_14, assembly GCA_001816915.1. Taxonomy (GTDB): domain Bacteria; phylum Patescibacteriota; class Microgenomatia; order UBA1400; family Chisholmbacteraceae; genus 2-01-FULL-49-14. The sequence continues at coordinate 28,171 of MHCL01000020.1, forward strand.
CTGCTGATGTACTCCCAAATATCCCGTTCGCTGAAGTGCAGGATCGGGTGGATCCGCGTATGCTTCTTGCGCACGGAAAAGTAGGCTTCGGACGCTCTTGCCTCGTGCTCGTCCCAGCGGATGCCGACGACGAGCGCCCTCCATCTAAATTTCTTGACCGATTTCTTGATGCCCCTGACAAGCATGAGATTGGCTAATTCCTTTTTCTTAAGCCTGCTTTTGCTGGCTCTAAACTGCCTGAGCGTGGCTTTGTCATCAACCCTAACAAGGTTCAAATTCCACGCATGCTCAAGCTTGTTCACAAACTCGAGCGTTTCCGGAAAATGCAAACCGGAATCGATGAAGAGCACGGGAATCGGCACCTTCCCGTTATTAAGAGAACGGATGATGTGCAGCAGAGCGGTGGAATCCTTGCCGCCGCTCCAGGCTATGGCGATCTTGGGCGCAAACTTATTAAGAGCAGAGGAGAGGATTTTCTCTCCCGAGCGCATTTTCAATGATATGGCTTGCACTGAATTTCTCCGGCAACGATTTGTAATCTTCTCTCTTATTCAGGTGGGAAATATTTTTCCCTGCGGATTATCCCTGACCTAGTATAAAAACTTTCTGACTGCAATCCATAACGGCACCTGAGTAACAATGGCGCTCATGACCACCGCGATCGCCGCACCGGGAAGCCCATAGAGCCGGATCAGAGGAATGATGATCACTGCCATTAATATGAATTGCAGGCTGCGTAATTTGGCCGCAATATCCGGTCTGCCCGCGGCGTAGAGGACGCTGGAAGGCGCCTGTGAGAGCGCCCTCGTCAATCCGTAGAACGCCAAAATCTGCAGGGGAAGGGCGGCGGCGAGCCACTGTTCACCCAGGGAAATACGGATAATGAGTTGCGGAAAAAGGATGATGAGCATGCAGGCGGGAAGCGCGATGGCAGCATTGACGGAGACCGTTTTTGAGAGCGCTCGTTTGAGACGGGCGTGATCTTCCGCGATCCTGGTGTAGACAGGAAAGGTGACTTTGGACAGCGTCTCGGCGATTTCGGCGGAGGGAAGCACGGAAAGCTTAAAGGCCATTTGGTAGACACCCAAACTGGTTGTGCCCAGGATTCTGCCGACCATGATGTCGTCAAACTGCTCGGATAAATATCCCATGATTCCGCCCAGGGTTACCCATTTTCCGAAACCCAATAATTTTCGGACTTGTGATCTTACCAATACGAGTTTCGGTTTGCTGGTTGTCATCGTGAACGTCAGGACAACCTCCATCACCGCCCCGGCCAGCATGCCGATGACGATCGCGGTCGCGTTTCGTAATGCAAAGGCAAAGATCAGCGAGGCGACGGCGTCAGCCGCCAGCACGCCGGAACGCAGGCGAAATTCTTTGCCAAAGTCGAGTTTTTTGACGAAATTCACAGCCGCCGGATTGATGGCGCCGCGGATCACTGGAACCAAGGCAATCAAAGAAAGCAGAGAGAAGGCTTGCGGTTGGTGAAAGAATCCCGTCACCAAGGATGAAGCGATGAGGATAATGATGCCGATGACCACTCCACGAAGCAAAGAAATTACCCAGGCGGTGCTGATGTATTCCTCGATGTCTTCCTTCTGCTGCACCAAGGCAAGGCTCAAGCCGGTTTCCGTAAAAGTCTCCAGCAAAGCCAGGGTAATGCCGGCGATGCCGAAGATGCCGAATTGTTCCGGGGTCAGGAGCCGGGCAAGAATGGCGATTTTGAGAAACCCCACACCCCGCGTTATTCCGCGCAGCATCCCCATCCAGCCAGTGCCGACCAAGGCTTCCTTGAAATACCCCATGCGGCTATTGTAACACTCGCTTCTTGGAGATCATGCCGGCCAGCGATCCGCTCAGCACTGCCAGGTCGGCTGTCAGCTGCATCAGCGGCAGCATATAGAGGGCGCGTTTATCATTGACGACCATATAGCCTTTCCCGATCACCCAAGCAAGATACTGCGGAAGGAAAAAGAGAAGCAAAAGGGGAAAGCTCAAGAGAAACGAGCCTGCCAATAGGTAGCGAAGCCACACCGATCCGATGCGCAGGACGTGCGGGAAATACTGCGCTTCCATATCGCCCTTGGCATAGCCATATAATTGCAGGAAAGCCTCCCGCAATGTCTTTTTTTGTTCCCAATAGACGATCGCCTCCGGGGCTGTGGCAAACTTGGCTCCGGCGTCTTGAAGCCTCTGTACGAATACTCTGTCTTCACAGGTGTTCAATTCTTCCGGGAAGCCGCCCACCTGCTTCCAAATACGCTTGCGGAATGCCAGCGAACGGGATGCCGGAAGAAAGGTTTTTGTATGCACCTGATGCTTACGAGCACAGGTATACACGGAAAGCGATTTCTGAAATAGTGAATCCCCTTCCGGCAAATAAAATCCTCCCACGACGTCGACTTCTTTATTCGCGAACGGAGTTGTGAGTTTTTTAAGCCAATCTTTCTTGGGCCGGCAGCCGCCGTCAGTCAGCGCGATGATCGGCCCGTGAGCGCGCTGTATGCCAACGTTTCTCCCCCGGGAACGGTTCGCACCTGGTTCAACTAAGAGACGGATGCGCCGGTTTTCCTCCTGAACTTTTCTGATCCGATCAATCGTGCCGTCCGTCGATCCCGCGTCGATGAAGATGATTTCATCGGGCTTTTTGCTTTGTCTCGCGAGCGACTCGATGAGAGACTCAATCGACTCATTTTCATTCAGAATTGTCAACACCAGGCTTACTTTTTTCATTCAACTTCATCGTATCACTCTGCTGATCTACTGTTTGATTTGGTTTTCAGTGACCGGTTTTGCGAATCGATCGTTCACCCAGCCCGAAATGGTGGGCAATTTCGTGCCGCACGACTTGGGCAACCTTCTTTTTGACCTCCATCGGGTTTTTACACACCAGAAGGATCGGACCGGCAAAGATGGTAATTTTATCCGGTAAAAGCGTGCTTCCGGTGCGCTTGGTTTTGGGAACACCCTGGTAGAGACCAAACAGGAGGCCACCCGCCCTCATTCCTAAACTGGTGAGCGTTTGTTGGCTCGGCCAGGCTTCGACGACCAGGTCGACATTCTCAAGCTTGTTGAGGAATTGTTCGGGGAGGTCTTTGAGCGCTTCGTCGACCAAACTTTCGAACGTTTCTTGTATCGTCATCGTTCTTCCTTTTTTAGTGCATGCCTTTCGGCATTGTGAGGAATGGTATAGTTATGTGTAATTTTATCTCATTCATGAAACGGGTTGAATATTTCACCGCTACCATCTGTGTTTGGGCGCTGATTTATTTCCTCGCCCAGCAGTCTTATCTCGGGTTGGTTTCTCCCGCAGCGGAGATTGACAGCCTCGTCTACCACATTCCCATCGCGCGACATATCCTAACTCATGGTTGGTCAACTGTCCCGAACATCGAACAAGGCTGGGGGTATTATCCGGCAGTCGGGGAAACAATTCTTGCCGGTTTACTCTTGATCAGTGGGTCGCTGATGAATCTCTTCAATATCCTCGCAGTGGCTTTGGTCTTTTTCGTTTCAGTCTTGCTTGGAAAAGCGTTCGGTCTGCGCCCAAACTCAAGCCTCGTCTATGCCGCGGCGGTGTCTCTGCTTCAGCCCGCTCTGCGTTTGGTGAATACCCAAACGGTTGATATCTGGTTTCAATTCTTTGCCCTGCTTTCCGTCTTGCTTCTCACATCAGTTCGGAAGTCTTTATCTTCTTTGCTGGCCAGCGGAATCGTGCTGGGATTGTTGGCTGGAACGAAATACTCCGGTCCGTTTGTAGTACTGCTCATCCTTCTCTTTTTCCGCAGGAACTATCGCGGCATTCAGTTCTCAAGACTCGTTCCCGCAATTCTTTCTCTGCTCGTGTTGGGCGGCTTTTGGTATGTTCGCAATTGGTTTCTTAGCGGAAATCCCTTCTTTCCCGCCAATCTCAAGTTCTTCGGCATATCTTTGCGCGGGGAAACGAGCAATTCCATCACAGATTGGTTCCCTTTGAAAACGGCTCTCTTTTATCCTGGAGGATTTCGTATTTTTCTTACCTCACTCGTTTCCGAATATGCCGTTTGGCTGGTGTTTCTCGGATATTTCCTGCTTCGACTGTTTGCCGATAAAGTTGTGAGAAAGGCTCCTGAGTCAAAAGAAGCGATGCGGATTACGCTTCTTGGAGTTACGTTGTTTGTTCTTTATTTTTTCATTCCCGGCTGGCCGAAAAACATGCTCTCCGATTTGCGCTACACGCTTCCGGGTATCTCACTGATGATTTTGGGTTTCTTCGTGTATTTTTCCGCGAAAAAATCATCCCTGCCTCTGTATGCCGCAGTACTTTCCCTGCCCTACACCTTTCCCTTATTGACGCATCATCCGAAAGTTGCCTTGGTCGCCGCTTTTGCTTTTTTGTCGACTTTTTTGCTTCAAAATACATTCTTTTCTCACGACGATAATTAGACTTATAGTACAATATAATTCTTTTCCCAATTAGAAAGGTGAATATTATTGTGAAAATATGCTACAGGCCTAATAATTTTCTTTTATTTTACTCGCAACTTGTGACAAATAACCACGAGCCTATTCTTTTTGGGTTCATGGCTGATGGCTAATGACTAATGTTTAAGGTTTAAGGTTTAATTTAAATCCCTCTTCTCTATTCACTACTCACGATTCTCTGTTGGCTGTTTCCATTCGGCCTGCGATTCTTTTTGTAATTTTTTTTCGGACGAATCCTCGTGTCATCCGTATCCATCCGAAGTTATCCACAATTTTATCTTGACTTTACGCCTGGTTTGTGTTATTACATTTTTGAAAGTTTCGGGATACTTTAAAATCCCGTTTTTTACAGGGTAACCTCACTTGTTCCTGCGCGAAGGTGAGGATTCGGTTGTCGGTATATGAAATCGCAACACGGATATAAAACTTCTGCCCGACTCCTGCTCTTTCTTTCAGTGGATACTGACAAATATCTTTATTCAAGGGTGATGGATCACGAATTCTCGCGGTAACACCGGGAAGGGAGGATCCCGCCCATCGCGCCTTGACAAGTAAATAAGAGCATTACAAAGGGCTTTCTATATCCCACGGCCATAATCCCCCGCGCGGACGAATCGCAGGAAAGCTCTGATTGATAACCGTCTTTTCACCCAGCCTACGGGCAAACTCATTGGGAGGAAGCACATGGACTTCGCAGGATGGTTGGACAACATAAGGTTCGATCTCTTTGAACCGATCCTGATCGCCTTGACCGCGATCGTCTGGGTCTTGGCCGAGTACCGAATCGTGAAAGGAGGTATGCAAGAGTACGGCGACATCGCTGAGGGCGGAAAAGGCCAGCAGCTGTCAAAAAGGGAGGCCTTTATTGAAACCCTCAAGACGTACGCCGTCGGGATGATCGCAGTGGCATTTCTCGCAGCGATCTTTGCCGTCATGCTGTCTCAACTGGAAGAGTTCACCACTATCGTCGCGGACGCTCTGGAAGCTGCCAAGCCTTGACGGCTTCGGCATGGAGGTTTACTCATGTACCATACATCAGGTCGGCTGGCCGCCGTTCTGGTTCGTGTTCGGGAAAGAGTGAGGGTAGCTGTTACGGCGGCCAGCTTCCTGATCCTCGCTCTTCTGTCGTCCGGATGCGGCGTTCTCTTGGAGCGCACCTCCGGAATCCGACTCTTCACCATCCTGACGACGCTTTGGGAGCTTCTGCCCGAGAAGATCCCTTCCACGCCATACGAGTTCTTTGTGGAGGCTGTCGGAGCGGACTTCGGAGAACGGTTCGGGGCTTTCATCCTTCGCCTGGCGATCTTTCCCCCTATCTTCGACAGCCCGATCTGGTCGACAGTAATCAAGATCGCTTCCCTCGTTGCCTATGCCGTCGCCGGTTTCTACTTTCTCCGCTATCTATCAAAAGTCGGCGAATATGTTGATGAACGCGGCATGAGGGCGGTCAACGCCGGGGCGACAAAGCTGGTTCCTCCGATGCAGTACCTCCTGAAGCGGCTCGGCATCTACATCATCCTGGTGGTTCCCATGGTCAGGCTCGTGCCTTTCTTCATGGGACTCGTTTCTGACACGATCAGCGGCATGGCCTTGGCACTCTACTCGGAGCAGAGCATGGCCTCCGTGATCCAGGATCTGTTCGTCATGATGCTGGACGGCGTGCAGGTGTGGATGTTCCTCCTCACCTTCGCGGTCAACTTCATCGGCGGTCTGGTTTTCCTCGGGTTCCTGACCTATCGGGTCATCTCGATCCCGATCTACACGGCTCTCATCTATATCCACACCCCTCAGTTTCTGGGTGGGGAAGGCCCGGGAGAACTGTCGAAACCGCTTGAACGGACCATTCATCGCATCCTCGTCCTGGCCGTGACCTCGTTCTTCGTGATCATCGGGCCGTTGCTGGTTCTGGAGCTTGGACAAACGGGTTTTCCTGTGTCCATAGGCGTGGCCGTCAGCATCGTGCTGGCGACCATCATGCCATGGGTTGTCTTCCGCTGGATTCCCTTTACCCGCGATCTTCCCAGACGAATCAGCGCTCCGATTGACAACATCACGACCACCCCAGGCGTTGGTCTCAGCGAGGAAGAGATGGCTCGGGAGAGTTTCTGGCGCCGGACCTGGAATCGTCTTCCGGCTCCGATGCGGAAGAGCGCCGAAATCGGTGTGGAAATCCTCAAGCGCGAACCGCACGCCGGGCCGATCATCGCTACCGGTGAAGTGGTCTATGAACACATCCAGAAGTCTCAGGATGACCCACGGGTAGGCGGTCGGGCAATCGCGAAACGGCTTTTCCAGGACGAACGCTTTGATGTCTCAGCCGGGAAGGTCGTCGGACCAGGAGCCGTGAGCCCTACCTCAAGAAAGTTCCCGGCCTTCGATGCCCTCATGAAGGCAGCAACTGAACAGGGGC
>MHCL01000021.1 GCA_001816915.1 Candidatus Chisholmbacteria bacterium RIFCSPLOWO2_01_FULL_49_14
ATATGTATTCTCCTCTTCATTCTCCTGCGGGGGATCTACACGGTCTTTAATCTTTCAACCTGGACGCTTCTCTTCCGGGAAATCGAGAAATTGGAAAAAGGAGGAAAGAATGCAAGCTAAACCGGCCGGATTTTGGTTGAGGCTTCAAGCGCACGTCATTGATTCCCTGTTATTGCTGTTGCTTATCGCCTCCTCACTCCGTTTGATCGTCGTGATCACTTCAATTGAAAAATTACTGCCTCCGCTGGGTCTGCTGCTCTACGTCCTTGCCTTCCTCCTGCCGGTCGCCATACTATTATATAGAGTGGTGATGACCGTCAAATTCGGCGGAGGAGTCGGAAAGCTGGTTTCCGGAATCAAAGTGGTAGCGCCCGACGGTCAGTTGCTGAAGTATCCGCAAGCGCTGTTCCGCTTCCTGGTTGGCTATTTTGTTTCAGGTATCTTCTATGGTTTGGGATACCTTTGGATCTTGAAGGACAAAGAGCGCCGGGCCTGGCATGACCTCGTAAGCGATACGCGCGTCACTCGCAACGACGAAAAACGCTGGGTCGTAGGAACAACGGTGATGCTTTGCCTGCTTATTCTGACAAGCGGCATCATCTACTCATTAATTCAATCAATAAAAGAGAATGGGGAACTTCAGTCGCAGATTCGTGATCTTGTCGAAGAGGTAAAGAGTTCTCTACTTGAAAACGGAGAAACCCCTGTTACAATAGAGCCGCAAGAGAACGATCTTATCATTTAAATGAAGTAGCGGTCATGTCGAAAAACAGCGACGCAGCGAATCGGCTCCAAGCGGTAAAAATCGCGATGGATCAGATTGAAAAACAATATGGCAAGGGGTCGATCATGAAGCTCGGCACCGCTCCCGGCAACGACCACCGCGTCTCATCAATCTCCACAGGTGCAATTGGACTGGATCTCGCGCTCGGCATCGGCGGCCTTCCGCGCGGACGCATCACGGAAGTTTTCGGGCCGGAAGCCAGCGGGAAAACCACATTGTGTCTCCACGTCATCGCCAACGCCCAAAAGTTGGGCGGCACGGCGGCGTTCATTGACGCGGAACACGCCCTGGATCCCCAGCGCGCAGCCGCGATCGGCGTCAACTTGGACGATCTTTTGGTATCCCAACCCGACACCGGTGAACAAGCCCTCGAGATAGCGGAAACCTTGATTAGATCCGGCGGATTGGATGTCATCTGCGTCGATTCCGTGGCGGCCTTGGTTCCCAGGGCGGAGATCGAAGGGGAAATGGGTGATTCGATGATCGGCGTTCAGGCGAGGCTTATGAGTCAGGCGATGCGCAAGCTCGCCGGTGCCATTGCCCGCTCCAAAACGGTCATCATCTTTACCAACCAGCTGCGTATGAAAATCGGCGTGATGTTCGGCAATCCGGAAACCACCACCGGCGGCCAAGCGTTGAAGTTTTACTCCTCAATCCGCATCGACATGCGCAAAATCGGCAATATTCAGGACGGCGAACAGATAGTCGGCTCCCGTCACCGGATCAAAGTCGTCAAAAATAAGGTTGCCCCTCCCTTCCGCATTACCGAACTTGACATCATGAATGACGCCGGAATTTCTTCAACGGGCAGCCTGGTTGATACGGCAACCGACTTGGGGATTATCGAAAAGTCAGGCAGCTTCCTCAAATATAAAGGAGAGGTTTTGGCTCAAGGCCGGGAATCCGCGAAGGAAATCCTGGGAGAAAATCACAAACTCGCCAAAGAAATTGAAGCGGAGATTCACAGATCTGTCCACGAAAAAAAAGAGAAAACCCCCAAAAGGGGTCGTCCCCCCAAAGAAAATAGTTAAATCCCGTTCAATGTCCCGAATCACCCAACTCAAAGCCCAAAAGAACCGTAAATGGGTAAATATTTTCCTGGATGGAACATATTTCACGAGCTTGGAACTGATAACGGTCGCCAAACAGGGCTTGAAGGTCGGAATGGATATTTCCCAATCAGAATTCAATCAGCTCCTCAGGAAGCACGATGCTGAAAAACTTCTTTTTCGGGCAATGAACTTTCTCTCTTTGCGCCCCAGATCTGAGAAGGAAGTCACATCCTATCTGCAAAAGAAGTGGACGCCAAAGCTATCAAAAGAGGATTATCGTACACGGGTCCGTGGGGTGGTTGAAAAATTAAAAAAAGAAAACCTGCTCAATGACAGCGAGTTCGCCAACTGGTGGGTGGAACAAAGGCTCACCTTCCGTCCGAAAGGGAAAATTGCCCTGCACAAGGAACTTCAACAGAAAGGAATCGGGAACGACATTATCAGCGAGGTGCTCGCCTCGCTCGATGAAGTTGAGGCTGCAAAACGTGTCGTGGAAAAAAAGTCAAGGATATTCAAGGGTCAGTCTTCAATGCAGGCGCGCAGGAAGCTCATCGCTTTCCTGCAGAGAAGGGGATTTTCCTGGGACACCATCCGACAAATCGTTGACGAAAGCCTATGAGGGGAGTAAAATACGCTGTTAGAGAAGATTGTCAAAACAAGAATCAATATGCGTCAGATAAAGCAGATCGCTGAAGATACGAAAAAACATCTATTGCTTTCTCCGACAAATAACCCCTCATAACCTGAGGCCGGCTTGTGCTGGCATGATTCTCACCCATTAAAAGATAGATATTCTAAAAGGAGTGTGTATGGATTTATTCACAACCTTTTCTAAGGTATTCAGCCCGAAGGACAACCAAGCCGGAAAACGAAAGAAAAAAGTTGAGCGTTTCCCGAGACCGAAAAAAGAAGCACCCCAGCAAATTGCCCCCCAAATCGGAGAAATCGAGGCCAGGGCCCGTGAAATCATCATCGATGCCAAAGACGAAGCCTTGAGAATTCGTCGTGCGGCAGAAGACGAAGTACGGAAAATGCGTGAGGAATCTTCGGCTCGCGAACAGCAACTCTTACGTGCGGAGGCTCACCTCGAAGAGCGCCAAACCCTCATCAACAGACAACAGGATGAGAACAATCAGATAAAAGCTCGGATAGACGCCGAACATCAGGAAATTGAAGAGGTACGGAAGAAGGCAATCGCCAAACTGGAAGAGATTGCCAAATTGAGTAAAGATCAAGCGAAAGAAGAATTGTTTGATCGATTGGACAAGGAACTATCCGAGGAAATGGCCAAGAGGATACGGGATGCGGAAGAAAAAGCCAAAGAAGAAGTCGAAGAAAAATCCCGCGAAATTCTGGTTGAAGGGATGCGCCATGGAGCAACCGACTATGTAGCCGAGTACACGGTCTCGACGGTCAAACTCCCGGACGAGGAGATGAAAGGCAGAATCATCGGTAAAGAAGGCAGAAATATCAGATCCTTCGAACGCGCGACAGGGGTGGATGTCGATCTTGATGAAACACCCGGGGAAGTACGGCTTTCGAGTTTTGATTCGATACGCAGGGAAGTGGCAAGAGTGACATTAACGCGGCTCATCGCCGACGGGAGAATTCAGCCGTCACGGATAGAGGAATTCGTAGAAAAAACTCAAAGAGAATTGGAACGGACCATGTTCGAAGAAGGAAAAAGACTCTGTCATGAAGTCAAAGTCTATAATCTCCCCAGAGAATTGGTTCAGATGCTGGGCCGATTTAAGTATCGTTTCTCCTACGGCCAGAACATGATCGCCCATACGCTTGAAGAAACGAAAATTGGCGTCTCGTTGGCGCAGGAAGTCGGTGTCAATGTCAACACCGTGCGTCTGGGGTGTCTCTTGCATGACATCGGAAAGGTGGTCACCGATGAAGAGGGGAGTCACGTGGAGCTCGGGGTAAAACTCCTGAAAAAATATCAAATTCCCCAAATGGTCATCGATACCGTAGAGCAGCATCACGAAGATGTACCGATTTCCACCGTGGAAGCCGCGATTGTCTACATCGCCGATGCCATTTCCGGCAGCCGTCCGGGAGCCCGTTATGAAGACTATGAAGAGTATGTGAAGCGGCTGACGAAACTGGAAGAAATTGCAACCTCGTTCCCGGGCGTGAAAGAGGCGTATGCAATCCAGGCGGGACGGGAAATCCGCGTCCTGGTGAATCCCCAGGATCTATCCGATACCGCAACCGAAAAATTGGCCCACGACCTGAAGTTGAAGATTGAAAAGGAAATGACCTATCCCGGAACGGTCAAAGTCACGGTCATCCGGGAAGTCCGCGCTTCCGACGTCGCAAAATAACTGGATTTCTTACTCCATACTCCATACTTCATACTCCTTACCCCTCATTCTCCCATTGACTAAATAATTGGATTGATGTATAGGTTAAATACAGCAATAATTTGAATAATTAAACAGAAAGGAAATGTCAATGACAAAAAGGGAATATTTTGATATTGTTTCCAAAAAGGGACATTTGACAAAAAAAGCTGCCGCCGAAGCCATCGATGTGTTTCTCGACGAGGTGACCCGGTCTCTGAAAAAAGGAGAACGCGTCGTGCTCTCAGGATTCGGAACTTTTTACATATCCAAAGTAGCCGACAAACAGATTGTTCCTTTCGGTCAGGAAGAAAAGCGCACGACAATCAAATCGCATCGGGTGGTCAACTTCCACGCAGGCAAGCCGTTGAGAAAAGCAGTCTGGTAAACCAGAAACGTCTCACGATGGATGCGGAATAACAATGACCTCCGACTGGCGCAGTCCCTCTTAAATTCCCGATTTGTGAAACGCCCGAATTGCAGCCTGGGACGTTTGACGTCCTCTGCGCAAATTCGAGAATTTGTGTGGGACAAGCCGTTGAGAAAAGCAGTCTGGTAAACTTCCTCAACCTCCAGAAAAACCCACATTCAATGTGGGAAAGATTTTATGTCTGATGTTTTATTCTTACATCTTAAATCTTAAATCTTCTCCTCCCTATTCTCTATAATCTTGTAGTCCTGTATTCTTGAACGCAGGTATCAACTATGAAGCAAAGATTGCGAAAATACTCAGCGATATTGGTCATTAGCATCAAGGATGCGATCAACTTCAGAGCCGAATTGCTCCTCTGGACGGTCATTGATGCCATGCCGCTCGTGGCCATTCTTGCGCTCTGGTTGCGTGCCTTTGAAAGCGCTCCCGACATCGGCGGATTTACGAGAGCGACGATCGTCTCCTACTATCTGGTGGGCTACATCTTTCAGGACATGACAGGTGCCCATTTTGAGGAGACGAGCATTCGGGAAATTCGGGATGGGTCGATTGCGAAGTACTTACTCAAACCGTTTTCCTTGCAGATTGGTCTCGTTGTTCGGGAACTTGGCTGGCGATTGATGACCTTTCTCGTGACAGGAATTCCGTTTATGCTGCTGTTGGTGATGTTTGCGCCCAACGTATTGAAGTTGCCGACTCCGGGCCAGTTGCTCATACTCCTCTATATCTTGGTTTTCGCCTATCTGTTGGATTGTCTCTATAGCCTTTTCATCGTCGCGATGGGTTTTGTAATTGAAGAAGCGGAAAGCCTCTCGCATTTGAAATGGATGTTGGGTTGGTTGTTCAGCGGCAGCATGCTGCCGTTTGAAATGATGCCGGGTTGGCTTGCGAAGCTCTCTTCCGTTTTACCCTTTCAATTCAGATATTATATTCCGGTTGAGATTTACCTGGGGAAAATCGAAGGGTTCGCGATTGTCCGGGCGCTGGCGATGCAGATGATTTGGGTCGCGGTGCTCTCATCTGCGTTGGTTCTGATTTGGAATCGGAACCTCAAGCGTTTTACTGCTGTGGGGAGTTAAGATGAAAAAATACATACGACTGTACATCATATTTATCAAGTATTCATTCATGCAGGCGATGATGTATAAAGCCGACTTCATGATCTGGTCGTTGGTAACAGTGGGCTGGATATTCTTGAATCTTCTGTTCTACCAATTTCTCTATTTGAACGTCACCGAGATTGCGGGTTGGACCAAACCCCAATTGTTGGTCCTTCTGGGGTTTTATTTCGTCATCGACTTTTTCCTCTGGGGAGTGCTCTGGCAAAATATGCGCAAAATCCCGGAGATCATAAACCGCGGCCAGTTGGATCTCGTACTGACGAAACCGGTGAATACTCAATTTTTACTTTCATTTAAAGGCATTGGGTTTGATGACATTCACGGATTGCTGATCGGGCTCGTGACGATTGTCTATGCGCTCTCAATCGGCAACATCAAACCCTCCGTTGCCGATATCCTGCTGAGTACAGCCGCTCTCGGTGTGGCTCTGGTTTATATTTATGCGGCATGGTTTATCACCGTGTGCGCCGCGTTTTGGTTCGATCGGATCGAAAATCTACATTTGCTGTTTCCGAGTTTAAGACAAATATGGCGGGTGCCGCAGCCGTTTTACAAAGGGATCTTGCAAAAAATATTGACCTTCGTGATTCCGGCGACCTTGGTAACAACCGTGCCTGCGCAATTTTTATTGCGCAAGCCGTCGCTGCCGTTATTCATCACCCTGATCATATTTGCTGTTGTTTCATTGAAGCTGAGTACTTGGGTGCTCAAAGTCGCGCTGCGCCATTATTCAGGGGCCAGCTCTTAGCGGGAAAAAACTGTTAAAATGAAGGATATGTCAGTCATCAGCGTAAGACATCTAAAAAAATATTACCGCGTTCATGAAAAAGAACCCGGATTGAAGGGCTCGATTCGTTCGCTTTTTACCCGCAAATACACCCAGGTGAAAGCCGTGGATAACATTGACTTCACCATTGAGGAGGGCGAACTCGTGGGCTTCATCGGTCCCAACGGCGCCGGAAAAACCACGACCCTCAAAGTTCTTTCCGGCCTCTTGTATCCGACGAGCGGAGAGGTCAGCGTTTTAGGCTTCAATCCCTGGGATCGCAAAGCCCAGTTCCAGAAGCAATTCGCTCTGGTCATGGGACAAAAAAACCAACTCTGGTGGGATCTACCGCCGATGGAGACCTTTATCCTGAACAAAGAGATCTACGAAGTTCCTGAAGATCAATTTAAAAAAACGCTTGACAAACTCATCGAACTTTTAGACGTCAAAGACATTTTAAAAATCCAGGTTCGTAAACTTTCTTTAGGCCAACGTATGAAATGCGAGTTGATCGCTGCCCTCTTGCATAACCCGAAAGTGCTTTTCCTCGATGAACCGACCATCGGGTTGGATGTCGTCATGCAGAAAGTCATGCGCGATTTTGTCAAACAGTACAATCGGCAGTTCAAATCCACAATCATTCTTACCAGTCATTACATGGGTGACGTCAAAGAGCTCTGCGAGCGGGTGATTATTATCGACAAAGGCAAAATCCTCTTTGACGGAAAATTGCAGAACGTGATTGACCGTTTTGCCCGCAATAAAATAATTACCGTTGTCTTCTCTCGCGACATCGATCAAAGGAAACTGGCTGAATTTGGGAACATCAGAGAATATCAGTTCCCGAGAGCGAAGATAAACGTTCCCCGGAAAGATGTAGCCAAACTTTCGGCAAAACTTCTCAGTGATTTTCCGGTCGCGGATTTGGTCATCGAGGAAGCTCCCATCGAAGCCATCATTCGTGAAGTCTTCACCGGAAAAATGAAGCAAACAAATGCATGAGGATAAGTAGCTTCAAAAAGTATTTCCAGGTTGCCAAAACCAGCTGGTCCGGCGGTTTCGTCTACCGCCTGAACTTCGTCATGTGGCGGGTGCGAAACGTCGTGCAGCTCATCGCGATCTATTTCCTTTGGTTTGCAGTTATGAGCCGTAATCCCACGGCGTTTAACTATTCAACGTCGCAAATGCTCACCTACATCCTCGGCACATCCATCATCCGGGCTTTGGTGTTCGGCCAAAGAAGCATCGACGCCCAAGGAGAAATTAGTTCGGGAGATCTCAATAACTATTTAGTGAAACCAATAAGCTACTTTCGCTACTGGTTTTCAAGGGATATCGCCGACAAGCTCCTGAATATCCTCTTCTCCATTGGCGAAATTACCATCCTCCTTTTCTGGCTTCGCCCGGAGATTTATCTGCAAACCAATCCCTTGATGCTTGTGAGTTTCCTCTTGGCCTCTTTATTGGCAATGGTGATGTACTTTTACTTTAGCTTCCTTATCTCCATGACAACCTTTTGGATTCCGGAGGAGAATGGCTGGCCGCAGCGCTTCTTCATTTTCGTCATTCTGGAATTCTTCTCGGGTGGCCTCTTCCCCTTAGATATCCTCCCGCCGGCGGTCTATGCGGTACTAGGCAAACTCCCTTCGGCGTATTTTCTCAATACTCCTCTGCAAATCTATCTGGGGAGGCTCGATTTGAGCCAGATTGTGACCTCGCTTTTTATGATGGCGTTTTGGATCGTCGTACTGAGACTGCTGGCCAATCGAACATTTCGCAAAGGCTTAAAAATTTACGGAGCTTATGGCAGATAAATTGAAAAGACTACGAATTTACTGGAAGATCTGGTGGACATCGTCCATCCTCTCGGTAGAGTCGGTATTGGAAAACCGTCTGGGGGTTGCCTTTCTTTTAAGCGGCAAAATCGTGCGCTTTATCTTTTTTATCTTTTTCTTGGTGATTATCAACAGGCAAGTCCAGCAAATTGCCGGCTATTCACTCAATCAAATGATCACGTTTTTCCTGATGTTTAACCTCCTTGACCTGTTCGGACAATTATTTTTTCGCGGCATCTATTGGTTCAGGGATCAGGTGGTCACCGGAGAGTTTGATTTTAAATTGACCAAGCCGGTAAGCCCGCTGTTTCAGGCACTAACCCGCCACACCGACATCCTCGACCTGCCGCTCTTGGTGGCAACCATCATCTTTCTCTTCCGCCAAGGGATAACGCTAACAACCTCACAGGCTCTGGTATTTCTCATCACCCTCGTAAGCGGTATGGTGATCGTCACCGCCATCCACATCGCCGTAGCCGCCTTGGGAGTAATGACGACCGAAGTCGATCACACGATCATGATTTACCGTGATCTCTCGATGATGGCGCGCGTCCCGGTTGACGTCTACACGGATTCGGTACGGGCGCTCCTGACCTTCGTCATTCCCATCGCCGTCGCCTATACCTTACCCGCGAAATCTCTATTGGGCCTCGTCACTCTTCCCACCGTTCTCTTGGCGTTGGTCATTTCCGCTTTGGCGCTCACCTTGAGCCTTCGCCTCTGGCATTACGCCCTCACGCAATACTCCTCTGCTTCGAGCTGAACAGCGGGAAGTCTGATAAAATGAAGCCTCAAATGGATTCTTGTCTTGCCTGTCGGTTAAATGATAATCCTGAGATGGTTCCGGGTGGCAGGATTACACAAACTCGTCATTGGATTGTCGAACATTGTGTCGGATCGTTCGGCGTCGGCGCGGTCGTTATCAAAACCAAAAAACACATCGAGAAATTTTCCGAATGCTCTGCTCTGCAGACGAGAGAATTTGTCAAACTTCTCAAATCTGTTCATCTCGCCATGGAAGAAGTATTACAACCCGAACATATCTATGTTTCAAAGTGGGGAGAAGTTACGCCGCATGTACATTTTTTGATTCAACCGATTACACAGGAAACAAAAAAGAAATACCAAGCCCACGGACCGCTATTGCAGGCTAAGATGGTACAATCAGGGGAAATTCCGGACCCGAAACAAGCCGCCCAAGTGGCAAAAAAACTGAAACAGTGGTTTATCCATAATCCGAGCCATTATCCATCTAACAACAAACATTAAACATGAGATATTTTATAAAAACTTTCGGTTGTCAACAAAATAAATCCGATTCCGAGAGAATCGAAGGGGATTATCAGGCCAGGGGGTATAAGTCCTCACCTTCCTGGAAAACGGCGGACGAGATTATCGTCAATACCTGCGCGGTCCGACAGCGTGCTGAGGACCGTGCCAGAGGATTTCTCGTCAACGTCGTCAAGTACTTTAATGAATTAAATCTTGAGAAACCCAAGATCATTCTCACCGGCTGCATGACGCATCACGGAAATCGTAAGCTTTACGAATTTCTTCCCATGGTTGACGAAATTCTGCCGGTCGGCGAAGTGGGATTTAACTCAAAAGCAGTCAGGCGGGAAAAGCTGCACGCCTGGGTGCCGATCTCAACCGGGTGTAATTCCTTCTGTACCTTTTGCATCGTTCCCTACGCACGCGGACGTGAAAAGACTCGTGAAATGAAAGACATTTCAGCTGAGATCAAAAGCTTAGCGGCTCGTGGATACAAAGAAGTCACGCTCTTGGGGATGAATGTCAATTCCTGGGGACTGGAAAAGGTGGGGATCGGCTTCCGCAAACTGCTCATGGATAAAGATAAGAAATTTAAAAGAAGTGATCTTCCGACCAATCAAAGCCAGTACTTAAAACCCAAAGGAACTCCACCTTTTGTGAGGCTCATCCGCAGCATTTCAAAAATCAAAGGGATTGAAAAAATCCGCTTCTTAACCAGTAATCCTTGGGATTTCCATGATGAGCTGATCGAAGAAATCGCAATTAATAAGAAAATAGACCGGTTCATCCATATACCTATTCAATCAGGAAGTAATAAAGTACTCAAGAGGATGAATCGCGGGTACACCAAAGAAGATTACATCAATCTGGTAACAAAATTGCGCAATAAAGCACCAGAGGTCACGATCGGAACCGACTTGATCGTCGGTTTCCCGGGAGAAACGGAAGAAGAATTCAAAGAAACGGTCAGGCTTGCAAAGCTCATCGACTGGGAAGTTGCTTTTGTGGCGCAATATTCGCCTCGTCCAGGAACCGCAGCCTGGAGAGTTTATCAAGACGACATTTCTCCTCAGGAGAAAAAGCGCCGCTGGGAAGTCCTGGATGAACTGATAAACAAGCGAAAACTTTACAAGAGACCAAAGATTGTAAGCTAAACACTAAACCTATTCCCAAATTCCTATGCACCAGCTTCTTTTCGTTGTCGGTGCGACAGGTACCGGAAAAACTTCACTCGCTTTAAAAATAGCAAAAAAGTTCAATGGTGAACTGATATCCGCCGATTCCCGCCAGGTTTATAGAGGCATGAATATCGGCACGGGAAAGGATATTCCGAAAAGTTTCGAATTTCGAATTTCGAATTTCGAATTTGGAGGAAAGAAAATTCCTTTTTATGGAAACGGTACAAAGATATGGGGCTACGACTTGGTAGAGCCGGACGAAGAGTTCAGCGTCGCTCATTTTTTACGCGTAGCACGGATAGTATGTCAGGATATTTGGAAAAGAGGAAAACTTCCGATTGTTGTCGGAGGCACCGGCCTGTATATAAGCGCCTTAGAAAAGCCGATGACGACGATATCGATACCGCCGAATACAAGGCTTAGAGAACAATTGGAAATGGCTTCAGTCAGGAAACTTCAGCAAAATCTGAAACATACCGATCCCATCCATTACGCCGAAATGAACGATTCGGACAGGAAGAATCCCCGTCGTCTTGTGAGGGCAATTGAAATCGCGCAGTATCTTCTCGCTCACCCCGCAATGATGAAGAAAGTCAGGAGAAAGGTATTGGGAAGAAAATTTTCGACACTCCGGATCGGCCTCCAAGCACCCAAACACCTGCTCTACAAGCGCATTGACGAACGCGTGAACCGAAGACTGGAACAGGGTGCCGAGAAAGAAATCCGGTCACTATTGAACAATGGGTACGGGTTCGATCTTCCCGCCTTTTCAGCCTTAGGCTACCGGCAATGGAAACTCTATTTCGCTGGGGTTGCGACGAAACGCCAAGCGATCAACCGTTGGCTGTTGGATGAACATGCCTATGCTCGGCGTCAGTTGACCTGGTTTAAAAAACAACCTGGTATTCATTGGTACGATATCACCCGCAAGGACTTCAAAAAAGCAGTTGTACAGGAGGCGGAGCAATGGTATAGTGATGCCTAAGGTAAAAATGGGGAAGATCACTGGCTTTAGCCCACTTTATGCGTTAAAGATATGCAGACACACAGAATAGAAGTTTCGTATAAAACCATCGTCTTTACCGTCATCTTTCTTCTATCCTTGTGGCTCGTCTATCAAATCCGATCGGTCATCGTTGCGCTGTTTATTGCCCTTATTTTGATGTCGGCGCTCAACCCGTTGATCAGAAGGATGGAGCGGAGTAAAATCCCCCGCGGATTAGCAATCATCCTCACCTTCGTGATCATCATCCTCACCGTCACGGGAATTGTCGCCTCCGTCGTTCCTCCATTCATCGATCAGACGAGGAGTCTGGTGAATCAAATCCCCGCAATCATGGACCGTCTGCAAGGCTTACCGATCGATCAGCAAGTGATCGGAAACCAATTCGGATCGGTACCGGGGAACATAACTCGTTTTGTGATCGGGACTTTTTCGAACTTAGTCGCCCTCGTCACTCTGTTCGTGCTCACGTTCTATCTCTTATCCGAACGGGGGAATCTTCATCGCTATCTTTCCGTCTTTTTTGACAGTTCCAAAACCGAAAGCAAAGCTGAGGATTTCATCAATCAGTTGGAAGTGGAAATCGGCGGATGGGTGCGGGGGCAATTGACCTTGATGATCATCATCGGGACCATGACCTACGTGGGTTTAAGAATCTTGGGGATTAGTTTTGCATTACCGTTGGCAATCTTTGCCGGTCTTTTAGAAATAATCCCCAACATCGGTCCGGTGGTTTCCGCGGTTCCGGCAGTTCTGATCGCCTTAACGGTCTCCCCGGTCACGGCTTTAGCGACAGCCGCCCTCTATTTTCTTATCCAGCAGTTCGAAAACACGGTCATCGTTCCGAAAGTCATGCAGAAGGCGACGGGGGTCAAGCCACTGGTCACCATCGTTTGTCTGATGATCGGATTGAAGCTCGCAGGCGTTCTGGGTGCCATCCTGGCGATCCCGGGATATCTGATCATCAAGATTATCATCGGGCAACTATCCAACTCCGTGCGTTTCCAGAGAAATACCGCCAAATAAACTCAGGAGAACAAAAAAGACTTGCCGAGGAATTGGTAAGCCAGATTCTGTACCCCGACTTTACGTCGGGATTGATGACATCTATCTATGCCCTCGTACTTCGTCCCGCCCTCCGACCAAGTCGGAGTTTAGAGAAAGCGTCTTATCCCGCCTGACGGCGGGGGCGGAACAGTCGGAGGTTGCAGCAAGGAGGATTGCCCGTTTCACACCCGGGAAGTTTTAAGCTTCACTGGGTCTCGTCTCTGTTGCTCTAACTGGCGGTTACCCGCCCCCGCTTACACGGGGCACTCTGCTTTCCGCTGTCTGGACTTTCCTGAGCCCGGCTGAGCCGGACCCCGTCATCTTCCTTTCCTCGGCACCCTGAACTATACCAAAAAGCGAATATTTTCTCAAGTTGATTGACAATTTGTGATTAAACCCATAATATGATCGTGAGGCAGCAAAAGGAAGAGAAGAAAAAATGTACGCTATTTTCGTCGATGCAAGGAGGTGAAGAATTATGCCTACCAGTACAGGAACAAATTACAGCACTGCGCTGGTCAATGCTTGGCGTGAAGTGACGGCCAGTCTCTCAGCATTTCTCCCGAATCTCATTGCAGCCGTCGCCGTATTTCTTATAGGATGGATTGTTGCCGGGTGGATCCGCTCTTTGACCATTCGCATTCTTGAAACGGTCAGGCTCTCAAATCTCCTGAAGGGGACCGGTGTCCAGAAGTTTCTCAAGCAAGCGGAGATAACGACCAAAGTCGAAGAAGCGTTGGGGTCGGTGATGAAGTGGTTGATTGTCCTCGTGTTCTTTATCGCTTCGGTAAACATCCTGGGATTAACGACAGTCTCGCTGGTGTTGGAAAGCATCTTGGGCTATATCCCGAACGTCATTTCAGCCGCCTTGATACTCACGGTCGGAGTGCTGATTTCAGGATTCGTCGAAAGCATGGTCAAAGGAGCCGTCGGCAGCGTTGACGTGAAGACAGGAAGATTATTCGGCAAAGCAGCCAGCTACACGATTGTGATATTTGCGAGCCTGGCCGCCATCGCGGAATTGAAGATCGCCCAAGCTTTCATCAATACGTTGTTCACGGGATTCGTTGCCATGCTGGCGATCGGTCTCGGCTTAGCCATCGGTCTCGGAGCCAAAGACCTGGTATCTCGGGTGCTCACCGAGTGGTATGAGCGCTTTCGCAAAGAGATAGAATAGAAGAACATGACGCCCATTCAGGCGACGATACTGGGTCTTGTCCAGGGATTGACGGAATTCTTACCGATATCGAGTTCCGGCCACCTGGCAATATTGCAGAATTTGTTTCGGTTTTCTGAACCGCCGATTGCTTTTGATGTGCTTCTTCATGTTGCGACCTTGGGAGCGGTCGGGGCATACTTCTTCAATGACATCAGGAGAATCAACCGGGCAATGATTGTCGCTCTGCTGGCGGGCACAATTCCTACAGGGATCATCGGCATCATACTTGAAAAGCAAGCGGACTGGTTGTTCTCCAGTGTGTCGCTCTTAAGTATCGGGTTCTTCTTAACCACCCTCCTTCTCCTGTCCACACTCCTGCTGAATCGGGTGCGGGTCAGGACCAAGATCACCATTAATATAAGGACTGCGGTCTTGATCGGCATCGCCCAGGGAATTTCGATCATTCCCAGCCTGTCCAGGTCAGCTGCGACAATCGTCACCGCCCTTTGGTTGGGCGTTGATCGGGAGGAAGCAGCGCGATTTTCATTCCTCCTCTCGATGCCCGCAATCCTCGGTGCACAGCTGTTGGTAATACCGAGCCTGCTCACGAATAATCATGTTGCGCCCTCGACTGCGGCCATCGGTTTTTTCACGGCGTTCATCGCGGGATTCTTGTCCCTGCGTTGGCTCATGGCTATCGTCAAGGGAAAAGAACTGCATTGGTTTGCGCTTTACACAGGAGCGCTTGCCCTGCTGCTCGCAATCGTTTAAAAAACTCCGAGTTTGATATACAATGAATTTGTCATGAAAGAGGGAAGAAAAAGAATCCTCCTTGTTGAGGACGACGGAACGTTGCGCACGCTCTATACCGATGCTCTGCAAGCGGATGGATTTGAGGTCGATCAGGCGGTTGAGGGGAAGGAAGGACTATTGAAAGCAAGAAACGGAGGTTATAACCTCATACTTTTGGACATTCTCCTGCCGGGCTTGCAAGGTCCGGAGATTCTTGAGGGATTGCGCACCCAGCCGCCAATGAAAGCCAACGGCCCGGTCGTCATGCTCACCAACCAGAGTCAACCGGAAATACTGCGCCGATGTCATGAGCTTGGAGCCGTTGGAGAAATCATTAAAAGCGACGTTACTCCGAAAGTATTCATTCAGTTCGTCAGGGGATTTCTCGATTCACCGGGAAATCCCGGACCGGAAGCTTGACAGAGTAAAAAATACGTCAAAGTGTAGTCAACCCTGCTCAAATGGACCTTGCCCCTGATATCCTCAAAACAATTCTCCTGGAATCAGGATATGTCTCTGACGAAGATTTTGAGAAAGTCGCCAAAGAGGCCAAAGGGTTTGATAAGAGCATCGTCGATGTCCTGATTTTTAAAGGGCTCATCACCGAAGAGCTCCTCGGAAAACTGGTCGCCAAACAATTGGGTTTTCCCTACGCCTCCCTCCGCAACAAGATCATAGCGCCGGAAATCCTCGAGATTATCCCCGAAAAAATCGCCCATACCTATAAATTAATTCCCTTCGAGAAAAAAGAAAAAGAGCTTTTCGTGGCGATGGAGGATCCCAAAAACTTTGAGGCGGTCGAGATTGCCAAACGCAAGACGGGGTTAAAAATCATCCCCCATTATATTTCAAGCGAAGATTTAACCAGGGCGTTGGGTCAGTACAAGCGCAACATCAAGGTCGAATTCGAAGAAATCATCCAGGAAAACATCAAGAAAGCGGCCAAACTCGGAAAGGACGTGGCCAAAGCCGCGGAAGAACTGCCGGTTATCAAAATCCTTGACACCTTGTTGGAGTACGCCACCGCGGAACGCGCCTCCGACATCCATATCGAAACCATGCAGGATACGCTCTTGACGCGTTTCCGCATTGATGGGATCTTGCGCGACATCATCTCCCTTCCTAAAGAGATCCAGCCGGCGATCATCGCCCGAATCAAGATTCTTTCCTCCCTCAAACTCGATGAACACCGGATTCCCCAGGACGGCCGCTTCAAATACCAAGCGCCGGAGGAAACGATTGCTCTGCGGGTCTCCATCCTTCCGGGTAATTACGGGGAAAATGCGGTAATGCGCCTGCTCCCCGAAACGGCGCGGCCGTTAAGCCTTGAGGAATTGGGCTTGACCAAAGCGGGCCTTGAAATCGTCCAGCGCAACATCAAAAAACCGCACGGCATGATTCTGGTCACCGGTCCGACGGGATCGGGGAAAACCACAACGCTCTACAGCGTCTTAACCATCCTCAACACCACGGCGGTAAAAATCATTACCGTCGAAGATCCGGTTGAATACGGCATCCGCCGGGTCAACCAGACGCAGATCAACCCGAAGGCCGGACTGACCTTTGCCAGAGGCCTGCGTTCAATGTTGAGGCATGACCCCGATATCATCATGGTCGGTGAAATCAGGGATGAAGAAACCGCCAACATTGCCATCCACGCAGCCTTAACAGGTCACTTGGTCCTCTCGACGCTGCATACCAATGATGCTCCCGGAGCCATCCCCCGGCTGTTGGATATGGGAACGGAAGACTATTTGGTCGCCTCAACGCTTATTATGGTTATCGCCCAGCGGCTGGTTCGCCGCATTTGCCAATCGTGTGTCCAAGAGTACGAACCGAAAGAGACGGAAAAGAAGCTTTTCAAGGCACAATTCGGAACCGGGATCGACAAGCTGAAATTCTATAAAGGCAAAGGCTGCAAGGAATGCGGCGATTCCGGCTATAAAGGCAGGGTGGGGATTTTCGAAGTTCTGGAAGTCGATGACAGCATTCGGGAATTGACGGTCAAACACGCATCAGCCGATGAGATCAAAGCTGCGGTTGAAAAATCCGGCATGACTCCCATGCTTGATGACAGCTTGAGCAAAGTAACAGCCGGGATTACCACGATGGAAGAGGTAACCAGGACCGTTCGCGTCTGAGAGGGCCGTTGAAAAAAGTAGGATTCAGGAGGCAGGATGGAAATATTTGAATATAAGGTCAAAGACAAACAAGGGAAAATCGTTCAGGATATTATCGAATCGACTTCGCGCAAAGATGCGGCAATCTCCCTGCGGGATCAAGGGTATCAGGTCCTCACGGTCAGAAAAACCATGCCCACCCAGAGCTTTCTGGATAAAACCAGAAGGATCTCGACGGTTGAACAGGCGATATTCTGCCGCTATCTCTCAACCATGATGAAAGCCGGCCTGCCGCTTGCCGAATCAATCGAGATCATGGCGAAAGAGTCAACCAACCGGAAGATGGGGAGAATACTGCGCGATCTGCAATTTTCTCTGCAGAGAGGTCAAAAGCTGTCAACGGTGTTCTCCCGTTACCCGGAAATTTATGATTCTGTTTTCCTCACCTTAACCAGGGCCGGTGAAGAATCGGGAACGCTTGAGCAATCCTTTGATTACCTGGCAAAGCAGTTAATGTCAAGCTACGAACTCTCGCAAAAAGTAAAAGGAGCGCTCTTGTATCCGGCGGTCATCCTTTCCGCCATGATGGGCGTGGGAGTGATCATGATCACCTTCGTCTTGCCGCGCATCAGTTCGGTCTTTCTGCGCTTGAACATCAAGCTTCCGTTGGCCACCCGGTTGCTGCTGACTGTGAGCCAGTTTATGGGGAACAACTTTCCCTGGATTATCGGCAGCGCCTTGCTTCTCCTGTCGGCGCTGGTGGTGATCATTCGTTTTTCGCGTACCAGAAAAGCGCTGGCGAGGTTCAGCAGCAAATTCCCGGTACTTTCCCGGCTCTTCGACCAGTTGGATCTGGCCCGCTTCAGCCGTACCCTAAGCACGCTCTTGAAAAGCGGGGTCCCGATCGTCGAATCCATCAGGGTATCGGTCGAATTGTTAACCCAGACAAAATTCGTCAAATTGGGAAAAACGTTTGAGGAGTCCATCCAAAAAGGCCAGTCTCTCTCTGACGCGATTGCCCAAGGTGAGGGAATATTTCCCGGGCTGATGACTCAATCCATACGCGCCGGAGAAAAGACCGGAAGTCTGGAGGTTGTGCTTGAAGAACTGGCGCAATTCTACGAGCAGGAAGTCGAACATACGCTCAAAGGCTTAACCTCGATCCTTGAGCCGGTACTCATGCTGGTCATCGGCGTCGCGGTCGGTGCCATGGTCATCTCCATTATTGCCCCCATCTATTCCATCATCGGAAATCTTCAACCGCAACAGCCCGGTCGCTAGTCCCCGGCCGGGAAGACCACATTCGACTTTGAATCCGACCACTTAGCGATCTAGATAAGCACGAAACACCTCATTCGGTGTGTTGTAGTTTAACACCTTTCTGGGAC
>MHCL01000022.1:0-17928 GCA_001816915.1 Candidatus Chisholmbacteria bacterium RIFCSPLOWO2_01_FULL_49_14
TGGAACGGCTCCGGGGAACCCCGCTCTTGTTGTTGAGGAGTCAAGAGCTGTCGCAAAAACTCAAACGGTTCGATCCGACCATTAAACAGGTAGTCGTAACGACCAGACTTCCCAGTCATCTGAAAATTCGGATTGCGAGCCGGAAGACGCTCGCGGCCATCACGCTGAGCGGATCCGACATCGTCTTGCTTGCAGATGAAGACGGATTCATTTTCTCAAAAAGTCAACTGGAGGATCAACAATTTCCCATTATCTACTTTGCGAAAGCCGACACCCTGAATGTGGGTGAGCGGATTTCAGATGAAACACTCCTTCGATCGATTGCATTGGCGAGGCTTCTCGAGGAGCATTTCATTTCATATCGCAGCCTGCTGGTTGAGGACGGAAGTATCAGGTGTGAGATCAGTAGCGAGATCGCCGCTTTATTTTCACACGACGGAAATCTTTCCGAAGAGGTTACCTCTTTACAACGAATTCTCTCTGAAGTTACAATGGGTTCAAAGCCCGTAACCATCGACGTCAGGCATGAAAAGCCCGTGGTGCTTTTTGACGAGGCTATTTGACAAGCGGAAAAGAGCTTGCTAAGAAAGGTGTGCTATGCAGAAGGGAAAAATGATCGCGGCAATCGATGTCGGGACGGAGAAAGTAACGACCGTCATCGCCTCGGAATCGCTGGAGCATAAAAAAATTAACGTCATGGGTGTGTCTGCCACACCCTCAAAAGGCATACGGAAAAGTCAAATTGTTGACATCGAGGAGGCAACCGAATCAATCACCGAGTCGGTCGAGGCGGCGGAGCGGATGGCAGGCTACAGCATTACCCAAGCAATCGTCGCCATTGACGGTGCGCATATCTCGTCGCAAAACTCCAAAGGCGTGGTCGCGGTCGCAGATCCTGACGGTGAGATCACCAGTGAGGATGTCGAACGGGTCATCGAAGCTGCGCGGGCTGTATCACTCCCGTCCGCCCGCGAAATCATCCATGTCGTTCCCCGCAACTTCACCGTCGACTCCCAAGAAGGCATTAAGGACCCCGTGGGGATGAGCGGAGTCAGGCTCGAGGCAGACGCGCACCTCATAACGGCTTCTTCCACCGCAATACGGAATTTGACCAAATGCATCAACGAGATCGGCGCCGATGTAACTCGTTTGGTTTTCGGGGGATTGGCTGCGTCGGAATCGGTACTCACGGAGACGGAGAAAGAATTGGGAGTCGTCCTGGTCGATATCGGCGCCGGGACCACAAGCCTGGTTGTATTTGTGGAAGGAAATCTCACCCACACGTCGGTGTTGCCGATCGGCGCCCGCAATATCACCAATGACTTGGCAATCGGTATGCGCATCAGTTCCGAGTCGGCGGAGAAAATAAAGCGTTTTCTCTCAAAAGGCGAGATAGCCAAGATTGGGGACGGCAAGGAAAAAAAAGAGGATGAGATCGAGCTTGTCAAACTTGAACTCAAGGAAGAAATCAAGACTGCCTCACGCAAAACGTTGGTTGAAGGCATCATCAAACCCAGGCTTCATGAAATCTTTTCCATGATTGGAATTGAGCTTAAAAAATCCGGCGTGGCCGGGCAGACACCGGCCGGTCTCGTCATTACCGGAGGCGGGGCGGAAACCATCGGTTTGAGTGATGCCGCAAAGCGCTCTCTATCCATGCCCACCAGAATCGGCAATCCAACCGGGCTCTCGGGACTGGTGGATGAGATCGAATCACCGGCATACGCGGTAGCAAGCGGTCTTGTGCTCTATGCTTCAAGAAAAGTTCCGGAGGGAAAGACCGGCTTTGGCGGCGGACTGCGTGCCGTTACGGAGAGGCTGCCCGGTAAAGGTATCGCCGTCAAAATCGTCGATTTCGTCAAATCATTTTTGCCTTGAAAGCAGGATAGTTCACGACCAAGTGCCGGTAACATATTTCCTCATCCCCAGGCTCTGGAAGCAGGAAATGGCCAGTAAAAACCTTGCAAACCTCTTGAAAAACAGACGGAATAGTGTATAGTGTGAGCCACTTTGACAGAGGATTGTCAAAGTGGAAATCCCCAAGTTCAAATCCGAAGCACCAAACAAGATGAATTTAAATGTTCAAACCCTCAAAACAAGATCAGATTTGTTCAATACAGTAATAAATATTGGAAATTGGCCATTTTGATGTGTTTCGAATTTCGATATTCGTATTTAGGATTTCATTAATGTATGGGACTTGTTAAGCCGGACCTCAATACCTTCGCGAAGATCAAAGTACTCGGTGTGGGCGGCGGTGGCGGAAACGCCTTAAACACCATGATTAAATCCCAGAAAATACAGGGAGTGGATTTTGTGGCAATCAACACGGACGCGCAAGCGCTGTTAACCTGCCAAAGTGACCAGAAGATACAAATCGGAGATAATCTGACGCGGGGCTTGGGATCCGGCGCCGATCCGGAGATCGGGCGTCAAGCCACGGAAGAGTCGCGGGAGAAATTGAAGAATTTTCTCGTTGACACGGACATGGTGTTCATCACTTCAGGGATGGGAGGCGGAACCGGAACGGGAGGGGCTCCGATCATCGCGGAAATCGCCAAAGAACAAGGAGCATTGACGGTCGCGGTCGTCACCAAACCATTCGCCTTTGAAGGCACGCGAAGGATGGTCGTCGCCGAAGAGGGAATCGAAAAACTCAAAGAGAAAGTCGATACCTTGATCGTCATCCCCAACGAACGATTGCTGGATGTCATCGATAAGAAGATGACCTTATTGGAAGCGTTTAAGGTAGCTGATTCGGTCCTGGGCGAAGGTGTCCAGGGAATATCGGATCTCATTACCACTCCCGGACTCATCAATGTCGATTTTGCTGACGTACGATCAATCATGTCCAACGCTGGATCGGCGCTCATGGGAATCGGAACCGGAGTCGGGGAAAACCGGGCCACAACCGCGGCGCGCATGGCAGTTGCCAGCCCGCTTCTCGAGATTTCGATCGACGGAGCCAAAGGCATCCTCTTCAATATCACCGGCGGACCGGATTTGACGATGAACGAGGTGAATGAAGCCGCCAAAATCATCGCCGAGACTGCGGATGCTGATGCCAATATCATTTTCGGCGCCACCATCGATGAAGACATGGTGGATCAAGTCAAAATTTCCGTCATCGGAACCGGATTTGATGAAAACAGACAAAGGCTACAGCAATTTACCTCTCCGAAAGCCGTGCCTGACCGTCCGCAGGGACCGGATGGCGAAGAAAAAACGAAATCAGATGAAGAGAAACCTGAGAAAGACGGCGAGATTGACCAGTATGAAGATGAATTGGATATCCCCGCATTTCTTCGACAGGGCCGGTGAGGAAAAAACGCTGTAAACTCGGCCATATTTGATCCCGTTGCCTCTTCCAGGGTAAAATAGCCCCACAGCCTAGCCATCATTTGCCCAAACGATGAAAGACTCAAAAATAGTTGAACCTATTGAAGCGATGCCCGATTTCGCGAAGCGCGAACGGGAGATGTTGAAGTATTGGGAAGAGCACGGAATCGTGAAGAAATATCTTCGGCGCAACGTAAACTCCAAAAAGCGATTCAGCTTCATCGATGGGCCGATCACCGCCAACAACCCGATGGGAGTGCATCACGGCTGGGGCCGCACCTATAAAGATCTCTGGCAGCGCTTTTTCAACATGCGCGGATACAAGCAGCGTTTTCAGAACGGCTTTGATGCCCAAGGCCTCTGGGTAGAAGTTGAAGTCGAAAAAGTGCTGGGTTTTACTTCAAAGAAGGATATCGAAACCTACGGGGTAGCCGAGTTTGTGGACAAATGTAAACAGCGTGTCAGACAATTTTCAACGATCCAAACAGAACAATCCAAACGTCTGGGCTACTTCATGGATTGGGACCACTCGTATTTCACGCTCTCCGATGAGAACAATTATATGATCTGGCACTTCCTGAAAGTGTGCCATCAACACGGCTGGCTGTATAAGGGAAAAGAATCCGTCCCTTGGTGCCCCCGCTGTGAGACGGCCATCAGCCAACATGAAATGTTAACCGAGGACTATAAAGAGGTCGTGCACGAATCCATCTTCTTTAAACTCCCATTGGTCGGAAAAGATCGGGAATCTCTCCTGGTTTGGACAACCACGCCGTGGACATTACCGGCAAATATCGCCGTGGCAGTTGATGAGAAGCTTGAATATGCGTTGGTTCAAAGTACCACAGGCGAAAAACTTTGGCTGGCAAAAGACGCCGTAGGTAGGGTGTTTGGCGAAAATTTCAAAGGGATCATCAGTTCTGAAAAAGGAAAATCACTTGTCGGACGCAAGTACCAAGCCCCCTTCGATGATTTACCTGCGGTGAGAAAGGTTGAGGGCCACCCGAAATTCCACACCGTCATTGCAACCGATACCAGGATCTTACCCGTAACGACGGATGAGGGGACAGGATTGGTGCATACGGCAGTGAGCGCCGGGACGGAAGATTTTCGCTTGGGGAAAAAACTGGGTCTGCCGATGGTACCCGTGATCGCCGACAACGCCGACTATCTTAATGGACTGGGATTGTTAACCGGGAAAAACGCCAAGGTCAGTCCCAGAGTCATCCTCGATTATTTGCTGGAAGAAGATAAAAAACCGGGTGTGGATTGGGTTTTCAGGATCCATGAGTACAAACACAGATATCCCAGCTGCTGGCGCTGTAAGACGGAGTTGGTGTGGAAAGTAACGGATGAGTGGTACATCGCGATGGACAAGCCTTCACGTTCTGCGAAGGCCGGAAAGTCGAAGCAGGTGAGCATTGCATCGACACTGCGTCAGCGAATGATTGAGGTGGCGAAAAAAATTCATTGGATTCCCGCATTCGGGCTTGATAGGGAACTGGATTGGCTCAACAACCTGCAGGATTGGTTGATCAGTAAAAAAAACAGATACTGGGGGCTTTGCCTGCCGATCTGGGAATGTCACCAGTGCGGTCATTTTGAAGTAGTTGGGTCAAAAAAGGAGCTTGAAAAAGTTGCAGTCGAAGGCTGGGGGGCGTTTCAGGGAAAAAGCCCGCACAAACCGCAGCTTGATCAGGTGAAAATCAAATGTTCAGCCTGCGGTGAAATCATCTCCAGGGTGGAACCGGTTGGGAATCCATGGCTTGATGCCGGTATCGTCCCGTTTTCAACGATCGCGCACGGCAATCGCGGCACACCTCTGTATACGACAGACAGAACTGAGTGGAAAAAATGGTATCCCGCGGATTTCATCACCGAGAGCTTCCCGGGCCAGTTCAAAAACTGGTTCTACTCGCTCATAGCCATGGCAACGGTACTCGAAAATACCCATCCGTTCAAAACGGTCTTGGGATTCGCAACGTTGCTTGGGGAGGACAGCCGTCCGATGCACAAGAGTTGGGGCAATGCTGTCGAGTTCAATGAAGGGGCGGACAGTATCGGAGTCGATGTCATGCGTTGGATGTACGCGTCACAGGACCCCAAAGAAAATCTTCTCTTCGGGTATAAGGTTGCCGAAGGTGTACGCCGCCGGTTTCACCTCATGCTTTGGAATGCGTTCCGCTTTGTCGTCAGCAGTCGCGACGCGCAGTCTTTTGTACGTAAAACGACTTTGGGAAAACCGATACTGTTGGATCGTTGGATCCTCTCAAGGCTCCAGACGACGATCGGGGTCGTGACTCAGAACCTCTTGAAATTTGATGCGCGCGCAGCCACGCTCGTCTTGGAGAATTTGGTTGCGGATTTTTCGACTTGGTATATTCGTCGCAGCCGCGAGCGGGTCGGACAGTCATCAGCAAACCTCGCATCCAAACGCGCTTTTTATAAGACATCGTTTGAAGTGTTGACGACAACTGCGCAACTCATTGCTCCGTTTGTACCGTTTCTCTCGGAGGCAATGTACCGCAATCTCACCGGAAATGATTCCGTGCACCTCTCCGACTGGCCAGACTATAATGCCAGAAAAATCGACTCCAAATTGGAGGCGAATATGCGCTTGGTACGCGAAATCGTTGAATTGGGTCACGCCCAACGTAAATTAATCCAGATCAAAGTTAGACAGCCGCTGTCAAAACTGACAATCAAGGGATGCAAACGACCGTTCACTGGCGAACTCACCGATCTTCTGAAAGATGAATTAAACGTCAAATCCGTGGTGATGGTTAAGGCCGGAAAGAAACTGGAGGTTAATTTCGATACGACGTTAACGCAAGCGCTTGTCCTGGAAGGAGAAGCCAGGGAACTCATTCGTTCGATCCAAGAGGCTCGAAAAAAGCTCGGCACCAGGCTTGACGAAGAAGTATCGGTAACCGTGCAACGCGTTCCGAAGGGATTTACCGAAGAAATCAAACGCAAAACGCTGGCAAATATCCTGAAAGAAGGGGACACCTTCAAAGTCGAAAAATATAAACTGCCTCCGAAATAAAACCCCCGAAGCTCATTCCACAATACGAGAAGCATCAGTGACCGCTCTCAAAGATGCATCTTGCTAGGCGCTGACGGTAGGTCAGTGTTACAATTGCCTGGAAATGCGACGCGTACGCTTTGATCCTTGGATAGGTGGCCCGATCCTTATCCTCCTGGCAGTATCCCTTATTGTGCTGCGCAGTATGGTGCCGGAGGATTCCGCAAGACAGGTGCTCTTCGTCGCCATTGCGGTAGCCGTCTACTTCTTGGTCGCGCAACTTGACTACCGGATTCTCGGTAAACTTTCAAACGTATTATATGTATTTGCTCTTGCACTGCTCCTGGTGACGATTAGTCTCGGACGGGTGACCAGGGGATCGGTGAGATGGCTGGAAATTGGGCAGTTGACCATTCAACCGTCGGAATTAGTAAAACCGGTTCTCATTATCTTTCTCGCGAGCTTTGTCTTAAAACACAGCCTGAAAGAGGGGAAAAATGTCTTCTGGTTTGCCATCTTGACGGCGGTCCCGGCACTTTTGGTCTATTTGCAGCCGGATTTAGGCAGTTCGCTGGTGTTATGGGTGATCGGAATCTCAATCGCCTTTGCCTCAGGAATCTCTCTCAAGGTATTTGCTTCAACGCTTTTGGCAATGATCGTTGCCGTGCCCTTGATGTTTGCCATTCTCAAACCCTACCAACAGGATAGGTTGCGGGCGTTTATCGATCCCTTCGCCGATCCGTTAGGAGGCGGATATCATGTCATCCAATCGATGATCGCGGTCGGGTCCGGTGAATTGTTCGGCAGGGGATTGGGGCACGGAACTCAGTCGCAATTACGATTTCTACCCGAACGCCATAGCGATTTTATTTTTGCTTCACTCTCCGAGGAATTGGGCTTCATCGGAGGCGGATTGGTCCTGTTCAGTTACTCCGTGCTCATCTATCGGCTGCTTTCAGGGCTGAAAAACGGTTCCGACGCGCTTGGTGTCCAGATCCTCACCGGAGTAATTTGCATGCTCCTTTTTCAAGTGTCGGTCAACATCGGGATGAACATGGGTCTCTTACCCATCACGGGAGTCACGCTGCCTCTGATCTCCTCCGGAGGCAGTTCGCTTTTGGCTACCACAGCGAGTCTTGGCATCGCCCAGTCGGTCTTGAGCCGCGGAACTAAAAATCAGATATTTGAAATACGCTGAAAAACCAGATATAATTGCCAGGAGAAATGAGAAATATTGAATATCTAATGTTTAATTTTTTAATCTTAAACCTTAAATCTTAAATCTTATCTTATGAAATACGCTGTGATTAGAACCGGATCCAAACAATATAAAGTCGAAGAACAAAGCACCATTGCGGTTGAAAAGCTTGAAGGAAAACCGGGAGATCGGGTGAATTTTGAAGAGGTTTTGCTGCTGGTAGATAATGGAAAAGTACGCATCGGACAGCCGCAGCTTGCTGACATCACAGTCAAAGGGAAAATTGTTTCTCAAGAGAAAGGGGAAAAAATACGGGTAGCAACCTATAAAGCCAAGTCGCGTTACCGCCGCGTTATCGGACATCGTCAGCACCTGACGCAGGTTTACATCGACAGCATTTCGACAGGTGAGTCCAGCCGGAAAAAAGCAAAAAAGTGAATCGCTACCTTTTTATTTTAGGCAGAAAAGCAGATCTCGCGTTTGCTGAGCTTCAAACAGTTCTTCACAGAATCTCTAAGCTTCAACCCGCTATCATCAAGAAGTTTAATGAGACAGTCATTGTTGAGACAGACAGTACCCTCGATGGACAAGAGCTGATGCGCAGTCTCGGCGGAACAGTAAAAATAGTCCGCTTGGGAGAACCGGTCAATTCACAGCAATTTCTCGATTACTTGGTAAACATTCTTCGAAACGAGACGATCGGAAAAGGCAAAATCGTCTTCGGTTTGAGCATCGTGGGGAGCCGCGATCCCCGACAGATACGCCTGATTCCCAGAACGCTCAAGGACAAACTCGATAAGGAGGGGATACCGTCGCGGTATGTTCTTCCCAAGCAAGGGAACGAGCTCACCAGCGCCCAAATCGTGCTCGGAAAAGTTACGGAACTCTACCTCTTCTCGCATGATCACATCCTTGATATCGGAAAGACGATTGCCGCCCAGGATTTTGAGGGTTTTTCAATGCGAGATTACGGCCGCCCCTACGTCAGTCCGCAAGCGGGGATGCTGCCACCCAAAGTAGCGCGCATGATGGTCAATCTTGCCTGGGAGAAACCACCCGAGAAGGATCAGTGGTTGCTCGATCCGTTCTGCGGAACCGGGACGATCGCGATGGAAGCCATGATGCTCGGGATTAACTCGCTGTCAAGCGATCAATCTCCGGAACAAGTCAAAGGGACACAGGACAACCTTGAATGGCTCGGTAAGCAAACACATTCGGATGCGTCGTGGAAAGTATTGCAGGCAGAGGCTGTCAAAGTATCACATAGCCTGGTAGGACCAGTCGAAGCCGTGGTGACGGAACCGTATCTGGGACCGCGCAAGCCCGTGCGGGAAAAAATACCAAACCTGGTCAAAGGATTGGATAAATTGTATTTGGGGGCTCTGAAGGAGTGGCGCAAAATTCTTCTTCCCGGGAAAAGGGTCGTCATGGTTCTTCCTGAATTTGATGTCGGCGGTCTCGTGAAAAAAGCGGATCTTATCATTGACAGGTGTGAAAACGTCGGATATACTCTCGTCGCTGGACCACTCGCCTATGAACGGCCGCAGGCAGAAATTAAAAGACAAATATTCGTCTTGAAAAGGAAGGAAGCAATACCGGATGGCAAAAACCAAACAGTCGGGAAAAACAACACAGCACAAGCAGCGTCCCGGAAAACGCCTGGGTCTTAAAGTCTTCGGCGGCCAAACCGTCAAATCCGGATCCATCATCGTCAGACAGAAAGGAAGCCTGTATCACGCTCAAAAAGGAGTGAAGATGGGGCGGGATCACACGCTCTACGCGACACGAGAAGGCATCGTGGAGTTTAAACAGAAACGCGGGAAGAGAATCGTTGAAGTAAACTGAAACGCATCTATGGCGCAGGACGAAAAAAACCCTTCAAGCTTGCAAATTGATCAGCTGCAACCAAACCCGCTGCAACCGAGGGGATCAATCACGTCCGATTCTCTGCAGGATTTGGTAGATTCGATCAAGGAGCATGGGGTGCTGGAACCGCTGGTCATTGCCCATACGCCGGCAGGATTCCAGATCATTGCAGGTGAACGGCGCTGGAGGGCCGCCAAACTCGCGGGACTCACAGATATCCCGGTCATCATCAAAGAGACCACTCCCAGAGGCATGCTGGAAATGGCGTTGGTAGAAAACGTCCAGCGCACCGATCTAAATCCGATAGAGCGGGGGAAAGCCTTTCAGCGCCTGGTCGCCGAATTCAACCTGACAACGGGAGAATTATCAAAACGAATAGGCAAAAGCCCGTCGTATGTATCCAATACCTTGCGCCTGCTGTCGCTACCCGACGCGCTCAAGGACGGAGTGTTAAGCGGTATGATTGCCGAAGGACATGCGCGGGCGCTCGCCGCTATCGGAGATGAACGCATCATGATCGAGGCCTACAGAATTATCCTGCGCGAAGCCGGGTCTGTTCGCCGCGCCGAAGAGCTGGCCAGAAGAATGAAGAATAAAAAGAGGCACAGGGCTTTGGATGATCAACTTATCGTGGATGAAAAAATCGACAGAATGCAGGAGCGCATGACCAAAGCCTTGGGAGAAACTTCGCATGTTGCGCTGAAGCGTTCGCGGATCGAGACAAAACTGGCGATTGTCTTGAAAGGTACGCCGCAGGAAACCGAACCGAATCTGCAAAAAATCTATAAAGCCATTACCTCTTGATCCGTTCTTCAACTTTTCACTTTTAACTTTGAACTTTTAACTTGTTTCAGTACGCCGCTACCGCGATGAAGCCGACCCGTTGCGGAGGCCAATAGCGAAGCCATGCCTTACCGACAATGTTATCCCGGGGGACCGAACCCCATGCCCGGGAATCACTGGAATGTCCGCGGTTGTCACCCATGACAAAATATTGGTCGTCTTTGAGTTCAACCGATGTCGGATTTCCTGTCGGGCTGTCAGTCTCAAAAGCCGGATCGCTGGGAAGATAAGTCTCATGAAGAAGAGTGTTATTGACATACACCCCGCCTTCCTTCAGGGACACCGTCTCATGAGGAAGAGCGATGATGCGTTTAACAAAATCGCACTGCAACTGTTGCGGGCAGCGCGCCCCGGACGGGGCCAGAAAAATGATCACATCCCCGCGCATCGGCTCGCGGAACCGGTAACTGAATTTGTCAGTCAGAAGATACTCGCCGTCCAGGAAACTGGGCCACATCGAATTGCCGTTGACTTGATGCGGCTGTACAACAAAGAGGTAAATGAGGATGAAAATGGCCAGGGCGACAACAACCGTCTCGATGATATCCAAAAAAAATCTGGCGATGACGCGCAGAAGCTTCATAGCGGTATTATGCCTCTCCTTTCGCAAGAAGACAAGAACTGATATAATATAGTATACCTCAAGGTCGTGTAGCTTATGTCGGTCAGAGCTCAGAGAACACACCGC
Source organism: Candidatus Chisholmbacteria bacterium RIFCSPLOWO2_01_FULL_49_14 (assembly GCA_001816915.1). Lineage (GTDB taxonomy): Bacteria > Patescibacteriota > Microgenomatia > UBA1400 > Chisholmbacteraceae > 2-01-FULL-49-14. The sequence goes on from MHCL01000022.1 coordinate 10,960, forward strand.
GCCTGTAAAGCGACCGCTTAGCTCAGCCGGCAGAGCGTCGCATTCACATTGCGAAGGTCGGTGGTTCGAGCCCACCAGCGGTCACCAGAGTGCCAAGGGGAGGTCGGTAATGACCTGGTTTTGAGCCCGAGCACGACCACGGGCAGTCTCTGAACAACGTTTCAATGCGGCAATGGTTAGGAATGCATATTCAATAAAAAGGAGAGTATGAAAATTTCTTCTCTTGAGAAAATTAAAGAAGTCGCCTCAAGCCACAGCCCCAAAATCAAGGAAAAGGTGCTCATTGAAAAAGGTGGAGTCCCGCATTTAGCTTCCTTTTCTCAAGCCTCCTTTAAGCCCGGCCAAATTGCCAGCGAGCACAAACACGAAGACACCTGGGAAGTGTATCTGGTTGAGGCAGGCACGGGGTTGGTGAAAGTCAACGGCAAGGTCAATCAATTGAAAAAAGGGGATTGCGTCGTCATTGAACCCAACGAAGCCCACGAGTTCATCAACACCGGATCTGAAGACCTCATCCTCACCTATTTCGGAATAGAAAAATAGGTACGCATTTCTCGACCCCTTCATTCTCTGGCAGACTACCTGGACAGTTGCTAGTATTCATGTTATAATTCCGACCCAAAACATATACGAATATGCCTAACACTGAGTCGCAAATAGTGAGTCATCCAGAAGTCAAAGAGACGATTTCTACTGTTGAACAACTCGCTCTCATTACGCGATGGACCGTCCCCTCGGTTGAGGTTGACGATCTCATCCATATTGAAGAAGACAAAGTCGCAGTTCCTATAGAGAAGGAACAATGGACAGCGTTGCTGGCAGAGGTTGCGCGAGTTCGGGCTGATTCTCAGAATCAGGAAGGAATAGAGGTCGGCTATTATCCTGAAGGATTTATCGTGAATGGTGCGTACATGTATGCACCCCCTGAGCAAATTAAAACATCCCGTCGTCGGTACGCACCCACAATCCTTCCTTCTCTGGATTCAGCAATGTTTCATTTATTTCCACACTCGGAAGAATTGACCGAATTCACCAAGGTGGTTCAAGCGCGCGGCGGATCTCCCGTGGATCATCAAGATACGATTGATCCCGATGAGGCTTGGGCGCTCGCCAAAGCCTGGTCGGAAATAGGTATCGGATTTTTCTCCGATCCGCTGGTTCAGGGGTATAAGAGGATAGATAGTCGGTTCGGCTGGCCGGTCATTGTTTTTGAACAACCGGAAGACTTGTACAGATTTCAGCCATATCCCTCGTACAGAGTTCCTGATGGAACGCAAGCGGTTTCATTTGTCGCCACTCACATGACCACTCCGCATCCGGGAGAGATTCTTGAAAACACACCATTTGTCGCCTGCGTTGAGGGCTGTCCTCCCGAGATACAGGAACAACACATCAGAAGCCAGTTAACGTTTGCGATGGCACGTCACCAGGAAACATTCACACCCGTGCTCATTTCAAAAGAACCGGCTAATCTTGAGGAAGATCTGGAACTGAGAATCAAAGAATATATTCTTGAACTATCCATCAGGGAAAAAGGAGCAATTCCCATCAACTGGCATAAGTCGGGCATCGTAACCCAGGCTATCTTGGCCGCTAAAGATCAATTATTTACCAAAAAGTTACGGAAAACACCCGTGAGGAAACCGTTCTACATTGGAAATCATCCGGATCGATTTCAACTCGGACCGGATTACGAAGAAAAGATAAGCGAATGGTTGTCCGATGATATGGAAGAGGCGTTTGAAGCAATCGATACAGAAGCGATGGGTGCAGCCGGTCAAATTCCCTTGATGGGGAAAGCGCGGGAATTATGGCTAGTTCGCCTAAACTATTTTTCATTCTTCCCGCTCACGGATTGGCCCGAGGCCGCTCAACGCTTCAATGAATGGGAGGGAAGACATGAATTCAGAAGGTCATTCAACATTCCCAGAGAGATCATAACTAGTCCAAACCAAAAAGAGTCTCCAAGCCAAGAAGGGGGAGAAGCAGTCAGTCATACAGAATCTTCTCCTTCCATCATGCCGGAACATTCTGCTTCAGATTCCCAAGTGTAGGGAAATGTGATCCCGTTTTAAGTATGACATCTCCGTTCAAGAGCACTGCAAAGGGCTTTCTATCTATGTTTAATGGCTTATGGATGATGGGTAATGAGATGAAAATAATGCTTCATGTTTCATTCTTGAATTCTGGCTTCTGACTACTAGCTTCTGGATTCTATAATATTCCACATTTTTCCGTACATTCGACCTGTGACCCGCGCAAATGGTGCGGGTCTGTATTCTTGAAAAAAAGAATACGGTCTCATCAGAGTCCGCATAACGGACTATGTACGGGTAGTGCTGTGATGTGTTGAGGGATTGCAAAGATGATGTTGTGATGGTGTCTGGGTTGAAACCAGACTGGGATGACAAACAGAAGTCATCACCACCCAGCATCAGCGCTTTGCGTTCCAAAAACAAATATCACAACCCCGTACAACCCGTATGATGGCTTCCTCGCCGAGTGCAGCGATGAGGTGTATCGTTGTTGCAACGAAGAAGCGTACCAAAGGGTTTGTGTTACATTGACAGGGGAATGAATCATGGCGTTTTGATCAATCCGCACGGATGATCGTACAGTGGATAATGGGAACTGCGCAGAAAGCGCCGCATAATCTGACGCGTCTGCTCAGACGCCAAAATTCAGCCTCGAGTTATTCGATATCTCGCGCTCGCAGCCAGAGTTCAGGGACAAGCCTGATCTCAACCCTGCCGTCCAGGACAGGAACGACGTACCAGAAGAATCCGGTTTTCTGTGCTTGAGTGAAGGCACTCGGGAGAACATCGGGATCGACATGTTGGGCGTTGGTGAACAGATATTCGACCCCCTTGGGGATGGTGGCAACTGCCGACCAGATGCGTTGATGCTCGTCGTTGGTCGTATACGTCCAGAAATGACCATGACAGTACTCGACGAGGCCGATATGTCCCCATTTGTGCTTCACGCAGTCGGTATCTCCACTGAGTTGAGTGATGTAGAGCCTGTCGCCGATCAGCATGTAGCGAGCGCCCTTGGTTCGGTCCGGTTTGAACTGGTCGAGATTGATGTCTCGCAGTTCCATCCTGCCGACGAGTACGATCCCAAGATACCTGGATCCTTGGATTTCCTCAACGACCGGAACCACAACCCCCTTGTCGACCAAGCCGAAGGCTGTTCGGAAGCTTCGCGAGGGATCGTAGTTCTGGATATCATCGGCCTCCTCGAAATAGGGAGTCCACGATCTCGCGACGGTAACCGATCGCAACACCTCCGGCATTGAAGGAGTGGGGATCGGTGTTCGGGTCGGCCGAGGGGTCGGCGACGTTTTACACTTCCCGAGGATGTTTTTGTCCTCGCACTCGGGGGTCGCCGTCTTCGGATGTTGTGTCGCAGCCGCAGCCGTTCCTGTAGCGTTGAACTCCGCCACGATCGCGGTCTGGGTTTGCCGGTCTTGCAGAAGCCTCGTCTCGTTGGTTTTCCCGCAGGCAAGCGCGGCCGCGATCAGCATGATCAAGACGAGGCTCGGCCATCGAAGCTTTTTCATGATGCCTCTCCTTTCCCTACGGGATGCCCGGAACAAAACCACTAGGATTAACTGACGCGGCGCAGAAGGTACCATCCCCGAAACGTAAGTCAAAGTGCAGGTGAGTTCCGAAACTGAAGCCCGTGTTGTCCGCGATGAACAGCTGATCTCCTGCATACACATACCGGCCGACATCCACGCTCAAAGTGTCCGGAGTGCCATGTCCGTACAAGGTGCAGACTTGCGTGCCGTCCGGGTAGGTGCCGCGGATACCGACAACGATACCGCTGATCCAGAGGCTGCCGCTGTTCATCCAGCCGGCGTAGATAACCTCTCCCTCATGCGCCGCGTATACAGGCGCAGATCCGATGCCTCCCAGGTCGACACCCGGATGGTGCTCTCTGATGAGCTCTCCCTTCTCGTTGTACACCGGACAGCCGAAGCAGTACCCTGTGATGCTGCTTCCCGGGAAGGGATTGGCGAAGAAGCTCGTGATCACATCAGGGTAGGGGATGGCTGGCACCTCGGGGTCGTTAACGATCACCGGCTGGCCATCAACGAGAATAATCTCGTTGTAGTACCCTTTGATCCGGTATGACAACATCTCGAGAAATATGAGCATGAGATTGTCCGGCTCATCCGGGTCGATAGACCTGATGATCGCCGACTTCAGCGGCTGTTTCCAAGCGTCGCTGGTTGCCAGCACCCGGTTCAACCACTCGTTGCCTCCTGAGGGATTCAAGGCCTTTATCGCCTCGTGCCGAGGGTTGATCGGAACGCATTCCTCGGCAGGTTCTCCCTCAGGCGGCGGTGTCGGCGTTGCCTCCGGACAGGTGATGATCGGATCATGATAGTGATGTTCATCCAGAAACTCGCTGATCGCGAGCGCCAGGAAGAACATATCGCGAAAACCTCCATGCCACTGCGCATTGATCTGGATGGCGACCACATCTTCCCAGCGGATGTTGAACCGTTGAGCTCCGGCGATGAGAGCCTTGAGGTCGTACTCGGTGAAGCCATAGGCGTTTGCCCTTGCTTTGAGATCGTCCGGGAGTTCCACATCCCCTGGGAGATAGGGATAGTCTCCGGCAAGGAAGTATTTCAGGGTATCCTCCATCGCCCAAGGCAGATGGGGCTTGATCTTCTCCCAAGCCACGTCGAAGTTCGGCGCGACGATCTGATGGACGAGATAGCTGGTCGCCAGGAAGAAGACGCAGCTGAAAAGCAGGCAGCCGAAGGCCAGCTCGCCCAAACTAAAGCGCAACCAGCCGAACCAACCCGATTGTTCCTGATCTGAGTCTGACATTCATCCGACTCCTTTCCGGAAGGGGAGGAGCTTTAAAACCCCCAGAGCTCCTCTTCCTCAGCAGTCGCCATGTCGAGGCGAGACAGCCGCAGCAAGTTCGCCAGGCTGATGTGGAATTTCACCTCGAACGCGGTCTTCGTTCCCGCAAAGACAGCCCAACCCGGTTTCTTCAAGGGCCCAAGCTCTTCCTCCTTGAACGATGCGACCGTATCCATCACGAACCGTCCGACCTCGGGGTATTCAGTCAAACCCAGATCCTTCGGCAACTCCGAGATGAACGGGGTATGGAAGACGAACTTACCGCCGTCGATGAGCGTCATAAGCTGATTCCAGACGCCTTCCTGTTCGATCCTGATCGTACCAAGCGACTGGATGGTTACGATGCCCATCTTCCGGTTGCGCCTCAGGATGTTCATGAGTTCGAACACCAGAATCTTGGCGCGTGGATCTTGCTTGAGGGTGAACCACCCTGCAGTTTCGTCGACCCCGATGACACCCGGAGGAGTGATCACGACATCATCGATGAGCCACTCCAGCCAGATTTGATCAAGATCAGGACGCTGCTTGATAGAGTGGAACAGGACTATCCTTGTCCCCTCGTCCCAGATCTTCTCCAGCCGTTTGCGGAAGGCCTTCGCGCCAACCTCGCCTTCAAACTTCTCATCCCCCGCAAACAGAACCAGACCTCCGTAGTCCGAAACGACGCGGTTCCAGTCGCGCGCCTCGTCGGTGGTCTTCATATTTTGGTTGGTGTTGTTCATGATGCGGAAAACCCAATTCTTATCGAGAGGCAGCAACCGGTAGACCATGTACTTCATTGCCATGGATTTTCCCGATCCTGTCGTTCCGACCAGGAAATAGTTGCCGCCGAGGGGGATGATGAGCGGGTCGCGATAGGGTTGGTAGTACCCGACCAGCGCGCCCTTGCGCAGGACTGGACGACCGTGGCGGCGGAACGACACCGCGGTGGTCCCTGAAGGTAAGGGAGAAACGTGCTCGCTGGTTTCCCGAAACCGTACGTCAGGAAGCATGGCCAGGAAATTCTGCCAGTGCTCATACGGATCATCGCTTTCCTGATAGCGAACACCCAGGATATCCATGGTGTCTGCGACCCGATCCTTCAGACCATCGGCGATCTCACGACTTTGCCCTGTAAGGGTGACGGCGATTGATTGATAAAATGGTAGGGTTGCCGTGTTGGTCTCGATGTCGTGGGTCGCCACTTCGCGGGCGAGCATCTCCGCCACTTCGGGTTTGGTGATGGTCCGTGCCATCTGCTGTTGAACCGCAACCGGATCGCTTCTCCGCGATTTCGGCAGACGCTCTTTAGCGCGCTTGTAGGTATCCTCCATCGCGTCATCCTGAAGCATTCTCAGGACGCCCCGGCGCGCTTCCTTGATGCCGACCGATGTTGTTGCCAAGCGAATCTGTTCACCCGGTTCTTCGATGGTTGACAGGATCATGTTCTTGATCCAGTCGATATTCCGTAGCTTGAAGTAGTGTCCGATAAGATCTGGGTGAGTGAGTCCGCTCAAAGATTCTTCCGCTCCTAGGCTGATGATGTTAATTGTTCTATGATGAAGTCCACCTCCAGTCTCGATTGACCAGCCCTGCCTCGTTCGCTCGATGAAGACGAGCGAGGACGTAAGGGCGTCCAACGGCTCTCTGCCTTGCCAGATCTCGGTTAAAAGATCCAGGCCGGCATCAGGATCAAACTCACTGATCGGTCGGAACAATCCGAGCAGCAGACGCCAGAGTCCGAAGTCATCGAGCTCCAACGCGCCGATGTCGACACCCTGTGCATCCTTAGGTAGCTGATCGACGTCCGTGCGGATGTATTTCTCCCGCAGGGGGCCGGGTAGAAGCTCTTCCGGCCAAGTGATATACGAGTCCCAGGCGAGTTGATAGCGAGAAATGTAATCCGCGTCACTTTTCAACTCTTCCAGCCATCCTTCGGGCATATTTCCGACTTCCTTGACCCTCTTCTCCGCCCATCGGGTGTAGTGCGTCAGCTTGGAGCTGCCGATCTGGGCGATATCGAGTCTAAGGATGGGGCATCCCAACTGATGCAGGTCTCTCATGATCAGATTCGATTCAGGGATGCCGAAGAGTTGCCCTGTCT
>MHCL01000022.1:17939-19044 GCA_001816915.1 Candidatus Chisholmbacteria bacterium RIFCSPLOWO2_01_FULL_49_14
CATACTCTAGGGAATTGCCGACGAGCTTGATGCCCATTCTGGACAACAGACCGTCGACAAACCGTAGGCGCAGCGTTTCTTCAAGGTTCTGCGCGTTGTACACGAACCTCGAGAACCGAGCATCTTGAGCATCCATGGCATCTTCAATGCCGTTGATACCTTGCTGCAGCATATGAGATGTCGAGGATTCGAGCCTGGCGGCGAGGCGTGCGGACCGTTGAGCGACCGTTTCCCTCCTGATCGGAAGGTTCGCGCGTCTGCGGATAGCACTGTCCTGTTGGTGTTGCTTCTCATCCCGGCGATCAGAAGCGGGCTTCGGTCTCCGGGAGGTCGAAAACTTCCCATTCATGTGCTACCTCCTTAAGGAGGAACCGGCAAACTGCATCGGTTCCTCCTCCGACTAGAATGGTGACCAACCGGTGACCGCGGTGATCCAGGAGAGGATCATGCGCACCTCGAAGCCGAGCGCCAGAGGCGCGAGTGGGATAAGCAGCCGAGTTTGTCGCAAGACGAAGCGCAGTACCGGTATCTCTTCCGCGCCCTTGAGCGCAGACATGAGCAACGGCACAAGCAACGGTAAAAGCCACCAGTATGAGCCCAGCTGGACGATGAGCCGCGTAGTCTTGGCTTCCTCGTAGAGCAGGAGGTCGGTGAACAGCGCCGGATCCGGAAATGAGACCCGGGTATAGATCAGCCAGAAGATCAGGAGGGAGATATCGAACGCCGTCAGGGCGTAGAAGACGACCCGCGTGAATCGTCGGCTGATCGGCGACTGATCGGCCGGAACTCCACGCTTGCGCAGCGTCAGCGACCACAGACCCATCCAGTGGAGGAGCCGACGATGGTTGTCGCCCGCGAGCACGGTGCTGCCGATTGCGGCCCAGAACAGTAGGGTGTTGACGAACTTGGCGATAGGATGCCTGTCGACGACGAAGAAGTAGAGCGCCAATCCTATTAGCAGCAAGCCTGAGGCGCCCATTGCCAACAGCGGGATGTGGATACTGGGCACAACCCAAACCTTGGGCGTGCTTGCGGTTTCCGAGAAATGACGGAAGAAGCTGTACCGGACGGTCTGTTGAAATACGGACTTCTTCTTCCGTGTCGG
>MHCL01000023.1 GCA_001816915.1 Candidatus Chisholmbacteria bacterium RIFCSPLOWO2_01_FULL_49_14
ATCTTACCCGAATGAAGTGTCACCTATGTTTCTCAGCCTGCTCAATTATTTAGCGATGAGGTGTATAAGCTCGAGCATCTGCTGCTGATGAGCATACACAAACTAGATGAGGTACACGGCGATTCCCGGCTGGACCAGGTAAGTTTCGACCCAGCTGTCGGTGGTTATCCGCAGAGCCTGAAGCGGAGGAAAGCCGATTTCAAAGGGCAAGGGGAAGAAGAGCGGCAGCCCCTCTTTGGTGATGCCGTCGGCGAGCAAATGCGAGATATGGCCGATCATGACGGAAAAAAAGACGACCTGCGGATCAACAACACCGGCGTTCACGATCTTGGGCAGGAGCCATTGCAAACCGTGATAGATGAGGAACAACCCGAGGAGGGAATGGGTAATCGTCCGGTGTTTATAGAACATTCTCCTGAACACCCTGCCGAGCGCGTCGCCTCCAGGCAGGAGGTCCCATAAGCGGTTACCGGCCTGGTCCATGTCCGGAATGAGGGCGCCGACGATGTTCCCAACAAGAGAAACAACGAACGTAAAAAGATTCAAAGCAGCGGGAGGGTAGAACGCGGCGACGGTTACCAGCGAGGCAAAGGCGAATTCGTCGTGGGTGCGGGCGGTCACTTCTAATTCGGAGGCATTTGCGGATAATGGCACTTCTTAAATTTCTTACCGGAGCCGCACCAGCATGGGTCGTTGCGGCCGATTTTCCTTTTTTTCCCCACCGGCTGGGAGCCTGACGTCGGACGATTGGTCCTCATCGAGGAAGTTGACGGACCAAGACTGGCAAACGCCGAGGCGAAATCATCCGCGCCTTCTTTTACCGGTTTACCCTTTTGTGGAGGAGGAACTTGGGCTTGTTTCGCGTCTGCAACAGGCACCTCCGGCTCCTCGGCCTGCGGTTTTTCGGCTTTGGCTTCGGGGGGAACCGCCTGCTGTGCGACCGGGCGCAATTGGATCCTGAAGACCGTGCGGGCCACCTCATAACCCGTTTGGGCGATCAAGCGTTCAAACATACCGAAGGCTTCTTTCTTGTATTCAACGAGCGCCGTCTGCTTGTCCCCCCGCAGTCCAATTCCTTCCCTCAGCTCATCGATGTTGTCCAAATGGTCCATCCACAGGCGGTCGCTTACCGAAAGGAGGGTGAAGCGTTCAACCTGGCGCATCATGGCGGGCGTCATCTGCGTTTCGCGGTTTTGGTAGGTTGATTGCACGAGCTCCAATAATTTGGCTTTCACAAGCTGCGGATCGGCTATCGAACGCAGGCTGTCTTTGAGTCGGTTTTGCGAGGCCGAGTCAAAGGGGACAATCCCTATGAAGTCCTTGAGAATCGCGTCAAGTTCGGTTTCCGTGATCCCCTCGGGAGCGCGCAGCGCAATACTGTTAGCGATTTCCTCATCGAGAATGCCGATGATGCGTTCCTTCTGCTGAGTAGCATGCTCTTCTTGGCTTTCCTGAAGAATCTTATTTCGGCGCTTGTAGAAGATTTCGCGCTGCTTGTTCATGATGTCGTCGTATTCAACGAGCCGTTTGCGGGCATCGAAGTGGAAGCCCTCCACTTTGACTTGGGCTTGTTCGATGGCTTTGGAAACCATGCCCGCCTCAATCGGCTGGTCTTCGGGGATCTTCAAGGCGGTCATCAGCCGCTGCACCTGTTCACCCCCGAAGATGCGCATGATGTCATCGTCCAACGACACGAAGAAACGGGATTGGCCGGGGTCGCCCTGCCTGCCCGAACGTCCGCGCAGCTGATTGTCGATTCTTCTTGACTCGTGGCGCTCGGTTCCCAGGACATAGAGGCCTCCGAGCCGGACGACTTTTTCATGCTCTGCCCTCCATTTATCCATCGCCTGCTTGTCGCTTTCATCCCCCAACTTCGCGCCTCCTTCGCCGAAGTGGCTACGAAGGCGGAGTGAAGCTTCGGCGGGCAAGTCCGGAGGAGATCCTCCCAAGACAATATCAACTCCGCGACCGGCCATGTTGGTGGCGACCGTTACGGCCCCGACTTTACCCGCATCGGCGAGGATCTGGGCCTCTTTTTCATGCTGTTTGGCATTCAAAACCTGATGGGGAATCTTCTTGCGCTTCAGATACTCGGAAATGGCTTCGTTATTATCAATCGAGCGGGTGCCCAATAGCACCGGCTGTCCCCGCTCGTAGGCTTTGGTTACTTCGGCAACCACCGCGCCGTACTTGGCGCGCATGGTTTTGTAAACGATATCCGGATTATCCTTCCTCACCATCGGCTGGTTCGTCGGGACCACAACCACATCGAGGTTGTAGATTTTTTTGAATTCCTCGGCTTCGGTGGCGGCGGTGCCCGTCATGCCTGCCAGCTTCTCGTACATCCTGAAGTAGTTCTGCAGTGTGACGGTGGCCAGGGTGCGGGATTCCTGCTGAATTTTGACGTTTTCCTTGGCTTCTATAGCCTGGTGCAGGCCGTCGGAATAGCGGCGTCCGTACATGAGCCGGCCGGTGTGCTCATCGACGATGATGATCTGTCCATCCTTGATGACATATTCCTTATCCCGATTAAAGAGGGTCTTGGCTTTGAGGGCTTGCTCGACGTGATGGATCGTCTGGAAGTCCTTTTCATAGAGATTGTCCACATGGAGGCGGCTTTCAATTTTTTTGATCCCCCGGTCGGTGAGATTGGCCGTCCGGTGCTTTTCATCCACCTCATAGTCGGCATCGGGTGAAAGTTGGGTGATGAGACCGGCAAATTCATAGTACTTGCTGGTGGGTTCGGTATCCGGAGCCGAAATGATGAGGGGCGTGCGCGCTTCATCCACGAGGATCGAGTCGACTTCATCGACGATGGCAAAGTGGTGTTCGCGCTGGACCTGCTGTTCAAGGTCTCCCGCCATGTTATCGCGCAGATAATCGAAGCCAAATTCGTTATTGGTGCCGTAAGTAATATCGGCGCTGTAGGCTTCTTTCCTCGAGACCGGACGCAGATGCCTGAGGCGTTCGTCCGTCTGGCCGGCTTCACTGAATTCGGGATCAAAAAGGGCGGCCGGCAGTTGGCCTTCGCCCGCATAGATGACCGAGGTGGATATCCCCAAAGCCTGGTAGATCGGGCCCATCCAGCCGCAGTCCCGGCGGGCAAGATAGTCGTTGACGGTCACCAAATGGACGCCCCGCTGCGACAGGGCATTGAGGTAGAGGGCGCTGGTGGCGGAAAGGGTTTTTCCCTCTCCGGTTTTTTGTTCGGCGATTTTTCCCTGGTGAAAGACGATCCCCGCCATCAACTGGACGTCGAAATGGCGAAGTCCGGTGGCTCGGCGCGATGCTTCCCTTGCCGCAGCGAATGCCTCAGGGAGGAGGTCGTTGACCGTTTCTCCACGCTCGAGACGGAGACGAAACTCCACCGTTTTTGCCCTGAGATCTTCATCTGAGAATCTTTTATATTCCTCTTCGAAGCTGTTGATCGAATTGACGATGGGGGTGAATTTTTTTAATTCCCGTTCGTTGGAGTCCAACAGCTTCCCCAGGAAATTAAACAAAGCCATACCGATGTATTGTAACGTACGAGCGTCGGAAAAACCAGGCGTCAATCAACTACTTGGATGCTCGTTTCCCTACTGAAAAGATCGCATTGGCCGGGGATGGCAGCCTCTCGACCTGTGCAAATGCTTCTTCCAGCGCCCTTTTCATGCCCGCAGGGCCGAGAGGATCGCCGGACCTGATCAGATAATTAAACAGCGCCAAACCGTTCGTTTTGAGCAGGCGATTAATTGCCTTGAGAAAATCAGGCTCCCTCACCTGCGGCGCTGCCGTACCACCCAGATAAAGGTCCACCAGGATGAGATCAAAAAGCGGTTGCTTTTTCTCAATTGCTCTTTTCTTGAGCCAAGCAATGGCATCAGACTGAATAATCCTGAGGTTTGCAATCTGATCCAGATGAAGATACGTTTTTCCCAGCTTGATCATCAGCGGATCAAGTTCGATTCCTGTTAGCTTTGCATCTTTCCATAAGGCAGCGCTGATTCCGGCAGACGAACCGGCTCCGAGACCCAGAATGAGAATACGGGGTTTTACCAATCTTTCCGTCTTTTTTATCCCGACAAGCACCGACTTCCAAATACTTTCTACCAGACCTCCGCTCTGCGTATATCCACCGGCATTGATCGACCATTTGCCGAAAAGTTTGATCACCGAGATGGTTCCGTTGATCTTTGAGATTCGTGTTTCGACGGTTTTGGGGAAGAAGAACATCATACAAATGAAAAGTTTAAAGTTAAAAATTTAAAATTGAAATTTCAAGTTAAAAATTTTATTCATTTTGAATTGCAATTTTACATTCTTCATTTGACATCCTAAATTACTCGATCTTGTTCTCCAGTTCCTTGAGAATTTTTTGGCGAAGGGCGTTCCATTCATCGATTCTCGGCTTGATCAATGATTCGCTGACGTATACTCCGGGCTTTTGCTCCCGATCGAAACCCAAGTTTAAGAGCGTCGCCGCTGCCAGGTCCCGATCAATAATTGAGGGTGCGCCGATGACAACCACAATCAATTGCGTTTCATCGCGGGTCGCGGTGACGATTGTGCTGTGCTTGGCTTCCTCTGTGTAGCCGATCTTCAAACCGTCAACCCCCGGGTAGGTTCCGAGGAGCGCATTCCAATTCGGAAGATGATAGAACCCATGACGCGGAGATTTGTCTATCGTTGCATAGATCGTTCCCGCTGATTTGCGGATCAACGGATAGTTCCCATAGGCGAAGTGCGCGAGTCGCGTTAAGTCGTAGGCGTTCGAATACTGGCCGGGATCATCGAAGCCCTGCGTATTGGTAAAATGCGTGTCACCCAGTCCCAAGGCATCGCTTTTTTTATTCATGAGAGCAACGAAGATTTGTTCGTTCCCGTTGTATCGGTGGAGCACTTCTTCTCCTATGATGGTCGCCGCGTCATTGGCGGAAGTGGCGATCATCGCCGGGATCAGTTCTGCAAGCGTGAATACCTCACCCACCTGGACACCCAAAACAGTGGGTTCTTGGGTGGCAGCCCGTCCGGACGCGATGAGTTGTGAAGACGGCGATGCGACGTCGAGTGAAACCATGGCAGTCATGAGTTTCGTGAGCGATGCAGGTGAGACGCGCCGGGTGGCGTTGAACGCCGAATAAACTTCTCCCGTCTTCGCATTGACCACCAGATATGCCGAGAGATCTGTGAGTTTCGGATCATCCACCGGCTGAAACGTACCCTGCCGCAAGAGCGGGTGAAAGAGCGACGAATCGCTGACGAAGAGACTCGGGATCAAGATACGCAGAGACTCTTCCATCTGATCTTCGTCTGTCAATTTCGGATGCAGGAGAAAGAGGGTAATGAGCAGGACAAAGATAAAGGCGAGCTTGCGCAAGATTGTTCTATTGAAAGCCATTACCGACTGATTGTAGCAAATGAAGGGAAAAAGGAAGAAATTATTCTAAGGGGATATTTTCGGAAAAACATCCTGATGATGCAGGTCAGTTACTGGGATTCCACAAATGAATCCTATAAATCATGCTTTATTAGCTACTTGTTCTTGGGGGTGAGTTTGTCTTTTCCGACGTAGCCGCGAAGCAGGCTGGGAACGATGATTGAACCGTCCTTTTGCTGGTAGTTTTCCAGAATCGCGCCCAGCACGCGGGGAGTAGCGATGACCGTGTTATTCAAGGTATAGACGAATTTGGTTTCCCCCTGATGGGTGCGGTAGCGCATGTTCAAACGCCGGGATTGGAAATCGTAAAAGAAGCTGTCCGAGTGGGTTTCGCGATATTTGTTCTGCGCAGGAAACCAAGTTTCGATGTCATACTTTTTCACTTGTCCGGCTCCCATGTCGCCGGTACACATCAGCACCACCTGATACGGCAGTTCGAGTTCGCGCAGGATATCTTCGGAAAAAGAGAGCATTTTTTCATGCCAGCTTTCGCTCTCCTGCCTGTCCGCGGCATGCAGGACAACCTGTTCGACTTTGTTGAATTGATGCAGGCGGAATATCCCCCTGGTGTCCTTCCCGTACGAGCCGACTTCCCGCCTGAAACAGGGAGAGATGCCGACCAGCTTTACCGGCAGATCCTCCTCGTTGAAGGTTTCGTTCGCGTGATATGCAGTCAGTGATACCTCGGCCGTGCCGATAAGCTTCTTGCCGTCCTGGGTTGAGTAATGGTCCTCGATCCCCCAGGGAAAGTAGCCGGTTCCGTAGAGCGCTTCGTCATTGACGAGCCAGGGGACCGTCATCGGCGTAAAGCCCTGCTTCACCATATATTTGAGCGAAAAGTCCAGAAGTCCCATCTCCATGAGCACCAGCTCGTTTTTGGTGAAGAAACTCCGGAAGCCGGCGATTTTTACGCCTCGATCAAGATCAATGAGATCATGCATTTCCCCCAACGTCACGTGGTCTTTGGGTTCAAAGTTCATGGATGGCGGCGTTCCCCAGCGTCGGATGACCTGGTTTCCTGACTCATCCAAACCGACCGGAACATCCGGCGCGGGGACGGAGGGAACCTGAAGCATTAATTCGGAGAAGCCTGCTTCGGTTTTTTTGAGCTGGGGTTCGATATCTTTTAATGTCTTTTTAATCTCTCCCGCCTGCTCTTGCAGTTCTTCTGATTTTTTTACCGCCATTTCTTTGGAGATGGCATTTCTTTCCGCCCGCAGCTGTTCGACCTTTGCCCTTAATTCACGGCGTTTGGCATCAAATCGAAGCACCTCGTCGACAACTTTGGGGTTGAGGTTCTTGTCGCGGGCGGCTTTTCTGACTGTATCCGCGTGGTCGCGGATAAATTGGATGTCGAGCATAGGGATTAGGTTATTAGCTTACTAGGTTATTAGCGTATTAGCTTTTTAGTTTATTCGCTTGTTTGGGTTTAGGGATTAGGGATCCTGTCACCTTGATTCTTCCGGATTCTGCCTTTTCTTTCCTTTACTCAGTCTGTTCGTCAGGTATTCGGGTCACGACTTCCCTTGTCCCTCCTCCTCTATCTTCCAGTTTTACTTCTGCTCCGGGCGGAGCTTCAACCTGAGCCTTTTCTAATTCCGCTTGGGCTTGCGCATCGGCCTCTGCACCTGTCATTTCTTTCTTTGGTTCGCTGCCCGAGCTTACCATCACCGTTTTATTTCTTCTGAATATTGAACGTAACTTCTGTAAAATACTCGGTTTTGGCTCTTCTTTCAGGGTTTCTGCTCTCCAATCTGAGAGCGAGTCGGTACCTCCGACTTTTGGTACTTCATTACCTTGATCGTCCATTTCTCCTCACCTCCTTTTTTCTTGCTTCTCTCGTTCCTTGACTATTGTAACAGCTTGTTCGATTTTATGATCTTGTCCGCCGCTTCGATGAATTCATCCGTAAGGGGTAAGACCTTGAGCTTCTTGACCTCCTGCGGATACCACCAATGAAAGGCGGAAGTTTCTTTTTCCGGGTCGTTGTCGAGCGAGATCTTTTGGTTCCCGATGTCTACGAGGTAACAGAGCAATGTCAGGTGAACGTCGACATTAAGATCGATATGTTTTCCTTTTTTATAGACAATCGATCTGACAATCGGGTAGGGAAAGAGAATCTTTGCCGTGACGCCAAGTTCTTCGCGCATTTCCCGAGTGAGGGCCTGTTCCGGCGATTCTCCGAATTCGATTTCTCCACCGGCAAGCTGCCATTTCCCGTCCCAGAACTTCCTTCCCGGAGCACGCCTCTGCGTCAGAAGCAACTGGCCTTTGCGGTTGATGGGAAGGGCCAACACGCCGGTGATCCTTGTTTGAGATCTGGACATTATTTGATGGCTAAGGGCTAAGGGAGAATTATAAGCCGAGGTCGGCGGCAATTCCCTGCATAGCCTGGAATACCGTTTCGATATGGTCCCAGAGATCAACCCCCAGTTTCTGCGCCGCTTTTTCGACCTCCGCTCTCCTGACCCCTTTGGCAAATTCTTTGGTTTTCCATTTTTTCTGAAGCGACTGTATTGTCACCTCGGACAGTTTCTTATGTGGATGGACCAACGCCACGGCGACGATAAATCCCGTCACGTCATCACACGCGTGAAGCGCTTTTCTAATCTTTTTCTCTCTCGGAACGCCGGTATGGTCTGCGTGGGAAAGGATCGTTTGAATCATTTCCTCATCAACGCCTCTTTCGCGAAGGATCTTTGCTCCTTCCTGCGGGTGCTGTTCGAGCGTCGGGTGAATTTCCCAATCAAAATCATGGAGTAACCCGGCAACGCGCCAGCGTTCCTCATCCTCGGCGAACTTTCCGGCATAGACGGCCATAGCGGCTTCAACCGCCAACATGTGGCGAACAAGGTTCACGTTCTTCACATACTCACGAACTATCGCCAACGCTTCAGCACGATTCATATTTTCTGCATCAGGAATACAAGACTACAAGAATACAGGGAATAGGGTTATTTCTGAGTTTGTTTTTTATCCTACTATTCTCTATAGTTTTGTAATCTTATACTCTTGAATTAAATCGGGTTGGGAATGTCGAGAAATTCGACCTCGAGATTCTCTTTGAAGTGGGATTTTATGCGCTTGCCCAGCTCCTGGACCCCGAAGACTTCGGTCGCGTAGTGGCCGCAGACGAAGTAGTTAATCCCCGATTCCTTCATTTTATTGGGTACGGATTCGGTGGTTTCTCCACTGATGAAGAGTTCGACCCCCTTTTCTTCCATTTCGGCGATGTGTTCCGGGTAGGGCTTGCCCGCGCCGGAGACAACAGCGATGGTTTTCACTTGCCGGGGTCCGGAAAAGACCGCAAAGATATCATGTTCAAAAAGTTCACTGCAGCGGCGCGAGAGGCTGTGCACGTCCTGCGCTGTTGCAAAGTCGGCCGTATAGCCCACATCCTCAAAGAACGGATCCCGGCGCTGCGCCCCAAGATCACGGATAATCACCGCGTTGTTGCCGATTTCCGGGTGGACGTCCAGCGCAAAATGAAGACCCATGATCGTCAGGTTTTTCTGAAAGATGAGCTTTAACCTTTTCTGGGCATAGGTGGGAATCCTGGATTTGTAGGTGCGCACGTCAAAACCATGATGAAAGATGCAAAAGTTTGAGCCATTGTTTACCGCCTCTTTGAGGAAATCTTCATTGAGGCTGACGCCCAACGTTACCCTGTCAACATCTTCCCCACCCAGAATCTGCACCCCGTTTGCCATCTCATCCCTGTAATGGGCGAACTCCAGCACTTCCTTGCCGATTGTTTCATTAATAAAACGGATGAGTTGGTCACGCTTGATCATAGGATTAGGGTATAGGGTTTAGGGTATAGGGTTTAGGGTTATGTTTCGCGAGTAGTCTTTAAACTTTTCTTCGATACTTCTTTAAGACGCTTTAGTACTAACTTCCTGTTTTCTAAAAGGAACCAGGCAGCGCGGGGACCGTGGGTTTTGCCGATCAGCGCGAGGTAGATCGCTTCGAAACATTCTGCCGTCGGGATCTTCATCTTCTTTGTCCGTTCGTAGAGTGCCTGCTGCAGATCCTCCGGTTTCTTCCATTCTTCGGAGAGAAGTTCTTCAACATATGCCAAGAATTCTTTTTGTTCCAGAGACAACCTGTCGGCGGCTTTCGAGATCGAAGTTGTCAGCGAAAAAACCTGTTCTTCGGGAGCATATTGAGCGAGCCAAATTTTCGCGTATTTAACTCTTTCTTCCAGAACGCGGCGCTCTTCCCCGGTGAATTTGGATCCTTTTAATTTGGAGAACCTCTCTTCCGCATCGATTCCCGGGTGCTGAATGATGGAGGCGATTTCACGGAAACGCGGCAGAAAATGATTTTTGGAGGGACTGCCTTTCACCTGTGAAATTTCATAGATTCTTGCCAGTCTTTTATCCTTTTTCTGCCAGAATGCACGCGCCGCATGATCATATTCGTCGAACAGATCAGGTATCGTCATGCCTGCCGGATCAAAATTGATCGCCCGATTGTATTTCACCCGAGCGATCATGAAACGGATGAGATACGGCGGCAGGATTTCCGAGACTTCTTTGGCGCTGGAACCCAAGCCTTTTGATGAGCTCATCTTTCTACCACCCACTAGAAAGAACTCATGCGAGAAGGGAAAAGGAACCGGATAATGAATGACCCGCTCACAGATCAACCTTGCCACGTCGTGTGAACCGCCCGCAGTCATGTGATCTTTGCCCGCGCCTTCGACGGTGACACCGATGACTTTCCATTTACACGCCCACTCAATCTTCCAAGGCAGTTTGCCGCTGCCGTTAAACGGCGAAACCTGGCCGTGATGCCCGCAGCCTTCTGTCCAGACGACCGCATGTGGGTTGCACTCGTAACTTACCTGTTCACCGTCCCAGCCTGTAACGACGGTCGTCGATAGCTTGCCGCATTGTTCACACGCCACGCTGAACGGAAACCAATTCTCCGGTTTGCCTTTTTTATAGATCGTTTTATAGATTGTTCTGATGGCTTCTGCCTGATCCAAGCAGGTTTTAATCGAGTCGTTCATTTTTCCCGAACGATAGAGCTGTGATCCCCAGATGATTTCCGGATGAACGTCCAGGCTGTTGAAGATTTCTATATATTCCTGCCCCCAGCGCTGGCCATATGAGTCGTAGCCTTTTTCCGGCGAAGGAATTTGATAGAGCGGCTTGCCGAGATGCTGTCTATATTCCTTCTCGTCCAAGTAAGTAGGAAGCGAGTCCATGGGGTCATGATCGTCGAGCACATAGCTGAAGGTAACATCCTTTTTGCGATCTTTGAGTGCACGGCAGATGAGTTCATGGGTGAGCACCGCTCGTACAGAACCGATATGCACGCGCCCCGACGGGGTCTTCATGTCATCGACCCAGTAGGGTTTGTATTTCCCTGATGTGATGATTTGATTTGCTAACTCGTCCGCCCAGTACATTTTATTTATAGTATTCCTTCCGGTAAGTATAGCAAAGCCTGCCCCACACATTTTCTCGAAAGTCGGCTAACTGCTTATTCAGCCGTATCCTCCTTCGAAAAATGTTGAGGGGTTATGTATTATTAGATTGTCTAAAGTAAATAAAAACCCGCTCATGGCGGGGTCTTCATTCGTCTCTGCTACTCTTTTTTTAGTGGATTTTCTTAATGGTATACACGATTTTCCCCGCCGGAGCTTCGATCTCCACGTCTTCTCCGACCTTCTTGCCAACCAAGGCTTTTCCGAGAGGAGACTGGTGAGAAATTTTTTGCTGTTTGGGATCGGCTTCCCATTCGCCGACGATCGTATAGGTAAACGCTTTCCCGTTCCCGTGCACCGTAACTTTGCAGCCGATGTCAACGGTTTTGCTTTTTTTCTTGCCGTCAATGATGGCGACTTTGGACATTAACTCCTCAAGTTCTTCGATCCTGCCGTCTATGAAGGCGAGCTCATCGCGCGCTTGGTGGTATTCGCTATTCTCGGTCAAATCCCCAAAATCCCGGGCACGCGCAACCCGCTCGACAGCTTTGGGGCGTTTTACTTCCTTATGCTCTGTGAGCTCGAGCGCCAATTCACTGTACCCTTCCTGGGTCATATGAACTTTTTCCGGCGCATGCACGATAATAGCTTTTTGATTTGCCATAGTTATCATTCAACTACATTTCTCATTGTCTCATATTGGAGAGACTCAACGAAGCCTTCGTAAAAATAAACTCCGCAGGATACGAGGCGGAGATCTTGGGCAGGCTTCTTTTATTAATTCCGAGAGGTATCTTACCTCAAGATAATTGATCTGTCAAGATGTGTAGGAAATGAGTAGGAAATCATGGGTAGGAAGTAATGAATAGGTAGTAATGAGCAATACATACTGAATGATGAATAATGAATTATGTATCAAGGAACAATACGTGATAGGTTTCAAACCATTCTCTCGTCGGGTGCTACAATGCTTTCATGATTCCGGGGATCAAAATCGGGCCGCGAAATTGGAAAGAGATTTTGGCTGCCTTCACTCCCAAGTGCTGTGAGGTGTGGTT
Organism: Candidatus Chisholmbacteria bacterium RIFCSPLOWO2_01_FULL_49_14; assembly: GCA_001816915.1. GTDB lineage: Bacteria > Patescibacteriota > Microgenomatia > UBA1400 > Chisholmbacteraceae > 2-01-FULL-49-14. The sequence continues at coordinate 11,915 of MHCL01000023.1, forward strand.
TCGAGTCGATCAGATTACCCAATATGAGGAGATGTTTTCCACTCTTCAAGAGAATCGCATTCCGACGGGTTTGCATTTTTGGGGAATACTTCCCGGCGGACTCATGCCAAACTTTGCCTATCCTGATGAGGATGTCCGCGGACCTTCCCTCAAGCTTGTGAAGCAATCGATTGACGTCGCGAGCGAGTACGGCTTTACCTATGTCAATATCCATCCCGGTTCCTATCGGCTATCCCGGGTGAATCTTGACAGGCTTTTCATGCGGCCCATTCAAGGCAGAGAAACTACTGAGTCAGAAGGATATATGGTTCTTGCAGAAAACATCCAAGAACTCTCCAGCTATGCCCAGAGGCGTGGGGTTTTGTTCCTTGTCGAAACGGTTCCCGCGAGAGAGCCGCTCCATTTCCGCGATCTTATCTCCGGCAGGCGCAGGTCCCAAGATATGTGTAATGTTCCGGTTTCAGCGCTTGTGAATCTTGCGAGACCCGGTTTCTTTATCTGCAATGACCTCTGTCATACAACGATGGATATTATTTCCGACGACAGGGAATTCCTGTTCAAAGAACTGTTTCGTAAAACAAAGCGGTTGGCGCCGCAAACGAAACTCGTTCATCTCAATACCTTGCCTACCCCGTTCAATGGAACAGACGGGCATCTCGGAATTCGTCGTCGAGATTTTACCGATGATGTTTTTCCGACCCGGGAGCAGATAAAACAGTTGCTCTCGCTGTTTGTCGATCGCGACGACGTCTGGGTTATTCCCGAGCCGTTTTCGGATCATGTCGAAAATACAAAGGCTCTAGAAGAGCTTCTTGAGGAAATCTAACGAGGTGACCCCACCGGGAGTCGAACCCGAATTACTACCTTGAGAGGGTAGCGTCCTAGCCATTAGACGATGGGGCCAATCTCAATCAAAACCGGACCTATTGATTGACATGATTCCGATGGTCCTATTTTATCATTCATTAGTTCCAACGGGATCGTTGACCTAACAGTGCTTCAATCAATTCTACAGCGTATTCAATACCAATTAAGGTATTTTTGCCTCAGGATATCGATGCTCATCAGATCGCCAATTTCTTCCAGATATTCCCAAGTGAGCAACATCTCATCAGAACTGGGAATGCCGGTTTTCAGCATGCTTGCGTACCGCTCGTACTTCCTCGATAAACTGCCCGTTGAGACGTCCGCAAAATCGTCTCTGCCGTTATCTACTTCATTTGTCATGATGGGTCTATTATCCATCTTCCAGTCAAGCTGAGGCTCATCGTCAATGCTTTTGATCATTCCCCTTCTCATGCTATGATGTTTGGACTATGTGTTTTGCCCTTCCGCTTCGGGTCCGCTCCGCAACTGGAAAACAGGCGACGATGGAAGATGGCCGGAACGTGACGTTGGCTATGGTCGGACCCGCACACCAAGGCGATTGGTTGCTTGTGCAATCGAATTTGGCTGTTGACACGCTTACTCAGTCAGAAGCGCGTGCGATGCGCTCGGCAATCAAGGAGGTTTCCCATGAACTACAATCGCGGAATTAAATACGCCCTCGTTACGGCTGTGTTTTCCGGATTTGCCATTTATTTTAATGGGATCGCTGTACGAACCGTCGGCGATCCCCTGGCGTTCACAACCCTGAAAAACCTCGGTGTCGGAATGATTCTGGCCGTACTTGTGGGAATAAAAATTTTCCGCAATCGATCCCTTTTGATCACACTTGCTCCCCGTGATTGGTTGCGGTTGCTTCTGATTGGCGTCATCGGAGGCAGCCTGCCGTTTTACCTGTTTTTCAAAGGGCTCTCCATAACCCCGGCGGCATCCGGCGCTATCATCCACAAGACCCTGATTTTTTGGGTCGCTCTTTGGGCAATCCCGTTTTTACACGAGAAGCTGACAATTCGGCAAGTCCTGGCGTTAGGACTTGTTTTCGGGAGTAGTTTTATCGTCGGCGGCATCACTTCGTTATCCTTCGGAACGGGCGAGATGATGATCCTTGCGGCAACTATCCTCTGGGCTGTTGAGAATATCATTGCCAAGGTTGCATTGCGAAAGGTGGATGCCGACGTCGTCGTCGGGGCAAGGATGATTTTCGGATCTCTCCTTTTATTCGCGGCGACCATCTTTACTGGAAAAATGTCACTTATCTCACAGCTTACTCCAAGCCAATGGGGATTGACCCTCACCAGCATCGCATTTTTAACCGGCTATGTGATGAGCTGGTACCGAGCCCTCCGGGAAGCGCCGGCCACTTTGGTGGCGACAGTCCTGACGCTGGGAGCTGTTATCACCAACGTTCTTTCGGCGGTGTTCATCACTCGTGCTTTCAAGATTGAACTCGTCTTGCAGACTATACTTTTGGGCGCCGGTGTGTGGCTCTTTTGGACGGCAAGCAAGAAAATCCCCAACTACACATTAAATGTGAAGTCGGAACATATTTAATGTGTACCTCGAGAAAAACGCAATTACACATTTAATGTGGGGAGATGAATGGATGGAGTTTTGACTTGCGCGCGCTACGCCTTTGCCCCCAATTACTATAAGTACTGCGGTCCTGATGCAAACCGGACAATCGCTTCCTATCTCAAGGAAGAGGCTTCCGATCCGGGATTGTCGGCGTATCTCTCCGAGTTTGCCGTTCTTTTCCCTTATCTTCGGCTCATCGCTCATGAAAACGGGATTGCCGATCCATTCGACCCGAGGGTTGTCGAAGCCTATTGGGTCGGCAACAGCCTCCTTGACCGGGTCGTGATGCGATCGTTTTCCGAACACCTTCAATACGAACAGAAGCTCCGGAAACGCTTGCCGGCAAAGAAAATGAAATGGATCGTCGAGAAAATACCGAGAGGAGCAAAGATCCACCACAGCTTCCACGTATTTTCGATTTTTACCCGAACCGGGCATCATGCCGTCGAGCATACGCTTGATACGATGGACAATTGTCGAATCTCCTGGGGACAAATAATTGCAAATGGCAAATGGCAAATGGCAAATGGCAATATTAGAGTAAAGACTCAACAGCTTGTCAATGAAGAGGGGAAGTTGCGATTTAAAGACGGGGTAGTTCGAGAGGTGGCATTACCTGTCGATGGCGAGTTTGCGAAAAACCTAAAGCCTGGGGATTGGGTGACATTCCATTGGGGTTTTGTCTGTGAGAAAATCAATTCAGCGAAAGCCAAAAGACTTGAAGCATTTACGCTGCATCATTTGAGGCTCGCGAATGAAACAATCTAGCGATGTTATAGCTAGTTAGCTTTTTAGGTTATTTGAATATTTATGAATAAAGCGATACGAATTCTGGTTTTCACAAACAGCTTTGTCCTTTTAGCCAGCGCGATGTTCGGTCCAATTTATGCCATCTTTGTTGAAGAAGTTGGCGGTGGAATTCTCGAGGCAAGCTGGTCAGTCGGGATTTACTCTCTCATGACCGCAATCGCGCTTTATGTATTCGGAAAATATGAAGATCGTATGAAACAGCAGGAGCTTGCCGTTGCCGCCGGGTATCTTATTCTTACAGTCGGGTACTTCGGCTACCTTTTCGTCCACTCGATTTGGGCTCTCTATCTCGTGCAGGTTATCTTGGGGGTCGGCATGGCACTCTACTCACCAGCCTTTGATGCGCTTTATTCACAACATATCACTCCGACCCGAGCGGCCTCCCAGTGGGGAATCTGGGAGCTCATGGCCAATCTTATTTCTTCAGGAGGTGCGGTCTTGGGCGGGCTACTCGCGAACTTCTTCGGTTTTTCCATTCTTTTTGTCGCCATGGGCGTGTTGTGTTTTCTCAGCGCAGTTTTCATTTGGGTCCAACCCAGAAGAGTGCTTTGAGCGTGAAAGTCTTTGTTTTCGGAAATCCTTTAATAGAAAAAGATTCGTTGCCGCTGCGGATTCTTCCGAGACTGCGAAAACGATTTCCGCAGATTGAGTTCGTGACAGCTGATCCGACTGAGTTACTTCATTATGATCAAGACGCGTTGATCCTGGATACCGCGGAAGGGATTGAGAAAGTCGTGGTCCTTAATGATATTTCAAAGCTTGATTTGCCCAAGCGCCTGAGCGTGCATGATTATGATTTGAATGTGGATCTCCACCTGCTTCAGAAATTGGGAAAGCTTCAGAACGTGAAGATTATTGCTGTGCCTTTGGAAATGGAAGAAAAAGAAGCTTTAGAGAGAGTAAGTGAAATACTCCTTTCGCACAAAGACTGATTTCATATGTTTTTATTCATCTTTTTTTGCCTGTAGCAGGCTCAATTTGTTACTTCTTTGCTCACCCAAAGAAGTAACTAAGAAAGGGAGCCCCATGCTTCGTCTGTGGCTGTACCTACTCTTTTTGCTTCGGGAAGTCCTTCCGAAATTCCCCATTCGACTGGCTCAGGGTCAGTTTCGGCTTTCCTCTCGCAAAAAGCGGGTTCAGCTGCACCGACTTCGCCAAGGGATTTCTATTGGACTGTTTATTAAGTCCATTTAATCTTGAGGAAGTGGGTGGCACATGAGATGCAGGGGTCGTAGGCGCGGACGAACTTCTCGATCTCAAAGGAAATCTGCTCTTTCTCTTTATCAAGGTTTCCTTCAACGACGCCGACTAAATTCTTCTCCATGCTGATTTGGTTTTGGCCGGTGGGGACGACGATATCAGCCGAGACGACTTTGAGGTCTTTCACTTCCAACCGATGATAAAGAAGGCCTCTCGGCGCTTCGATGACTCCGACGCCGATGCCGTCTGACTGCGCTGCGGCAACCGGAACTTCGGGCGGAAATTCTTTGCGGTTTTCAAGCAATTCCAGGCTTTCGTCGATGCAGTGGAGGATCTCAATCGCTTGGGCCAGGTTGTTATGGAAGACATTTTTGGAAGGGAACTTCTCCAACGCCTGCCCGGCATCCCGCCTTGTGTTCGGATGCAGAAGGTGTTTTGACAGGTTGATACGAGCCAGCGCGCCGACCATGTAGGCATCTCCTTTGAATTTATAACCGGAGGCTTGCGAATAGGGAATCACCGTGTGCTCCAGGTGCTCTCTTAACTGCGATTCGGGCATCACCTCTCCCGACGAGGTTGCGACGTCGCCATCAAGGAAGTTGTAATCCCGAGCTTTGAGCGCGACGAAGGTCGTTTCATCCAGAAATTCAAACGGGCAATCCGAAAAAACCTTCACCAGCCTTACGGCTGCCGGCCGGGCTTCCCTGAGAAGCTTTAGGGATTTTTCGATTTCTTCCCTTTGCGGAAACTGCGTAAATCCCCCGATCGTCGGATAGGGGGCGTGCACGCTTCTGCCGCCGAAGGCAATGCTCAATTGATTTCCCGAAGCTTTGACCGTGAAGGTGTCGTGAAGGAGCTGATGCTCAACCTCGTTACTCTCATCAAACTCGAGTATCGAGTCCTTTCCCAAAACATCCGGCAGTGAAAAGACATAGAGATGAAGGCCGTGATCGCGAATCATCAGGCCGTTGGTGACGAGCCTGCGCATGAGTTTTGTTTGCTCGGATGGTGTGATGCCGATCGCTTTCTCGACGGACTGTATGGAACAAAGAAGATGGGCATTGGAGCAGGTGCCGCAGATACGCGCCAAGAGCTGGGGTACGCCGGCAATCGGTTTTCCCCTGATTGCTTGGGTGTAGAAGCGTTTATAGTCGGAGAGCGAAAGTTTGAGATCCTCAACTTTTCCATCCCGGACTTTAACCTGCATGCCGGCCGTACCCTCAATTTTGGAGATCTCTTCAACGGTAAGATCGAAACTGCCTTGATGCATAGTTCAGTGGTAAAGATTAAGTGGTAAGTCAAGGAAATATGCTTCAATCATATTTAGACTCTCCACTTATTCTTTATTCCTTACTCCTTCTTTCGATTCCGAATTCTTTGAGCATTTGGTCCAACACTTCCAGGAATTTTTCGGTATCCATCGGGCAGCCGGGAACGATGGCATCAACCGGGACGACTTCATCAAGCTTTAAAACTTTGTCTGCATAGCGGAAGCGGTCAAGGATCGGTTGAATTTCCTCCTTGGTAGCTTGGTCAAAAAGGTTTCGTTGTGCGGAGGGAAATCCGGTGACGGCGCAGGAACCGATGGCGACCAACTTTTTGGAGACGGAGCGGATTTTTTTGAGCTTCTCTGCCTGTAGGACACTGGAGATCGCCCCTTCCACGAAGGCCACATCGAGGGAATCGAGGCTGTTTTTTGTCTTGAGCACTTTGGCGTGCCGAATGTCCAGAAGTTCCTTCCACTCAAAGAAGTGATCATTCATAAGCTCCGTCATCATGATTGTCGAGTCTTCGCAACAGGTGAAAGAGAACCAGCCGATTCGAAGCTTTTTTTTCGCTTGCGCTTTTGCCATGTCGGAATTACGAGCTCTTACGGGATTTGAGAAACCCGAATTTGTGTTTGGCAATGAGGAAGATGTAAATGATGTCTAAGATGCCGATGGTCTGGACGAGCAGAAGCAGAACAAACCAAATTTTTTCTTCCCTTCTGGCTGCGGTCCACAGCGCCAATCCTTTCCAGGGAATGCTCCAGAGTTGAAGCAGTAAAAACAGCCAGGGGTACTGGGTAAAGAATTGCTCAAGGCTATCCATTATGACATTCCCTCTTTACCGCGGTGAGACTTGGATATGCGGCGTTTCAGATAGATGATGAGGCCGAGCGCCGGGGCCCAGATTACGGAGTACACGGCCAGCCAAATCACGGCTTTGGCGATCCCCCGAAGATTCGTGACGAGTGAGCGCCAGGCGAGTTTGGCAATCACTGCAGGCCGGAAGGTCTCCGACGGCGTATACGGAAGGGCAATTTCGTCGGTTGACATATTAATCGTCACCCTTGAAAGTTTTGCCGTCCCTTCGAGATACTGCTGTCGGCCTTTGAGCGCATCTATTTGACTTTGCAGATTAATGATCTCTCGCTGTACCCTGAGGATGTCGTCAATTTCGACTGCCCTAGCCATAATCTCTTCAAATCTTGTCTTGGTGGTTTGCAGAGTTTTCAGACTGGCTTCGAGGTCCACGTATTCGTCCGTGACGTCGGTTCCAGAAACATATTCCGACGAAACTTTGATCGCCAGCGAGCGGAAATAGTCCAAGGTCTGCGAGAGTTTCTCGGACGGGATGCGGACAATAATGGTAGCGTAGGGCGCCTCCTCCGGCTGGGTGATGAACGAACTGACCATGTATCCGCCTTGATCTTTCGTAAAGCCCGTGATCTTATCGCTCGTATCCCGCACGTTTCCCACGAGCAGTGAAAGATTGGTTTCCGTAACCACCAAGCGCTCATCGCCGGTCGTGGGCGGAGATTCCCTGGTGATCGGTGGAACGATCCCAATGTCGGGGGCCATCATCATTTCCGCAGACGCTCCATCGTAGGCAGGATTGGACACGGAACCCATTCCCGTGTATTGAAGTGATGATGATTTCAATTGAGACAGCGGAGTGATACCCGCGAGGTTTTTCCACAACAGGTAGAAGACGACGAGCGTCATGAACGCGGCGAGTTTGTTGTTTTTGATCCAGGTAATCAGTCTTCCCATTATTTTACCTTCCCCTTCCGTATTTGCCGATAAGCTGGGTTTGGGCAATGATATGGCCTTCCATGGCTTTCTCAAGTAGCGGTTGGTTGGCGCCTTTTCTTAATTCCAAGAGCGCGTCCAAGGCATACAATTTGAAAAAATATCGGTGTTCGACACCCGGAGGAGGACACGGACCTCCCCAGGATTCATTGCCGAAATCGTTGGTTCCAACCTGAGAGCTGGGCGGAACCGAGTTTTCCGGCAATTCGTCAAATTGCGGAGGAATATTATAGAGCAGCCAGTGCACCCAGTTCCCCGACGGCGCATCCGGATCTTCCACGATTAATGCCAAACTCTGCGTCCCTTCCGGTATGTCTTGGATGGAAAGCGGCGGATTCAGGTTTTCTCCGTCGCAGGTATAGCGCTTCGGAACCCATTCACCCTCCCCGAAGGCGTTGCTTCTCAACGTCATGGTTGTCATCGTGTTCTCCCCGCTTTTTCCTGTGGAAACTTCTCTTTGCTCTACTGCGGTAGGTAGAATTCCCTTACGGGAACATGCAGAAAAAAGCATAGCAGAAAGCATAAGGAGTGTTAAGCGGGATAGGTTTTTATTATTTGACATTGTAATTGCTCGAAATTGACTCATGAAGCGGACCGGTACAAACAATAGGCACAGCTTGAGTGCGCCTGCGGCTCCGGCCCTTCAAGAAGGCTTTTGACCTCCTGCAAGATGTTCATTCCTTGTCTCCAATCACTGTTCATTTTCACGATCTGCGGGTGAAATGTGGCCTTACAAACTGCATATTCCGTCGGGTGGATAAAAAACAGATAGCCGTAGTCGGCGGGAGGCAGATTATTTTTTTCCAATAGAAGCGCATAGAGATTCACTTGGTCCTGATAGTGTTCGTGGGTATCCGCTTTAACCGGATAACCGCGGGTTTTGAAATCAAAGACTACATGCTGACCCTGTTTATTGACAAGCAACTCGTCGATTGCACCTTTGAGCCTCATATCAAGTTCGGGAAATTCGGCAACCAAGCCGTGAAAGATTTGCCTCATCTTCTTGAGCTTCGTAAAATCCGGGTAGAGCGCATCGGTTATTTTTCCTTTCAATTCAGGAGGGAGCTCTCCGCGCAGACGATAGGCATCGAAGTATTTCTTGAGCACCTCATCCATGCCACTCGGCAGACTGGGAAAAATGCCTTTCGGCCGCGAGACTCCTTCCCGATAGTACAGCCAAAGACAGCGGGGACATTCTCGCAGGTAGCTTATTCCGGAAGGTGAGACCTTATACATGTTTACGGCTATTGTAGCATCGGCCGATCATGTTGGAGCCGAGATTCTATTTCATCGCGTCTGCAAACCGTTTTTCCACTTCCAGCCAATTGACGACATTCCACCAAGCGGTAACGTAATCGGCCCGGCGATTCTGATATTTCAGGTAGTAGGCGTGTTCCCACACGTCAAGTCCCAGGATCGGCGTTTTTCCTTCGCTGACGGGTGAATCCTGATTCGGCGTGTCACCGATAACCAACTTTGCGTCGTCAACGACGAGCCATGCCCAACCGCTTCCGAATCTTCCCAAAGCCGACTGGGTGAACTTTTCCTTGAATGTCTCAACGCTGCCGAAAGCGCCGATCAGCGCCTTCAATAACTTGCCTTCCGGCTGGCTCCCCTGGCTTGGACCTAGAACCATCCAAAACAACGAATGGTTGGCGTGACCGCCTCCGTTATTGCGTACTTTGGTACGAATATCTTCGGGAATTGTATCGAGATCTTTCAGGAGTTTATTGATATCCGTACGCAACAGATCTTCATGGCCTTCGAGAATAGCATTGAGATTTGAGACATATCCCGCATGATGTTTGTCATGATGGATATGCATGGTCTGTTCATCGATATGCGGCTCAAGCGCCGAATAATCATAGGGTAAATCTGGAAGAGTAAACATATTCTCACCTCCCCTCCCAGTTAGATAACGCGAAGCGAATCTAACGGGATCCCGTGAGATGCCCTCGGGCTATCTCACTGGGACCTTTCTCTTATTTTCTTTTTCCATCGCGTCTGCATTGTAGTGCAGACTTCTCAACTCCACAAGAGCGCATTTATACTTTAGAGTACGATGAGTTTATAATTCCGGTATGGGTGTTGTTTTATTGGTGCTGCAAGTCATCCTGTTTTTCGTTCTGTTTCTGATGAGCAATCTCTATTTGCTCCTGAGCGTTCCAATCCTCCTTCTTGTGCTTTTTCTGGGTCTTGCAATCGGAGGAATGGGAATCATGCATATCGGCAAGGCATCCTATTCCCCATTTCCAAATCCGACAAAGAAAAATTCACTCTCGCGGAGGGGCATTTACAAGTACATCCGCCATCCGATGTACGCGGGATTGATGCTGGTCGGACTGGCACTTCTACTATCGAGGTTCTCTCCTTTAGCTCTGGTGTTTTTTCTTCTCTTCGCTTCAGCAACCTTCGTGAAGGCAAAACTCGAGGAGACACTGATGGAACGAATGCATCCGAAATACCGAGACTATAAACGGCAGGTGAAGATGTTCATCCCTTATCTCTTCTGATCCGGAATATTTCTTCTGTACAGTTCCTGAGTTCAGTAAACTTCCAGTGCATCTCCGGATGAGAGGCGGGTTTTCGCATTTGCAAGTTTGAGGATTTCCTGAGCGATGTTTTCGGGGGGTAAACCGATCTTCCTTCCCGAATACTTTTCCTGCATGTCGGTCGCAACGTTGCCGGGACAAAGGGCGAAGACAGCAATATTCGTCTTATTGAGTTCTTGCGCCAGACTTTCCGTGAAACCCACGACCGCGAATTTGGTGGCGCTATACGTGGCTATTCCGGAACTTCCGTGCTTTCCGGCCCCGGAGGAAATATTGATGATCACTCCCTTTTTTTGGCGCAGCATTTCGGGGAGAACGGCGCGCGTCGTGAAGAGCATGCCTTTGAGATTGACGTCAACTTCCTCGTTGATGCTGCGCACATCCTGGCGCTGAAAATCCCCGAACCAAAGTACACCCGCATTGTTCACCAGGACATCGATCCGAGAAAATCGTTTAAGCGTCTCCGCGACAAACTTCTTGAGTTGCCCATATTCCCTGACATCGGCGGCCATCGTAAACAGGTCACCGAATATTTTTAATTCCTCCTCCGCTTGTTTGACGTTGGTTTGGCTTCTGCCGCAAAAAGCGACTTTAAAACCGGCTATGAGAAATGCCTTTGCCGTCTCAAATCCGATTCCCCGTGATCCGCCGGTGATCATCACGACTCGATGTGTTTGCGATGTCTCGTCTTTAGAAACCATTTTTATTCTTGTTTAAGAGAACAAACGATCTCACTATATCACATCCAAAATATTCCCTTTTTTAATCCTCTTTGAGATGAGAGACCAACACGGCTCGCTCACGCGGGCCGCTCAACTCGACAAGCACAACCCGTTGCCAAGTTCCCAAGATGAAAGAACCGTCTTGAATGGGAATCGTCAGCGAAGAACCGATGATCGAACTCATGATATGTTCACCGACGTGGGAGGGATCATGCGGGTGACGGTACTTGAGCTTGGGGATCATTTCCTCAAACGCATCGAGCATATCCAAATCGGTGCCGGGATCAAGATCTGCCGTGGTCAGCGCACAGGTGGTGTGAAGAACATGAAGGGCACACAATCCGTCACGCCAACCTTGTTTTCGGATCAAGCCGTTCACTGTTCCTGTGATGTCAATAACCTGTTTGTTGCGTGAACTCTTTATGAAGATTTTGGGCATTATTTTTACCATTACTCCTGAAGTTTTTTCAAATCTTTCAAAATAATCCGGGCATGGGATACGGGATCAACGCTTCGGTAGATTTTGGCGATCTTTCCATGAGGATCAATAAGAAAGGTGAAGCGCCGAGTGAGAATTATCGCTTGCGCGCCGTAACTTCTGCTGATTATTTTCTCCTCGTCTGCGAGCAAGGTGAACGGAAGAATCAATTTTGCCGCAAATTTGGCGTGACTTTCCTGGGAATCGGCACTTACACCCACAACCGCTGCGAGTCTCTTGAGCACCTCGTATTTGTCGCGAAACCCGCAGGCTTCCTTGGTGCAGCCCGAGGTAAAATCTTTCGGGTAGAAATAGAGCACCAGCCACTTTCCCTTGAATTGGGAGAGCGAAGTGATCGTTCCATTCTGGTCGGCAGCGGAAAATGGAGGCGCCGCGTCGCCTTCACCAAGCGTCATAGCAATAGGGTTATTATAACGGGATGGTTGTCCACCTCAACAGCGGAGTTTTATGTCAAATAGCCCAGGGCAAAGCGAAGCTTTAACCTGGGCTTTATGTACCGATAAATACCATGGGAATGAAGATTATGATCCCGCTGCGTTGGTAAGAAAGTTTTCAACAATAACTTTGAGTTCCGGAGAAATTTTTAAGGTGTTGAGCGTTGTTTGAAAAAACCGCCGATTGAGGGTGAACCATCTTCCTTCCTCGATTTCCTCTTTATTTAGGCTCACCTGACCAGCATAGACGGCTTTAAAGAATGTTTCGAATTCGGTTTCATTGGGGTAGCGGATGAGTTTTTTCCCGAGGAGTTTGAGTGGCGGAACTTTTTTTATTCCCAGCTCTTCTGTAAGTTCCATCGCGGCGGCCTGGCGATAGGTTTTGCCGCTTGGAACATGACCGCTTGCCGAGATCGTCCAATATCCGGGGTAGGTATCTTTAGTCCTGCTTCTTTTCTGCAAAAAAAGCTGCCTCTTCGGGTTATAAACGAGAATGGCCACCGCGCGATGGATGAGCTTCGGGTTCCGGTTGGCCTCCCGCCTTTTTACCGTGCCGATGACTCGGTCTTGGTCATCGACCAGGTCAAACAATTCATTTCTGGGATCCGTTGTGTGCATGAATCAATGTTTGATGATTCATGACTGATTACTAATAGTTAATGGGTTGTGTGATATGGGAGTTCGGCGGCGACAGTGGTTTCCAGGCCATGACCGCAGTAAAGGATTGTTTTCTCGGGAAGCCGCAGTATTCTTTCTATAGAGATATCGAGTTCCCTCTGGTTGCTGTAGGAGAAATCTGTTCGACCGACGCCTCCGCCGGCGAAGAGGAGATCGCCGACCCAAACAAACCCTGCTTTTTTGTCATAGAGGCTGATGCTGCCTGGTGTGTGGCCCGGGGTTTCGATGATCTCTATTCGAGATTTACCGACATTTAGCTTGCTGCCTTTTTCGAGATTTGCGCTGATCCTGGGTGACGGACCCGCCTTTACCCCGATAAAGTGCTCGGCTGTTTCATTCATGCGTTTAATGAGAAATTCGTCTTTTTGGTGAATGAGAAAGGGGATGTTGTAGGCCAGCTGAAGTTCGGCTGCGGCCATGATGTGGTCGAAGTGGCCGTGGGTGGCGATGATCTGTGTCGGGGTAACTTTCTCGTCGGCGATAACCCTTGTAATATAGTCTGCGTCGTCGCCGGGATCGATGATGGACGCTTCTTTCTTTTCTGAATCAAAGATCAGATAGCAGTTGGCCTGCAGCTGACCGACGACAATGGTTTTAACTCTTAGGCTCATTCCTCCGCACCCAAATCGATACTGATGGTCATGGACGAACCGTCTTCCGTTTCGGTGATGGCAATCACGCCGCTTTGCTCACCATTTTCGAAACTCAGGACTGCGGCGTTTGATAAACTTGATTCTTCCGTAATTTTCCAACCCGCTTCAATCAGATTCTTTTTATAATAGTCGGCGATCGCGGTAAAAGAATCTTGGCTGGTGAGCGACAGCGATATGACTTGCGCGCTTGAGGCGCTGGTTTCGATTTCGGATCCGGGATATAAAGGGATATTATCGGGAAAATTTTCCGGAACTTCCTGCTTCCCGGCGGTAAAGGTGCCTTCCTCCGTCTTCACTGTGACTTCCTCTCCCTCACCGGAAATGTCGACATCCGCACCTGTTGACTGCTCAATGGCCTTCTCCGCGACTTGCTGGGCTACTTTGGAACCAGCAAGCCCGATCAGTTTGGTCGCGGCAAAAGACAAGAGGAGAATACCAATTACCACCGAAACCAGGATGATTAAGGTGTTCCCACTCTTTTTCCGGCCGGCTTCAATTTTTACTTCCTCTTTGATCTGCTCTTTTTCTTCTTCCGGCATTATTCTCACCTCCTCCCAGTGAAGTAACGCTTCGCGTACTTCACGGGATCCCGTGAGATACATAGTTATCTCACCGTGACCCAATCCCCGTGAGATGCCCGACGGGCTAACTCACCGGGACATATTGTCAAACCTTGAGGCATTCTAACACAATTTTCACACCTGATGCGTTCATCAAAATACGATAAGTTCAGCGGGATTTGTTCTCAAGTTTGCGCTACACTACTCTTGCCGTATGAATATCGTCATCGATGTCGGTGGAACAACTACGCGGATGGCTTCTTCAAAGGATGGAAGGACGTTCTTGCACAAGGAGCGCTTCCCTTCAGAGAAGAACTTTGAGAAGGGAATTACCCTACTCACCGCATCGATCAAAAAAATCTTGGCAGGAGAGCAACCTTCTCAAATCGTCATCGGAATCCCGGGAACCATCGATCACAAGACACAGCTTCCACTCGTTATTCCTCATCTGCCTGGGTGGAATAAACGGGATGTAATTAAGGCTCTCTCACAAGAGTTTCACTGTGCGATTTCTTTAGCCCATGATGCGGAATTAGGAGCTTTAGGCGAAGCTTATTTCGGTGCCGGGAAAGGATACCGGATTGTCGGATATCTCGCCGTTGGTACCGGAATCGGAGGGGCGTTGGTGATTGACTGCGAGCTTCTTCCATCCGTGTACGGACGCGAACCCGGGCATATGAATTTTGATCTCACGGGTAAGCCGCATCCCGGATCGGGACAACGCGGGGATTGGGAGCTTTACGCTTCCGGATCGACTTTTCAGGAGTTGTATGGCGCGGATCCGAAGACGTGTACGGACCCGAAGATTTGGGAGCGTTTTGCCCAGCGTTTCGGGCAGGGCGTCGTCAACACGATCCTGCTCTGGTCTCCGGAAATCATGATTATCGGAGGGGGTATGGCTAACGCCGGAGAACTACTCTTTACCCCGCTCGTGCGGTTCGTTTCCAAACGCTTGAAGGTGTTTCCGCCCCCGCCGATTCGTCAAGCCATGCTCGGAGATGACGCGGGACTGTACGGGGGGTTGGCTCTCCTCAAGTAATTGCAGGTCGGACCTGCAAGCGGTTGGATATATCAGGGAATTCGGAGTTGCTTGAGGGGATTGCAGGTCGGACCTGTAATTGATGTTCTTCGATCAGCTGAAGTCAGCACCAGATTCGTCGTGTCTTCCGTCACTGGCTATGCTCGTGTCTTCTCCAACAATTCGAGAACCACGTCGTTTACCTTTATAATTACGTCTGGTCTTGTCTGGATAAAGATCTTCTATGGAAATACCAAAGGCTCGTTCTATTGCTTCTTCATCCGGCAATCCGGCTTCAGGAATAGGAATGCCTCTTTGCTCAGCTAATCTTTGCTCAATTTCCTCAGCGGTGATACCGGACGCATCAGCCAGTGTCGGGATAAACCTCCTCTTTGAGGTATACATGCGCCATCTGGTTTCGCCTTCCAGTGTTTGTCCTGACATATGACTATTTTAACGCAATCTTTAGAACTTCATCCATGTGGGAGACGAAGTGAAAGGTTAAATCCTTTTTAACGGGGTCGGGAACTTCAACCAAATCTTTCTTGTTGTCTTTCGGAAGGATCAATTCCTTCAAACCCGCGCGGTGCGCGGCGATGACTTTCTCTTTGACGCCGCCGATTTCCAAGACCCTTCCCCGCAAGGTGACTTCGCCGGTCATCCCGACTTCCCTCCTCGTCGGCCGTTTGGTGAGCGCCGAAACCAGAGCGGTGGTGATGGTGACGCCCGCAGAGGGCCCGTCTTTCGGTACCGCCCCTTCGGGTACGTGAATGTGCACGTCGATTGATTTATGGAAATTCTGCTTCAACTTGAGATGCTGCCAACGGGAACGGACATAGGAAACCGCCGCCTGTCCGGATTCCTTCATCACTTCGCCCAATTGACCGGTCAAGATGAGCTTTCCTCTCCCCGGCATAAGCGCCACCTCAACAAAGAGGATGTCGCCTCCGGCCTGAGTCCAAGCAAGTCCGGTCGCCAAACCCACCTCATCACGTTTTTCCGCCAAGGTTTCGCTGAATTTCTCCGGACCGAGATATTCATTGACGCTCGTCTTGGTGACCGTAACTTTTCCTCGTTTGCCTTCCGCAATCCTGCGGGCAATTTTACGGCTCACTTTTGCCAATTCCCGCTCCAAGTTGCGGACCCCAGCCTCTCTCGTGTAGCGCTTGATGATGTGTCTCAGGGTAACAGCCTGAATCTCAACTTGCTTCTCCGTCAAGCCATTGGCGGTGAGGACCTTGCGGATCAGATGACTTTTGGCGATGTGGTATTTTTCATCTTCCGTATACCCGGCGAAACGGATGACTTCGAGCCTGTCCCGCAGGGCCGGCGGGATGGTGTCCAAGACGTTGGCCGTGGTGATGAACATCACCTCAGAGAGATCAAAGGAGACCTCCAAATAGTGGTCGGAGAAGTCTTTGTTCTGTTCGGGATCGAGGGCTTCCAGAAGAGCAGCCGACGGATCTCCGCGAAAATCGGCTCCCACCTTATCGATTTCGTCGAGCATGAAGACCGGGTTCTTACTTCCCGTGGTGCGAATCCCTTGGATGATCCTGCCCGGCAAGGCTCCGACGTAGGTTCTTCGATGTCCCCTGATCTCCGCCTCATCGCGGATTCCTCCCAGAGAGATCTTAATGAATTTGCGACCCAGCGATTTTGCGATGGAACGGCCGATTGACGTCTTGCCGACTCCCGGAGGACCGACAAAACAAAGGATTGTCGGAATGGAACGATCAGTTTTCAGTTCACCGTCTTCCGTTTCCTTTCCGGCCGTCTTTTTGGCTGCGGGTTTCATCGCCTTGATTTTTAAGACCGCGAGATATTCGAGTATCCGTTCTTTGACTTCCTTCAAACCGTAGTGATCGGCCTCCAGAACCTTTTGCGCGCTTTTCATCAAGACATTGTTTTCACTGCGTATGCTCCACGGCATGTCCACGATGGTTTCGAGCCAGGTTCGAATGTATCCAGACTCCGGGTTGTGCGCCGACATTTGAGAGAGGCGGGCGAGCTCCTTTTCCGCTTTTTCCCTGGCTATTTTCGGCATTTTGGCTTCGATGATCTTTTTCTTTAATTCTTTGACCTCCTCATCCTCTTCCGTTTCCTCCCCCAATTCCTTTTGGATGGTTTTCATCCGTTCCCGCAGAACCGCTTCCCGCATGCTTTTATCGAATTTCTTTTGTGTTTTTGTGGCTATCTTGCGTTCGATCTCCAGGACTTTTATTTCGTGCGTCAGATAATCGAGGGTTTTTTCGAGACGCTCACGAACGTTGAGCATTTCCAAGAGACCTTGTTTTTCGTGAGTTTTGATATCAAGAGAGGAGGCAATCTGATCGGCCAGTTCGGAGGCTTTGACATCTCCCATGAGCTTCATGAAGCTTAAGAATTCCACCGATTTTCCCAGATTGACGGCTTTTTTGAACTCATTTGCCAGATGTTTGCAGATGGCCTCCACCTCTCTGGAATCTTCCGAAATCTCCGGAAGCGAAGAGACTTCCGCCTGAAAGTAATCGCCGCCGGTCTCGACGTTGACAATTCTTACACGGCTCACGCCTTTGACGATGGCGTTGATCTCGCCGTCGGATTTGAGCGTTCGTTCGATCAGGCTTAAGGTGCCGATTTTATAGAGGTGTTCCGGCAGAGGATCGGAGATCGTGGAATTTTTCTGGGTGACGAAGACGACTTGACGGTTCGTTTCAAAGGCGACCGTGACGCCGGCGACTGATTTTTTCCTGCCGAAGACCAACACCTGCTCCGTGTGGGGAAAGACGACTCCCTCGCGAATAGCTACCAGCGGAAGCCGATTGGTTGAATCGCTTCCCGTTTGTCTGTTCAGTAGTACAGCCATAGAATATTTAGCAGTATAAATTATGGAGTGCTAATTGTCAACGGCTGAATTCCCTCTCTGATGTATTTCATTAAGACTCATTAATCTTTCCAGGAAACTCTTGAGGAAGATCCTCTCCCATCGTAGCATACTCTGAATTTCTGAGGCAACCGCTTACTCCCCTTCTTTTTCCCGCGAGTCGAGGATGATGGTCACCGGACCGTCGTTTACAAGAGAAAGGCGCATGTACGCTCCGAAGTCTCCGGTTTGGATGGGTATGGCCGTTTCCCGCAGCCTCCGTACTAACTCATCATAGAGCATGCGGGCAAGATCTGGCGGCGCCGCATCGATGAAGCTAGGACGATTGCCTTTTCTGGTACGGGCATAGAGCGTGAATTGCGAGACGACGAGAAGCTCACCGGCTACCTCTTTCAGCGATTTGTTCATCTTTCCGTCTTCATCGCTCATGACCCGCAAGTTGATTATCTTTTGGGATAGGTAGCGGGCGTCATCAAGCGTATCGGCGTGGGTTGCCGCGACCAGAACCAGGTATCCCTTGCCGATCGACCGCTGTTTGCCGCCGCTTGTGACACTCGCATGATCAACACGCTGAATGACGGCTCGCATAGCTACATGGTCCTCATATTCGGGAAGATTACTGATGCCATTTTTCCGATGACAAAGCCGAGGACGGCAGCGGAGAGGGAGACTGTGACCATTTCGAAACCGCTTTGCAGGGGATTGGTTTGCGTGAGTTTGGCTTTTCCGACACCGACGAGAAACAAGGTGGTGATGGTCGCAATAATCGAGACAAACAGCGCAGATTGAATCGGAAGGATGAGATACGGCACGATCGGTACTGCGCCGCCCATGATGTAGGCGACGCCCATGGCAAGCGCGTCTTTGGTCGGACCGCCTTTTTGATCATGGTTCAAACGGATGAACTTGTGGAGCGCATGTTTGGCTTTGCGGGCAAGATTTGCCTCTGCCTCGGATTTGTTGGAGAGGTACGTACCGGCAGCCATGGACAACGACTCGACAGCGACAAGTACAATACCCGACAAAATGATCACGAAGCGATCCTGTGTGCCTACAGCGATACCGGTGATCACACCCAGCGTCGAAACCAGTCCGTCCTCGAGTCCGAAGATCACTTCGCGTATACGGGAGAGAATCATGCGTGTCAGGTTATCCATTTTTACATCATTATACTTTTACCGTTCGTGTTGTTCCACAAGCAGAGGAACGTAGATTCCGGTTCATTTGCATGCGCGACCGATTTGCATTACTATAAAAGCAATGGCGCAAACTATCGTCGGAAGGTTAGAGGAACATAATCAGCAAATACAGGCGCTGTCGCCCACCGAAGAGTCTCTTTCGCAAGTCCCCGATGATTCGGCCCTACCGGTCACGACCTTTCTTTCATTGAGCATCTTTATTTTCTTTTTTGTGGTGGTTTTCTTGGGTTTCTTGCCTTTGGTCATTGAACGCTTCCGCGATTTCAAACGCTTCCAAATGGCGCTTCTGGTCGCCTTTGTGGCCGGAGCCATACCGTTGACGATGGGCATGGTTTTGCAGCGGAGCGGAGTATTAACCAAGGCGTCAGTATTGGAAACCCCGCAAGATGTCCAAGTTTCGGGTATCAGCACGGAGTCCTTCCGCGTGACTTGGGAAACAACCGATACGCAATACGGGGCGCTGCGATACGGCAATGAACCCTTCAGCGAAGCACTGGAACAGACGGCTCTGGAGGTCGGGGGGCTGCAGCGCACCAATGAACATTCGGTGGTCGTTAAGAACCTTGAGCCGGATACCGATTACTACTTTGAACTTCTTTCCGGAGCCCATTGGTTTGATCAGGGCGGGGTTCTCCTCTCCGTCCATACGCTTGCCGATTAGCGTACGTTTTCACGCAAAGATACCCCGCATTAGGGACTCGCTTCATGCGTTCGTAGTCCGTTATAGATTTCAGAGAGAGATGCGATTTAAAGTTTACTTCAGAGCGGCAAGGGCTTCAGCGGCCACTTTTTGCGGGGTATATTGCTGTTTGCTCATGAAGGCAAGGGCGCCGAGCTTGATCGCCTTCTTGGGATTGTCTCCTTGGTCAAAGTTGCTGACGATGATGACCGGAATCGACTTGGTCTCCGCATCAGATTTTAAATCCTTGAGAACGGAGAGGCCGATTTTTTCCGGCAAGATGACATCCATGAGAATCATATCCGGCTTTTCCAGTTTGGCCATTTCAAATCCCATTTTTCCGTCGGTCGCGACGACGACCTGCGCGCCGAGGAGTTCGAGTTCCGTTTTATAGAGCTTTAGGAGGTTGCGGTCGTCTTCTACCAAGAGTAATTTGGCCATATTTTTCCTTTCAGCATCGATATGAATTCGGGTTCTCCTATTCAGCGTAGCATACCTTCTTGCCGGCTTTCAACTCTTTGGGGCCGGCAGGGTAAAAGAGAAGGTTGAGCCTTTGCCCAACGCCGACTCACCCCAAATCTTTCCGCCATGGGCTTCGACGATACCCTTGGCGATCACCAATCCCAAACCGGTGCCTTCCGCGGTTCTTGTCTTATTTGACTCAAGCTGGCCGAATTTTGAGAATAGGCGACCCAAATCTTTCTCCTCAATTCCGGGACCGGTATCGCTAACCGTGATTTTCAAACCTTTATCCTCCTGGACCAACGCGATCTCCACCTTCCCATTTTGGGTAAACTTTATAGCGTTTGATACCAGATTGGTAATGACCTGGCCGATGCGGACCGGATCAAAAGTCGCCAAGACCACCTTATCAGGTACTTTGGTCTCCAGCGACAACCCTTTTTCGACTGCCAGAGCTTGGAATTCTTTTGCCTTGTGAAGAATGAGGTCCGCCATGTTCGTTTCTCTGGGGGAGATTTGGAATTTCCCGGCTTCGATTTTTGCGACATCCAAGAGGTCGGTGACAATGGCCAGCATATCCTTGGCGCTGTCTTCGATCATATGGAGGTAATCCGTCTGCTTCTCTTTGGGAAAATCCTTTTCATGTTCCCGGAGCGCCGAACTGGCGCCGCGCACCGCGGTCAACGGCGAGCGAAGTTCGTGAACCATCATAGCCGTGAAATCTTCCCGCAGCCGTTCGAGCTCTTTTTCCTTGGAAATATCATGCAGGGCGACGACCGCGCCGATCAACTGTCCGCGCCGGTCCTTGACGGGAGAAACAAAGGCTTTGAGCACACGGTCATCCATGACGATTTCATCGGTAACCACCAATCCGTCTTTCTTCCTGGCTTCGTCGATTTTGGCTTTGAGGTCAAACTTCTGCTTCCAGGCATCAAGTACGGAAAAAATCGATGGCTCCGGTTCGCCGAGGTGTAAAAATTCCTTGGCGGCAGGATTGATGATTGATAGCTTGGTTTCATTATCAACCATGATGACGCCTTCGGACATCGATTCCACCATCGCCGACAGTTTTCCCTTCTCTGTTTCCAAGACGTGTTTCAATTTGGAGACCGCGGTTGAGGCTTGGGTGACGATTTTGTAAAGAATCGTCATCTCGTCTTCCTTGTAGAGGCCTTGGCCGGTCGAAGCGATGTTTAAGAGGCCCGCCAGCTTTTCGTTGATAACGATCGGGATGTTAAAGAAGGACCCGACTAGACGCGGATTCTGGTCGTCGATGACGGTTCCGGTGTTTTCTTGGGTGAACGGACGCTCCCTGATCGTGGGTCCTCCGAGGGCTTCCAGAGACGCCAACATGTTGTCTTTGACCTGATTGATGAAGGTGCCGCCGACGGATTCTTCCAGGTGAATTTTGAAGATCAACTTTTCCTGGCTGACGAGCATCGAAGAGACAGCAGAGTAGGAAAAGAGTTTACCGATTGAATTGGCGATGATATCGACGATTTTGGCTTCATTCAACTCGTAGCCGAAGCGCTCCCCGAGCTCGCGCAGGATTTCGGATTCGTAGGCTTCCCGCTTGAGCTGCCCTTCCCGCTCACTGAGCTTCTCTTTGGAGCGCTTTTCGGACCTCATTGAGGACGCCACCAGATATGCCGCTCCGGCCAAGAGACAGACGAAGAGAATTACCGCGATGAGGACAGGCAGTTCCATACCTCTACCTTGCGCCAACCGGGACAGTACGACTCAAGAAACACCCGGGACTTTGATCCAGGGACATTGCCGCAGCAGCGGTTGGAGCGTTTTGACGACAACTTTATTGGACAGACCGACGAATTGATCGACGACCCCCTGAACAACTGCCTGCGGATCTCCTTCGATGGCCTCGACCTGACCTGTGTCCGCGACAGTCAATCCCGGCACGCCGCGCGCGATTTTGACCACCACGTGATCGTCAAGCACCTGATTGAGCTCCTGGAGCATGTCGGTGATAATTTGGCGGTACTGCTCGTTTGCTTTTTGCGCTGGTGTTGCGGAATTGCCGTTCATATTTGTTCCAAGCGTTTTTGAATTTCGCGATGAAAGTGCGGAAAGTAGCGGTCAATCATCGTGTAATCAAACTGCGCAAGGATCTCTTCTTTCGGTTCATTCTCCAGGAGGAATTCGAAGGCTTTTTCGATTAAGAGTTCCGGCTTCACATCTCCGTCGGTCGTGCGCTGATAATCGGCCCGATTGAGCGTCACCAAATGCTCGGTCTGCGATTTCTCCTCACTGACGACCACCTTGAATTTCATCAACTGGTTTTCCAGGACTTTAATCACCGTGATATCGGCCATACCTTTCCTCCAGTATGGCATATTTCCGCCCGACTTGGCAAACCCCCCTCTATAGTATGATAGGTGTACTTTATGAACGCGCACTCATCCTACAAGGTCGGAAAAGCCGCCATCGTCGGGCGTCCGAATGTGGGCAAGTCCACGCTCCTCAATGCCTTAGTCCAGCACAAGGTGGCGATTGTCTCCGCCAAGCCGCAGACGACCCGATCCCAGATCGTGGCCTTCCTTGAAGACGAGCGGGGGCAAATCTTTTTTATCGATACGCCGGGTTTTTACGCGGCAAAGGCTGGAACCAGCCAATATAACTCGCTGATCTCCCAGTCCATCGAAGAGGCAGACATTATCGTGTATCTGGTTGACCGCACACGGGATTGGGGGCAGGAGGAGGAGCGGATCTGGAATCAGATTGAGGCGAGTGAAAAACCGGTGCTGTTGACGCTGAATAAAATTGACGTTTCACAGCCGGATTACTCCAGGAATTATTTGGCTCTTCTGGAAAAACGGGTCAAAGGCGTGGTCGCGCTTTCCGCACTGCAGGAGAAGAATTTAAAACCCCTTGTCGATGGGATTTTTTCTCTGCTTCCCAAAGGGAAGCGCGACAAGACCGTTGATTATTTCCCCTCTCCTTTAATTTCTCAATCGAGCCGGGATTGGCTGGCGGAGATCATCCGGGAAAAGGTGTACCGGTTAACCGGCCAGGAAGTTCCCTATCAGACAAGCGTTCGCGTTACCTCGATTGAAGAGCATGAAGAGACGAATACCATGGTGATCGAAGGCCAGATCATCGTTTCCAGTGAGCATTACAAACCGATGCTTATCGGACAGAAGGGGCAAAAAATAGAGCAGATCCGCAAAGCTGTACGCAGCGAGCTTGAGCTTGCAACCGACAAGACAGTGCATGTACACCTCAAAGTCGTCACTCCCCGCGAAGTCGCATAGGTTTTTTCTTCGAGTCTTCTGGTAAAATAGAACCACATTGCGGGGTCGTCTTCCGATCCACTCGACTTTAGGTCGGTGATCGTGAATACTCGACAAGCATTGCGGGGTCGTCTAATGGTAGGACACATCCCTCTGGAGGATGGTATCGGGGTTCGAATCCCTGCCCCGCAGCCAAGCAGGACGGGAAGCGTTTGAAACTCCTGTTTTACCCTGTACACCCATCCATTTTGTAGGTTCGAAAATCCTTTCTTCTTTTTCGGCAGCTTTCAGCTGTTTCGAACGGTTCGTCAGGTTTACTGCCTCGTACAACAGTTTAAATGCCGGTGTGTACTGGTAGTCCAGAATACCTGCACGGATCTTGAGGTTATTGAATACAAAGCGTATGAACTGCCGCTTCTGGGCAAGCTCGGCTTTCCGATAAAGTTCTTTGGCTCGCTGTGAGAGGTCGTAGATATTCAGACCGAGCCGGTAATACTTGGTATTCGCCGTTTCGTGGCGTTTGATGGTTGTAAGTAGCGTCTCTTTCTCTTCGGTATATTGCTCGAATTTCCTCTCGTAGAACTCCTTGGGAATTCGTTCATCAAGTTTATCGTCGTAGAGCTTGTCCAACCGGTTCTGAACACGCTCAAGCTGCTCCTGCAATTGCTTCAGAGAAGATGAATGATGTGCTATCTCGTCTTTATGGCTTTCTTTCAAAGCTTTCCTTATCCATTCGACAAGCCTCGGGCTTCGCAACTGGAGATTCTGGAAGCCTTCAACCAGCTGCTCTTCGACTTTCGGTTCTTTAACCCAAGTCTTGTCGGAACAGGCCCTGTATCCGTTGCAGTGTCCGTAGACATGTCTCTTCTGCACTTCCCAGGTGATCAGTCCTCCGCACTCTCCGCAGCGGATCAGGCTCTTAAACAGGAACATATGCTTCCGGTATTTCGGGGTCGTCTTGCTGACGAGAAGCTGTTGAACCCTGTCAAACAGTTCGTCGCTCACCAGTGGCTCGTGAGATCCGGGATACAGTTTTCCGTTCCAGAAGATCTTTCCTTTATAGAACGGGTTGGTTAAAATCCTGTGCGTGTTGCTCCTGACAATATTACCTCCGACGCTGTTCGTCAGACCCATTTCCAGAACCTTCTTTGTCACTTCCGTCAATGAATATTCACCGGAAGCGTAGAGTTCGAAGAGTTTTTTGATTAGCGGTGCTTTCTCTTCGTCAACAACGTGGACTTTGTGCCCCGCTTCCCCTACCGTTTTGTATCCGGGCGGCGGTTTGGTCGGCAGCCAACCCTGGGCTATCTTCTCAACCTGCCCTTTCTTCACCTCTTCGCTTAAGTTGTCGATGTAGTTCTTGGCGAAGATGATCCGGATACCCCAGTTGAACTTTTCCTGTGAGCGGGAGTTTTGGTGAAGCACAAGCGAGTCCTTTACGAGATGCACCTGACGTTCTGCATCTTCCTCCAGCCATTCATCAATCAGGACAGCATCTTTGAAGTTCCGCGTCAGCCTATCTACTTTTTCACAGACGATGATCTTGAGATTGCGTTTTTGCAGGTATTTCAACATCTCTGAAAACACAGCTCGTTGTCTCCTTCCGCTCGCGGATTCGGAAATGGAGAAGGTTTTCGCTACGGTGAAGTTGTTCTTCTCCGCATAAGATCTCAAAAGCTTTTCCTGTGCCGGAAGGGAATATCCCGTTTCTTCCTGTTCTCTTGATGATACTCTTGCAAAAAGTACTGCTTTCATAACTTCAATGCCCTCACTGGTGTGCTCAGACCTGTTAGAGTCTGTCCAATGAGGGCATTAAAAACTCCAACAGGTTTTCTGAGCACGATCTTATTATCAACTCTTCTCTGGATTATTTCAACTCTAAACGTAATAGTTACAATTCTTTACTGCATAACAACATTACGGTATTTCTCTTTAACTTCAATATTCCATACCAGATCATTACTAGTAATGTTACTGTATTACTACATAGTGACTATATTTGATTTGTATATTCTCTAGCTTTATCTACTATCATTTTCTGTAAACGAAGCCAAAGGTTGGGATCTCGAAAGCGCACCACCCAAAAATATTTTCCGTTCCTTCCTTTCACACTTGGAGGGCCGACCACCCATACCGGATTATGAGGAGAGCCTTTTGTCGTGGTGTATCTAGCCATGAATCCTCGGATTTCAATTACCCCAGACACCACAGCGTTTGCGATAACAACGTTGCTCTTGGGGTCGTATTTCTTAATATGAATTTCAATATCTTCTATATTCATGTCAATTATCAGTGAAAATTAAATGTTTCAACGTTCGAATCGCGTCCGCGTATTCCTTGGCATTGACATCAACCGTCTTTGAGAAGAACTGTTGCTGAAGCGATTCACAAAGATGGCGATCGCTGAATACGAACCAACAGATTTTGTATTCGCGATTTACTCTTTCCAGCCGCACCCCTTTGGCATAAAGAAGTGCTGAGAGACTGAGATCTTTGGAGAAGAAGAAGTCGTTGTTACTATCCATAATCAATCATTCTCTTTCTATCTCATCTGAGAAAAAAACTTCACGATTCTGCCTGGTAATATCCAGGATTTTTCTTTTTCAGTTCTCTTATGATGGTGTATAGCCCTTTTAGCCTTTTTGGTCGTAGATTCCAGAGAGGACATCCAGTGATTTGGCATCGCAAGACTTCTTTTGCCTGACAACAGACGCAGTCGAGGCATTTCATGGCTATCGCCTTATTCAGGTTTTTGATTTCTCTCCGGAGATTGAGTTTGTTAGTTCTCATCGTTGATTTGCCTCTGAAAATTCAAGATCGTCTCATTTTGTCCTTGTGGCTACTTGAATCAATTTCCTCCAGGAGCCCGAAAAAGCCGATCAGATTATTAGCCACTTCCAATATAATTCTCGGCTTAAGCTTCAGCCCATATTCTTCTTCTAAAATTATCTTGAGCTCTGCTTTAATCTGTTCACTGATCATGAGATTTCGTGAGGCTCTTTGTTTTCGGTGATACCGATGTCCTTCGAGGCTGCTTGGATCTATCTCTGTGAGCTAGGATCTCACCCAATACAAAAACCACCCTCATCACAGAACTTGCTAAAATCTTCAATGTATTTGCACCACTCTTCATCTTTCTCCTTTTTGACTTCAGGTAGTGCTTTTTTTTAAAGCTTTTGAGAGATTTCTTGTGTCTTGATCTGTAACAACTTGCCAGTGGTTAGAAAAATAATCACCTTCCCACCTTTTTTCTGAAACTCAAAGTTTTTTGAAAATTTCTCTGTATGGCTTTGTCCCTTCCGGTTCCCAGCCATGTTCGTATGCTAGATTGAGTACATAACTCCATCCAAACCTGTTAAATCTGAAAGCTCCCCCTTTTCCTCTCAAATCCATTCCCATATGTCTTAACTCCTTTCTGAGTACATTCTTATTTATTCATTATCTGTGTATGGATACTTGAATTTTTCGAAATTCTCCTTTTCTAGTGAATGTAGTTTTTTTATTGGTATCGTCAGATAAATCGTTTTGTCTTCAACAACAACGCCTGACTCGTTGATAAGTTCATCAAATAAGATCCATCCAACCAGCTGAAGTCGTCTCTCAGCCAGAGAGTAAATTGAAAAGATGTATACGTCTATGCCGAAATCATGTTATGCCAAATCCAATGCGACTAAATTTTCTGGATTACTGTTCCATAGGTTGCAACTGCCTGTCCTAGATCGAAGATTCAGCTTATGCTTGGGGGATACCAGAACATTTGGACCATTTACCATATTTTTAAACTCTGTGTAATCGTTTCTGATATCAAATTTAGTCATTTATCCTTTCTACTAATGATTGCACCTACGTCCGATTGCTCAACTCCTTTTTCGTAATGAAGTTCAACCTTTTCTTTTTTTGAACCTTTTTTAATGGGTTTAGTAGAGCGTAATCTATCTACTATTCTTCCAAGCGCATGAAGCCTCTCCTGGTCATTTTTAAAGCACGCATCCATGATTTCCGCTCTCTCTACGGCGATACGTGTTGTTTTAGCCAACCCAAAATTCATGTCTAAAATACGAAGATCAAGGCATAATGGGATTTCATCTCTATCAATGAAAAGGACTTCCATCCATGCGTGTCTGAAGGTAACGCATCCCTCCTTCTTTTGCCCTATGTATTTGACCCGCAACTTTAGGCTGGCCAAATCTCTAGAGAAGTTACTGCGATATATTCTCTCTGTAATCTTCCAACCTCTTTCTTTAATTTCTTCTTCAAATGTTTTGAGCAATACTGATTGATAAAATCTGTATAGTTCTTTAAATTGATGGTTGTTCATACTTGCGAAGAGTTATTAAGATGGTTACGCTTCTTACCCTCTGCTTGTAACCTCGTAGACTTTATGTCTGAAAGTATCTACTGCGTCCAAGAGATCTTTGGGCTGAACAAGGGGAGCTTGCCTACTCAGAAACGAGTTAACTAATTGCAGGCATTTCTCGAGTGGAGAGAATTGGAAGTAGATGATTGAGTTCTCTACTCTTGTCCCTAGGAACTTTATGTTGGGTTGAATCAGAAGAAACGGGCAAATTTGCCTATCTTTACTCTCATATCTTGTTTGGTCCATAGAGCTTCTCCATTACTTCATCTTTCCTTAGTCTATAGACGGAAATCAGATTTGAAAAAACCCAATAGAACAGCGGTTTGATGGGTTAGTTAGAGGTGTCCGTGAAAAGTTGCATGAAGCGTTTTATTTCTCTGCTCGATTTGTTTTGTTCAAAACCCCAAAGACCTTTGTCTTTCATCCACTTTATTGTGTCTTTATGTGTTAATCCCATATGCTTTTTTAGAACGAAGTAAAAATATCTATTCAAAAACGTCTCCTCGTCTTGTCTGTTAGCATCAAAATAGTTTGGAAACTTCTTCTGAATCTGCTTTAACATATTTGGCCAGCCTCTCTTTCCAGTGTTGGCTAAACTTGT
The DNA here is from genome assembly GCA_001816915.1 of Candidatus Chisholmbacteria bacterium RIFCSPLOWO2_01_FULL_49_14. Taxonomy (GTDB): domain Bacteria; phylum Patescibacteriota; class Microgenomatia; order UBA1400; family Chisholmbacteraceae; genus 2-01-FULL-49-14. The sequence goes on from MHCL01000023.1 coordinate 39,984, forward strand.
GTGAGAATAGATCTTTATCTCTAAGTAGGGTTCTAATGTATTAGGTTCTACTTGTATACTCATCCTCGGTGGTTGTTTTCTAAAAAGAACAAATCCAGGTGTAATTTCCTCGTATAACACATAGTTCTTAATCGCTTTGTGCCAGATCGCGTTTAACTTTTTTAATTTGATCAATCGCAGCCTTCCAATTTCTCGCAAAATTGTCTTAAGTTTCTTGCTCTCCCAAGAGTTAATCTTTTTCTCAATCGCGTGTAGTTTGTCTGAAGCATTCAAATCGGGAAATAACTTCCCTCTCGCGAATTCCCGGGATACAGTAAAGTATCTATTGCATGCATTCTTACCTATCGCCTTCATTAAGTCCCTTTTCATTTGTTCCGGTTTGATCTGATACTTCAACCTAATGCCCTCGACCTCTCTATTAAACTCTGGGATAAATCGCAATATATCTGCTATTGGCAACCAATAAGGCTTTTCGTGACCACCTTGCTTTTTAGGATTATTCTTTCGATCATCCAAGTAATCCAGTAGAAAACCTAAGTCGTACTCTCTCCGAAGAATAGCATCAATTTTTTCTTCATCTTCATCTTTCATATTTTGATCTGTATTTTAACTGATTTGGTAAAATATAGATGAAAAGTGAATAATGCCTAAACCTTCCGGTATTTAACCGTCTGGCATGGCACAAAAACCTTGTGAGGAATAAGCTCCTCGTCAGAGCACCTCACAAGGTCATATCTCAAAAGGGGTATGGGTGGCGCAAGCCATCGCTGGCGGGGAGCTTCGTGTTCTCCAGCCTAATCGCAATGACTATGAAGTGCCAACATTGCAAAGGAGAAATAAGTTCAAAATCTGAATATTGTTCTCACTGTGGTCAGAAATTGAAAGGCAAATATGATTCCCAAAATCCTAAAATAAACCTTCTGGTGTTTACCGTCTTATCTTTTCTAAGTGGAGGGATTTATTTCCCTATCTGGTTTTGGCGAAGGCACTCTTTCTTTGGATACGACACTGATCAACACCGATTACCAATACTCAATAAATGGTTTTTGGTTGCAGCAATGTTGATTCTAATGGCTACTACTGTAATTGGGGGATGGTATAGTGCTAATTTAAGGATTTTTGAACATGAGTTTAAAGAGCAAGCTCTTGAACATATTAGGGCAGGGGAAGATATTTTATCGGTATATAAAGACGACTCTGAACTACTAAATAAGCGAATCTCCTTAGAAGGCAATATTCTCCTCACGGGAATAGTTAAGGGAATAATTGGTATGTTTTTGATTTATCAAGCTTTCATTGCTAGGAATGTTATTAATGTATATCTAAAGGAGGCATATCAAAAACAGATTTCTAGATGGGTGTGGATAACATCTGGCTTTTGCTTTTATATTATTTTTACGCTCGTAGGAAGCTCCACTGATGGACTTCTGTGGTCTAATTTTCCTTTAATATTCTGGATGCAATACAAAATAAACCGCCTTTCTGAGAAAAATAATCGGAGAAGATAGGTCAGATTACTAACAAGAATAGTAATAAAATGAAGAAACAGAAACCAATTATATTTCTAGGAGAGAAATTAGACCCAGAGTATTACCCTATCCTGTACGAGAAGGCGAAGAAACATCCCGAAGAGTTGAAGCGCCAGCTCCTCAGCCTCGCGAAACTCCCCGGCGGGAGCATCCGGTCAGCGAAACAGGCGCTGGAAAGCGACCTCCAGCATGGATAGCTGAGTACCCATATTCTCCTGGGCTGCCTATTGGGCTGAAGAGCCGGCGGTTCTGGCTTGAGGTTCAGAGAACTGCGTCAGGTAAATAACCATACCGCCGTTCTTACTTACTTCTTCGTTCTCCTTCTCAATCTGACTCGCTTCAGCTTCACTAAGGAAGTAGCCTTCCCCATCAATAAGCCTGCCATCCTGGGTTATGTGACGAACAACCTCAACATACTTATCTTTATTCCGCGCCTTGTCGAATTTGCTCTCCAGTTGTCTCAGTCTGACTTTGGTTGTCATACTTTTGCCTGATCCAGTCGTTTCTCTAGTTCCTCAACTCGTGTCTCCAACTCGCTCTTGTCATAAGCATCCAAGAAAGTCTTTGCCAGGTAGCCCAGTGATCCGGCGGGATTGTTGGCAGGCATCTTGCCGGTCCAGAGGCTGTTGAGTGCTTTCTCCATCAGTCTTTTTATATCTTCCGGTGTGTCCAGCTTCATTCTTCTGCCGAGCTGGTGATACTGCCTTTTGGCTTTTCCGCCATCAGAGGAGGCACTGAGAGCCTGCTCACGGGTCTCCTGATCATGTCGGAAGCAATACACACCTCCGTGCATAGCGTTAGCCTGGCATTGTGCGCCGTTTGATTTTATTGCCTTACATTTCATAACTAAGTTACCCCCATACAGAGAAGCATCTTCTGACTCGATTATCTCACACTTTATACCTCGAGATAAATATTTATTGGTGTCTTGTAGCCTTCCTCTCGATTATCAATCAGTCCTGAGGTAAAATATGGGGAGAATGTATACGCAGAATAAATCAATCATTGATAACGACAAGATTAAACTCTTTTCCGAACTAAAAAGCTATGAAGAACGATGATTTAATGAGATAAATACTATGAAGTCCCCAATCTTAAACTCTCCATACTTCGAACCCAATCTCCATTTCAATGCAGATGAGAGTGGTTTAACTGAAGAAATCTTGGAATTTCGCAGACCAAGCAGTTTTTATATTCCTGTCCCGCGCGCTAGAACAAAACAAAAGCAACTTGAACTGAATATTGCCGAAGGTGCTTTTGGGAACGAGTTACAGAAAGAAAACGAGTTCATCAATAAAATACGAGAAAAAATAAAGCATTGGAGGGAGAGCGGTGATGCTGGAATTACCAAAACCTCACGGGATCTCTTATCTTACTGGAGGGACGAGACAAGGGAAAACAAACTATTTTTCTGCCAAATAGAAGCATTAGAGACCTTTATTTACATAAACGAGGTGGCAGAAAAATCAGGAGAGAGCTGGATTATCAACGAATTAAAAAAAGCCAACAAAGAAGCTAACCCAGGACTCCATCGTTTAGCTTTTAAAATGGCAACCGGTTCGGGAAAGACAGTTGTCATGGCCATGATCATTGCTTACCACACTCTCAATAAAATTCGCTATCCGCAAGATACCCGCTTTACGGACGCCTTTGTGATCATCACACCAGGAATCACTATCCGCGATCGTTTGAATGTTCTGCAACCAAACAATCCCGGTAACTATTACTTAAAGCACGGCGTAGTCTCCTACCAAGACTTTGCGTTGTTGAATCAGGCAATTATTTTTATAACCAATTTCCATCAGCTAGAGCTTCGGCAAAATCCACGATTCCAAGTTGGTGCGGTTATGAAGGCTGCTGGCATTTTGAAAGACGAGGCGATCAAAGAAACACCAGATGCAATGGTAAACAGAACTTTTAAAAGCGTTTTGAACAAACCGCGCGTACTGGTGATCAATGACGAGGCCCACCACTGTTATCGGGAAAATCCGGATCATGGAAAGCTCACCGGCGAAGAAAGGAAAGAAGCTGACGAAAACAACAAGGCGGCTCGGGTCTGGATTAATGGTCTGGAAGCACTATCTAAAAAGGTAAATATAAACGCGCTTATTGACCTTTCGGCAACACCTTATTTTTTGCGTGGTTCCGGCTATCAAGAGGGGACAATGTTCCCTTGGACTGTTTACGATTTCTCTCTTCTAGACGCGGTGGAGTGCGGTGTTGTTAAAATACCGCGCCTTCCTATCGAATCAGATACTATTTCCAAGGACGATATACCGGAGTTCCGCAATCTTTGGCTTTATGTACGGGACGATCTACCCAAAAAGGGGTTGAAGACCGGAGGAAAAGATTACCTGTCGGTGAGTGTTCTACCGACTAAACTTCAGGAGGCTCTCGAATCTCTTTACGGTAGTTACGAAAAATACTATATAGAATACAAGGAGCAGAAAAAGGAAAATTCTGCAGTTATGCCACCAGTAATGATAGTCGTATGCAACAACACCTCAGTTTCCGAACTGGTATACCGTTGGATTGCTGGTTATAAAAGGGAAACAGCGAGTAAACAAACAAAGGTTGAAAGAGGCAATCTTGAAATATTCCGAAATGAAGACGGAGTCCAATTTTACGATCGGCCAAACACGCTGCTTATCGACAGCGCGCAACTGGAAAGCGGCGAAAAGATTAGCGCCGAATTTAAAAATATATTTTCTCAAGAAATAGAAGACTTTCATAAAGATTATCGTAGGCGCTTCACTAATGGGACCGAGCCTACCGACGAAGAGCTCTTGCGTGAAGTTATGAACACCGTTGGTAAACCCGGCAAACTCGGTGAAAATATCAAATGTGTGGTATCCGTCTCAATGCTTACTGAAGGATGGGATGTTAATACCGTTACCCATATTCTTGGTGTCCGCGCTTTTTCTACTCAGCTTCTCTGCGAGCAGGTTGTTGGTCGGGCACTTCGCCGCATTGATTACACGGCTGACGAATCAACCGGGATGATGTCGGCAGAATACGCCGAAGTTTATGGTGTGCCGTTCAGCTTCTTAAAAGTCACTGGCGTAACTCCGCCCCAGCCTCCAAAAGTTATTCATCGCGTCCACGCGTTGCCAGAGCGAGAACAATACGAAATTACCTTCCCACGAGTTGAGGGTTACCGCTACGAGCTTGATGAAGCCAAACTGGCGGCTCGATTTACCGAGGAATCAAAAACAATCATTGAGAACGAACCAACTGAAGTAACTTCAGCGGGAGTAATTGGCGAAAAAGTGAAAGAGATGATGGAGAAAATCAGAGAACGCCGCGAGGGAGAAGTAATCATCCGGCTCACACAAGCGCTTCTAAAACGCTACTACACCGATGCCGACGGTACGGAGAAGTACTGGCTAACACCGCAGCTAAGAAAAATTGTTGAGGAATACGTTAAAAATCATATCATTTTAAAAGATCGCATGGTGGTCGGTTATCTTTCGGTTGGCGAATACTTTTCTGGTGCGCTTACCAAAATCCAGCAGGCCATCATTATTGAAAATCTGGAGCACCAAAAAGACAAACGATTGTTGCCAATACTCGCGCCATATGACACGCTTGGCTCCACTCGTTATGTGGATTTCCTTACCACAAAACCTGTTGCACTAACAACCAAGAGCCATGTCAATTATGTAGTAGCCGATACCGAAGAGTGGGAGCAGGGTGTGGCAAAGAAACTTGAACAAATGCCGGAAGTACTTGCCTATGTTAAAAATCAAAATCTCGGCTTCACCATTCCTTATGAGCATCAAGGTGTAGCGCACCAATATGTACCGGACTTTATTGTAGTTTTGAAAATGGCTGATAAGTCAAAACTTAATCTGTTGATAGAAGTTACTGGCAAGAAAGATGACAAAAAAGCGATGAAAGTTAAAACTTCGCACGATCTTTGGGTACCAGCCGTCAACAATATCGGTAAGTATGGGAGATGGATTATGTTGGAGGTACAGGATATCCACGAAACACAAAATCTTATCCGTGCCGGCATAGACAGGGGTTTTGATAATTTAACATCTGATAATTTATTTAACAAGAAATAAATATGAGAAAGAAAAAAATATTAAAGCCAACCACCGCTGCACCGGTAGAATCCTACAAACACGATGCAAAACGTACTCACATCCCCACACAAGAAGAGTCAATTAAGCTTTCTGCTCGAGAAAAGCAACCAGTCAAGAAAAAATATGATTATGATCCATCCCTTGATCCCCAACTAGTTTGGGCAGGCAAGAAAGAGCAGGGTGCTGAGTTTGCTGTATCCACAGTGCCGATCTACGTGCAGGAGAAGATCGCGCCCGAAGCACTCATTGCTCGTCTCAAGCTTGGCGCGGAAGAAAACGCGCAAATGATGCTCTTTGGTGAGACGGCAGAAACACAGGTATCCAAAGCTGTTGAATTCTACAAGCACGAGGATAACTGGCAAAACCGAATGATTTTAGGTGATTCGCTACTGGTAATGAATAGCTTGCTGGAAAAAGAAGGCATGCGCGGACGGGTGCAGACCATCTATATTGACCCGCCATATGGAATTAAGTTCGGCTCCAACTGGCAAGTTTCCACGCGCAAGCGTGATGTTAAAGATAATAAACTGGAAGATTTCATCCGCCAGCCGGAGCAAGTCAAAGCCTTTCGCGATACCTGGGAACTGGGCATTCACTCTTATCTTTCTTATCTGCGCGACCGACTTCTCATCGCCCGCGAATTGCTAACCGAAAGCGGGAGTTGTTTTTTGCAGATAAATGATGAGAATGTACACCTGATTCGAAGTCTAATGGATGAAGTTTTCGGCACACAAAACTCTATATGTGGAATTGTTTATAAAAAGAAAGGTATGATGTTAGGTTCAAAATATCTCGAAACAATGAATGATTATGTAATTTGGTATGCGAAGGATAAAAGTAATTGTAAATATAGAGGTCTTTTCGAAAAAACTGAATTCGAACTTGATTCCCGATGGAATATGGTCGATCTTGTAAATCAGGTGAGAAGATCCCTATCAAAAGAGGAAAGGGAAAGTAATAAAATTCCGACTGGAGCAAAAGTTTTCGATTTGTTTCCACTGCGTGCTCCTTCTTTTAGTGAAAAATCGGTATTTGATTTTGAGTTCGAAGGTAAAATATATAGCCCTGCGAGAGGCTCATGTTGGGTCACAACAAAGGAGAAAATGGAATATTTGAAGAACATGAATAGAATCTATGCACAAGGCAATGATCTATTTTTTGTCCAGTATTTAGACGATTTTCCCTTTAGAAAATTGTCAAATCTATGGTTAGATTCAAGACAGACTGAAAAAATATATGTAGTGCAGACTTCTATAAAGATTCTTCAACGCTGCATTTTAATGACGAGCGATCCGGGGGATATCGTACTTGACCCGACTTGTGGTTCGGGCACGACTGCTTTTGTTGCCGAGCAGTGGGGTAGGCGCTGGATTACGATTGATACTTCGCGCGTGGCTTTGGCACTGGCGCGTACGCGTTTGATGACCGCTAAGTTCCCGTACTATAAGCTCAAGGAAAATGGTGACCATCCCAATGTTGCGGCAGGTTTTATTTACAAAACCGTCCCGCATGTGACACTCAAATCTCTTGCTAATGATGAACCGGCGGAGCAAGAAGTTTTATATGATCAGCCAGCGGAAAATAAAAATATTGTCCGTGTAACTGGCCCATTTACTGTTGAATCACTTTCACCGCACCGCGTATCGGACGCACAGGAAATGCTCTCAAGTGAGCGTTTTGCAGAAACAGTTATATCTAACCTTTTGAAATCCGGAGTGCAGACCGGCGAGAAAAGAGCGCGGGTGGAGTTTGTGCATTTGGATATTTTACCCAGCGGCCCCGAAGTGCAAGCGATCGGGGAATACAAATCTGCCGGTGGTCTAAAAAAGGTTGCGGTTTCCATTGGTCCTGAATTCGGCAGTGTGGATGATGACTTCATCCGCGATGCCGCAAAAGCTGCCAAAAAGTTTGCTGATTTGCTTGTAGTCGCCGCCACATCATTTGAAGCATCCGCGTTTTCTGAACCGTCGCAGACAAACGGCTTACAGATTATGAAAGTCAAAATCAATCCCGATTTGTCTATGGGCGACTTGCTCAAAAAAACTGGATCAGGCAACTTGTTTCTCGCTTTTGGTGAGCCTGATATAAGGGTTAAAGGAACTACAGACGGTGTTGTAGTGGAAGTGCTCGGTGTGGACATCTATGATCCGGTCAAAAGCGCAATCCGCAGTAGCGGCTCCGGCGATCCGGAGCACGAAATCGCCGCATGGTTTATAGATACAAATTACAACGGCGAAGCTTTTTTCATCACGCATGCATATTTCCTCGGCGCAGATAAACCATACGAGAAACTCAAGAAGGCACTCAAGGCAGATATCAACGAAGACGCGTGGGAGGAACTCTATTCCACTATTTCTCGCCCATTTCCCAAACCAAAAACCGGCAAAATTGCCATCAAAGTCATAAACCATTACGGCGACGAAGTAATGAAAATTGTTGATGTTAAATAAGGTTACTTTGGTGGTATTAAATACTCAAGTGTTAAGGGTTCGAAAGCTATTAAAAATAAAGAATACGAAAGACAAATTAACCAATTAGTTTATAAACTCTACGGCCTCACGCCGGAGGAGATAGCAGTTGTCGAAGGGAAAAATGAAAATAATTGAATCAGTAACTCAAGGTGAAGTTTTTAGCCATTGGGAAAAAATAGAAAAAAGAAGCATTTGGCAAAGAGCTGATATCGTTTTTCCTCTTGTGGCCTACGCTGATTTGACTTGGAGTTTGACTGAAATTGAAAGTGCGGATATTGAAAAACTCTATATTTGCTCATCAGACGATTGGCAAGCAGAAGGTCTTTGTTTCCCTGATTTCAAACTCGTTACGGCAATAGATAACTATAAAAAATCTAACTTTAGCTATGGGAAGTATGCCGATATTAAAGGCAAAGAAAACGTATATGTAAAGAGTGTCAACGATCTTGATAATAAATTTATTCTAGTTGCAGATTCTATTACAGGTCCCTTCGCAATAATAGAGGGGTGTAAAAGAGCTGTTGCCTTAGGCAAGCTAGATAAGTTAACCGGTAACGAAGTATATCTGGGCACCTCGCCCAGTATAAGAAGTTTCGTCTGGACTAGGCACATGTATCAAAGTTAAAAAAGCTCAAAACAGAATGAAAAAAGATAATAGTACAGAAATAAATCAAAAAGGATATAAAACCCTTTTTCTCCAGATATTTCAACTTAAAAACTTTCTCATTTTTGTAGGAAGCGGTGCTTTACTCTTTATTCCTATTTTTGCTGAAAACGATAAATGGTTGAGAGTTCAACCGTTCTTTATTGCATGGTTAATGCTTGTTGGTATCTGGTTTTTGTTGATTCTTTCAATATACAGAGGCGAACTTGAAAATAGAATAATTTCATTTGTTGGCGATGTTATAAGGCGCATTATACCCATTCTTCTAGTTCTTTTAGCTTTATATTTTATATTATTACCCTTTGAATTAAGAAAAAGTTTAGGAATCATAGTTCTTACCTTTGCAGTTTCGTTGCTTTGGAGAAGAAGTAAAACTTTATCAGTAGTATCGGATAGTTTAGTAGAGAAAAAAAGGATAAAGACATTGATAAAGAAAAAAGGGAAAGTGATAGGGTTGACAGGTTGGATGGCTACGGAAACAAATAATGAGCAAGGGACAAACTACAGAGAAATAAATTTAGAAGGAAAGCCTCTCGAGACCTTGGAGTTTAGAGTGAAACCCTCCACAGTTTTTTGGCGGGCGGGGTTTAAATTTACTGATCCGAACGGAACAATTTTGCCGCTTAGAACTACAAATAGTTTGTTGTTCCACATAGGGGCAAGTGAATCTCGTAGCAAATTCGGTGTTACTGCCTACAGAAATAGTGATTGGGACCCTTCCCTTAACAAAACCTTGGACTACGATAATACCAGCTTTATTAGTATTAGGTTTGAAGTTAACCAAAAGAATTTTATCAAATGTTTTATAAATAATAAGCTTGAGTATAAACCCAAAGAACGAGTTGATCCGCGCATATTAGAAAAGGTGTTTTTGGCCGCCTGGGGAGATGGTAACCCCTATAGAGTTGAATTCGATAACATTCAATTTACTACAAGATAATATGACTGAATCCCTAGCCCTAGAATTAGTAGAAAGATATCTCAAAAATCATAAGTACGATCCTAAAAGGATAGATACTAAAAAGTTACAGTCTAGCAGAAAAGCACCAGATTTCGAGGTAAATGAAAATGATGTACTAAAATTTTACTGCGAGATAAAAACTCCAGCTTTAAAACCAAGCGCACAAACACGAATATTTCATTGGACAACTATAATCTCCAAGCTTAGAGATTTAATACACAAGGCAGTAAAACAGTTTAAGAATCAAGACCCTAATCATCTAAAACCCTGGGTGCTTATTTTTACTTCAGATCATTTTCAATTGAACTGGTCTAATTTCGTTCACTGCCTTCAGGGTGCTGTTGCTTATAATTCTCAAATTATTAAGGACTTAAGCAATCAAAGATTTATAGTAGATACGCAAGACGATATAAAGACCATTGATCTATTTGTTTGGTGTCAAGTTAATGCGCAGGCGAAAAGGATTTACCAAATGGTGCATTTTGTAAATGGTAATTCAGATTTATTAGAAAAAACAAAAGCAATCAGTGGTAAGTTAATCCCTTATGCTAGTGAAAGCATAATGAACAAGAGTTCAAGAAAATATACTTAGTATGAAGAAGAAACAAAAATTTATAGCTCCAATATACGGCTTGAAAAAGACACCAAAGCAAAGCATTAAATTAGACAAAAGCATTCTAATAAGAGCTGTTGATCTTCTCACAGAGGAGCATAAATACTTAGAAAAATTTGGCTTAAAAGGAAGTTATGATGCGGTGTTGGAAGTTAATTATGAGTATGATTCAGACAATCCTAGTGAACCCTTCCCTGGTCTTTTTATAAATTTAATCAATAAGATAGATGCGTCTTTAGTTGTCTATGGAGATGGCGTTGTAGGAGTTGCGGGCGTTGCCCCAGCGCCTAAAGAAGAATTTTCGGGGGGAGGCATTCTTTCGTCGTCAGCGAGACCGCGATATGAAGAAAAATTAGATAAAGAGATTGATGAAAACTTTGCAAGTTACTATAAAAAATTCGTAATAGCCTATGATATGCGACCAGTAGCCTTTGATGTGTACAGACGAAGTTGTGATAGGTTCTCTAACAATGACAGGACTATTGATAGCTGTACTGTTCTAGAGAGTCTTTTTGTCCCTCTGGGTGAAAGGTCTAAAAAATCCTTTATTTTAAACGGGCTAAATATATTAATGTTTAGCACCGATGAAATTAAGACCATCGACGACTTAGTTGAATACCGCAATGCTATTATTCATGCGGACAGAAAAAGGCAACTTAAGTTGTTGACAGGATCAAAATACACATATAAATGGTTTGAAGATGTTTTTAAGTTAATACGCAGAATTCTTTACAAATACGTTGATAATCCTTGGAGTTAAAGTGGATCACAGAGATTATCTGATAAATAAGAATGATAAATATACTTGAAA
>MHCL01000024.1:0-2926 GCA_001816915.1 Candidatus Chisholmbacteria bacterium RIFCSPLOWO2_01_FULL_49_14
AATGATAGAATCCATGAAGGGTTGGGAGATCAAACCCCAGCCGCTGTACTAGGAAGGGAAATCAAAAGTCCAAAAGGTGTGTAACCTGTACACAATCTAGAAATTTGTACACTTCTCGTGTAGACTGATAGCGGGAGGAAAACATGGCAGCCATTGGTGATCAAGAGATCAATGAAAAAGACCCGGTTGAGGCCATCCGCTCATTCCTTCAGGGAGCGAAGCAATGGCTTTTAAAGCTCGGACAATCGGAAGAGGAGAAGATCGAAAAGGAGCTTCAGGAGGTTGACACTCCGGATCATACGGACGAGGTCGGTGATTGAGGAGATTGATATGAAGGCGGAGCTTTACCATGGACTTCCAGTGACAATTTGCGCAGTTCTTCACGGATGCTTTGGATCTGATTCTTCGTTTCATCCTGTTTTTTCTTCAGTTCCTCCTCGTCCATGAGAATTTCTCCTTCTTTGTCTTTGATTTCTTCAAGGTCCTGTAAAAGCTCCTGTTTTTCCCGGCTCGTTTCGTCCTCCCGTTTTACCTCTTCTTCCGCTTCTTTTTCGGCGTTGGCGATGACATCCAATGCCCTTTCGATAAGCGAGATGGCTTTTGCTATTTCGGTTTTTGCGGTGAGGCTGTGATGGAGTCGTTCACGCTGGTCGGGATTTAATTTAACGAGCAGTTTGAGCCAGTGTAATTTGTCTTCCTGGCTCAACGGCGATTTTTCGATTGCCTCCTTCAGAGCGTTATCATCGATCATGGTACCATGATAGCATACCATCGAGACCAGGGGGGAATAGGCCTATACCCATCGAGGCGGCCGTAATTTCATGACGCGTTCATCGGTGAGCGCTCGCGTTACCTGCCTGCGGTTCGTTCCCAAGGCGATCAACCCGTGACCTGCGAGTTCGACGACCAGGATTTTTCCTTTCATCGGGTCATCGTTCGTGCCGGGGTTTCTGAAGATATCGGAGCGGAACAGCGCGGAGGCCGTGGCGTTTGCCGAGTCCAGCGAGCCGCAAGCGAAGTCGAGATCCGGAGGATAATAGCGAGGATCCGGATTGACGACTTCGACCCTCTCCTCGTCGTAGCTTTCCACATGCCAATGAGAATGATCGATGACCGTGATCATCGGCTCAAGATCATCGGGGACCAGATCAACAACGCCTCGTTTGGTGAACTGGTCATTGAGCCAGTCTTCGGCTTCTTTAAACGAGCGGGCAACTCCTGCGAGCGCGAGCGCCCCATAGAGGATGATTTTTGCTGATTCGAGTGTCTCGACAGAGCCGTTCCCGTACTTTTTTACTCGACTTCCTCTGGGATTGACGACGACGTATCCGTCCGGTGTAATTTGCATGACGGGAACCAAATGTCCATCATGCGGATCGGCGCTGACTTCGACTTTTCCGCCACCACTGACTGTAATGCCCATGACTCGTAGGTCCGGATCGAATTGGGCCCTCATGCTTTCACCCAAGCTCTTATTGAGGGCTTTTTGGATCGACCAGACATGAATATCGTCATCAAAATATCGAGAGAGGTCGACCTTATCTTGAACTAGACCGGATTTTCCCAGCGACCAGGCTGCCTCGGCGACTTCAGGGTGGATTGGAGAGCGCTCCCACTCTCCCCAGGTAAACCAAGACGGTGCTTCGCCGGCGTAACGCTGCGTGACATACTTCGTTCCGTAGTGCGCAAGAATACGTTTGGTGACGTCGTCGATAATCTCCGGATATGGCTTGCGCAATTCCATATGATTGCCTTGCATACTGGTCCAGAGCGCGGCGGACGGCTCATACCCGTTTTGCGGCCCTTCGAAGAGCACGCCGTTATTGCAGGCTCCTGCAACGAGTTGAGTTCTGGCTAGTTCAAAGTCTACCAGCGGAAGTCTGTCGACCGTATTGATCAGTAGGAACGGCGGTTTCGGGGTCGGAAGCTTGAGGTACGTGGGTATCGTATTGACCCGAGCATTGAGGGTTCCGTCCCCAAACATGACGATCATGTTCGGACGACCGTCGAGCAGAGTTTTTCTGGTGGGAACTTCCGTTTCGGTTCCTTCCAACGCTTCGCTTGTGAGCGTAGCGGTCATTTCAGCGAGCGCTCTTTCTTGGAATGGATTGGATGGGCCGATGTCTATTGCGAAGTGCACCGGCAGCGGGTTCCAGACAGGTTTTGATTTGGCTTTTTCCCGCAGCACCGGGATGAGCTCAGTGGATGGTGCGTGCCAGCCGTGATTTTCTCCCCATGCCGATTGTTTAACTTCTTTGGGCATGCACTGTTCATATCAAATGTCAGCGCCGTTGACAAGGAGGGGAGGAATTTCCGAGCTCTTTTTAGCAGGCAAGCGATCGCTTGTTTGACAAAAAGACGACGTGCAGGCTAGGATAGGACTATGCGGCGGAGAGAGCTACGAGAAACCATTGAGGATTTCTCATTTGGAGTGCTATCAACCTCAATCAACCTTGTGTTGAGCTGGGTGGTTTTTTCAGCTGATGTGATGACTGCTGGGCGGAGTCCTGCATCGGTCATGAGGGCTGTTGAGGCGTCCGCCGGATTCAGGGGTGTGAGCCAGGATTCTCTCAAGCAAGCCTTTTGGCGAGCACAGAACAAGGGACTCCTCAGACGAAAACGGGAGCGAGGACAAGAATTTTGGGAAGCAACCGAAGAGGGGAGGAGGCGTCTCGTATCCGAGCTTCCTGTCTATTTAAAACATCGTCCTTGGAACAAAAGACTCTATTTGGTTCTCTACGACATTCCTGAAGAGCAAAAGCGGGGTCGTGAGAGGTTGCGGGAGAAACTTGTCAAGATTGGAGCGGGACGTTTGCAAAACAGCAGCTACCTCATACTCTGGGACCCAACGGAGGTACTCAGAACATTCATCAGGGAACAGGGACTTTCCGGAATGGTCATCGTTTCTGATACCGGTACAAATGGA
>MHCL01000024.1:2950-7183 GCA_001816915.1 Candidatus Chisholmbacteria bacterium RIFCSPLOWO2_01_FULL_49_14
GAGCTCGTTCACGAGGTTTATCAGCTCGATGAGTTAAATCGTCGTTATCAAGAATTTATGAAGATGACAAAGTCTAAGGAAACAACGGGAGAGCAACTTGCGTTTATCTACCTTTCCATTCTGAAAGACGATCCGCAGCTACCTTTTGAGCTTCTCGGGCCGACGTGGATGGGTGATCGGGCGTTTGAAACATTTGAGACCGTTCTCGGATCTCAAGCGGATCTCTTTTTATCTAACAAGCGATCGCCGGTCGGAGAAAAAGTACGTTAACGGGATGGATTAGGAGGGAGAGCTTCGTGTTCCATCTGAAGTTCCCCAGGCCTAAATCGAACACATGCCACAGGATTACTGTCCGATAACGAGAAATGCCGTGATCATGTTTGTGGTGGACTGATTCCCGAATTTTCTTTCGATATAGTCCGTCCGTTCTGGATCTTCAAAGCTAGGATGAGCGGTTCGTTGTGCAACCTCCGTCATTGATAGAAATACAGCTCTCGCCTGGGCAACATCTTTCGTGGGGAGAAAACGTAATGCGGCACTTTCGGTATCCTGGGGACTCAAATAGGAATGGTTGGTGAGCGTCTCTAGTGCTTCTCGATAGATAACTGGCGAAGGGGAGGGAGTAAACTCCGTTGCGGATCGCAGTGTCATCGTGTTCATCAGCGTACGTAATAACTCTCGATCGGTTGTTCTTCTGGAGGAGGGGATTTTGGTCTGTTCCCCAAATTGAGAAGTAATACTCCGTTTAAAATCTTGGTTTTCAAAAAGCGTGAAGATTTCATGAACTTGCATTCCAGAATACACGCACAGCAGTATTCCGTACGGAACGCCATGCTGGAGAATATCTCTGCGAAACTGTCTCTGCAATCCTTTCAATGTCCTTGCTTGGGGGAGATCTAAGAGTTCAATTGCGGCTTGATGTGGAGCTGGTCGGTAGCTAATTCGCTCATACGCAGGGGATTCAAAGATTATCCGGTTGAAGGTAAATTCTTTCGGACCGGCATCCGTTCTGATAATTTCCTCCATCGGCTGGAAACGAGTGGTGACACTCTTTTGTTTAATACTCTTGACGATGGTGTTGATTGCTTCAGCGTATGTGGCATGGAGACTCCCATGTTCACTAAATGGTCCGTGATCGTGAGGATCCGCGGCTCTCTGCAGCGCAGTCATAAGGACGTCGTTGAGGAACTGTCTGTTCGGATGGTCAACCCTAAACGAGAAGTTCGATTGCTCCTTTGATTTAAATGCGCGAAGACTTTGCGCGTCTTCTGCTTCAAGTAGCGGAAATTGTTGCGCAAGCTTCTCATCGAGTTCCATCGTGAAGTGTGCGGTTGCCTCTACCCGAAAGAACTCTCTCGGTTTGTCTTCTTTTTTTGCCATCGTTCGTGTTTGACCTCTAAGATGCCGTATTATACCAGGCAGTCTAAGGCCGTTGGAGGGAAACGTGTAGGGTATGGTGTGATGATTGGACGAGCAATTGGATGCTACTTTCGCATCTTGAAACCCGCCTTCGTAAAAGTTATGGGCAGGGAATGCCGGCAAAGATATGGACAAAGAGATCTTACCCTCGGATTATTCTTCTGAGTCCAGCATGGCTGAGAGGTCTACTTTGACTCCCGGACTCATCGTGGAAGCAAGGGTGAGTTTTTTGATCTGTTTGCCTCCGACGGCGGTCACCAATGCCTGAAGATTCTCCAGCAGCGCTTTGTCTGATAGTGAGGATTTACCGATCGTGACGTGCATAAGCGGGGATTTGCCTTCTGATTTGACGCGCGTTAATCCGGAACCGAGCTCTTTTTTGCGCTTCTCGGGATCATCGGTGATGGTCCCGTTTTTCGGGTTCGGCATGAGGCCCAAAGGCCCCAAAATCTTCGCGACTTTGGCGATTTTGGGCATTTGAGCAGGTGATGCCAATAAGATATCAAAGTCGATCTTTTTTGCCTCGATTTTTTTCAGTATCGTATCCGTCGCGATCTCAACTTTGGTTTGCTTGCCGGTGGAGTGGGGGAAGTGGACATCGACCGATTGCTTTTCTTGGGTAAGATTGAGGTGGGCTGAAACCGTTGAATCGAAGCGCGCGATGTTGGTTTTCTTTACGAGTTCAATTGCTTGATCCGGAGGATAGTTGGTTGTCCGGTCCACTTTTGAACGGGCCAGTTTATAGCGCCGGCTGCGTTCCCGCGGCTTGTGTTCCTTGGTCGCTTTCTTCTCTTCGGTCTGCAAAGCGGCAGCAGATCCTTCTTCCGGCTTCGTCAGCGCTTCATCCAATGTGATGTCTGAAATATCCTGCGATTTGTCGGCAATCCGACCGGTTCGTTTACCGGCGCCCAATGCCTTGCCGGCGGATTTTGCAACCCTTTTTTGGCTGACTTTTTTTTGTTGGTCTCCTTGCGTGAGGTCTACCAACGTCAGGCGTTTTTGGCCCACAATTCCTCCCTACGGTCGGTCAAGTTTAAAGTTTAAAATTCAAAATGCAAAATTTAAATTGCGATGCAAAATTCAAAGTTAAGACAATTTTTAACTTTTCACTTTGAATTTTTAACTTATTTTGACTCCCATGCTCCTGGCAGTTCCGGCGACGGTTTTCATTGCCGCTTCCAAGTTTTTGGTGTTCAGGTCCTTGAGTTTGGCTTTGGCGATTTCTTCGACGTCTTTTTTCGATAGCGTTCCGACCGTCTCAGATCCCGGGGCACTGGCGCCTTTCTCGAGCCTCAAGTGCTGGCGAATGAGTTCCGAGACCGGCGCCAGCTTGGTCACAAAGGTATAGGAACGGTCCTCATAGATCGTGATTTCGACCGGTATCATCTGGCCTTTCTTGTCTTTCGTCGCTTCGTTGTAGGCTTTGCAGAAGTCCATGATGTTGACTCCGTGTTGTCCCAATGCCGGACCAATCGGAGGAGCGGGATTGGCCTCACCAGCCTTGAGGTTTAATTTGGTGACGACTTTTACTTTTTTCGTGGCCACAGACGATCCTTTCAGTCGCTCAAATTCAAAGTTTAAAATGCAAAGTTAAAAGTTGTACAGGAGTTGCGAAAGAAAAACTTTTTCGAAGCTCTTTCGCAATCCCTGTTCGAATTGCTTCCTCGATCATCCTTCGCCAAGACTGTGGATGGCATGTTTTCTCCGAGGTGGGAGGTCCTGCGTCGCAGAACGAATCGTATTGTAGCAGAAAGTTTCCAAGAGGGGAAGAATCAGTTACTTACACTTGCGTGACTTGGAGGAAATCGAGCTCGACCGGAGTCTCGCGGCCAAAGATGGAGACTAAAACTTTCACCTTGCCTTTGGCGTCGTCGATGGAGTCCACAGTTCCCAAGAAGTCGGCAAACGGTCCTTCGATGATTTTGACCGGGTCGCCGATGGAGTAAACGGCCTTGTATTTGGGCGCTTCCATCTGCGTAAACTTTAAGATGGTTTTCACTTCTTCCTGAGAAATCGGAGTTGGTTTGTTGCCGATGCCGACAAAACCGGTAATTCCGGGGGTGGTACGGACCGTCAACCAAGAGTCTTCATCAAGAATCAGTTTTATCAAGAGGTAACCGGGAAATATTTTCTCCTTCGTTTTGACCTTCATCCCGCGCTGGATTTTTATTCTTTCCTGGGTCGGAACGAGCAGTTCATGAATTTTTCCCTTGAGCTGCATCGATTTGACGCGCTGGCGCAGGGTTTCCGCGACTTTGGTTTCATGTCCGGAGTAGGTATGAACGACATACCATCGCGACCGTTCATCTTCCGATTTGGTGAAGACGATGTGATTGCGGTTGCCTTTTGGCTTATCCTCTTTCTCTTCCTTTGTTTCTGCCTCTATGGGTTTTTCAATCGGTTTCTCTTCTGGTTTTACCGTTTTCTTTTTCGGCATAGACGTTATTTTAGAATCAATTCAACTAATTTTGTATAGAGAAAATCAAGACCGCCAATATATGCGCCCACCGCTGCCGAGACGGCGAAGACGATCAGCGTCAGTTTGATTGTTTCAGCGCGCGTCGGCCAACTGACCTTTTTCAATTCTTCAATGGATTGTCTGATGAATTGGATCGGTCCGATTTTTCCGATCGCGGGTTTAGCAATGGTCAATTTTGATGTGTCCATCAGAGGAGTATTGTAACACAGCAAGAGAGAAGAGTGCAAAAGGTGCTGGCTCATTTTATTCTTCATTTCTCGCTTCTCAATGCACCACAGATACAGGCCTTCGTGACTAGGTCACGATACATTTGAGACTCTGAGCGAGTCATGCCG
>MHCL01000025.1:0-361 GCA_001816915.1 Candidatus Chisholmbacteria bacterium RIFCSPLOWO2_01_FULL_49_14
ATACCACTCCTTGCTAGGAGTGCAATATGTATCGCGACTTATTCACGCCTACCGATAAGAGAGATATCGGGTACCCGGGAGTAGGGGAGCAGGACTAGAAGATCAACCGAAGGTACGCGCTCCAGAGTTGATTACCCCAGAGGAGAGCGACTCCGGTCCCCAGTACCAAAAAGGGCCCGAAGGGAACGGTCTGCCCGAAGCGGCGCTTTCCCAAAATGAGGAGGATGAGAGCCACCAGAGCCCCGCTGAAAAAACTCGCGAACATGCCGACGACAATTTTTGGCCATCCTAAAATAATCCCCAGGACCGCGACTAACTTGACGTCACCCATCCCCATCCCTCGTCCTCGGGTTATGAGAAT
>MHCL01000025.1:393-8851 GCA_001816915.1 Candidatus Chisholmbacteria bacterium RIFCSPLOWO2_01_FULL_49_14
GAGAATGAGGCTCAAGAAAAACCCGCCGCTGACAATACCACTGGCGATCGATCGCCAAAAATCGACTGGCTGCATAATGTCGTTGATTGTCAGGAACAACCGATAGAGAAAGGCAACCATTCCCAAGATAAACACCAAGACATCCGGGATGACTCCATAGAGGAGATCGGTAAAAAACAGCGCCAGGAGGAGGATTCCGACGACCAGCCAAAACGTTGGTTGAACATAGACGAACGGCTGTTGAGAAAGTCTAAAGAAGAAAGATCCTGCCAGAAACCACCAGAGGAATAGAACTCCGGTCAGAAGTTCAATCACCGGATACCTCCATGAAATCTTTGCCTTGCACCAACGACAGCGTCCACCGAGTAAGAAAAAGGAGAGGAGGGGAATATTATCTATCGCCCGGATCGTTCGTTTGCACTTCGGACAGCGGCTCCTGCCTGAAAATGGGCTCTCTCCGTGAAGCGTTCTGTAGATGACGACGTTTAAGAAGCTCCCAATCGCCAACCCAAAGAGGAATATCGAAGCCAGTATGATGAATGTTTCCATCATATATTCACACTAGCCTCGATTCCTCTTTCAGACTATTGCGGTACGCAAACGTAACAGCTTGAATCTGGGTAGCTCCCAGGAATAATACAGGTATCTGCTGACGTGTTTATCTGGTTTCTGGTTGGTCCGAGTCCTCCCTGTCGTGCTGATCGGGATTCCGGTTCATAACAAACCGAAACTTGGCGGGAAGTCGGCTGTTCACTGACCCACAGTCGCTCTCCGGCTGGATTCGCAGGATCAACGCTTTCTCTGTTTGCAAATTGACCTTTCAATTCTCCTTGGTTAACTAAATCCAAATCCTCAGCCGAATCGGTGAAATCCGGATTGGTCGACGTGGTCCGTAGAGTCGGTTCGTTGATGCACGGAGTCGAACCGTCGCTTTCCCAAGGAAAACACTGATAGGTCGTAAAGTAGCGCTCGTATGCCGCCAAAAGCTCCGCGGCGTCCGATTTCTTTCCTGCATCTCTGGCTTTTCGAATTTGCTCCAGAGGATCAAGCGCCGAGAGAATGGCTACCACCAAAATTCCCAAGACTGCAATGACGATCAAAAGTTCAATGAGTGTAAATCCTTTTGAATTTTTCATGGTATGGTGAGGCATTCCTCTTCACCTCCTCTCTGGGCAGCTGCGGTCAAGACGTAAGACGACCTGCCGCAAGTAACTAAGTAAGACAGCGTCACTCTCGTCTTTTTTCACAACTGACTTGTCAAATTATATATCGGCATGATGATCGCAATCACCAAAAAACCGACACCTATCCCTAAAAAAACCATGATAAGAGGCTCGATAGCCGTTGTCAAGCCTTTGACGAGGTGTTCCGATTCCGTTTCAAAATAGACGGCCAGTTTGAGAAGCACCTCATCGACCTTTCCCGTCTCCTCACCGACCGCGATCATTTGCGGCAAAATGGGCGGAAAATGATCAAATGTGGAAAAAACAGCTGCAACACCGATTCCCTTCTCAACGCGCTTCGCCGTTTCGCGGATGGAGTCGGCATAGACGATATTTTGCATGGTATCCGCCACAATTGAAAGTCCGTCAACGATCGATACGCCGGCGCTGATGAGAAGGCCCAATGTTCTGCACATCTCAGCCAGGAGAATCTCTTTGCGTAAGTTCCCGTAGATGGGAATTCGGAAAATAATCAAATCCATCGTCCGTCTTCCGATTGGAGTGGAGTGCCAAGCTCGGAATGCCCAACTAATGACAAAGAAGCCGATGATGCCGAAATACCAGGATGAGAGTAAAAGCTTACTCAAACCGACCAGCATCCGCGTGGCGAGCGGAAGTTCCGCGCCGAAATCCTCGTAAATCGCGGTCATTTGCGGAACGACGAAAAACATCATGATGAGGGTGACGAGAACCATGCCGATCATCACAATGATGGGGTAGATAAGCGCTCCTTGAGTTTTTGAACGGAATTCCCGCTCCTTCTCCAGATTATCAGCAAGCCGCAAGAGCATCTCGTCCAATTTTCCGGCAGCCTCACCGGCACGTACCAGAGAAACATAGACCGTATTAAACACCTTCGGATGCTTATCAAGTGAGTCTCCCAAGGGTTTACCCCCTTCAACATCCCGGAGCACCTCGGAAACGATCGCTTGCATGTTGGGTGACACTTGCGATTCAAGGAGCGAGAGCGCGTCGGTCAAAGGCAGACCAGCCGCAATCATGGTGGAAAGCTGTCTCGTGACGTTGACGACGTCGACGAATTTCACTCGGTGGAAGAAATTGGATAAGAAGTCTATCTTAATTTGACGACCGACAGCCCGAAGATCGACGACCACTAAATCGCGTTCGCGCAATACCGCCGCAGCTTGTTTGATATCTCTGGCTTCGACTTTTCCTTTGACAAGTTTTCCTTCCTTCGACTTGGATTTGTACTGAAAACGCTCCATAGAGGCAGACGGCCCGAGCTACTCCTTTCCCCTGCGCACCAGCCTTCGCAATTCCCCTGGACGGATGGCCCATTCCATGGCCGTTTCCAGCGACAACTTTCCTGATCTCACCCAAAACGACATGTTCGTTTCGAGCGTCTGCATGCCGATATCGGCTGATGTTTGGATGACGTTGTCGATAAGATGCGTTTTACCCTCCCTGATCGTCGTGCGCACGGCCGGGGTGGCCAAAAGAATTTCCGCCACGGGAAGCCTTCCTCCCGAAACGGCGGGCAGGAGTCGTTGGGACAAGACCGCTTCCAGCGTATTGGAGAGCTGCAGCCGGATTTGCCCTTGCTGGTGCTCTGGGAACACGTCGACGATACGGTCAATGGTCTGCGCCGCGCTGTTGGTATGCAGTGTCGCAAACACCAAGTGTCCCGTCTCTGCGATGGTGAGCGCCGCAGCAATGGTTTCGTAATCCCGCATCTCTCCGACGAGCACCACATCCGGATCCTCTCGCAGAACGCTTCGCAGGGCAATCTCCCAGGAGTGGGTGTCGGCATGCAGTTCCCTCTGCGAGACAACGCTTGATCCTATTGGATAAACGTATTCAATCGGGTCCTCAACCGTTACGACATGGACGGAACGCGTCTCATTGATCTCCTGGATAATCGAGGCAAGCGTGGTCGACTTGCCATGGCCCGTAGGCCCGGTCACCAGAATAAATCCCTGCCGCAGATTGGCAAACGAATGGTAGAGTTTCGGCAGATTTAAATCCTCGATGGATTTGATTTCCGAAGGGATGAGCCGCAAAGCCGCCGAAACAAAGCCTTTCTGATGGTAGACGTTGACTCGGAATCTTCCCTTTCCTTCATGATCGTAGGAAAAGTCGAGTTCTCGGTTCACCAAGAAAAGATCCTTCTGCTCGCTCGTCAGGAGTGCAAACACCAATTGTTGCGCATCCTCATCGGTAACCGGTTTGGATTCGATTGGTGTTAGGGCGCCTTCGATTCGCAGCATCGGGGGCATCCCCACCACCAGATGAAGATCCGACGCCTTCATCTCGATTGTTTTTTCAAGTAGCTTAAAAATATCCATAATATCTATTAATGACTAATGAGTAAAGAGTAGAAAATAATGAGAATATTTTCTCATTCTCACTTCTAAATTCTACATTCTAAATTCTAAATTCTAAATTCTAAATTCAATTCGCTTTTGGCTATACCCTATTGGCTACAGCCTATCGATGTCTATCTATTGTTTATCTATTGTCTATCTGCTATCTGCTCCCTTATGTCTCCGCAACCCTCAATACCTCTTCTATTGTAGTCATTCCTTCCATCACCTTCAAATAACCGTCCTGCTTCATGAGGATCATGCCTTCGGAAATGGCTTGCTCTTCCATCTTGCTTGCCGGCGCCCGCTCAAGTATCAAGCGTCCGATGCGTTCGCTTACAGGAAGAACCTCAAAGATGCCGATTCGACCGCTGTATCCCGTATCGCCGCATTCCTCACACCGCTTTCCCCGATAAAGAATCGGGCCGGAATTGTTGGGATTGCCCTGTTTCTGGAGAGCGGCATCATAGAGCCCGCCCAAAATCTTTTTGATGTTTTCAACCATTTCGGGTGGGGGAGTGAAGGATTCCTTGCAATGCTCGCAAATGTTGCGCACAACCCGCTGGCCCATGACGCAGGTCATCGATGAAGCCAGGAGAAATGGCTCTGCCTTCATATCAAGTAATCGCGGCAGAGCGCCTCCCGCGGAATTCGTATGCAGCGTTGAGAAAACGAGGTGGCCGGTCAAAGAGGCTTGAATGGCAAGCTCCGTGGTTTCGGTGTCTCGGATCTCGCCGACCATGATGATGTTCGGGTCTTGCCGCAAAAAGCTGCGCATCCCCGAGGCAAAGGTGAGTCCGGCCTTCGGGTTGACCTGAACCTGATTCACGCCCGGCATCTCGTATTCAACCGGGTCCTCCAAAGTAACGATATTGACTTTCGCCGTGTTGATTTTGGAGATAATCGCATAGAGCGTTGTCGTTTTACCCGATCCCGTCGGCCCGGTGATCAGAATGATTCCGTGCGGCACGCGCGAAGCCTCTTCCAAATTCTTCAGAGCCGTTCCCCGAAGCCCGAGTTCCTGTAGCGTGGGTACTTTTCCGGTTTTTTTCAGAAGTCGCATGACGATCTTTTCTCCATGGACCACGGGGAGTGAGGAAACGCGCAAGTCGACTTCCTCCTCGCCGATTTTAAAATTGAAGCGGCCGTCCTGGGGTAAACGCTTCTCATCGATTTTCATGCCGGAAAGAATCTTTATCCGTGAAACGACAGCGTTATGCACCCGTTTTGGGAGAATGAGTCTCTCAATAAGAATCCCGTCGACACGGTAACGAACTCTGGTTTTATCAGCCAGAGGTTCGATGTGGATATCGGATGCTCTTGATTTGATGGCAAATTCCAAAAGTGTCGCGACGACTTTCGCGATCGGAGCCTCTCTGATCACCTCACCGAGTTTTTCGATATCGACGGTTTGAATCCCGACCGCGTCCGGGGTACCCGACTCTTTCAGCGCTTCAGTAACCTCGATAGACAGGTTTTGACCGTAGAGATCGCCGATGAGCACCTCAAGCTGGGATTCCACGGCCAAATGGGGGATCACCCGGCTCCCGGACTTCTTTTCGATAAATTCAACGGCTCCCAAGTCCAGCGGGTCGGCCATGGCGACTTTGAGTGTGTTCTCCGCCTCATTAAACTCAAGCGGCAGAACTCGGTAGCGGGCCGCCACACTTTCGGGAATTTTATCCATAGCTTCCGGAGACGACGCAGTTCGGGTAAGGTCTACAAAAGGAACATTGTAGAAACGCGATTTTGCTCGGGCAATCTGCTCTTCGCTGACGATGCCGCGCTCCAGTGCCAAATCTTCGGGGTTCTTCTTGGCATCAACAGCCTCCACTTTCAGCTGATCGTAGTCCTCGCGGGATACGGCTTGCTCGGAGAGGAGCACATCAAAAACGGATGCTTGTTGGGCATTCGAACCGAACGCGGTATTCTGTGAAGAGGCAGTTGGGGCTGGCATAAACTCGAGTCCATTATTGAGGGTTTGTGCTACAATGTCAAGAAAAGTGAGGGAAATTTAGGGTATAGGGGAAAGACAGAGAAGATTTAAGATTTAAGATTCAAGATTTAAGAATGAAGAATTAAACATTAAATCTTAAACATTTAACATTAATTCCCATGCATAGCTTCATCATTTGCGAGGGCAGTAGGGAAGCCAGGAATCAGAGTCTCACCCGCCTCATAGCTCGGCTGCGGAAAGACAAAACCCGGGATCTCATGGCGACAGGAGATCCCGATATCCATTTCCTCCTCCCGGACCCGACAATCACCATTGCTCAAATCCGTGATTTGCGTGCTACGCTCACCCGCAAATCCTATGCCGCCAAAGTCAAAATCGCAGTCATCAAAAATGCCGATCAAATGACAATCCAGGCGCAGCATGCAATATTAAAAACGCTGGAGGAGCCCAGCCCGGATACCTACCTCTTCCTCGAACTCCTTAATCCGTATAAGCTCATCGACACCATCCGCTCCCGCTGCCAGCTCATCCGGATTCCGGCGTCCCATAGTCAGGTTGAAGTCAAAACGAGTCAGTCCGAGAAGCTCCTGCATATCTTACGGGAAAGACCCCTGGGTGAAGGTTTACGCTTTCTTTCATCCGTAAGAAAACGGGACGAGGCACTGCAAATCCTTGAAACTCTGCTGTATCGGCTTCGCGAGCTCATGCTCCATGACGCACGTCTGCATCGGGCAGTGAAGCTCACACATGAGGCGATCCGGGATCTCAATGAGAACGTCAACATCGGTTTGACGCTTGAGCATCTGGCAATTCACTTTCCCCGTCAAGTAGAAAAGAATCTTTAATCGCCATAAAAAGCCAAGTCAGTTTCGTCACTTCCTGCAATCCCACACGATAAGTGCGTTGTATGTGAGCCCCCGATCCTGCCGGTAATCCCGATACAGCCTGCAGCTTTTTAACACCGTTCTGCGGTCCACATAGAACGGCTCCAGGCTCATGATTTCTCCGGTCTCATAATCAATGGAGGATTTTTGGATAAAGACGGCGCTCCCCGTCGCGATCCGCGTCGCATCCTGGGTGGTAAAGAGCCCGGTGAGATTGCGCTGGAAGTTCGTGTCAACTTCATAATCGCTAATTTCCCTATTTGTCAAGAGCGCCAGAAGCGGGGTAATGACGTAGGAGCCGAAAATCGTTTCATGATTGGGTGTGAGGGAGTCGATGTCGGATACCAACGCATCTATCTGGTCCACTTTTGACATCTGCGCGATATCCGCGGCGTAGAAATATCCGTTGAAAAGTACCAGGACCAGGACCAAAGGCAGGGCGTACTTCCGGCTGACAACCGGGAGAAATGAGGATAGGCCGATGGCGGTCAGCACCGAGAGAAATGGGATGAGGGTTACAAAATAATACTGGAACACTCTGGAGAGTATGAGCAAAAAGACGACTTGCGCCGCCAAGGCAGCAGTCGCCGATAGTCCCAGTTGAGAGGCCGAAGGGAGCCTGCCAAAATCAAACCTGGACTTTAAGGCATTCCTTGACTTCTGGAAGAGAATCCAAATCGTACCGGTCGAGAAAAGCATCAAAAGAACGTCGTTGCGGATAAAGAGCGGAAATTCATCCTGCATACTTTCCACGGAGAGCTTCAACAGGTGATAACGCCAAACCGGTGTCAGAAAATGGTCCCCAAAAGCAGAGTAGAGAACCAGATTGAGAACCAGAAAGGGAAGGCCAAAAGCCAGGAGACATCGGAGGACCGCTCGACCCCGTTTCTTCATGAGCTCAAACAACATGATACCCAGGGCGGCCGGAAGAATATATAACCGATAGCTTAGCCCGAAAAAAAGCGCGAGTCCCGCCGCCACGGGACGGCGGGATGTAAGATACCAGAAAAAGATCAGGAAAAAAGTGGCTTCGTGCACGCCGAGGGCGTAATCGGTTGTACCCAGCACGACATACGAGGATAGGAATAGCAGAGCCGCCAAAATTCCTCCGTTCCGGCTGCCACGTTGATTGACCAATTGAAACAGAATGAATGCCGTTCCGATGCTCGAGATCAAATGGACCGATTTCAGAATCTGCAGATGAAATCCAAACCAACGGATGAGCCATGCAAAAATCACGATCTGCGTCGGCAGGTGTTGGAAAAAAAAGTCTCGGTAGGGGAGAATACCCAAATGAATAAGATGAGCTCCGTAAAAGTACAAATTCTCATCCGATACTCGAGGAGAAATGTTGAAATATTTTCCCAATAAAAATGCTGCTGCGCAAAGGAGAAACAGCAGCGACTCCTTCCGAACCAGCAACTTGAATGAGGGGAAAAAGTGTTTGCGTCTGAGGTTAGTCATGTCCTCGCATTCTCCGTCTCTCCGAAGGCGGACCCATGCGTGTGAGCCCGCGAACCCAGAAGAAGACGAAGTAGGATACGAACGCCACAAGCGCAACCGTTACCCCCCGAAAAAAGGTTGAGGGAGAGTAGGTCATGACGATTTGGTTCTCTCCGGAAGGAACCGCAACAGCCCTTTGGTTAACATTGGCTGCGAAAATCTCGACCGGGCTACCATTGATCTGTGCCGTCCAACCGGGATAAAAACTGTCGCCAACCACCAAAAGCGACCGTTTATCGGTGTGAGTCGTCAACACCAGTCGTCGATTGAGATCCTCTTCAACGGTAATCTCCGCTTGGTTCAATTCACCGAATTCCTCACCCGGATCTTTCTCCAGGAGAGCGGTGGTTGCAAATGAGAATTCGTCATTTTCAAAGACCGAGTTCAAGTCATCAAGTGATCGCGGCACGACATACTTAGAAACCAAGCGAAACCTAGCAAGACTCTGCGTGTTCTCATAAATATGGTAGGAGGGCAGATTCGTCGCAGGGGGTTCCACCGTCCCCAAAGATTTGAGAACCTCTCCTTGTTTCAGTTCAGCCGTCGAGACGATATAACGTGCCGCAG
>MHCL01000025.1:8907-9195 GCA_001816915.1 Candidatus Chisholmbacteria bacterium RIFCSPLOWO2_01_FULL_49_14
AAAGCGCTTCGGGCCAAAACCTGATCTTTTGAGAATAAGAGATTGAGGTTGGCATCAAGGCCATTCTTCAAGTAGAGATATTCTGAAGGGTGTTCCCAGCCCCTGTCAAAGAACACTTCGTTCCAAGATCCTCCCTGGGAGGTATCGGTATAGATCCTTCCTTCCGTGCCGATAAAACGCAGAGACTGCGGAGGCTCCAACGCTTGAGAGACGGGTACACTCGGCTGGTACGAATAACTGAAGAGGAAGACGTCGCCCATAGTGAACAGCAGGAGTCCTACGGGCAAG
>MHCL01000025.1:9217-17202 GCA_001816915.1 Candidatus Chisholmbacteria bacterium RIFCSPLOWO2_01_FULL_49_14
GTTTTTGGCGCTTGATAAAATCAACGACCATCTCAAATCCGACTCCCGCAATGGCCGCCAGAAAAAAGGAAGTCAGCAGGAGAAATCGCGACGGCACACGAAAATAATTAAAGCCGGGGTATGTATAGATAAAGGCGAGGGGCGAAGACCGTCCCAACACCAGAAGGATGGAGATCACGGCCAAAAAGAGGAATGACCGCTCCCACCGCTTCTTCCGCGTATGAAAGAGTGCAAAGCACGCAAAGACCACTGGCAAGATGCCCATATAAACGGTATTTTCCCAGTAGATACCCATTGATTGGTCAGAGAAAGGTGAAGGGAAGCTTCCGTCTTTCGGTGTTCCGAATGCATTGGGCACGAGCATTGTGACCAGCTGCTTTATCCGATACGGATACTGGAAGATTTCGGCTTGTGAGAGCCCTTGACTTCTGGCGGAGAGGTCTTTGAACTCCATGGTCGGTAGGATTTGCGGGGCCGCCAAAGCAAAAGCCAAAACGAGGGCAATGCTTATGAGGCCGATCTTTTTGAGGAAAGTAGTGATGCTGCGCTCTCGCCTCCGGGCGACGAGCATGAGCATGACGCCAACCAGGGTAATGAAAGATGCTTGAACAAAACCCGTGAATATCTGCTGACTAACCAGGAATGCAAAGAGCAGGATGTTTGTTTTACTTGCCTTGATCCAAACACGATCCGCGGTCAAAAATATCCAGGGCATGAGCGCTGCCGCTTGCACCGGAGAGAGATGCTGCAGATGGGTGATAAAAAATCCTCCGAAACTGTAGGAGAACGCAGAGAAATAACAGGCGGCAGGTTTCAAGCCTAAATTCCGGAAGAAAAAATAACTACCCAGAAGTGCCAGGAACAGATGAACCGGATAGGAGAGATTCCAAGCGAGCGATGTCGGCAGGAATCCGAAGAATAGGAGGTTGAATCCATAGAGCGACCCGATGACGCCTTCCGCAAAAACCGGTGAACCAGTTGCAATTCCTTTACTCCAAAATGGTAATTCTCCGTGTTTAAGCGATTGTGAAAGAAAATCCTTGAGCGGATAATTAAAATTCCAAATATCGGAAGCCGCGAAGTCCGGGGTAACATAAATGCTCGGTTCGGGAATAAAGAGTTTTGCAAAAAAGATGAGCGGGATGACGATGGCAAACAGGAAGGGAGCGATCATTTTCATGCCAAACTATACTACTACAAGACGATCTCCGTTGGTTAGAGGCAAAAAGTTCTTGATCGCTTTGATTCGTTTATAATGAACCGATGCGTACAAACAGAGGCGGGGTTGAAAACGCTGTCTCGACGACAAAACGGATTCCAATCTGCGAACCGGATATTTCTGCGCTGGAGCACAGTCTAGTTTCCCGAAGTCTGAAGAGCGGCTGGCTGTCGTCAAAAAGTCCCGCGGTCCGACAATTCGAGGAAGCGTTCGCGGGCTCGGTGGGCTGCCGCTATGCGCACGCTGTTTCGAGCGGCACAGCCGCCCTGCAATTGGCACTCGCGGGTTTGGGAATCGGAAAAGATGACGAAGTCATCGTGCCTGACTTAACATTCGTAGCCACTGCCAATGCCGTATCCTATCTGGGTTCCCGTCCGGTGCTTGTCGATGTGACGCGCAACTCCTGGACGATCGACCCCGACCAAATTCTCTCCAAGCTCGGTAAAAAAACCAAGGCAATCATCGTCGTCCATCTTTACGGCCATCCTGCCGATATGTCGCCGCTTCTGCGCATTGCCAAGGCCCACAAGCTTGCCATCGTCGAAGATGCCGCTGAGGCGTATGGCGCGCGCTATAAAAAGCGGCATGTGGGCGGACTCGCCTCCGCGGGGTGCTTCTCGTTTTTCGGCAACAAGACGCTGACGACCGGTGAGGGGGGAATCATCACCACCAACAGCAAACGTCTTTACAACCGCATCGTTTTTTTAAATAACCACGCCATGAGCCAGGAAAGGAAGTATTACCACCCCATCATCGGCTACAGTTACCGGATGGGCAGTCTGCAGGCAGCCCTCGGCCTGGCGCAGGTGAAAAGGGCAGCCGGGCTCATTGCAAAAAAAAGGCGCATCGCTTCAATGTATAGAGCGCTCCTTGCCGATTTGCATGAATATTTCGTCTTCCCTCCGCAGGAACGGTGGGCCCGCAGTTCCTCTTGGATGTTCTCGGTCCTCCTCAAACCGGGGAAAAAGGGGAACCGAGCCGATCTCATGGGTTTCCTTGAATCGAATAACATTGAAACAAGGCCCTTTTTCTCTCCGCTCCATAGGCTTCCCATGTATCGGCAAGCGGATCGCTTCCCGGTGTCCTCAATGCTGGCAAAACGGGGGATGAGTTTACCTTCCGGAACCACGCTGACGAGGATTGATATCGCAAGAGTTAGTCATGTCATACACGATTTTTTCAGAATATGATCAGGATTGCAACGCTTCGAGACGTCCCAGAGCTTGCGCAAATCCATCTCCAGGCACTCAAGGGTGAGTTTTTGGTGAGGCTGGGAGACGAATTTTTACAGACGCTCTATCGGGATTTCCTGCTCCAAAAACAAACGATCATCTATCTGATGGAGGAGAACGAAATCGAGGGATTTATTTTTGGAAGTCTTGATTTTCCCGTGCTCCTGCGCGCAGTCCTCTCATCCCGCTTCTTCCGTTACCTACTGCTTGTCGCAAAACAGGGCTTGCGCTCGCCCAGGCTTATCGTGGAGGGCGCAAGTACGCTGTTGTTTTCCTTCCTCTCGGAAGCACAATCGACAAAAGCCGAACTCGCGGTGATCGCCGTGAAACAAGAGCAGCAAAGACGGAACATCGGTAGCCAGTTGCTGAAAGTATTCGAGGCGTCATTGAAGAAACAGGGGATCGACTTCTACCAAGTCTCCTGCACGCAGGCAAATCGGAAAGCCAATCATTTTTACCGGAAACACTCGTTCGAAAAAAGTGGCGAGTTCAGTCTCTATTTCAAGCGCTGGAATCGGTATGTGAAGCACCTATGAAAGTTAAATACTTGAAACCTCTGCTTTTGCAAGCGCCGAGTGCCTGGGCGGTAATTCGCGCGCTCGAAGCCGAAGTGCTCGAACAGTTCTCATTTCGCCCGCCTATCTTGGAAATCGGCTGCGGGGACGGCATCTTCAGTCAAGTGCTCTTCGCAAAAAAAGGCGCAGTCGACGTCGGCATTGATATCCACAAACAGGAATTGGAGCGCGCTTCCAAAACCGGTGTCTACAAACACCTGATCCTCACCAGCGCGACCGACATTCCGCTGAAAGCGCAGTCGCAACGGACGGTCTTCTCCAATGGGGTTCTGGAACATATCCTTGAACTTGAGAAAGTCCTCGCAGAAGTGTCAAGGGTTCTGATACCCCGCGGCCATCTCATCTTCACCTGCCCCACTTCACGCCTGACTCAAAACCTGATGGGCTACTCGCTCCTTAAAAATATCGGGTGCAGTCGCTGCGCGGCAGCCTATGGGAGGATGGTCAACGGCATGTTTCGCCACCACAATCTCTATGACGTACCCACCTGGAGACGGTTTCTCAAACGGCACGGCTTGCATATCGTCTCCGTCCGTCATTACAATCCGAAACGGACGACGCGCACGCACGAACTGCTGCTTCCCTTTGCTTTTCCGTCTGCAGTCACCAAAAGGTTTGCAGACCGTCAAGTGCTGTTTAAATCTGTACGCTCAGTTGCCGTGACCCGCATACTGGTTCCATTGTTGCGCCGTCTGGAAACAGCGGATCAAAACAGCACTGCCCAGAGTTCCGTCGCTATCGACGCCGTAAAACTATGAACGTCTCAATCATTCTCCCCACGTATATGGAACGCGAAAATATCAGGCTTCTCATTCGCAGGCTCGTGAACATCTTCTCAAATAGGTTTGATTCCGTTGAGTTTATTGTCGTCGACGACAACAGTCCCGATCAAACGGCAGCCGACTGTCGCCAAACCTTCAGGAAAGATCCGCGGGTACGCGTGTTTGAAAGAACGGGTCCACCCAGTCTCGCTTCCTCCGTACACGAAGGGATCAAGAAAGCCAAGGGGGAGTACGTCGTGGTCATGGACACGGATTTTAACCACGACCCTCGTATGGTTCCCGTCATGCTCAGTAAGATGCGCGGGCATGATCTTGTCGTTGGATCACGATTCGTTCCGGGCGGCGGCATGCAGTCGCCTTGGCGCTATCGAGCCAGTAAAATCTACAACTCTGTTCTGCAAATCCTCTTTCGTACGGGCTACAGCGATTACTTGAGCGGCTTTTACTGCATCAGAAAAACCTGCCTCACCAAGATGAACACGCGAGAGATCTTTGTCGGGTACGGAGAATATTTCATGCGTCTCTTAGCCGATTCAAGCCGTCTGAAACTTCGCAGCCTGATTGTTCCGGTCTATTACCGCAACCGCAGGTACGGGTTCAGTAAATCAAAGTTTATGAACATGTTCCTCGTCTATTCGAGGACGGCTTTGAGTCTGTGGATCAAAAAAACGGTCCGTTTTTCAATAAAACCTGAGTAAGAAATCCTGCAGTTTTTCGGGGATTTTGGCAGGCAAACGATCCAATATGAGGTTGTGAGATAGACAGAAAAGTGTCGATTTGCTACAATGAGCTCGGTTGCTCGAGTTCGCTAGTCTTTTTTTTTAAATGCCAAAAACTTCTCAATTGCTCCAGAATTATACGGCCGCACAGATCAAAGTCCTCGAAGGCCTCGAGCCGGTCAGGAAGCGTCCAGGAATGTTCATCGGGTCAACCGACAGCAAGGGACTCCATCATTTGATCACCGAGATTGTTGACAACTCGGTCGATGAAGCCATCGGCGGCTTTGCTCAAAACATTTGGGGCGTCCTGCACACGAATTCCGTGGTCACGGTCGCCGACGACGGCCGGGGGATTCCTGTCGAAAAGCATAAATCGGGAGTTTCCGCCCTGGAAATCGCCATGACTAAACTTCACGCGGGCGGGAAATTTGAAGAAATCGCCTACCAAGCATCCGGAGGTCTGCACGGTGTCGGCGCATCTGCGGTCAACGCCCTTTCCTCGCATATGAAAGTGGTCGTCAAACGGGATAAAAAATTCTCCATACAGGAATACGTCATCGGCAAACCGCAATATAAGGTAAAGCAGATCCCGCAGGATAAAATCAAAGCGCAACTCCCATCATTCGTCCATCCGGTACTTGACGCTCAAAGCGCCACCGTCACCCAATTCGTTGCCGATAAGAAGATTTTTAAAGAAAGCAACCGCTTCTCGTTTAGAAAAGTGCAACATCTCCTGCGGGAGCGGGCGTATTTGGTCAGGAAGCTTTTCTTCCATCTCTTGGATGAAGAGACCGGGCAGGAAAAACACTTCTTCTTCGAGGGCGGCATTCTCTCTCTGGTAGTCCACCTCAACAAAGACAAAAAACCGCTGCATCCGCCGATCTACTGCGGGGGTGAGTGGAGCGACGGAACGATCAAAATCGGGGTGGAAACCGCCCTCCAGTACAACAATTCCTTCAACGAGAACATCGAATCCTTCGCCAATGTGATCAATACCACCGACGGCGGCGCTCATCTCACGGGTTTCCGCATGGCCCTTTCAAAATCCCTCAAAGACTACGCGACCAAGGCGGGGTTTTTGAAGGGGGAAAAGAACGGCTTCACCGGTGATGATCTCAAAGAAGGCCTGACCGCGGTGGTCTTTGTTAAGATGCCGGCCAACGAAATTCAGTTTGAAAGCCAGACAAAAACCAAGCTCAACAATTCGGAAGCCCAATCGGCGGTCTACAGCGTCGTCAAGGAACAGCTTGATGAATATTTGGAGGAACACCCGGCCGAAGCCCGGCATATTGCCGAAAAAGTCATGCTCGCCGCCAGGGCGCGTTTAGCCGCGCGCGCCGCCAAAGATGCCGTCATCAGAAAAGGCGCCTTGGAAGGTCTAACGCTCCCCGGAAAACTCGCCGATTGCCAGGAGAGCGATCCCGCACTGAGCGAACTCTTTATCGTCGAAGGGGATTCGGCCGGCGGTTCCGCCAAGCAGGGAAGAGACCGCAAGTTTCAGGCCATATTGCCGCTCGGAGGCAAAATCCTGAATACCGAACGGGCGCGCCTGGATAAGATCGTCGAGTTCGCCGAGCTCAAAGATCTCATCGTTGCCATGGGTATGGGAATTGGGGAGACCATGAATGCTGACAAGCTTCGCTATCACCGCATCATCATCATGACCGATGCCGACGTGGACGGGGAACACATCACCACGCTCCTCCTGACCTTCTTCTATCGCCATATGAACCAAGTGATTGAAAAGGGCCATCTCTACATCGCCTTGCCGCCGCTGTATAAAATCCAGGGAAAAAAGCAAGTAAGCTACGCCTACACCGATCAGGAAAAAGACGAGCTGGTTAAAACGCAATTCAAAGACGGCAGCGTCGATCTCCAACGCTACAAAGGCTTGGGTGAGATGAACCCCACTCAGCTTTGGGAAACCACCATGAACCCGAAAACCAGAACCTTAAAACAGGTAGCGATCGAAGACGCTGTGCGCGCCGATCACGTCTTTACCACTTTGATGGGGGAGGAGGTACCTCCCAGGAGGCGGTTCATCCAAACACACGCCAAACTAGCCACCTTAGATATATAATGGTGTGATACCAAGATGATTCGACCAAAAAGGAGCAAAGAAATATGCTGACAGTTGCCAATGCAGTACCCGTGTCGATGCTGACGGCCTTGATTGCCGTGATCTACGGCCTGGTCCTGTCCCGCTGGATTGTTTCTCGCGATAGCGGAACCAAAAACATGACCGAGATTGCCGATGCCATACGGGAAGGTGCCGTTGCCTATCTTAAACGGCAGTACCGCATCGTTGCGGTGGTGGCCGTCCTGGTTGCCGTCATCCTGGCGGTCTTTCTCGGAATCAACACAGCCCTGGGTTTTATCCTCGGTGCCGCCGCCTCGGGAGCCAGCGGCTATATCGGCATGATGGTTGCCGTACGCAGTAACGTCCGTACTGCCCAAGCGGCCAAAACCGGCTTGTCCCAAGCCCTGACGCTCGCCTTTCGCGGCGGTTCGGTCACCGGCTTTTTGGTCGTCGGCCTGGCGCTCTTATCAACCTCTGTCTTTTTTACAATCACCAAGGATGTTCACTCGCTTATCGGTCTGGCGTTCGGGGGCTCTTTAATCTCTGTTTTTGCGAGGCTCGGCGGCGGTATTTACACCAAAGGGGCCGATGTCGGCGCCGACATGGTCGGCAAAGTTGAAAAAGGCATTCCGGAAGACGACCCCAGAAACCCGAGCGTCATCGCCGATTTGGTGGGCGACAACGTCGGCGACTGCGCAGGCATGGCCGCGGATCTTTTCGAAACCTATTGCGTCACGGCGATAGCCACCATGCTCCTGGGAAGCCAGATTTTCGCCAATACCAACGCCGTGGTCTACCCCTTGGCTCTCGGAGCCGCCGCCATCGTCGCTTCAATGATCGGAGCCTTGTTCGTCCGCCTTCCCAAATCAAAACAAATCATGCCTGCGCTCTACCGCGGCCTTTTGGCATCGGCATTGATCGCCGCAGTACTCTTCTATCCGATTACCACCGCACTCATGTCCGGGCAATCGGTATCCGCAATGAATCTCTATCTTGCCAGCCTCTTGGGTATTGCGGTAACCGCAGCGTTCGTGGTGATTACCGAATACTTCACGTCCCGCAAGTACTCCCCGGTACAAAATATTGCGCAGGCCTCAAACTACGGTGCAGGCACCAACCTCATTGCCGGCCTTGCCGTATCGATGAAATCAACTTTTCTACCGGTCATCGTCATCGCCGCCGCCTCGCTCTTGGCATATTCTTTGGCAGGGCTCTACGGAATCGCCGTGGCCGCCATGTCGATGCTCTCTTTGACGGGAATTATCGTCGCCATTGATTCGTTCGGCCCGATCACCGACAACGCCGGAGGCATCGCGGAAATGACCGATTTACCCGAGTCGGTGCGGGAGGTAACCGACGCGCTCGACGCCGTCGGCAA
>MHCL01000025.1:17228-18948 GCA_001816915.1 Candidatus Chisholmbacteria bacterium RIFCSPLOWO2_01_FULL_49_14
CCTATACGCAGGAACTTTCGGGCTTGGGAGATGTCCGCTTTGAACTTTCCGATCCCAAAATTATAACGGGTCTCTTCATCGGCGGATCTCTGCCGTACCTGTTCGGTGCCCTAAGCATGGAGGCCGTGGGCAAAGCCGCAAGTTCCGTCGTTGAAGAGGTGCGCAGACAGTTCCGGGAAATTAAAGGGATCATGGAAGGCAAGCAAAAACCCGAGTACGGACGGGCCGTGGATATCGTCACCCAAGCCGCGCTCAGGGAAATGATCGTGCCGGCCCTCATACCGGTCGCTGCACCCATCTTGGTCGGTTTCCTCCTCGGCCCCAAAGCCTTAGGCGGGCTCTTGGTCGGAACGATCGTCACCGGAATCTTTGTCGCCATTTCCATGACCACCGGCGGAGCTGCCTGGGATAACGCGAAAAAATACATCGAATCAGGACAATTGGGCGGCAAGGGCAGTCCCGCCCATAAAGCGGCGGTGATCGGCGACACGGTCGGTGATCCGTACAAAGATACCGCCGGACCGGCGATCAACCCGATGATAAAAATAGCCAACGTTGTCGCTCTTCTGATCGCCGGATTCCTCATATCATAAATTGGCCAAGTAGCAAAGACTCAGGGACTTAAGAAATAAGCGTGATGCGCAAAATACTATAAACCAACCATGGCAGAAGCGGAAAAAGAAATAGAAACCAGAGAAATCAAACACACGTCCTACGGGACGGTGCAGCCCGTGGCCATCATCGATGAGATGGAACGCTCGTATTTGGATTACGCGATGAGCGTCATCGTGGCTCGCGCGCTGCCGGACGTCCGGGACGGCCTCAAGCCCGTCCACCGCAGGATTCTCTTTGCCATGCATGGCATGGGGCTGACGCACGCAACTGCCTATAAAAAATCGGCAAGGATCGTGGGAGAGGTGTTGGGAAAATACCACCCGCACGGCGACATGGCTGTCTATGATGCCCTGGTTCGTCTTGCCCAGGATTTCTCCATGCGCTATCCGCTGGTCGACGGTCAGGGAAATTTCGGTTCGGTTGACGGGGATTCTGCTGCAGCCATGCGTTATACGGAAGCCCGCTTGACCGCAATCTCGGAAACGCTCCTCTCGGATCTCGATAAAGAAACGGTTCCGTTCATCGACAATTTTGACGCTTCGCAAAAGGAACCGACTGTGCTCCCCAGCTCATTGCCCAACCTCCTGCTCATGGGGTCGGAGGGCATCGCCGTGGGCATGGCGACCAAAATACCCCCGCACAACTTGGGAGAGGTAGTCGACGCCACCAAAACCTTGATCGACATGGGAAAGACCGAGCAACCGCAGAAAGTAGAGAACCCGGAAACAGCCGATCCGCTCGCCATTCTCGGAAGTTTCACATCGGAAGCGACGATCGAAGATCTCCTGCAACACATCAAAGGCCCCGATTTCCCGACCGGAGGGACCATCTTTGACCGCGGGGCGATCCAGGAGGTATACGCGACCGGAAAGGGAAAGATCATCACCCAAGGTCAGGCAAGCATCGAGGAATCAAAATCAGGAAGAATGCAGATTGTCATTACCGAGATTCCCTACCAAGTGAATAAGTCGACGATGGTGACTAAAATCGCTACGCTCGTGAAAAACAAGCGCCTGATCGGCATCACGGATCTGCGGGACGAGTCCGACCGCCATGGGATGCGCGTCGTTGTCGATTTGAAGCGGGATGCAAAACCCAAGGCCAT
>MHCL01000025.1:18968-32101 GCA_001816915.1 Candidatus Chisholmbacteria bacterium RIFCSPLOWO2_01_FULL_49_14
CGCGCCCATATCCTGGAAGGCTTGATCATCGCACTGGATCACCTCGACGCGGTTATCCGCACCATCCGCCGCTCGCCGGATGCCGATGTTGCCAAAGTCCGGCTCATGAAGGGCTTCAAACTCTCGGAAATTCAGGCTCAGGCTATCCTTGACATGCAGTTGCGCCGGCTCGCGGCCTTGGAGCGCAAAAAAATACAGGACGAATATAAGGAAATTAAAATGACCATTGACGGGCTCTTGTCTCTTCTTAATAGCCCCGCCAAAATCTTGATTATGATTAAGAATGAATTGGATGCGGCCAAGCAAAAATTCGGCGATGACCGCCGCACTCGCATCCACCTCGGAAGACTGGAGGAGTTCGGCGTCAAAGACCTGGTAGCCTCCGAAGAGGTGTTGATCACCCTCACCGAAAGCGGCTACATCAAACGCATGCCCATCGGCACCTACCGATCGCAGCGCAGAGGGGGAAAAGGGGTTGTGGGCATGGCCACCAAACTGGAAGACAACATCGCTCATCTGACGACGGCAAACACCCACGACAATGTCCTCTTTTTCACCAACCGGGGAAAGGTGTACAGGCTCGCGGCTCATGAGATTCCTCAAGGCTTGCGCCAGGCAAAAGGCCAGGCGATCATCAATCTCATCAACATCGACCAGGACGAACTCGTGCAGTCCGTGCTTACCACTTCTCTGGATCTCAAGGAGGAGCAAGGTAAATTCCTGTTCATGGCAACCCGCAGCGGCGTGGTCAAGAAAAGCAGACTGCAGGCTTACCAAAACATCAAATCAAACGGTTTAATCGCCATCACGCTTGAGGAAAAAGACGAATTGGTCTGGGTCAAGGTAACCGAGGGCAAAGACGACATCATGCTGATCACAAAAAAAGGCAAATCCATCCGGTTTACCGAAACCGATGTCCGACCGACCGGCAGGGACACGATGGGGGTGCGCGGCATCCGGCTCGTAAAAGACGACTTCGTCGTCGACGTCGAATCCTTCGCGCAGGAATCGGCCCGCCCCGGCGACAAAAGGAAAAAATTCTTCCGCGACCTCCTGATCATCACCGAAAAAGGTATGGGGAAACGAACGCCGGTGAACCTCTACCCCCGCCAGAAGAGGGGAGGGCAGGGGGTCAAGGTAGCCAAGTTGACAACCAGGACCGGGGACCTCGCCACTGCCATGTTCGTCGATCAGACGACCGACCAAGTGATTATGACCAGCCAAAAAGCGCAGGTCATCAAACTGCCGCTCAAAAACATTCCTCGCTTGAAGCGTTCGACGCAGGGGGTCATCCTCATGCGTTTTGCTAAATCGGGCGACTTGGTCTCGGCGGTTACGAGCATTGAGAAGGATGGGCAACCAACGAACGTCAGCGAAGAGTTATCAGCTCCGTCCTAGCTTTTTCCGTGAAACTCCTCGTGCACCCTCCGTAGCTGCGGATTCGTCACATGGGTATAGATTTGGGTCGTCGCGATATTCTTGTGCCCCAACATCTCCTGGACTTCCCGCAGTCCCGCGCCGGCGTGCAAGAGGTCCGTGGCAAAGCTGTGCCGCAGCCCGTGCGGAGTGATGCGCTGCGCCAACCCTGCCTTCTTTCTGTATTTCTCCACAATCCTCTGCACCGTACGTGTAGTCAGCCGCATGGTTTCTCCGTCTGATTGAGGTTCGTCAGCACCGCGCGAAAAGCGTGTAAACAGCGGGCGCCAATGATCCGTTCGGGAGACAAGATAGCGCGCCACCCAGTCGGCGGCTCGCTTCGATAAGAAAACCACCCGCGCCCTGCCTCCCTTCCCGATAATGCCGAATTCCCGTCTTTCCAGATCAACCTGGTCCCGATTGAGTCCGACCAACTCGGACACCCGCATTCCCGTGGAGAACAACATCTCAAGGATGACTTTATCCCGCATGCCTTGAGGTTTGGAAAGCGACGGCTGATCCATTAACCGTTCTACTTGAGTTCTGGAAAGAAAGTTAATAGATCGGCTCTCACCTTTGGGAAGATCGATCTTATCAGGAGGCAGGACATCATAATCATTTTTCACGAGCCATTTAAGAAACGAACGCAGGGCAATAACATGATACGACTGCGTCACCCGCGACAGCGTCCGGCCTTTTTTATCGCTGTAACGGGACAAATACACTCGATACTTGCGCACAACCGGTAGGTTCAACTTGCCGATGTCATCGCTTCCCGTCGCGTCGGTGAACCAAGCTGTAAAACGTCGTAAATAGAAGTGATAGTTGCGCACTGTATAGTGGCTGACTGCGCGTTCGATCTCAATACTTTCTAAAAATAAAAGGATGAGTTCCTCGAGGTGATATGACTGCCCTTCTGTACGTCTCGAAGGGGAGTTAACTATAGGTTTTCGGGTTATATTAGCACTCATCGAAATAACCTGCCAAAATGGTCATTTTCTATTTTATAGCGATACATCGGTCCAATAGTGATGTATGTTTCTGTTACACATTCATTCGTTTAAAAGAGTATATTTGCTAAACCCTATAGTGTGTATGTTAAATAATCCGAGAGCATTTACTATGATGTTGTTCGAAAAGGGAACTGTTTGCTGATTTTTTTAAGCCTCCGCATCCGATGGGGGAGCAGGGTATCCGGAAAACGTGCCTGACGTTCATTGAAGTTCAGTATAAAAACGATGATAACAGGTCGGGGGAGATGTGTCAATATTGTGCGACATAATGAAAAGCTGCTTAATTGAATATCTTGCGCAAACAAAGCGGGGGAGGCAGACGCGAACTGATCGCCATGAATAATTGAATAAAACCGTCACGGGGAATCGGCGTCTGACCGGCGCAATATTTTTTCACAAACAATTGAAAAACTGTCAGCAATATTCGTGAAAAAGAATTTCGTTTACACGCTCGTTCGATGTTAAAAAAGAACAAACGATTTATTATGCGCTGTGTAACGTTCTTCGAATGAGAAATCAGTGCACTGATACATGTGAGTAACAATAGAACAATGGTGCAATAGTACAAATACAGTGATCAGCGGAATCTCCTTATCCTTTGATTTACCGTGATCTCTCGGGTTTATCTCAGGTGTTATTCCCTCATTTCTTATCTGGCAGAAGCGTTCTAATGCCCCTAAAACGGCTTTTGGCGACACCGGTCGGTTACCGATATATCCAATAGCGCTTGCGCTGCGCAGGTTACGGCGATTGGCTCGTTAAATCCCACGAGTTTCGGGTTTTTATTCATTTGAGGGATTTTTTTTGGCTGGATTTTTGAGGGAGATGAATAAACGCTGGAGTTGATGCACACTCGAGCCGGATACAATGCAGTAATGAGCAAACAGGAAAACAAGTGAAGGATATCCCTGCCCCAACCGCCGGATGGTACTATGTCGTAAAAGTATTATTGTGCGTCATTATAGATGATTCATATTCATCCCTCTCCTCTTTCAGAGCCACCTGCGGAGAAGAGAGGGATACTCCTGCCTGGTTATCAATCATTGCCTCCTGCCGGCACGTAAATTCATTTCACAAAAAAATGATATAGACTCGTTGCTGCCGGCTGGCCGCTCCTCTTCATGTTTTTGTCCAAACACCGTTTCGGGTATTGTTCTTACCCCCTCCTCTGCGAGCCATGGGTCCCGAATTTTTAACTATATCATTCGATATCATTCTCTCTGGAAGGTTATATGTTATCCACAATAGGAAGCCGACTGCGGGAGAGCGAAGACACTTTGTACCCAGTTCATTTACAGTCAATATTAGACCGCTGTACCGTAACATTATTCATTATCATGCCTGGAAAGACTGAACTGAAAGCAGTCTTTCTCCCCAATTGCTAAAGTGTGAAAAGAAAGGAACGAAACTCGTGAAAACATACTATAGGACTATATACCAGGCATGCACATCTACTATAGGCCTTTATAGCTCCCAATATTCCCCTCGTACTCCCCTGTTCCTGCCCCTCACACCAAAAAATGAGTCTTTATGGAAGAATAAATTGTAAAAATAATCGAAGACAACCTCAAGGTTTAACGCTCAGATTCGGATTGTTCATTTCCATTCACGCCAAGCTGTGTTGACACCCGACGGGCCCACTGACTCACCTCTTCTGGCGATTTTCCTTGAGCGACTGCTCTGACCCCGAAACCTGAAATCACCGCTCGAAGATTATCAGGGTTTCTGATCTGCTGAGTAAGATCCTCCGCGGAGGGAAGCTCAATGGATGCAATCCTCTCCAGTTCCTGCGCGTCTCGGACCGTACTCTTTTGAGCTCTAGTCTCTTGCGCTACCCTCGCAAATTCATCCTCAAATGACAGTTGTCTTCCATTCGTCTTCTCACCCACCTCTTGCATAGGTTTCTACCCCCATCGCGTGACCACAAACATGGTCACCAGAACGATTATACCAACTCCCAAGTATTCAGTGAGCGTTTTGCGAAACAGCCTTCCCGAAAAATGAAATTGGCTGATACCCAGTCCGACATACGCCATGGTTACCAAAAACAGCGAACCGACCGCAACCGTAACCGGCCAGAAAGACAGCGCCAACGCGATCTCTCCGAGAACAAACGCCAACCCCGCCGCGTACTGAAGCGTGCGTTTCCCAATCTCATTTTCTCCGAGACTGTAAGACCACAAGCCCTGCAGAAACAGCGGAAATGAAGCGAGGGCGACCAGGATGCCATTCAGATAAAACGGCAAGCGGAAAGACCAAATGGTGTCGAAGAGGAAGAACGCGGTGACCAGTGTTAAGAGGAATCCGACGGCATGCGCCGCCCGCAGGAGCTGTATGGTACGTATAGCGGCCATTGAAAATATGTTTTCGGTAAGCAGGAGCGCATACATCCCAACACCGAACACACCCATGATGGCCAAACGGGTAAGCATGCGTTCGGGAAGCAAAAAATAAAAAAGTCCCACGGAAACCGGATACAAGCACGGCAGAAATAACACGGTCAGCCATTCAACCCCTTTAAGATCCTCGGCAAGCGCCCAGGCTGACAAGGCGTAGGAAAATCCCCCGAAAAGAATGATCGCCTGATACCGGTATTCCACGCGGACGAATTGTGTTGCTAAAAGTCCGAGCGAAAGGAGAAGTGAGACGAGTACGAATCGCTTCCTTTTATTCATTTGAGAGTTGCGCGTTCGTATATACGGCAACGATGTCTTCTTGTGACTGAAGCCGTTCAAGAAAAGTGGTGAGTTGTTGTTTGGCTGTTTGTTCGTGAACCGGAAGCGCAACCTTGGGCGCAAATTTGCCCTCCATACGGTCAAACAGAAATATGCAAGCCCCGGGACCGCCTAAACTCCCTCCTACCTGTTCATAGGCGGAACGAACCTGCGCGGAGGTTCTCTGCCGGTTATCGGTTCGGGCAATGGCAATCACGGCAATCCCTGCGGGACCATATCCCTCATACATGACCTCCTCGAGGTTGGCACCACTCCCCTTTCCGATACCTCTCTCAATCGCGCGCTTGATATTCTCTTGAGGCATATTGGCCGCCCTCGCTTTGTCAAGGAGCATACGCAGGCGAGGATTATCATTGGGGTCTCCGCTGCCTCCCTCTCGAACCGCAATCGATATATCGCGGGAAAACCGGCTGAAAACCTCGCCCCGCTTTTGGTCTTTTGCAGCCTTCTGATGTTTAATGGTGCTCCACTTGCTGTGTCCGCTCATATGTTTAGGTAATTAGCTTCATAGGTTATTAGCTATCAGCTATTACTCTTGCTGCTGTCTATCCACTGTCTATCTATGTCTATCAATTGTTTATCTGTTGTCTATTTGCTAGTGTATCACTCTTGACAGAGCCATTCAATCTAATGTACCTTTTAATGCGTCAGGAGAACTCTCCCTGTTTAAACGCTTTTCGTCCGAATCAATAATCCTATGCCCAACGTTTTACCCATAACAAACCTCCAGAGTAACGCAACCGAGAAAGCCATTCGCGCGGCGCTTGAAGGTAAATGGGAGGAAGCGATCGAGTTTAATCTTTATCTCATTAAAGACGAGCCGGGTGATATTACCGCCCTCAATCGTCTGGCAAAAGCCTACACCGAAATAGGAGATATTGAGAAAGCCAACAACACCTACAAAAAGGTTTTGTCTCTGGACAAATACAATCCCATCGCCACAAAAAACCTAATCCGGCTCAAAACGAAAGAAAAAGTTAAAATCCAGAGTTCAATCAATCCGAGCCCTGCAATCCAGGCTAATTTTCTTGAAGAGCCCGGCAAGACGAAATCCACCCAACTCGTTCGTCTGACGGATGCCGATAATTTGGCCAATCTGCACATCGGCCAGTCGGTTATGCTGGAAGCCAAAAAGCGGTCGGTCTCAGTCCTCTTGAGCGACGGTACCTATATCGGAACCTTGCCCGATGACCTCTCATTTCGACTCGGAAGGTTAATCCGGGGTGGAAACAAATATGAAACGTTTGTGAAAGGCCTCCCGGCCAATCACGGCGTGCTTATCTTCATCCGGGAAACGGAGCGTTCTCGGCGCTACAAGAATACACCCTCTTTTCCCATGACGACTCACGCGACATATCAAGCAGATTTGCGCCATACGGAACTTCGGGAGGAACCGCTCGATACCAGAGAAACAGGTGAAGACGAAGATGCCTAAGGCTCGGCAAAGTATCGGTAGTATCCCTCTCCCACAACCAGCACAATATCAGCCCGTTCTCCGCTAGTTTCCCCTTGGATTACTTGGTCAGCGAGAAACTGACTGCTTAAAAACCCCGCGCTAAAAGACGTAAGATTCTGCTTGCTTGAAACAATAATCGTGGTTTCCTCACTTATCTGGTTTCTATCGGAAACGCCGACGATCTCTCCCCCCGAGTTTGCGATGAGTCGTGCAGCGCGGGCGCCCAAACCTTGATGTTCCGTCGCGTTGACGACGGCGATGGACAATGCCTCATCGATCAATTGTGGTTGCAAAAATAATTGCTGGCTCAGATGGTCAACCAACGCCGGGTCGGCGCTGTAGGATTGCGAACCATCCGGCAGGCTTGCCTGGATTAGAATCTTCGATTGTGAAAGATCAACCCAGTCACCGACGCTGGTGTGAGTCAGAAACAAGTTTGACAGAAGCCGGAAAGAATCCCACAAAGTCAAGTTGGTTGTCCTCGGCGCGACCATTGATTTGCCGAGAATTTGCTGTAAATTATGAATAACTCCCTCCCGGTTCATCCCTGGATCGGTTTTCTCGTCCACGATCCATCCTTGGATCGGCACCCCTAAGAATTCACTCAGGCTATGTTTCAAGAGTTCTCCGCCTTTTCCATTGAGCTCCCCCAACGGGTAAAGCGATTCAACCTTCCAGGAGCCGTGTCCTCCGCTCGCTTCCACCTGAATGCCGACCGGAAAAGAAATCACGGAAACTGCCTTTTCAGATTTAAGGAAACTCACAACATATACACCGGAAGACTTTAAAGATGATTGTCCGGTTTGCAAGGCAATCGTGATCCTGTCATTGCCCTTCCAGACACGCTGACCGTAAGCTCGCAGGCTCATCCCGATCAGTGCCAAGGTCATCACCATACCCAGCACAAGAAGCCAGCGCTTTATGGTAAAGAAAAACGATGAGTAAAAAGTCTGTTTCCGGGATTTGGAGACCTGATTCCGTGATTCCCGTTTGACGGAAACGGAATCCGCTCTTGCGGATCCGGGCAGGGTCCGACGGCTCATACATCATAATAGTAACAGAAATCAAGCTATAGAAGAATCTTGAAGTCCTCTTTGACATCTCAAACAAGCACAACTTTCACACTGCAGTGTGAGCTAGTTATGCAGGGAGCTAGCTCGCAATTTCGCCATCCTCTTCAGAAAACCTCTT
Organism: Candidatus Chisholmbacteria bacterium RIFCSPLOWO2_01_FULL_49_14; assembly: GCA_001816915.1. Classification (GTDB taxonomy): domain Bacteria; phylum Patescibacteriota; class Microgenomatia; order UBA1400; family Chisholmbacteraceae; genus 2-01-FULL-49-14. Next base: position 26,780 of record MHCL01000025.1, read on the forward strand.
CTGATGCACAACTAATTTCCCGGACAACTGGTAGTAATCGTCAATCAATCGATTCATCTGAAAGGCTACTTCCACGTCAATCCCGTAACGGAGAAATTCCATAGCGCCGATCATAACAGCTCCTTGTTCAAAATCTCCTAACTCGATTGTCCTGTCTGCGCTCATACTTCTTGAGAGGTTCCGGGGTGCATCATCATGATCCTTAAAGATCTGAGCCCAAGTCCCCATGGATAAATCTTCCCGAATGAGCGGTACAAGTATTCGATCACGTAGTTGAGGAGGGAGAAACTTGAGAACTGCTACAGCCAATGGCTTTCGCGAAAGGGATTGCAATGCTTTAGAATGGAAGGCTTCAGGGAACTTTCGATGTAGACGCGGATTCTCTCTATGTAACCGATACCCTAGAGTATTCAAGCTTGAAACAACCTGACTATAAACCTTGGGTTGAAGCTTCAAAGAAGCACCGAAACAGAACTCATCCTCCCGTTCCTCCTCGCCCATAATCTCCGCAGCCTGTTCATAGCGAGAACGGGCTTCCGCCAGACCTTCAGGCATGTACAGCTCGTGAATACGTTCCAGCGGGACGTCGTCATAATGCTTAATGCACACTTGTCCGACGCAACCAACCTCCAAACATAAACGATAGGTCTCAAGGATAGAGCGCTGAACATCACGTTTGTAGACAGTCTCAGACAATCGCTCAACGTAAAGCCATGGCGTCTCCCCTGCTCTTGGCTCAATGAGGGCAGAATTTGTTCTTTCCAACCCAGTGAAGGGCATTCTGCAACAAGAATTTTCCGGTATCATAGATGGCAGGAATGGTACCATAATTTATAGGAAGAAGCAAAATTATAGGATATATTAGATTCGTGGGGTGTTTTGCCTTCTTTCTTCTGAAACGTCTTGGATGTTCCGTCGCAACTCCTCCGTCAATCGCACCATGATCCTCACGTTATGCACACTTGCCAAACGGTAGTAGAGCAGTTCCCGTGACTTAAAGAGATGGTGAAGATAGGCCCGGGAAAAGCCATTGACGCATGTCATGCAATCACAGCCATGATCAACAACCGCCTTGTCGACTTTGAATCGCGCTTGGGAAATATTCAATCGTCCGTGTCGATATTCGGATTCAAACGACCATTTTCCGCCGATTATTGTGAGCCTCCCGCTGTACAGTTGCCCCATTCTTGCCAATCGGGTGGGAGCCACGCAATCAAAAATGTCGGCTCCGCATTCCACAGCAGCCAAGATGTCTGTGGGATTGACTCCGACTCCCATAAGATAAAGCGGCTTTTGCGCAGGCAGAAGATCGCTCACCCAACCGACGTTTTCGCTGGTTTCTTCCGGGTTCCTCCCGATCGACCCTCCGCCGATGGCAATTCCGGGAAGATCCTGTTCTACAACAAACAGTGCCGATTCCCGCCTGAGATCCCGGTAATTTCCTCCTTGGATAATACCGAAAAGCGCTTGGGGAGGCTCTCCCCTCCTCCGCTCATCCCCAAACCGGCTCCAGCGCTGTTTACACAGCTTCAGCCATCGATGTGTGCGCTGCATGGCTTCACGGGCGTACGTTTTTCCTCTTGCCGGTGTCGCTTCGTCAAAAGCCATGATGATATCCGCCCCCAGGTTTCGCTGGATCTCAATTGATTTCTGTGGCGTAAACCGATGCCGGCTTCCATCCAAATGAGAAGTGAAGGTAACCCCATTGTCATCAATGCGTGTGAACATCCGGCCTGCATTCTCCTTAAACAATCCGAGTGAAGAAACCTGATACCCTCCCGAGTCCGTCAAGAGCGGTCCATCCCATCTCATGAACTGGTGCAATCCGCCCAGCGTATGGATGGTTTGATCCCCCGGGCGAAGATAGAGATGATAAGTATTTCCCAAAATGATCTGTGCCCCACATCCCTTGAGATCGTCAGGTGACAGGGCTTTCACCGATCCCGCCGTTCCCACGGGCATGAATGTCGGGGTGCGAATTTCTCCGTGCGCAGTATGGAGCACCCCCGCACGTGCTTTCGTGCGGGAATCTTTTGCGATAACCGCAAAATCAAATTTCACGCCTCCTCCGAATAAAATGATCAAATCTCAATAAATACATCCCAAAATATCATAATTAAACAGAAAAGCCCGTTGTGAACCCTGTGCCGTTGTACATCAAGATGATCTCGAGCGGGATACGGAAACTGACCACAAGCCTGTCGAGGGGAATTTCCGAGGGATCCCGCCGAGTGAAGCGAAGATGCACCGGCAGGGTTTCACAGGGCTCCCTTTCTTGGTTACTTCTTTAGGTGAGTAAAGAAGTAACAAGATGTGCTTGGATCAAGCAAAATAAAGGCCTTAATATCTATTAAAATCAAAACGCTGTTCCCTGACCCTACTTCAACAGTTCAAGAGCTTTCTTGAGATCCTCCGCCAATGGCACCTCAAACTGCACCTTTTCTTTAGTGATCGGATGCGCAAAAGCGATCAACTGTGCGTGCAGGAATAGCCTTGGGCACCATTTCAGATCTTCCCTCGCTCGTCTCTCCCCGGCGTAGCGGGTATCGGAAACAACCGGATGCCGAAGATGAGAGAGATGAACACGGATCTGATGGGTCCTTCCGGTCCCGGGCTTCACTTCGAGCAAACTGAAACCTTGATAGCTACCGGTATCGACATCCGGTTTGAGAACCGCGTCGAAATAACGCTGCACCTTCCAACCGGTAACCGCTTTCTTCCCTGTGGCTGAAACGGCAAATCGTTCCCGATCGCGCGGATTGCGGGCAAGCGGTAAAGCAATGCTGCCCTCTCGGGGAGTCATCCTGCCGTGCACCAGCACACGATAATGCTTTTCGATTGCTCGCATGCGAAATTGCATTTGCAGGTTTTCCAAAGCGTCCTGGGTTTTGGCGACAATCATGACACCGCTGGTTTCCTTGTCCAGCCGGTGCACGATCCCGTTTCGCAATCCGCTGTTTCTTGAAAGCGGGAAAACCAACGTCTCCGAAATCCAATCCTGTAAAGTTTTTTCCTTGACACTCTCTGCTCTGTTGACGACCACTCCCGCTGGTTTATCAATAACCAAGATTGCTTGATCTTCGTAGACAATCTTTGCTTCCATTAGTTAATCCCTCAAACTCTGCTTTCTCCTGAAAGATAGCATATTCCAAAAGCCTACTGCGACTGCCGCGGTAATCGCGATATCACTAAAATTGAAGTACCCGAAAGGATTGATATGGAAAAAATCAACAACTCCGCCTCGAAAGAACCGGTCGATGACATTCCCCACCCCTCCGCCAAGTAGCAACCCCAAAACCAGAAAATCAGGAAAAGTCGTCTTTTTCGTCCGCATCAACCAAAAAACTGCAACGAGGATTAATCCCCATATCAGAATGTCCGTCATCCATTCATTGTTCGAGAAAATTCCGAATATCCCTCCCGTGTTTATGACATAAAAGCGTTGAGACACAATGACCGAACGCTTGATCAATTGATCTACAGCAACTACCAGAAACGCAATGAAGAAGGAAAATAAAGGCAAGCTTCTAATTCTTAAATCAAAAATCATGAATCTTCAATCTTCTCACTATCCGCAATCAGATCTCTGCTATTTTCTTGCTACTGTCTATCTACCGCATATCTATGTCTGTCAATTGTTTATCTATTCTCTATCCGCTCTCTGTTATCTGCTTCCGCTTGCTTCGTTTTTTCGCACAGTTCATGCACAGTTCCGCGGTCGGGTCGATACGCAACCTGTCGGTGTCGATCATCTTCCCGCAATTTTCGCAGAGCCCGTACCTCCCGAGTTTAATCTTTGTCAGCGCTTTGCGGATGGTAATTAATCGGCGCTCAACTTCAATTTTCAGCGCTTCGATCCGGTCGTGTCCGGAGATTTCGGCCGCATCAGCGTCGCTAGCCGCGTTGTCATTGAGTCGGGACGAATCCGAAAAAGGATCCTCAGCAACCAGTCTCTTTTTCCTCACCTCGAGCCTTCGTTGTTGAAAAACAAGGTAATTTTTGACCGGCCTTAATACCTTAGCGGGAAATGCAAATAGGCTGGATACTCGACTGGATTTAATTTTCATGGTGATCCTTTTTCTTCATTGTCCCTATTCGTAAGCGCTCAAAGAGTTTGCCGATCCGGCCTCCCCCTGCTCTCCCGAACTTAAACCGTGCTTTCAATTGCGACCAATCATCGGAAACTTCTCGACCGCTGCGCCAATAAAGTCCGATGATCCCGGTCACCATGAGGAGGCAGCCAATCCAGATTTCCGGTACAACGCCAAACCAGTATACACGGGCCTCTTGCAGCTGGGCAAAGAACAGCTGAAGTAACCCTAGGACTGTAAGATAAGTAAACGTCAGAAATCCGGTCTGGGTACCCGCTTTCTTCCCGCGATACCAGTCAAATGTCCGATAGCGCTGCTCCACTTTCCAGAGAAATATAAACAAAAGGACAAAGCCAAGCATCCAGAGTACCTGAGTCGGAAAACGGGGAGATGTCGACCCCGGGAAGACAATTCCGAGGCGTGTCGTTTCCCGTCCGTAACCAAACCCGGAGAATAAGGCTCCGAGCCATCCGATAGCCTGCACGATTGACAGGCTCGTAACAACGATATCGGCAACCGAAAAAAACGACCATCGTTTGTGCCGACCGGTAAGCCACAAAGCGATTCCACCTCCGACTAACCCACCGTAGAAGGTAAAACCAGGGATACCGACAAAAGACAGCCAGTGAAGCAAGGAAAAACCAAAGCGCTGGAAATGAAGTAGGATATAGGTGAACCGCGCTGCCAACAATCCGCAGATTGTTACGAGGATGATCCCGTCAAAAAGATCCTCTTCTGTAAGATTTGCTTCTCTCCCTCGTTTCCAGAAAACAAAGCTCCCGAACAAGAATGCAAAAAATGCAAACAAGCCAAAGCTATAGAGGGTGATTGGCCCGAGAGAAAATAAGACCGGATACATAGTGCAAAATCAATGCTTTCTGACTATAGCACACTTCCCCCTTTTCTTGCTCCCTATTCATTGTTTCCTATCCACGATTCACTATCAGCTATAAGCCATCAGCCACGAAACAGAAAATAATGAGTAAGAAATAATGAGTAATGGTAAATCTTAACTATTAGCTATAAGCTATAATCCATCCTCCATCTGCTATTTGCTCTTTCTACCGCCTATCTATGTCTGTCAATTGTTTATCTATTGTCTATCCGCTATCTGCTATTCGCTCTCCTTTTCCTCCTATTGAATAAGTCGCGATACATATTGCACTCCTAGCAAGGAGTGGTATGCCATCCGATGTTCCCCGTTTGCGCTATGTGTTGCCCCGTTTTCATC
>MHCL01000026.1:0-3929 GCA_001816915.1 Candidatus Chisholmbacteria bacterium RIFCSPLOWO2_01_FULL_49_14
AGAAGTAGATTTGAAGAAAGAAACGGTAGAAATTGAAACTGATAGTGAAAAAACTCCCGAAGAACTGGCGGAGTTACTGACAAGCAAAGTGAAACCAAATGGGTACACGTTATCAGTTGAAAAAATTACAGAAGAAAAGAAGTCTGACGATGTTATTTGGAAAGCCATACCCATTGGGCTTGTATTTCTGGTTCTTTTTTTTATATTACAAAAATCAGGCATTCTTAATCTTGGCATCGGTGGCAAAACTACGCCCGTAACGAGCTTTATTATCGGACTGATTGCCTCAGTTTCTACTTGTCTAGCTATTGTTGGTGGGCTGGTGCTTTCACTTTCGGCTAAAATTTCACAAGACAACGTAAGTGACACCAAAACTTTCATACTTTTTCATATCGGCAGACTTATAAGTTTTGCATTGCTCGGTGGTTTGTTGGGAGTACTCGGCAATGCCATAGGTATCAATTTCACATTTACGGCAATACTGGGACTCATCGCGTCTATTGTAATGTTAATGCTTGGTTTAAATCTAGTCGGGGTATTTACAAGAAATAAAGTGGCGCTGCCTTCTGGAATTTTTCAAAAAGTTTTTTCTGTCTTTAGGAAAATTGAGCATAAAACTTTTACTCCGCTGGTGATAGGATTTGGAACATTTTTTCTGCCCTGTGGATTTACTCAATCAATGCAAGTAGTAGCTCTCTCTAGCGGATCATTTATTTCAAGTGCTCTCATTATGTTTGCATTTGCTCTTGGAACTTTGCCAATGCTTTCTTTTCTTTCTTTTGGATCGGCGTCTTTTGCCCACGGAAAACATGCGCCGCTTTTCTTTAAGTCCGCAGGAGTTATTGTGGTTGGTCTTGGAATGTTTGCGTTCTTAACGGGACTTGTAGGGCTTGGTATTATTAATCCGCTATTCAGTATATAAATGAAATTTAATGAATGAAATGAATATAAATTTCTTTACCCTGTTAAATAAATTTTGCAAAGCAAAATTTGATTTGTTAAAATCATTTAACAGGGTGTCGATTTTTATAGTCGTTACACTCCTTAAAAATCAGCCATGAACAAAACAGTATCCATCATTATCACTCTCGGGCTCGTTGTTAGTATTGGCATCATCTTTATAGGTGGTTCAAAAAAAGATAACGCAAATAGGGGTCAGGCAGTACAAAATAGTGAAATAAAAGATGGTGTTCAATATATAACCATTAATGCAAGGGGCGGATATTCGCCAAGAGTGTCTATAGCAAAGGCTGGGATTCCCACAAAACTTATTGTTAAAACAGACGGCACTTATGATTGTTCAGCGTCACTTGTAATTCGCTCAATTGGTTTTCAAAAGATTTTGCCCCAAACCGGAGAAATACAAATTGATCTTGGTATGCCAAAAGTAGGAGAGCCACTGCGAGGAGTTTGTGGTATGGGAATGTATAGTTTTGTAATTAATTTTACCTAATTTTTTCCCCATTTGGCGGTATTTGTTGGACAAAGTTCGAAACTATTTCGAGCAAAATCCAAATGATGAAAACTACTAAAACTGGGCGTAGCTAAAAAGTACACCGAATGCGCGACACCAGATCATCGCATTTTTATATTTACCAAGATCAGTACCAGCTGGGATAAGATAATTCACACTTCCCTCAGTTGCCCGAATTGGACCGAGATCTACAATATCGTCGGTATTCAAACCAGATGAAAGGTATATTCGTAAATCAGGGCCGTTGATAGTTTTCAGGTTTTCGAAACGCAGATATGTTTCATTGCTGGATTTAACCAACAAAGCAAAGCCTTCAACTTCATGCGCTCGAGCAACCATGTTGGCCCGAGCGATGATCGTCGGTTCATTTGCGGGCATTGCATTACTTTCGCGCATCATTTTATCCTTCATCTCCGCAGTTTGTTTTTCAAAATCTGCTTTTGTATCTGCATCCATGACTGACAAGTTATCTTTGATGGGCGCAGTATTAGTAACACCAGGCAATTCCTCATTTAATGTCACATTCCGCCAATATGGCGATAGAATCCAGTATACTACGGCCAAGACTATAAAAACCCCAAAACCAATCAACATTTTTTTATTCATATAGTTACATTATACTAATAATTACAAATTTATCAAAATTACTCCAACAATAGCCAAGCCAATACCGATTCCTTTTATAAGAGTAATAGATTCATTAAAAAAGAGCACTCCGCTTCCAATAACTATAATTGCATATAAGGCGGTTTGGATAATTCCCAATGTTCCCAGTTCTGCTTTTTTTACGAAGACATAGAGAAAAATTGCTATCTGCAACAAATAAAGCGCGACGACTGCAATCATAAGAGGATTACGAATAGCGGTCCAAAAGTTGCTGGCACTCACGGCAATTTTTTTTCGAACACATCAGCTATCGCAACCGCACTGACAGCTATAACAATCAATCCGATTTCAAGCAGTTTATTCATATACTAATGATAATTTTTTACAAATATTTTGCAATACCATGCGACAGGGCATACGTTACTGGGCTACGCAGTAACGATTGCATGCGTCGACCAATGACAAAATGACGCTTGGCTGAAAAATCTTCATCAAATTCATTCCGGCCATGGAGCAGATGATCGGCGGCATAACTGCCAAGCGCAGAGGCCCACGGCAGGCCTGATGCGGCGCCTACATAAAATACACAATCATTATCTTCATCTGGTCCGATGATCGGAAGCAGGTCTTTACTAACCCCAAGCATTCCTGGCCAGAGAAATTCCATCTCAAGATCAATGTTAGGAAATTTTTTATTTATGTAATTTTGGAGTTGCCTGCCAAAGCGCGCGGTATTTTTTGTAACATTGCGCGCGTAGGTGTATAAAAGATCTCCACCGCCAATAAGCAAACGGTTGTCTCCTGTTAATCTAAAATAATTATACACTAAATCAGTATCCCAAACCATCATAGCGTCATCCGGAAATATCTTTTTGACATTTTCTTGTGACAAAGGGCGAGTAATACCCAGAAATGTCTGCACATGATAAATTTCTTTTTTCAAAACTCCGAGGTCTGGTATAAATCTATCTGCGCAGACAATAATATGATCGGCTGTTATGCGTCCATGAGGAGTAAAAATCTCATGACCGACAATGCGTTCCACCGCGCTTTGTTCGTATGTTACGACACCGTTTTTGCAAAGGACATCTTTCATTGCTTGGCAGTAGAAAAATGAATTCATGCCAAAAGTATCTGGGTATCTGACTCCACCCATGTAATTCTCTGACCCGATTACCTTTTTAATAGTATTACTGTCAAATAAGGTGCTGGTGTATCCTAATTGTACGCGCGCCTCATGTTCTTTTTTTATATGCTTAAAACCTGAAGTGTTATTTGCAATAAATAAAGAGTCTTGCTTATGATAATCACACTCGATATGATAACGTTCTATATTTTTTTGAATAATGTGAACGCCTGATATAACAAACTCCCAAATACGCTTTGCTTTTTCTGGGCCATACGTATCAAGAAGTGAGCCAAGCTCAATTTCGGAATCAGGGGTGATAAAGCCGGAAGTTTTACCACTAGCACCAGCCCCACAAAAATCCTTTTCGACTATTATCACCTGCAGACCCGCTTCGTGAAGCACTTGCGCACAAGAAAGACCGGCCATTCCTCCACCAACAACGACGATATCTGCTTTTAATTCACCTAATAATTTTTTACTTGGTTTCGGATCTTTTAAATTGTACCAATATACATTGGGAGGTATATTTTTTATCATAATTGGTAAGCGTTACTTGTGTTATACTGATTACAATACTATGATAGCAAAATTATTTCATTCTTTCAAGAAAAGCTCGCTTTTGGTCTTCATAAAGTTCGCTCCGACCATATTTTTGGCGGAAATTTGAATTCCGAATTTTGGCGGTGTCTGTTTGAAAATATCCGAACGGAACTGGCTGGG
>MHCL01000026.1:4022-5624 GCA_001816915.1 Candidatus Chisholmbacteria bacterium RIFCSPLOWO2_01_FULL_49_14
TTTTAAGCGAGGTTGAGTTGCCACGAAACTCCAAATCGGTCTTCAACCCAAGTAAACTTTTTACTGAAGCCGTAGTTATCCAGTGGCATAAATTCCTTACCGTCTCTGGAGAGTTCTTTGTGAAGACGAGTGATTTCGTCTTCATCTTCACACTCAATAAAAATAGAGATAGCAGGAGTAAAAGTGAACTGATGAGGAGCAGTATTTTCTGATGCCATATATTCATTTCCGGCTAAAGTAAAGAGTGCGGTTTTTACTTGACCAGCGACACTCATTGGTTCGCCCTCACTCCATCTTTCAATTTTTACAATTTCGGAGTTTGGTATAAGTGAAGTGTAGAATTTTATTGCTTCCTCCGCTTTACCACATTTATCACCCAAGAACATTAGAAATGTTTTTGCTTTTTGCATAAATTTATTATAATTTCTGTTAATTATTTAAACCATTTTTTCGCCTTTGGTCGACGGTGAGGACACCCAGGCCAACAGCATGGTTGCCGTTCACCTTCTTTCAACTCTGCAACCATGCGCTCGAGATGTTCGGCTCTCGTTTCCGGCTTTTTGACGATGGTAGTCCAGCAAATCCACTCGTTTCGTTGGATCGGCGTAATGCCGTTCCACTTAGCAAGTATTTGCGCGTCAGAAGTCAACGCTTTTTCCATGTCCGCCGGCACTGTATGTATTACACCAGCCGCGATTTTCTGTTTAATCATAAGATTATTTTACCAAATCTTCCATTGGAACGCCTAGTGTTTTGGCGGCAAACAATTAATGCCTTTCTTTCACAAAACCAATGCGCTTGTTTTGAGCAGTCATTTTAACAAAATGCTTGAGGGCTCTTTGATACATTGCCACACCGTGCCTCTTCCTGCTTTCAATGTAAGCCACGCGAATTCTTTTATATGGTCCTGGCATTTTCAGAAAGTTTTTCCAAGTATCTTTGTCGGCCATTAGCGCTTTCAATATTCCAGCGGGTATTGTAAATTTTTCTTTCTTGTCAGTTTTTGGGTCATAAACATGGGCGATGGCAGCAAGGCCCGCTTTCGTCATTCTCTTTTGCTTAATAAGTTCTCGGATGCGTTCTTTGTTCATTTGCGAAAAGCCGCTTGTTTTCCTTCTGGGAGAGAAACGCTGGGCAAATCTTTCATTGTCAATCTTTTTGGCAGTGGAATCGATCCAGCCAAAAGCAAGAGCTTCTAAAACAGCGTCGTCATAGGAGATGCGTGGTTTGCTTGTTTTCTTGCGATAGTAAATAAGCCAAATTTCTTTCTCTTTGTCATGATTCTTAGCAAGCCACGCGCGCCATGATTTCCTGTCAGTAACGTATAATGTTTTTCCAATCTTCATAGTATTTATTTCAATAAATCTTCCATAGAAACACCGAGTGCCTTGGCGATTTTGGCAATCATCTGAACGCCCGGCTTTGTTACAAAATCGCCCTCAATCTTAGCGAGAGTAGAATATTTAAGCTCGGCTTTGCGTGCCAAGTCGTCTTGGCTTATTCCTTGCTTAGTTCTTAGTTTTTTGATGTTTTCACCAATTGTTGCCATAGTATCCAAATTTTGATAGTATAAAAATATGTTATACTTTTATTGTAAAATTA
>MHCL01000026.1:5763-17116 GCA_001816915.1 Candidatus Chisholmbacteria bacterium RIFCSPLOWO2_01_FULL_49_14
CCCACCGGTTTTCAAGACCGGCACATTGCCATTCTGCCAACCCTCCCATGAGCCATTAGAATTATACCATCCAAGGCTATCTTCCTCCTCTGGAAAAAGCCAATCCCCACACCCGAGAGGCTCCGGTACGCTTCAGGGTTTTGGCGCATTCAAGCATTGTTCCCCCACTGGTCCATACATCATCCACAAGCAATAACTTTGCATTTTGCACTTTAAACTTTTCACTTACTTTGAAGGCTCCTCGTATCTCATCGGCCCGCAGGCGTGATTTTTTCTCTGCCAGAAGTTTCCATTGGGCGACCCGGCGCTGCGCGAGCGAAAGATACTTCTCTTCAATCGCTTTCTCTTCGTTGGAAGAAAGTCGGACCTGCAGCTCTGCCAACGCCTGCGTATTTTTCACGCGTGCAAGCACCGGAGCAAAATCTAAACCAAGCCGTAAAGCGAAGAATTCTCCCAACACTGCCGCTTGGTTGTATCCGCGACGGCGCTCCCGAGTTCGAAACAGAGGCACGGGAACGACTCGAAAGGAGTCCCGCTGAAAATAGGAAACGACCGACGATTCAATGCGCTTGTGCGCAAGATCAACAAACGCTTCCCCCATCTCCCGGACAAATCGGTATTTCAACCGCTTCACCGCAACTTGAATCCCCTCCCGATAGGCAAACAGCGCAACCAAACCGTCAATGCCCAACGGGCGGCGACAGCGAACATGCGTAATACCTCCGATAGAGCCGCTCCCGCACATCGGACAGATGGGAGATGCGAGGGAAAACCGTTGTGAACACGAGGGGCAAAAATACACCCCAAGCTTCCCGCACCCGACGCATGTTTTGGGAAAAAGGAATTCCAACAACATGAACCAAGTGTATCAGACGGTTCCGCTGAATTTTGGAGCCCCGCTGAATATCGGAACGAAGGGTGGAGATGGCCGAGTATGACCCGGCGTCCGCAACTCAATCTTCAACACCATCTACAAGCGTAGGTGATTAATAAGTGCCTTGCCCTGACTAATCACCAAATCAGTGAGGCAAGGGGCGAAGCGTTGTGCTTAAACTGCGGCTGCTTCAAGGCCGCAATCGCATCTCGGCTTTGTTTTCACCCATCCACGCCCACCGAGAAAAACAGCGGATGAATGCCCAATCTTAGGCTACTGCGTAAGCAGGAGCGACTGGGGCAAATGCTTCCCGAAGGAAAGCGCTTGCTCTGGCAACTAGTTTGTTGACAGTTTTGTTTTGATCCTGTTTAACTCCGATGGATCAACGGAGGCTTGCAGATGTCAAAGAACAAGTCACGTCGATTCAATACATCCCCAAACTATCAAGATTGTAAGCGATATTAGATCGATTTCAACCTCAAAGGCTTCTTCCCGCCCCGCGAGTTTTCCGAAAGCGGAAACGGCTGAATAAGCAGTCTGCCGCGCTTCGAAAAACTTTGTGGGGTCGATTCAATACATCCCCAAAACACCGAGTATTATACCCCACCAGACGGAATAGTGCAAAAACTTAGATCGTTACGACCGAAGTTTGATCGCCCGAGCGGCTTCGCGTTCCTGCTCGCGCCGTTTGATCGTCTCCCGTTTCTCGTACTGCTTCTTCCCTCGCGCCAGCCCCAATCTGACCTTCACAAAACCTTGGGAAAAATAACAGGCGAGCGGTACGAGCCCCAAACCCCCGCTGCTCATCTTCTGAGACAGAGCAAGGATTTCATTTTTATGCAGCAGGAGTTTCCTCGGCCGTGCCGGGTCGTACCCCGAAGGGGATGCGTGCGAATAAAGGGGAATCACAAAATTATGCAGCCACACCTCGCCGTCTTTGATCCGCGAAAAGGCTTCAAGAAGCGACCCCCTCCCCTCCCGCAGGCTCTTGGCTTCAGACCCGGTGAGTGCGATACCTGCCTCGATCTCATCCAAAATCTGGTAGCGATATCTCGCCTTCCGATTAACAATTTTCATAACAAGAAACGCCGTGAACTTTTTCTTGCACGCACGAATACAAAATGATCTGACGATCTACTCACTCAAAGCAATCGAGTTAATATTCTTGCCTGAAAGGAGAAAAATCTTTTTCTCAGTCTCGCTCACCGCCATATCCGAAACGGAGGCAATCCCGTCCCAAAGATATTGTTCCCGATACTCTCCGCTTTTATCAAAAACCACCACCCGCCGATTTCCCCGATCAAGCACATACAGCCGCTCGCTTTCGGGGTCGGTATCAATGGCAATGGGATCCGAAAATGGAGTGTCAAGTCCGGCAATGGTGAAGGCTTGCGGTACACCGCTTCGAAAATGCAGGATGTCCTGCCGGGAAAGTACCCAAATATCCCCATCAATCGTCATGTCAACCGCATCCGAGAGATTGGGAACAACACCCTCTCCAAACCAGCTGTCCCTCGCCCCGAACCCTCCTTCAGTCCCCTGGTAGCGGAAGATCTCACCGTTCCCGCGGTCAAGAAGGTAAAGATTTCCGCCGAAACTTTCAAGACCATTAATGTCTGCCCATTCGGGATCCCGCTCAACAACCAGCACGCTGGTCTTCCCGCTTAAAGAAACTTCAACGACGCCCCCCGAAGCCAGGACAAAACCTCTTCCGGCATAGACGGATGTAAGTTGTGAACCTGAAAGCAGCGACCCGCCGCCGACAGCCTCGGCAGAGATGCGTGAGATATCCATCCCAAGAAGCACGCCGGAACTTCGATCCAGAATCACCATCGTCTTTTCATAAAGTGCGAGGGCATTCCCGCTCGTATCCGGGCGCACAATGGAAAGGTCCATAAACAGAGGCGCTTCCGTCACGCGATGTTCTCCGGATACTTCTTCAAGAAAATCCTTCATTTCTTCAAGACGATCGGTTAGTTGTTGTTTCTGCGGTTTTGACAACCGACTGTCCTGCGCCGCAAGTGCATCTTCTATTGTTCCCTTCGCCTCAGTTAAAAGTGAACGTGAGCGCAAAGGATTGAGGGTAACAAGCTCGATGGCTTCACGATACTGATGGTCGATCACCTCCCAAACCTCTCCAAATACCTGCTCCCGCTCCTCCTGCACGCGCTGTCTCCATCCGAAAATCACGCTAAGGAGGAGGAGGAGAAGAAGTGCAAATGCCACGGAAAACATGAGCCTGCGTCTCCGATCTTCCGTGCTTTTGACAAGAATTTGAGCCTCTGTCTTCACGCTGCTTCTTTCCCGAAAAGCGGCAATGCGTGAAGCAAATCCGCGGATCCGCTGCATCACCGGAACCGACCGGGAGGGATCCGGTGCGGATTCCCGACCCATCACTTCCTCCGGCGACGTTTGAGTCATCTGAACACCTCGAGCCTGCTTTCTAATTAAAGCCACTACAGCCGCCACTCCGCTGTTGTCTTCACTGCCATGGACCTGCGGAGCCAGGAAGGAACTCACCTCCTGCGGATCATGGAAAGACAGCGCGTTCTTCAGCGTCGCAAGCGGAACCAATCGGAAAAAGTCACCGGTACCGAGAAAGAAAACATCTCCGTCAAGAACAAAGCCGCTGGATGTGACGATCTCGTGCGCATCCTTCCCTTCCTCGGAAGCCGTAACTTCAAGTACGCGGTAGGGCTGATCTTGGCGCAACGTCAACGCAGACCCCGATCCGACGCCTGCAAGATAACAAATGCCCAGCTTTCCGGGAAGTTCTGTCGGCAAAATGACTACGGCGATACCTTCGATGCGAACTTCGGCAAACTCATCAACAATCGCCCGCAGTGTTCCCCGAAGATGTTCGAAAAGGGACTCACCGATCTCGGCGCCGTAATACAACTCGTGAAAGCGCTGCAGAACTTCCTTGCCGAATGAAGGAAGATCAAGTTCGCTCTCCGCGGAGCGCTCTAAATCCTCAAGCGTGATTGCCAACAGAAGCGCTCCATGCGATGCAAGCTTTTCTTGAGAAGGTTCAAAGCTGTGAACTTGAGACCAGCGTTCCTTACTGACAGCGCCGACAATTTTGGAAACGGACAGCGATAACATGATCCCACCAATTCAATAGAAAAAACCTTTTATGGTATTTAAAGGAACTGCAAAACTCCTAAGAATACTCCCACGACAAGTGCAAAATGGATCCACGAGACAATACGAATGGTGCGGTCAAGTTCTCCTGCTACGGTTTTCGTCATCAGCTGAACCTGCCGGATGACCACAACTGCAAAGACCAAATAAAAAAGAAGGCCGACAAGAATAATGAGCTTTACAACCCACCAAATCGGAGCATCAAGGCCCGCGGGAATCGGAAACAGCGCTTGAACCTCATTCATAAATGAACTTTTCACTTTTCATTGTTAACTTTGAACTATAAAATTTCTTAACGTTAAATTTTTCACTTTTATTTTTAAACTTTTAATTTTGTCTACCTCACTCTCCCCTCAATCTTCTCCTTCTCCTCTTCGAGGAGAAGCTCGTTGATGATTTTTGCAACGCGGTTGGGATGCGGCACATCTTCAAAATCAAACTCCCGCCGTTCACCCGCCGTTTGGATGTAGACGGTTCCGTAATTCAATAGCGCCCGCAGTGCTCCTCCCATCACGAAAGTAACATCCTGCACATTCTCAATCTTCGTGTCGGATACCTCTTTATAAAGGAGGGAGTAAAAGTCAACGTCGACAATGCGTTCATCCGTGATCAGCTGAACGTTGAAGTACCAGGAGAGAAAATGCTCAAGGAAGAAAGCAACCGCGACAAGGTACCAAAGGATGATCAACACAATCTGGAAGCGATCTGGGAAAAGATGAAAAAATGGAACGTAGCCCCAAAACAACGGTATAACCAAAAGAAAAATCGTCGTCAATAGCCAACCAAGATTGGTGACGAAATGCCGGCGCAGAAGGAGAACCACCTTCTCCTCCCGCTCCTGCGTTTCAAACCGCACCTTGGGTTTTACCATGTAGGCCGCCAAGGGGTTTCTGGTCGGCCGTTCATTAGCGATGGTATCGGGCATCGACGGTTGACGAGGCTCGGCCTTTCCGTTCTGTTGTTCTTTCTGATTCTGATCCATGAGTCTTCTCTATCTATTCTATCGAACCCCAGGGTTAGAATGAAGTGCAAAATGTAAAGTGAATAGTGAAAAGATACAGTCCAAAGTGAACAGTCGAAAAACTTGAAATTTTTAATTGTAACTTTGAATATTTAATTTTGAACCCTAAACTTCATCCTGCTACGTCTTCTCAATATTGAAGAGCGGCGAAAGAATTGAGATGTATCCCGGTGCCCGCAGGTTAAACGCCTTCTTAAACTCGCTGCCGCCGATCGCCGCTGATCCACGGTTGGTGGACAAAGTAACGTTGGCTGTCTCCCCGCCGTCCGAATAGGAAACGGAAACCCCGAAAACGCTGGTGTAAGCTCCGCCAAGACCATTGGCCCGATCCCGAAGTTCGGAAATGCTGTACGGATTCCCATTGACACCTCCGATCGGGCAGTCGTTGATCGTCACCGGCATCACCCGGTCATCGCCTCCCTTGGACAGCACCAGCCAGGCGTTCAAAATATCTGCCATCTCCTCCTCAGAGAGCCAAGGGTTGCTCTGCCCGCAGGTTGCTGAACCGGAGTTGTACGTCTGCGTGTACCAAGAGCTGTAAAACCACGGCGATCCGGCTTTGCTCTCCCAAGCTCGACTGGGAAAGCCGGAGCCGCCGGCTCCGTCCGTGGTATCCCACAGCCCGCGCGGATAGGTGAGATAGGCGCCTGCCGTCGAAGAGTAATACGTTGTCACCCCGTCGACCACTTGTCCGCGGGTCTCCTCCACCGCCCGTTTCCACTCTCCCGGCGGATTATCCGCCTTGCTCTGGGAAAAAACCTGGCAGGATTCAGTGGTGCAGATCGTCCGCCCTTCCACCTTATACCGATAGGCAAAGCTTCTCGCGGCAATCGCCTGAGCCTTGAGTGCATCAAACGGCCAACTGGAAGGCATCTCCGCAATTCCCATGAGATAGTAGCCCTCAAAATCGCGGTCTCCGTATCCGGCGATTGAGATCGATCCTCCGGTATCTTTCCCTTCCGGGCTCTTTCCGTAATAGGCGTTGATGATGTCATTGGCGCTCTTCCCTGACTCCGCCCTCCCCTTTGCGCCATACTGGCTCATTCCCTTGCGGTGCGTCCAGGCTCCGAATGAAAAAGCCGCGAAATGCCCTCCTCCGGGATTGCAGAACGCCGGGCTTCCCGGGGGCCCGGAGCAGGGAATGCTGGAAACCGGAACCTCCCCGACGCTCGAAGTGAATGTGCCTGATTTTCCCTGCAGGATGGCCTGCTGCTTCGCGGTCAGTTCCGCAATTTGGCTTGAGAGCGACGCTTGATATTTTTTAGCCCCCGAAATTTCTTTTTCAAAAAATGCCGCCTGCTTATCAAGTTGCGACTGAAGCGAGGCGAGGCGAACTCGATCCTTCTCAACACTCTGTTTATCCTCTTCGAGTGAAATGAGTTCCGAAGTAACGGAAAGAATGATCCGTTTATCCTCATCCGCCGCGGCCCCTTGGTAAGTAATGCCCCGCGCCAAGTCGGAAGCGCTCGATGAGGTGAAGAAGACCAGAAGCGGCGAAAAGTGTTTGCTTCGTTTATAGTAACTGCGGACCCGGGCAGCCAGCAGCGCATACTGGAATGACAGATCCTCTTCGCGCTGTTCGATGCTTTCCTCAAGCGCATCGACCTTTGCCGCCGCGGCCGCCAACTGCCTGGTGATTGAGGTGATCTGTCCCTCAAGCCGATCAACCTCCGCCTCCAACGGTTCGGTTGCGGCTTGCGACAACTGCAGCTCATTCTGTAACTCTCCAATCCGTCCCTCCAAACAGAGAAGGTTGCAATCCTCCTCCGCTTCCGCTCCCGTCTGCACGAAACTTAAAAAACCAAACACCAGTATCCAAACGAATAAAATACCAAACCTTTTCATAAAACTTTGAATTTTAAACTGTAATTTTAAATTTTTCATTCTAAACTTTAAACTGTTTTCATTATACCCTCTCTTTTCAGAGAACCATAAAAATCGGAAAAGGTACAAAGTTTAATGTTTTACAAAGTTTACAATATGGAGTATAGTAATCTCATGCATTCGTATCAAACACGCTCCATCAAAGAAACGCGTGAACAACTGTCGCAACTCGTCGAGGAAGTCGCTATTGCCAAGAAAAGGTATTTGATCACCAAATTCGGCAAACCCAAAGCCATGATGATCCCAGTAGACAAGCAACTGGTGACAAAGAAGGGGAACACGAAACTCGCAGGCTTCGGGATCTGGAAGCATCGCCAAGACATGAAAGATTCTGCGCAGTGGGTCGCTCAAAAGAGAAAGCAATGGTCTTCCCGTCTCAGGAGCAGATGACTCAACTCGTAGATACCAACATCTTTATCGAATTCTTCCGAGGCAAACGAAAAGCAGAAGAGTATTTGCAGAGCCTAGGCACAGTCCACTGTTCGGTAATCAGTGCAGCAGAGCTCATCCAAGGCGCCAGGAACAAGAAGGAACTGCAGACGACCAAACGATTCGTCGAAAGAATCGAAGTGATCCCTCTCAAACCTACGATAGGGGACCAGATGTTATCATTGATGGCAACGTATCATCTTTCGCATGGGTTACAGATACCGGATGCCCTCATCGCAGCAACCGCGATGGAAGAAAATCTCACGCTTACGACCGGCAACATCAAACATTTCTCCTTCATCAAGAATCTCAAGCTTCTCGCCTGGAACCAAGCCCGACAATAGCCGCCCTCCTGTTGCTCTTGCCCTTGCTCTGCCCCTAGCGCTATAGCGTAGCTCCCAGCCTCCGGATTCCAGATTCTGAATCCTGGATTCTGTATTCTCATCTCGCTTTTCTCTTACTCTTACTAAAATATTCTCCGACATTAGCTATATGCTATGTGACGTCTGCTCTACGCTCTTCGTTATTCGCCATAAGCCATACGCCACTCGCCATTTGCCATTTACTCCCCCCCTCTGCTACACTGAAGTTGCAATGAAAAAAGCCATCACAACCCTGGCTATCCTTCTGGCACTATTTGCAATAGGAAGTATAAATCCGCAACAAACAAGTGCCGTTAACGGCACATGCGGGCCAAACCCCTCAAATCCATCCGGTCAATGTTTGTGCACATGTCCTGATCCCGCAATGACGGTAGTCACCGGCTGTGCGGCTCTTGGTCCAGGCGCCTGCGCGGGCGTCTCCTGTCAGTGCGAGTCTGCTCCTCCCGGCGGAACCGGTGACTATTTCAAACCCGAAGAATGCGACTGTGATCCTGACTGGAGGCCAGAATTCTGCGTAGATTATCCTCCCCTTAGAACAGCGGTCGGCTGCATCCCCACCCACCCCCTATTGTTCGTCGCTCAGTTCCGAGATATTCTTATTGGGGTCGGAGGGGGCATCGCCTTCCTGCTGCTGATCATCGGCGCCTTCTTCGTCTTAACTTCTCAGGGTGATCCCGAACGCGTAAAAAGAGGAAAAGAAATATTCGTCGGGGCGCTTGTCGGACTCTTAATCATGATCTTCTCGGTGTTTATACTCCAACTCACCTTCACGGATATTCTTGATCTGTTTAAATAATTCAAGAAGCATGTTTTATTTAATCAACATCTTCCCACACATCGAGAGAGCGCTCCATCTATCAAGCGCCGCTTTCTGCGTTCCCTGGAGAGACCCATTAACTAAAACATCGTATTGCGTCGGATCCCCGGATGAATTCGGTAGCGGCTCAGGAGGTAAACTCTCAAGTCTTGGTACCATCCTCACGAGCCTCATGGATTATGTCTTCGTCATCGCCGGGATCCTGCTCCTCTTCATGATTATCGCTTCCGGCTATACGCTGATGACCTCAGCCGGAAATCCGGAGGCGATTTCCAAAGGCAAAAGTCACCTCACTGCCGCCTTGGTGGGATTCCTCCTGGTCTTTGCCGCCTTTTGGATCCTCCAGATTATCGAAGTCTTCCTGGGTGTACAGGGAACACCGTTCGGATTTACCTAAGTCTTCACTCCCATCAGCACAACAGTCCCCCAAATCGCCTCGCTGTAAATTATGTTACTACCTCATTTTGGAGGATCATGGCGTCAGAAAATCTGGTTTTACAACACTCTCAAGCCCCGGTTTTCTGAGTGGTCCGACCAAGTTTTACTTGGCTCCGAGTTTTCCGAGTTTTCTGATTATCCGAAATCCTACTTCCCGAATCGTCTCTGACGGCGCTGATATTCTGCGAGTGCCTTATCGAATTCCTCCGCTGTGAAGTCCGGCCAGAACGTATCGGTAAAATAAAACTCTGCGTATTCCATCTGCCAAAGCATGAACCCGGAGAGCCGGGACACTCCCCCGGTTCTGATCATCAAGTCAGGGTCCGGCTGCCCCGCAGTATCCAAAAACTGAGCAAAGTTCTGCTCAGTTAAATTTCGAATTTCGAATTTCGAATTTCGAATTTCTTTTACGAGCCGGGTGATGGCTCGTAAAAGTTCGTCCCTTCCTCCATAACTCAACGCGAGGTTCACGGTAATTTTAGAGTTGTCTTTCGTCTTCTCAATCCATCTGAGCGTCTCCTCCTGAATGTCCTTGGGAAACATCGAAAGATTCCCGATCACCCGTACCCGCACGTTTTTCTGGTGAAAGCGGCTGACCGTCTTGGAAAGATTCTTCCGATAGAGCCTTAAAAGAAACTGGACTTCTCGCTTGGTCCGCTTCCAATTCTCGGTGGAAAACGCCCAGAACGTCAGATATTGAATTCCCAATTCAATCGCCCGGTCCACAATCGGCTCAATCCGCTCCTCGCCGATAAAATGCCCCCGCAACGGCGAGAATCCGTGCTTGCGCGCCCATCTCCGGTTCCCATCCATAATCAAAGCAACATGAACTGGTAAATTATCCTTCTGTAACCCCATACTCTCTACTATACAAAACAACTATCATTAGAAGATACCAACAACATAGCCCCTCTACAAAACCTGAATTTCGATACGGCGCAGTAAGGTCAGCGAAAAATCAAGTTTTGTGTGTGGGGCCATCCATGATAAGAGCCACATGTACAAGAATATGCTGAGGTGTTATCCGCTTCGCTTTCGCCATGGTTATTTCTCCACAACGGTTCCCATCACTCTCGTTCCCGCTACCGCTTCCGACAGGCTCCCATTCTCAATGCCATCAATAATCAGTCCCGGGATTCCTTGCTTCGCCAAAGACAACGTCTCTTCGACCTTATGCGCCATTCCTCCGGTAACATCCACCCCGCCCGAACCACCCAATGCTTTTTGATAACTCGAATAATTCTTACTGTTAATAAGTCTGATCGTCTGACCGTTCTCATCATACACACCCGTC
This sequence comes from Candidatus Chisholmbacteria bacterium RIFCSPLOWO2_01_FULL_49_14, assembly GCA_001816915.1. Taxonomy (GTDB): domain Bacteria; phylum Patescibacteriota; class Microgenomatia; order UBA1400; family Chisholmbacteraceae; genus 2-01-FULL-49-14. Next base: position 16,048 of record MHCL01000026.1, read on the forward strand.
GTCTGCCCGCAATGGATGACGCGCTCGATGCGATAGCCTTTTTTCTGTAAATGAAGCGCCAAATACCCCAACACTTTCTCAGTTGAGAAAACCGTGCAACCCACTTTTGTATCAAGAATTTGATCTCCGTAGACGACCGGCAGAAGTCCGAGCCGTAAAATCTCCTCAATGCTGTCAGTGCAGATCGACTGCAATCGATGGTCACGCGAAACCATGATGCTTAAAGGACTCACGGAAACGGCATTGATGCCTTGCGCCAAAAGCTCGGCAACCACAATCCGATTGAGTTGCGCCGCCACATCCGCCACTTCGGCAATCCCCCGATAGCTAGCCTCATTGATGATCCCTCTGTGTGTCTGATATTTCTTCGCGGGAATATGTCCGAACGATCCCGCACCGTGTCCGACGATGAGCTGCTTCCCGGTTTTTAAAGACTCCTTGATTTCCGTGCAAATTGTCGCAAGAGCTGTCTTCCGGATTGAGAATGGTTTGTTCTTATCGGTAATCAGCGATCCGCCGACTTTAACCAGAACGATGGGCGTCGTTGATTCCTTCATAACAGCGGTGATTGTACAGCACGCGTATTTGCCCCAAAGTACCCAAGATCAAGCTTCAGGTCCTTTTGTGAAGTACGCGCAATCGCCGCCTCAATCAGTAAGCGGTTCTCGGATTCAATCAGGCTTTCAAGATCATGGTTGTTAACCTTCCCATGAAGAACCCAGATTGCGGTGCGAAACGCCGGACGGAACATGTCTCTCCCGGATCCGGGTTTGACTCTCCGGTAGAGAGTATCCAGATCCCAAAAACGCCCCTGTTCCTGAAATGCCGAAGTCTCCTGCAATGATGCGTTGTAGGTCACGAGAAGTCCGCCCAGCAAACGGCCCGCGTCTTTCCCTTCCTGATAACAGGCAAAAACCGGTACATCAGAGTGATAATAAAACCGACCGTTCCCGACAAATACCTGCCCCAATTCTTCCTGCATCTCCCGCCGTGCCGCATCCGATGGCGCTTCATTCATAGCAGCACCGCCACTCACGCTGTTGAAGCGCAACGGCCTCGAGTTGGGAAA
>MHCL01000026.1:17179-45480 GCA_001816915.1 Candidatus Chisholmbacteria bacterium RIFCSPLOWO2_01_FULL_49_14
AACACGCGGTTATCTTGATCAAGAATCACAACCTGCACTCCCCAAATCCGCTCCTCCGCCCGCTCTCCGAACTCCCGTGTTTGCCCATATAGATTGGGGCGGGATACGGGAAGCGGAGGTTCTTGTTCAAGATACGTCATTGTTTACTCCATGAAATGTTGTGTTTTTTCGTTTGCAACGATCATGCGAAACCAGGGAGTATAGCTTGAAGGGTTCCTCTGGATATCGGACTGAAGACCATCCCAAGGCATCCATTTGAGAGCGGCAACTTCAGAGGCTTGAGGCGTAACGTCTCCTTCATACTCCCCCACCATCACGGTATCCAACTCATGCTCGCTCAGTAATTGATTGTAGGCAGCCTGATACTCAAGCCTGTAGAGTACCTTCAAGTCTTTGGGATTCATGTCGATGCCCAGTTCCTCGTGCAACCGCCTCACCGCGCACTCAAGATATCCCTCCCGGTCTCTGGGATGTGTACAAACGCTATTGCTCCAAAACAGCGGCCAGAGGGGTTTTTCCTTGCTTCGCCGTTGAACCAGCACTTCGACCTGTCCACTCCTTCTGCGAGAGAGAAACACCGAGATCGCCCGGTGTAAGGTGCCGCCGTTCTTGTGGGCATCCAATTTATCCATGAGCCCAATCTGATTATCCTTGGCATCGACCAACACAACCCGTTCCATGACTAATTTCCTTCCTCGCAGATGAGTCGCGCCGCGTAGCCGTAAACCAACAGTCCCCTGTCATGATCCTTACCATCCGCAGGGTCTTGAGTCACCCGTGTCCATTCTCGAGTGATGATCTCCACCCTATCTCCGATATGCACCTGCTCTTCCATGCCCGCCGGGTCCATCCGGTTCGGATCCAAATCCGTGAGCTTCACCGTAATCCGCCGCGTACTCCCTCCCAGAAGCTCCACATCCACCCAAGCCATCCCGTAAGGGAAAATCCCGTCTCTGCGTATCGTCGTAAATGCGAAAATCTCTCCCCGAAGATGGCCGGGAATCAGGCGCTCCATAGTATATACAAGACAAAACAAAATTCTGGCATCTCGGCCAGTTGTGAATAAAACATCGCTGATCGTTCCTTATCCTTCCGCTATATCGGTTTGTTCCGCCGTATGACCCTGATCTCTTGCTTGTTCCGCCCGTTGTCCTTCGAGTAAATTATCGTGCACAACTTCTTGAAGCTCATCCGGCAACGTCGCCGCGCTCAACGGAAGGGTAGGATTAAACCGGCTCATCCGCTCCAAGGCAGGACCCGGGTTTAAACGGAATGAATTCTCTCTCCATACGGCAGCCGGTCCTAGCCTTTCCATCAGTCAATCTCCCTGAGAAAGTTGTTTCTGTACATAGAGTGAGTCGTTAGAATCGGGAAAAATCCTTCTCTATTGCTCCATCCCTCGGCGCACTCGCGCCACGGTAAACTGAGAAACGCCGGCCAGGGGGGCTAATTCCTTATCCGATGCGGCGGGATACTGTACAAGGAGATTTGTGATGCGCTTTCGATCTGCAGTTGGCCGTCCGCTCCTCCGCTTAACCGTCGGTTCAAGAATCCCTTCCGTAACAGCCTCCTGCACAACCCGGCTCACCGTCGCCGGAGAAACATACACACCATCAATGAGGCTGGTACGCAGACAACTCCGTGTCTGCTCGTAAGCGTCGATGACAACAGCCGTCTGCTCAACTCCCAATGCCCCATAAGAGAACCGTTCACTCATAACAAAATAGAGTCGGGAAAATCGATCAAAATCCTTCGCTCCCCTATCGAAAGAAACGCGCTCCAACGGACCACGCAGGCGTACTTCATTGTTTGCGCGGGGAGGGCAACAAATTTGTGCAGACTACTAGGCCAGGCCAAAAGCCTGGTATGTCTTTCATCAGAAAAAAACTATCAGAACAAACCTTTTGCAGTCAAACAAATTTCGGTTACACGACCTCAGCGCGACACGAAGAAAATCCTTACGGGTAAGCCTCTTCTTACTTTCTCAATCCGACAAAGAAGCGCAAAGATAAATAGAAGAGGAGCATCTGCCACAAACCAATGCTCACAAGTGCGGAGGCAAAGCACAACCCGAGAATGTCCCGAGAATAAGTGGGAACATCAACAATCCATGCACCCACCCGACCGGAAAGAAAAATCCAAGCCAATAATGCTGTCGGCAAGAAAACCAGAGGCGTAAACCACCGACCCCGCATGATCTCCCTGGTTGTTCGATAGGGATGAATAACAATTCCCAAGCTTAATCGCAAAAAGTGATAGATCACCCAAACGAGGAAAGCAACCAAAGCTGAGAAATCGAAGCGGGAGAACATAGACAAGCAAAATTGACCTAAGTACTCTAATTGATCTAAAGAAATCCCAAATACCAATCACCAGATACCAAACACATCCTATACTTCAACTGTAAAATCCGAAAGGTGTGGTATTTTGATCATTTAAATTTGTTTAGGTTAATTAGAAATTAGAAAATTCTGCTACTCTCCTCCTAATATCCGCAGGACAATTTCGGAAAAACCTGCTCCAATGATCAATCGCAGACCGATCACAACCAGAAAGGAAAGTGGAACCAGTACTTTCCACGGATTCACACCTAAATACGAGGCAACGAACTTTCCAAAGGGAGTATTAAAGACGACAAACGGAGAGCCGTCCCGATAAAGCTTTCTGTTCTCTTCTAAACGCCGCCGTAAATCTGAATAGAAATCGCTTCCTCGGATATCCGAAAACTTTCTAACGTTCCTCATAGGCGACAACAAACGCGCGTCGGGCTCGGGTAAGAGCCGACTCGCAGGCTTTAACACTCATGCCCAATCTTTTGGCAATCTCCTTCACCGACATCCCGTCCATATACTTAAGAACCAGGATTTCCCGATAATGCGGCATGAGCCTCCCCAGCGCAACTTTCACTCCGCGCTCGTATTCCTTGCGCATCATCGCAGCGCTGGGTTCGAGTGCCCGGCTCACGAAACCTTCGATAAACGGCAGGCGTGAAAAAACGACCGACCGTATCTTCTGCCGGCGATAATAGTCCGCTATCTCATGCCGCGCGATTCCGCACAACCAGGTAAACAGGCTCGAGCGCCCGGTAAAGATGGCCAAGGAATCCAAAGCGGATAAGAGTGTATCGTGAAGAATTTCTTCGGCATCCTCGCCTGATTGTACCCGGCTGCCGATGAATGCCATAAGCCTCGGACTGTAACGGGTGTAATACATTCGAAGCGACCGGTGGGATCCGCGCAGCAGTCGCTTTACCAATTCTCGCTCATCTGATGCTTCAAATCTCATAGAGGATGAATGATTACATTGTACTGCAAAAGAGCAAGCAGATTCATCAGATGAGTTTTCCGACCCTCCGAACTTGTGCTACACTTGTGCCAAGCATGTCAAAACCTCAATCCTTCCTCCAACAAATCCAAAAATTTCCCCTCTCTGCTATTCGCCATCAGCCACTAGCCCGCCGAAGTTTCCGATTTGCGAAACGGCCGAATAGGCAGTCTGCGCAAAATAGCGAAGCGCATGGTGGGTCTGCCCTACGCTATCTGCTATTCGCCATCGGCTACGCGCTTTCCGCCTCCCCCGCCTATGCTGCCCTTGATATCGGATCGACCTACCCCCTTGCCACTGACCGAACCCTTGGAGACTACATCACGCCGCTGGTAAGCTTCGCGGTTGTCGGTGCCGGGGTGATCGCCTTTCTCCTCTTCCTGGGAGGCGGCATCGCCATGATCGCTGGCGCCGGAAATCCGCAGCAACAGGAAAAGGGAAAGGCTGCGCTGACTGCCGGAGTGATCGGGCTCGCACTCGTCGTCTCGGCATACTGGATCGTCCAGATCGTACAAGTGCTGACTGGCATAAACCTCTTGAATCCGAGTCTCTAACATGCTCAAATGAACGTATCTTAAAAAAGTGAGGTAAAAAGGCGCAGATGATGTCGCTATTTCAACTCATCGGAACCATCGGCAATCCTCTTCCGTCATACGGATCGTACCTCTCGGCAACCAAATTGCTTTCCAATATTATCCGCCTCTTGATTGTCGGTGCCGGCCTCTACGCGTTGGTAAACTTCGTCATTGCCGGCATCGGCTTTATCAATTCCGCCGGAAATCCGGAGGGAATACAAAAATCCTGGGCAAAAATCTACCAATCCGTTATCGGGTTATCCGTGGTCATGCTCTCCTTTGCCTTCGCCGCCCTCTTAGGATTGTTGTTATACGGAGACCCATCCGCGATTCTGCAGCCGGAGATTACCGGTCCCGGAGGATAAGCCATGATCAAACAAGCCTTTGCCTCGCAGTTTGAAGCTATTTCCCAATTCGGAGGTTTCCAGGTCAACTACTGCCCGGGAAGTGCCTTGGAATCATTCGTTACAATCCTCCTGGGGTTTCTCACCGTTATCGGCGGCCTCATGTTCCTCGTCTATTTCGTTCTTGGAGGATTAAGCTGGATTTCCTCAAGAGGCGAGAAGGAGATGGTTGCCAAAGCCCAGCGCTACATGTCAAATGCGCTCATCGGTTTGATCGTTGTCGTGCTGGCATGGGCTTTCACCGGAATCGTCGGGGCCGCCTTAGGATTCAATATCCTCGATTTAGCAAATAATATCGGCCCTTGCGAAGAAATATGATCCACAAAGAGAGCCAGCTCTGGAATAAACCATACAGTCCTCTGCATTTCAGAAAGCTGACGGCAATCCTCGCGGCAGTATCGCTGCGCTTCGTTTCTCCCGTCTTTGCCGCCATCGAAAACCCTGCCATCGGTTCTATAGGATCCGGTGATGCGGGAACAGCGGCCGCCACCCTTTTTGCCAATATCTGGAAGGCAATCGTGGTCATCGCCGGGATTGCCTTTATCATTTATTTTGCTTGGGGGGCGCTGAGTTGGCTCACTTCCGGAGGGGACAAGGCAAAAGTGGAAGAGGCAAGGGAAAAAATCTCCAATGCCACAATCGGCTTAATCTTGGTCGCGGCCTCGGTTGCGATTACCACCACCATCGGCCTCCTCTTCGACATCGATTTCTTGACTAACCTGACCTTTGAATTCCCGGAGGCGCCATAGCAACCATTAGCCATTAGCCATTAGCCATTAGCCATTATCTTATGTTTCCCGTCACCGTCAATATCTATGACCGTCTCGGAATCGGAACCTTCTTCCGCATTACCGACATCGGTTCCTTGGTGAGCGGCTTTCTTGCAGCCGCTCTCATCTTTTCCAGTTTGGCCTTCATTATTTACTTCGCCTGGGGAGCCTTGAGCTGGCTCACGGCGGGCGGCGATAAAGCCCAAGTTGAAACCGCTCGCCAGCGTATCAGCAACGCCCTGATCGGCTTGACCCTGGTCGCCGCCGCTTGGGCAATTTACCTGCTCGTCATCTATGTCTTAGGACTGGGAGGGGCTGTCGGTACCACCAACAGCGTGGTCGGTGGGCCCGTTTTAGGAAATGCCAATTGTCCTTGCAGCGCCGCTCTTGGGGGTGGATGCGCGACAACCGGAACCCTCGCAATCGGACCGGGAGGGTCGTGTTATTCCTGCACGTCTACCGGTTGGGTTTCGGATTCAGGTTCCTGCAGTGCAATATCCTGCTCAACCTGTCCATAAGGCAAATCTTGTGTGTGCCTAGAATTGGGCTGTACTGTTCCTGACGTGATGTCGGGAGAAGGGTGGCCTGCCCGCCAAGTCAGACTTGGCCCGCCGAAGCATTCGGTTCGCAATACGGCTAAATAAGCAGTCAGTGCGAAACAGCAAATGCGCAGGTGGGTTGACAGCCCGAACCTACTGGTCAATAATAGACCATAGACTAGAGAAGAAATTCAAGCTTCTCTTGGCTAATCAACGAATCATAAAGGAAATGAGAGGGGGTGAAGATATGCTGACACTATTTGGCGTCGCCTACGCGCAAGGAGCCATTACGGTAAGCCAGCCCGCGGGATTCATGATTACTGACGTGGGTACGCTCATTGCCGGTGCAATCGGTGCCGCCTTCATCATCGCGGGACTCCTGGTATTCGGCTACCTCGTTTGGGGTGGTATCCAATGGATCACCGCTGGAGGAGACAAAGCCAACATCGAATCGGCAAGAGGCAGAATCTCAAACGCCCTTGTTGGTCTAGCAATTATCGCCGCCGCCTATGCAGTCGTGTTGCTACTCCAATACGTCTTTGGATTTACCATTCTCGGAGGAGTCACGCTCCCAACATTCTATTAAGGCTAAGCGCGAAAAGAGGATCTGATCTCGGTCGTTGTCAAACCAGCCGAGGGTGAAAGGTATGGAAGCAATACAGACTGTTCCGAATATGAAACGGGAAAATCGGAAAAAATATGGTCTTCAGCTACTTGCTTCCTTGCTTATTCTCATAACACCTTTCTTGTGGCATTCCACCACAGCCTATGCAGAGCTTGTTGATGCCGATAAACCAAATCCGCTCTCCGATCTCGAAATCATTGTTGCCAATATCATCGGGAGCGTTGTTGCGCTCGGCGGGATAGCGGTCTTTGTCATGTTGGTTGCCGGAGGGCTGATGTATTTAACCAGCGGCGGAAATCCGGAAAGTGTTCAAAAAGCGAAAAGAACGCTCACCTATGCGGTCATAGGTATCGCCTTATTTGTCTTAGCTTGGTTTGCCCTCCTCTTCATCCAAACATTTACCGGAGTAAAGGTGACGATATTCACCGTTCCCTCTTAAGCCTTCTTCACTCAAATCCGAATCAACTGGTAGATAACGAGGTCATCAAGAACAGAAATCTGTGTTACACTATTTTTGACATGAGAACACTGTTAGCAGTGTCAAAGGCATCTATTCTGGTAGGTGCTGGCATCCTGGTGGCTGGGCTGTATACGCTGGTGATTAGTTCCCCTCCGATACAAGCCCAGGGGCCGGTACCGCCCATTGAAACCTGTCCGATCGTCGACTGCTCTGCACTTAGCGATGAGCCACACCCGCTCCGTCCCTACCCATGCAGAATTTGCGGCCCGGAATCACAGCGCACCATCGATGAGACGGATGCGCCCTACTGCGCCATGCGGCCCTGGGCGGTCGAAACCTTTGAATACCTGAAAAATGAGCAGGCTTGCCCAGAAGACGACCCTAACTTTCCCTGTGTTAAAGCCAGACAACTGCAAATCGGATGCAGCCCGAATCCGTGGAACCTTCCCTGCATTGCAGGAACCTATGGCATTGACTTGCGGGCATACGAACTTCCCCTTGTCTCCGTCAACCGATCGGGATTTGACTTTCTCACTTATTTTAACCGTAACCAGGAGCATCTGGCCGACTACCTCGAAGGCCGCTCTTACTACGAAGGCATCGTGGAATCCAATCCCGACGACACGCTTGGTTGGATTTCTACTTGGAACAGGCTCGGAATCTTCAGAAAACTCGCGTCGACTCTTCCCAGAAGACAGGGCCAAATGATACAAGATTCCAAAAAAATTTCCATGATTCGGGGAGCGGGAGCCGTCCCCCAAAGCAACCATGACTACATCGTCGGCTATGTTCAGGGAGGAAACCCCGCACCTTGGGGATCGGGAACACCCATGCGTTTGAGCAATTTCAACGGACACTATCCGCCGGAGTATGCGTGCGACGCCATCGCAGACCCGTTTGCCCAACAGGTCTGTATCCAAAACTGGGTTTCGAATTTCGATGCATGGAAGGAAACAGTGTACGGAAAACTCTGGCCGTACGTGCCGATGTTCACCCGCGAGGATGCGATCGGCTACGTCAACGTCTTCCCGGAGCCCGGACAACCGTTTTTGACCCAAAGCGCCCAGGTGAGTATTCCCCACCTCCCCCGCCTGAAGGAAGTATCTGATATCCTGAAAGATATGCTCACTTCCCGTCTACTGGCCAATTCTGAAACGCCGGAAACGCCGCCATATGAGGGAATCGCTTGCCCTGCGGGTCCTTGGTATCTGCAAGGCGCGGCCTGTACGGGCACGGATGCCTGCACGCCCGGCGCCTGTTCCGATCCCGGCTCACTTCCCTCTCTCTCCGGCGGTTCCGGAGCTTGCGCAATCAGCTGCGATAGTCTTGCCGGCAACGACATCCCTCCGCTCATGAAGGACATCATTGAAACCGCAGCTCAGGAATACGACGTCCCGGGAGCGCTCATTGTCGCTATCATGTATGCCGAAGGCGGATTCGAGCGCCAATCCTGCTATGGAGACAACTGGACCGATGCGCTTGTTGAAGAATCAAGCGCCTGCGGCGGCCAAGTGCCGAACTGCTGCAGCTGCAACGTCAGTCCTTCCGGTGCCCGCGGTCCTTTCCAATGGATTCCCAGCTGGTTTGGCGCCTTCAGCGATGCTGTAAAGGTCGTCGACTCCTCCAGAGAAGGCGATCCCTGCAACTTCATGGATGCCGTTTTCGCCGCCGCCAAGAAGCTGTCTCTGGAGCACGGGGGGGCCGCCAGCTATTCCCCGCCTTCATGCGACGGCATCACCTACAACACCCTGGCGCCCAGAAATACAAGCTGCGGGGGATGGGATAACCAGGATATCGCCACCGCCGTCCGTCAGTACGTCGGATCCTGCGTCGTGGGATATCAAAGGAATGTCTTTTACACGTATGACCAGTGCCGTTGAGAAAAAGACAGACAATTTGGATAAAAAAGTGACAAGACCATTACTTGTTCTCGGAGTTGTTTCGGCCGTGCTCTTGCTTTCTCCCGCACCTTCGGCGCATGCCCAAGCCGCCCAAGATTGCTTCTACAACGCCTGCTCTGTCGGTACTATTTGCGATTTGGGCGAGCAGTTCTACTCACCGGGAGATTATGTCTATAACCAAGAGCTAACCTTCCCGGTTGCCGAAAGAAAACTCATCCCCCAACCCTATTATGAAGAATACAAGGACTTCGTCTGCAAGGCAGACGAGTGCGACAGCGACTACGGCGATACCTGGTACTGCACGTCAGCAATCATCGGCGGCACAAACGTCAATCGAATCCAACAGTGCCCCAACTTCGCCGTGTGGTGCAACCTCTATGACTGCCAAGGCAGCACCTCCGAACCGCCGTACTGCGACGAAGGCGCGGTCAGGTTTTGTGACAGCGACATCTATGGAGCGGCAGGATACTACACCTGCACGGGTAGTGGCTGGTCAAGCGGAGGCGGCGGAGAATCCGGAGAATGCAGATTGGAACCACTGATCCCCTGGTATTATTGCGTCGGTGGTTCGCTCGGAGTTCCCGGATCCGGACGCTGGCAAAGAAGTCCATTCGAATTCGAACAAGGTCGCTGTGAGGATATGCTTGTCGAGTTGACCGCCGGCATGACGCCCGGATACATAAAAACCTACACACCCTACCTCAATCAAATCTGGAATAACACGGTTGCCAGCGCTCAGGCGATCTTCTCGATCTTCCGAACGCAGCTTGACAAACCCGTCTATGACTGGCCGGGTGAATCAACCATCGCCTACACCTTCACGCCCTACGAAGGAACCGGGTTTGCAACTGCCGGCTTCCCTCCGATGATCCACGCCGGGTGGGATGCCAAGATTTATTTCCGTTATCTGGGCTACATTCACTGCGCCAAAGAGAATCTTCTCCAAAAACTCTCATCGGTATTTCATGACCCGCCCTATATCTACTACGATTCCCGTTGCGATACCGAGCTGTGGTAAGAGATCTCAAATGTCAAAACGCAAAACTCAAAGCCACATCTCAAAAGGAAAAACTGACCTTAAACTTAGAGCTTACCTGTTCTCATTAAGAACTATTAAGCTCATTAATGAGCTTCCAAATAAAAGAGTTTTTTGGGTAATAGGGGATCAACTTTTAAGAAGTAGCACTAGTATTGGCGCAAATATCGTAGAAGCAAAATCCTCAAGCTCGAAAAGAGAATTTATCAAATATTACGAAATATCCCTAAAGAGCGCGAATGAAACGAAGTATTGGCTCTGCCTCCTTCGGGACTCCGATATCGAAGGCATGGATCAAAGAGCAGTGAAGAACACCTTGCAAGAAGCGGTTGAAATCGGCAATATGTTGGGTTCAAGTTTGTTAACAATGAAGGGAAAAAGATAGTTTTTTGACTTGAAGTTGTGGTTTTGAGATTTGCGATTTGAGTTTTGACTTTTAATCATATTCTGGTCTAGAATGAAAACAATGCCACAAAAAATAAAAAGGGTATTTCAAGGTATTGTCGTTGTTGCCTTGGCGTTTGTTCTTTTCTTCCACCCCAATAAAGCTCAGGCACAGGCTCCATGGTTCGCTCCCAGCAGCGCTGAATACGAAGCCGCTCTTCGGGAATGCGTTGAAGGCCAAGTGGGCCTTGAGTGTACGGTGACCGCCATTGTCAACAGCATCATTCATGCCGGCGGTTTCGGGATGGCAAACACACCCTCGGGCAATCGGTTAACCTATCAGCCGGGCGCGATATTCATTGCCGGTCACTTAATTGGTGGCATGATCGCCAATCCTCCCGTTTCTTCTCAGGATTTCGTTCGCTATGTGGCTCAACGCGCCAACCTCGTTGAGCCTGTATACGCCCAAGGGGCTGGTTTTCAGGCTCTCTCCCCCCTGATTCCAATCTGGGCGGCCATACGGAACACGGCCTATCTGGCCTTCGTGATCATCTTCATCATCATCGGCTTTATGATCATGTTTCGTGCCCGCTTGGATCCGCAAACTGTCGTCAATATCCAAAACTCTCTGCCCAAGTTGGTGATGACGCTCATCCTCATCACCTTCTCATTCGCCATTGCCGGGTTCATGATCGACCTCATCTACCTCGGAATCTTCCTTGTCGTCTCCATCCTTGCTTCACAAGGTCTGATTGAGAATTCGGTAGAAGTCCGCAACCAACTCATCGGCCAAAATATCTTCCAAGTCATTTTTACTTCCGGTATCTGGCGGTTGACCTCGACTGCCGGAGCCGCCGTGCAGCAGCTCATCGACGCCGCCTTCGGAGCCGCCTCCAGCGACGATACGCTTCTGGGCTCGATTCTTGGGGGACTGGCCGGCCTCATCCTCAAAGGGGCCTTGCTCTTTGCCGCGTTTAAGCTCTTCTTCCAGCTGCTCCTGACATACATTGAGATCATTTTAACCACAATTTTCTCCCCGCTCTTGATACTCCTCAACGCGTTGCCCGGTTCACAAAGCTTCGGGAACTGGTTAAGAAATTTCCTTGCCAATGTCTTAATCTTTCCCGCTATTGCCATGCTCTTTCTGATTGGGGCAATTCTCCTCGGCCCGTGCGATAGCTGTCCACCTGGTGAACCATCATGGCAAGTGTCAGATTCGCTGTTCCCGCCCAATGAAACAATCTGGCTGCCTCCCTTCGTCGGCCTGCAGGGGACCGACCGCGATTCCGTCCTCGCCCTCATCGGATTCGGCATCATTTTATTCGCGCCGCAATTGGTCACGGTTATGAAGCAAACGCTGAAAGCCAAGCCGCTTCCGGTCTCCGGCGTCTTCGCCCCGATCGCCGCCAGCGCCGGTGTCATCTCTTCCCCGATCAGAGGAATCGGCGGAGCAGTTTCTACTGGCGTCCGAACCTACTTTGGTCAGAAAGTAGAATCCTTCGCCGGAGAAGCAGCCAAGGGAAGGTAGAGCGATCGCTGCGAAATCAAGAGGAAAGTTACTGCTGGCCAAGTCCTTCGAAAACGTAACTGCCGAGTTGCTTGATTGCCGGCCCCAAAACCCACTGCCATCCAAGATAAGCAGTCGCGGGCAAACCCCACTGCATAGTCACTTGAAAAAGAGCATCTCTCCTTCTCGCCTTAAGCAGCTTCTCCAATTGATCCGCCCACTGGTTCCCGACGAACGGCCGCATATCCTGGATGAATCTCCACCGCTCAAGGGCTGTCATGCTCAAAGCCTGAAGACCATACTTGCGCTGCGCCCTTGAAGAAGCCAGCATCGATCCCCACGGCCACTCCATATCAAGCATCGGGCCAATGAGAGGAATATTCAGCCACCACGCATCGGCTTTAAAGAGATTCTCAATAATCTGGTGGGTAAAGGCTGCCGTAACCTTTTGTCGATCCGACTCACTTAAGTATCCCAACGTATTTTGAAACTCAACCAGGGCCTTGGTAAGGTCCTTCCGGGTCGCGATGGTCTTATCCTGTTGTCCGGCAAGCCCGTTGGAGATTTGCCACATGATCTCCGCGCCTTTGGTCGCCATGAGAATGTCGTTATATCGCCGTGTGATTCCCGGCGGACCAATTTTTTTCCATTCAGCTTTCTCATGCAGAATGTCTTCAGTGAAGGGTGTAAAGCTAAATTCCACATCAGCCAACCGAGCTACTCCCTCGCCTCGCTCTTCCTTATTTTTCCCGCCAAGATTTGTCAACCGCTCAACAACCCGCAACTCTTGCTCTGTATATCCTTCTTCCCGTGCTAAATCCAAAACGCTTTTTGTATATTCATCCCTCTTCTCCTCTCCTTGATCAACTTTAGTCACATGCTCACGCAATGCTCTTTCCTCAAGCACAACCAATTTTTTCTGCAAAGCATCCCACTTATCCCAGGCTGCCGCCTCCCAATCCGGATCCTTAAAAGAAATCCCATTCTCTTCCGCCACAACTCCTAAAAATGCGGTCTGGGCACCAATCTGAAGTTTGAGTACTTTCCTTCGATCCGCTAACCGCTTCTCCAATTCTGCGCGGAGAGCTGGAGGAGCGTTCTGAATATCATCTAGGTTGTTAACTGCCTTGAGTGCTGTATCCGCGGCCGCCTTCCCCCCTTTATAAGAAACAAGTTTGGACTCGATATCCGCAAGAAGCTCACTTCTAATCTCCCCAAACACCCCTGCCTTTATCTTCTCCTCAACCTTCTGCTCAGTGTATCTCACAAACCCTTTCTTATCTTGCAGCAGCCCGTCCCTCAACCGGCCTTCAAGATTGAAATAATCGACTTTATTACCCACAACAAACGCAACCCTAACCTCCTCCGGAAGTTTTTGAAATGCTTCTTTATCAACAACCCCTTTGAGGGCTAAAGTTGTGAAGTAGCGTGAAACCACCGTCGGGAGTCGATCTCCCACTTTTGTGAATATCTGAGACTTATCCTTCTCCCTATCAAAAAGCTGTACTCCCAACGCCAGATCATACATCTCCACCATCATCTTTGTAGCTTCTTCGATTCTCCATGTTGACGCACTATTCGTCCCCGCAATCTTTAAAAAGTTTTCGGGATTAATTCCCCATTGATCAAACGCCTCCCCGGGAATTTTCTCAAACACCCCGGGCTGGACCATCTGATTCATCCGCCGGATCATCGGCAGAATTGCCTCCCTTCCCCGGCCGTATTGCTCAAAGCGCTCCCCTGTGAAGCGAAGATAGTCAAAACGCAGTTTATCCTGTGCTGAAGAGATGAGGTGTTCCCCGGACTTCGGCGGTAATGGTGTCATGGATATGTGCTCCGCCGTCCTCCCCTCAAGGTTTGAAACCTTCAGCGCTAAAGAAGCAATCCGCTCCGCTTCTTCTCGAACCATCGTAATCGGCTTGCCATCACGATCCTCAAGAGACTTCCTCTTCGACATCTCCATAAGCTCACTGGCAACCAAACTCTCAACTTCTGGCAGTTTATACTCCCCACCCAATTCTGGGCTCAGGTAATCAAAAGGGATACGCCCGTCGTGCTTGGGATTGAGCCGCGCTTGTGCCAGAACCCGCTCGACAAGTCTGCGCGCCGGACCGAGTCCCGGCTCAAGTCTCATAAGGGTATCCAAATCTTCGGAGAAAAGGCTCCCGCCGATCTTGAGCAGCGTCTCCGGATCTCCCCGCTTGATCGCCTCTCCGTGGATCGTGTGCACCACCCTGCGCGCGAAAAGTTCATTCTCAAACATCAGCTTCTCATATCGCCCCAAGGGGCCGGCCCGACGGATCGCGTCGGTAAGCTCGGACATCAGGATAAATCCCCAAGATTCCATCCGGAATCCCTCGCGCGGATCATCCTCGGCATCCCCGATAATCTTCTCAAACATAGGCTTAAGGAATTCGCGTCGGACAAGCTCCCGAAGCTCAACTACTTGCTCCTTCCGTACAAGTTTCGCTTCCTCAACTGCCATTGTCCCGAACTTGATTTGTTTGTATCCCTCAATCCATCCCGTTAAGTGCTTCGCCTGCGAAGCAAGCGTATCGGCCATGATCTTGTCCTCGTCCTTTCTCGATCCGACTTTAGACTCAGCCCGCTTAGAAAGCCTTTCAAACACCCCCTCAACCATCATGGGTGTAATGCTTTCTGGTTCTGCCGCTATGAGCTCATACACCCCATCCTCCTTATACCCATCAATTTCTGCCATCATGTTTACGGCCCGCTCTCCATAAATGCTCAAAAATCCTCTACCCGATTCCCTTTCAAAAAGAATTCCGTGGAGAGTGCGCCGGGTCGCCTCAAGATCTCGATACCCAAACCGAAGTTGGTTCAGAAGATCCTGCGGCACATCTTCCGGTTTGCCGTATGTTCCTGCTTTTTCAAGGGCCGCTAGAAGCTCAGCGCGCCTCTGACTCACAGCATTCAAAGGCCCTCCCATCAGATGAGCCAGGGCAATCGCATCCGGGCGGGCTCCCTTACGCAAGTCTTCTTCTGATTTTGTTAGACGCTCAAACTCCGATTCTAAGGACATCAAGCGTTTAGCAACATCCTCATAATCCAGCCTAATGATCTCTGCCTCCTCTTCCGCTGAAAATTCCCCAGACCCGCCCTTGATTTCTGGATTTCCGCGCATCTTCATCTGCTCCTCGGGCCCAAGCGCCTTCCCCTCCTCCGCTTCTTTGAAGGCAGTATCGATCTGCTTTTCCTCATCAGGAGAAAACTCAAACGCCGCAAGCATCCACTTCATCATCTCTTGTGGGGTACGACAGCCGGCTTTCTGGGCTGCCGCAAACAATTCGTTGAATTCTCCCTCTTCATCCTGAAAAACCTCTTTAATCTGCTTCCAAAGAAACTTAAGAAGCACCAGGAGAAGTTCAAGTAACGAAGCCTCCTCTTTCTCGTTGACCTTCTCTCCCTTTTCTTTCATGCGCAAAAACTCCAAAAGCTTCTTGAGACTGTTCCCCGTATCCCGCTTTTCTCCCGGTTTCAGCGGGGAGTTCTCCAGGGCCTTGCGCAGCAGCGCCTCACGCGTTTCAAGCTTCGGGTCAACAATCTTCGCCCCCTTGCCCGCTTCATAGACTGTCTCTTTCCTCGCCTGTTCACGATCTTTACCACGACGCTTCGGCCGCTCCTTACCGGAAGGCTTTCTCTCCCTTTCAGATTCCGTATTTCTCTTTGGTCCGTTCTCGTGTTCAGGCATAGAGTCTATATGTAATGATTAATTGCTAATGGTTAATGAACAGTTGAACAATCCAACAATCTAGCCACTTAGCAATTCTGTCACTAGTCTCTGGTTTCTGGTCGCTCTTTCTCTCGCTTCTCTACAGTCTATCTACTGTTTATCTACTGTCTCTCTGTCGTCTCGCTCTGTTCTCCGTCTCTTGCTCTTACTATCTCCATGCTACATCAAAACTCGCGTTTGCGCATCAGGTTTTTGTATTGCCATTCTCCATCTGCCATTTGCTATGTGCGATGTGCTATGTGCCTAATCTCCAGATTTGGATGGGATTCTATCACATTTTTCATTAAGGGTCAACCAGAAACCAACTAGTCTTATGGCTAGTTGGTTCATTGTTAAATAGTGATATTACTAAATTGTGATATTGAAGCTCCGAGGGTTAACAACCCTCGGTTTCCCGCAGCGGGAATAAAACAATTCAGCATTGTAGCAATGTCGCAAAAGCGCTATGCCGCACTTACAGCTTTCCTCGTCTCCCTCGACTACGAGCCAAGTCAGTCTTCCACTCACTTCCTTGACAATGACCTATTAGTTGTATAGACTATATATACTGAACTATTATCATGCTATCTAGTATTCTTATGAGTACCGTCAAAGTCAGCTTCACGCTCCCCGAAGAAACAATGCGCCTCTTCAAAAGAAATGTCCCGAAACGGAAGCGCAGCAAATTCGTGGCCAGAAAACTTGAGGAGGAGTTAAAAAGAAAAGAATTGCTCGAAACGATCAGGAAAACCAAGGGGGTGCTCAAAGAAACAGGCCCGGAAGAATGGAAAACGGAAAAATCGACTAGGACTTGGATAAGAAAAATGCGAGAAGCCGATCTCAAAGAGTCCGAAAGACAATGGAATGAATGACTTTCTCCTCGACACAGACATCATCATCAATCACTTAAAAGATCGGTCAAAAAAAGGCTTCTCTCTAGAAAATCTCTTCGCACAAGGCAACCTTTTTGTTTCTACTCTAACAGCTGCTGAAGTCTGGAGAGGCATACCACAAGAAAAACGAGATAAGACAGAGGAAGCGTTAACAAGAATTGAAAATATTCCCGTTACCACCGGTCTGGCAAGATCATCAGGAGTGCTTTCCTTCACTTATGCAAAAAGAGGGATAACAATAACCACCATAGACGCAATCATTGCCACCACGGCTCTAGAAAAAAACCTCATCCTTGTTTCCCACGACAAAATATACACAAGAATCGGTGGCCTGAAACATTATTCTCCCTAGTTCTGGCGCTACGCTGCCTGGTGGGTATCCCGCTGGCGCGGCCTCCCCCCCCGCTTTCCGTACTCTCTTGGCGTCTTTACCGAAGCCTTATATCGCTCTACCGCCTGGCGGCTCGTCACCCACCGCCACGGATATCCCTTTCCCTTCTTGCGCAGTTTCTCCCCCTGAACTCTCCCGGTATTCAGGAGCCTGCGCAACCGGTCGGCAGACATCCCGACTACCTGAGCGATAATCTCATAAGGCTTCCTACGCACCTTCTCCTGTTCAATCCGAACTTCCTCCGGTAGTGGTATTCCTTCCTGCTCTGACATAGATCTCCCCTCTCTTGCGCTTGCTCTATCTCTATCTTCTCCCGGTGAAGTAACGCTACGCGTACTTCACGGGATCCCGTGAGATGGCGAAGTCTATCTCACTGGGACCTATCTCTTACTCTTACATACAGTGGAGTATACCAAACGAACACCCCCTTAGACTCCCTGCCTCCCGGCAGGCAGGCTAGACCCTTGGCCATGATGAGTGCTATAAAGAAAGATAGTGAACCATCATCCATAAGTCATCAAACATTAGATATTAGTCATTAAACATTGAATAATGGCCGCCGACCGACAAGCACCAGTTACGAAACCACCAGCTGAACAACCTGTAGAAGCCCGCCTCCAGAACTACGTCAACCTCCGCCAAACATTAGCAAGCGAGATTGGAAGACAAGCGGCCCTGTTAGCCAAACCCTTCATCTCGATAGAGAACCTCCCCGACCTTCTCGAAACCGCCTCCCAAACCGTCAGTCAGCGGTCGATAAAATTCCTGCCGAAAAAAACCGCACTCACCAGGGAAGACATCCAAGGAGCGCTTACAACTGCCTTCGAAGAACTCGCAAGAAAACAGGACTGGCTCGATGAAACGCTTCCCAGAAAAAGACGTGAAGAGCTGGTGGCTGGCGTCGCCGCAACCATCGCCGCCGAGATTCCCCAAGCCTCTCTCCAAGACGCCCTCGCGCAACGCGAGGAATATCGCAAGGCCGCGCAAGCTACGCTTGAGGATCAGGAAGTGGTCTCCGCAGCCGTCCAAGCGGACCTTGAGCAAAAAATCGACAAACAAACGGCGGGCAAAGTAGCTCAAGAGGTCACGGAGAACCTCGACCGAAAGGCGCTCCACTTGGGCGCCAGCCCGACACCGGCAGTAGCGGCAGCCGTCGATCTCGCCATCGAGCGTCACGCTCCCGACCTTTCACCGGAAGAACACGCAGCAGTAGCCAGCACTGTACTGCAGGGAGAGGGCGGCAAAAAGCTGCAGTCAAGATATGGGGCGGTCGGAGAAGCAAGCGACGACATCAAGGCTATTTTTGACAAACATAAAACCTTTTCACGCGTTGTGAGAAAAGAGGTTGAAAAAGACGTCGTCCTCTCCATCGCCGACGAATCGCAAGACCGAAAACCTTCTGTCGTTCATCTCAAGGCGCCACTGCGTCTGGGGAAAAACCATGACATCGAGGTCCGTAAACTGGAGCTTCACAACCGTACCCGGGAAGCAGACCCTAACCTTCCCCAGAACTCCGCCATGCCGCTCTTCCGCTACGGAGCACGGATTGCCAAACCCAAGACCGCAACGCTGGATGCGGTGGAATCCTTCACCGTCTTCGACCCGGAAACCCACAAACGCATCACCATCACCAAAGATAAACTCGACTTAAAGGCGCTGCAAAAAATCGATCGGCGTGCCTTTGAAAAGCTCTCTTTCCTCTTCGACGAGAAAAACCTCAAGGGTTTCGAAAACACCTACCGTTGGCTGAAAAACCCCGTAGGTGAAGCGCTCAGGTCCGTCACCAGGCCGGTGACAACCAGGGTAAGAAGCGGCGTCAGTGCTCTCACCAAACCGTTAAGGGACCTCGTTGGAAAAGCAACCGCCCCCCTGCGCGGCGCCGTCCAACGGACGACGACGGCCGTCAAAACCGCTGTAGGAAAGGTAACGACCCCGGTGCGCCAGGCTGTAGGAAAAGCGGTGGGTTTCGTGACTTCCCCCATCAAAAAAGCTGCCGGGAAGTTGGCAATGAAAGGCGTCCAACTCGGCGCGAAACTCCTCATCAAGATCGGCCTAGGAGGAGTTGTCAAGAAGATCGAGCAGCTGGCCCTTGCCGGCAGCGTGGTCGGTATCCCCGTGCTCATCGCCCAGGAACTCGTCACCAGGGGTCTGGGAAAACTCGGAATGACTGCGAAGAAACTCCTGCGGGATTGGAAACAGGTCTTCCAGGAAGGCCTACAAGATCCCATCCGCGGCTCCATCCGTTTCATCGGTACCGGAGTTGATACCTTGGGAGCCGGGATCGGTGGCGTGGCTGGTGGCGGCATTGGCGCGGCCGGCGGAGCGCTGCTGGGAGCAGCCATCGGCTCGATTCTCCCGGGCATCGGAACCCTCATCGGAGGCATCGTCGGAGGCGTTGGCGGCGGTATTTTCGGCGCCGGCTACGGAGCCAAAAAGGGCTACGAGTTTCGCCGGAAACTGCAGAAGAAGATCCTCATTTTTTTAGCTCTAAAATCCCTCGGCTTAAATCCCTTTAAGATCGCTTTGGCGCTGCTCAAGACCTCGGCTATCTGGGCCATCGGCAAAGTTGCCCCGCTTATTCAGGCGGTATTCAGCCGTGCTGTCCTGGGAGCCAAAAGCCTAGTGGGAATTGCTCGCTATGGACCGAATTTCCTTGTGCAACAGCTGGGAACCGGCCAAGGGATTGTATCCCAAACGCTTCGCAACCTAGGCAATCTCTTTTCAAGAATCCCATCCGGTATCGCCAGGGCATTCAATACCATAACCGGATGGGCTTCCGGCTCTGTCGTGAATGCGACAAGCACCATCGATGCCGTCTCCACGGAAATCTTAACCGCCGGACCGTCAGAAAGCCTGCCGATTGTCAGCGTGATCGGCACGCTCGCGGCAATCCTGCTCTTCTCCTTTATCACCTATACGGCGCTTATCACCATCTTCCATTCAACTCCGACCGAAGTCATCCCCTATGTAGAAGCCAGCAATACCGGATCAAGATTTATCGGTATCACAAAAGAGGCCTGCGTCGGAACAACCTGCAGTGAAGACATACTCTCTCTGGCCAACGCTTCGTCGGGAGGTCCCTATTCAATCCAGTACACAATTTCAGTTGAAGCTTTGGATGGAACTCTCTCAAATGTACAGATCACCGATACGTATGCCGCATATGGAGAGAACAACCCCCCCACCCCACCCCCTGAAAGTTGGGATGGAGGGATAACCATCCCGGATGGATCTGCTTGGGAACAAACGATCACGCTGACGATTCCTCGTTCTTCGGAGTGGGACGACGCCGCACTTACCAATGTCGTGAGTGTCACCGCCGTGGTGGTTGGAGAAGTTGAGCCTGTTCAAAACAGCGAGTCTGTCCTTATCTGTTTTGGCGATTGCCCAGTCTGTCCACCAACGCTCTCTCCGCTTGACTCCCCCGTCATCAGCGGCTATCACTTTGGCTCCGCCCCGACGAATTCCTGCCTCAATCCGCCCGTCGAACATCGCGGTATCGACATCAATTCTTCAAGCAGCACCGTCTATTCCTCGTTTGCATGTCCGGCGGTCGTCGAGTTCGTTGATGACGCCACCTTCGGCCTCGGCACCTACATGGTCCTGCGCAGTGGTCCGTGGTACGCGTTTTATGCCCACCTTGTCGAAGGTTCGTATGCATGGCAAGCGGGAGACGTCATCACCGGACGCCAGCCCATCGGGATCAAAGACTGTACGGGAAACTGCGATGGAACGCATTTGCACTACGAAATTCGCGACTCAACGCTGGGGGGCGTGAATCCGGCAGACCACTGCGAACCGGCGGTTTCAGTCAACCCATGCGGCTTCGGAGACTGGGGGGTTGGAGGAGCCGAGACGTGCGCGCTCTAATAGCCTGAAGTCATGGTAGAGTAATTGGTATGGAAATAAAAAAGCTTGTAAACAGTAAAACCCTTCTCTTCGCAGGGCTACTAGCCACAATTATTGTGATGCTTCTCCTTTTGCTTCGGCCCAAATCAAAGCCGGGAGAAGGTCCGAGCTTCGGCGCCCTGGAATCTCCCATCATCCAACCCATTAATGAGGTAAAACAACCATCAAGTCAAGCGGCCAGCTTCACAACAACTTCTCTGCCAAAAAACGCCAAGATATACCGCCAGAACCCCTATTCCATATCGCAGGAACAAATGAGCGCCATCGCACAGGAATTCGGACTCACCCAAGGCTCATTCCAAGGAAAACTGTTCATCGCACAAGAAGAAAATAAATATTTTGCCGTTAATCCGGATAATGGAATCATCTTCCTGACTCAACCGCTTCCTGATTATCTGTTGAACTTAAATCAAGAGGCCTTGGAAAACTATGCACTTTCCCTTGTCAAACCGACGCTTCTTGAAGAACAAATCTGGGAAAATCCTCAAGTAACCACGGTATACTTCAAAGGTGAAGGAGCTCACGACGCCCTTCCTGGCACGCCGGAAAATGCCACCATCGCGGAAGTGAACATCTTCCCAACCATAGACGGGATAAGAATTGTTGGTAAAAATCTCAAACCGCTTGGCGACAATGCCCCGGTGAATGTGAAGTATATGAAACAGGAACAAGTCGTAACTTTGAGAACCTCCGCCATCTCGGTGAACTTTGCTGAATCCGGAACCTACCCGCTGAATTCCCTCGATAAAATCAGCCAGCAACTCTCCCAAAACCAAGCAGTAATAACATCAGTCATTCCGGAAGGAAGAACCGCAAAAGATATCGGGTACGGAGAAATTCTCCAACCCGGCTCAGTTGAATATACGGATATCAAATTGGTCTATTACTACGATCCAAATCCGAACGCACTAATGCAGCCGATGTATCTGCTCACCGGACCGACATTCCTGGAAGACGGAAGCTCGGCAACCGTCAAAGCCATCCTCCCGGGCATTGATCCGCAATACCTCAAAACCCCCTAGATACTATTTCATCCCCTACACCCCCACGGCATCCCTTGCTATAATGACCCCAGAAACGAAGCGCAAAGGTACAGCACCAAGTGCAAATTGAGAGCCGAAAGGAAATTTATCCGATGTACTCGATTCATAACTTTTCATTTTTCATTTTTAACTTTTAATTTGGAACATGGAACAGCACCCCGTCCCCCAGCAAATCTCCGCCTACCACTTCCGTTTGGTCGGCGACATGACAATCAAGCAATTCCTCGAGCTGACCGCCGGCATCGTCATCGGCTGGATCATCTACTCGCTGCCGTTTCCAGCCATCTTCCGCTGGCCGCTGGTCATTTTCTCGGTATTCTCCGGAGTTGCCTTCGCTTTTCTCCCGCTGGAAGAACGGCCTCTGGATCGCTGGCTGATTGCCTTCGTCAAAGCCATCTACGCCCCCACCCAATTTATCTGGCGCAAAACACCGGTCATGCCCTCCTACTTTGAGGAAGTAAAACTGACGAAAAAACCGTCTGAAGAAGCACGCGTGACATCCGATCGCCGAAAGCTCGAGGAATATCTGGAAACTCTGCCCTCTCAAGGACCGGAAACGGCTGTCGATAAAAAAGAGGGGGGCTTCGTCTCCAACATCATGCGGCTGTACGGAGAAGTTCAAACAAAGACCGTGGCTCCTGTCAGGCCCAAGCCCGCACTCCTGGAAGAAGAGTATGCTCCGAATGTGAGGGTCGCGGTCAGGAAACTCAAATCCCCTCCCCTTGACCCCCGCGCGATCATGCGTGGAGAAATCATTCTTCCCAAAAGACGCATCAGGGAAGTTCAAATACCCCAGATCAAGCCCGTGGAAGTTGAAAAACTTTCTCCAACCCCTCCCCCGCAAGCTGAAGTCATACCAGAGCCCGCCAAAACTCCCACCTATGCCGACGTGGTGCCCATCGGCGCCGTCAAGATCCCGTCCATGAAGCAAACCAGGGAAGCCACGCTCTCTCCGAACCTCCCCATGCCCACTCCCCCGCAGGATCCCAATGTCATTGCCGGCATGGTGGTTGATAGCCAAGGGAACATTGTTGATAATGCAATCGTAACCATCAAAGATGCCGACGGAAACGTTGCCAGGGCGCAAAAAACGAATAAGATAGGGCAATTCTTTATCGTCACGCCGCTTTTGAATGGAGAATATGAGATTGAGGTCGAGCGCGAGGGATTGGCCTTTGATATAATCAAAATCAAGCTCGAGGGCAAACTCGTCCAACCCATAGAAATCCGATCCAAGTAATAATGGTTGAACTAAATATCTGCAATTTTGAACTTTTAACTTTTATTTTTTAACTTATTTTATGGCTGCCCCTACTCCCATCCGAGCCACTACCCAAGAACATCTCGACATAGAAGATATCATCGAAAATGTCGTCCTCCTGAAAGATGGTTCGGTAGCCATGGTCATTACCACGACTGCCGTCAACTTCGGACTCCTCTCCGAATCTGAGCAGGACGCCACCATCTACGCCTATGCCGCGCTCCTGAATTCATTAACCTTCGCTATTCAAATCCTTATCAGAAGCAGCAGAAAGGATATCTCGGGCTATGAAAAGCTCCTAACGGAACAGGAGACGCGCACAGTGAGCCCCGAAAATAGGGACAGAATCAGAAAGTACAGAGAATTTATTCTTGAAACCGTACGCCAAAGAAACGTGTTGGACAAAAAATTCTATATTGTCATTCCCTTTTCTGTTATGGAACTCGGGGTCGCCAAATCGGCAACCGCCCTTGCTAAAGGCGCCAGTCGCAGCCTCCCCTTCCCCAAAGACTACATCATCAAAAGAGCCAAAATGACGCTCGAGCCGAAATTCGATCACCTTGCCCATCAACTCGGCCGCTTGGGCCTACGGGCAAGACAGCTGACAACCAAAGAGTTAATTCAGCTGATGTTTGAGTTGTATAATCACGACAGCGCTCATGGACAGATCCTCGCCTCGCCTGAAGAATACGAAACTCCCCTCGTAAAACCCGCGGTTGCCTTCCAGGAAAACCCTCAAATCGTCGGCCCTGAAGATAAGAAGATTGCCGGCCATACCGAAATGCCGCCGCCTCCAAGACCGGCTCTTCCCTCATTCCAAGCTCAGACAGCCCAAGCGCCCGCCTTAAAAACTTCCGGTATTCAGCCGTCTCCTCGAATGGAGGTCAAACCCGCAACCCAACCGATTCCGCAGACTCCGGTCCAACCGCAAAAAAGCCCGGCTCCGGAATCCGAAACGACGATGGCTCCCGAAGCCCCCATTCAAGGAGCGCAGGAAGGTAAGCCCGTCGACGCGCAGCCCAAACCGTCAAGCGACCTGGATGCGCAAGCCTTAATCGATCAGGCGGTGGGGAACAAACAGCAATAGCTCATTACTCATTACTATCATGCCGCTTTTTGACGCAATTAAAAACAAGCTCCCGGGAGCCAAGCCGCAATCCGCGCAGGGTGCCGCCCCAATGCAGACGCAACAACCGACACCCCAAGCACAGGGTCAATCGGCGAGTCAGACAACCAAAGCCACGCAATCTGCGGCTCAAAAACTGGGGACCGGAATGGTTTCGATCCAGGACGTCATCGCGCCGGAGTCGATCGACGTCGACTTTAATCAATTAAAGATCGGCAATACCTATTTTCGCACGCTGTTTGTCGCCGGCTATCCCCGCTATGTCAGCGCCAACTGGCTCGCTCCGCTCATCAACTTCGAACACTCGCTGGACGTCTCGATGTTCATCTATCCGGTCGAAGGCAGGGAGGTTCTCGACGAGCTGCGCCGCAAAATCGGCGAAATGGAAGCGGAAATCGAAACCGATATTCAAAGAGGCCATATCGCCAGCGTCGAAACGGAAATTAAGCTTGAGGACGCCAAATCTCTTCAGCAGGAATTGGCAAAAGGGGCAGAGCGCTTCTTTCAATTCGGCCTCTACATCACCGTCTCATCCCCGACACTCGACGAGTTGAACTCAACAACCAAAAAAGTACAGTCGCTCTTGGGATCGCTCCTCATCATCTCCAAAGCAGCGGCCTTACAGATGGAGGATGGCCTCAAAACCACGCTTCCGCTCGGTCAAGACCATCTGGTCATCACCAGAAACATGGACACCACGTCTCTGGCAACGACGTTTCCTTTTGCCTCATCGGAGCTCTCAGCCAACGAAGGCATCATGTACGGCATCAACGAACACAACGATTCATTGATTATCTTTGATCGCTTTACGCTGGAAAACGCCAACATGGTTATCTTCGGAAAGTCCGGTTCGGGAAAAAGTTTCTTCGAAAAACTTGAAATCCTGCGCTCGCTGATGTTCGGCGTTGAGGTCATCGTCATCGACCCCGAAGAGGAGTATCGCCGGATGTGCGAGGCGCTCTCGGGAACCTATATCGACTTCCATTTCAACGCGCCGGCAAAAATTAACCCATTCGACCTCTCGGCGATTTACGAAGAAGGAGAAAACGAGCTCGGCTTAAAGATTCTCTCACTCCATGGGCTCCTGAAGGTCATGCTCGGCGATGTCAATCCCAACGAAGAGGCAATCCTCGACCGAGCCATCATCACCACCTATAAAGCCAGAGGCATCACCCCGGACCCCGCAACCCAGAGAAATGAGCCGCCGCTGATGGAAGATCTCTATAAAACCCTGATCGGCATGGAGGAAGAAACCGCCGTAGGTTTAGCGGCCAGGCTTGAAAAATATGTCAAAGGATCGCTGAGAAGCTTCTTCGACCAGCAGTCAAACGTCGACCTGAAAAATCCCTTGACCGTCTTCTCCCTCAAGGAGGTCGAAGACGAGACGCGCCCCACCATCATGTACATGATCCTCGATTACATCTGGACCAAAGTCAAACGCGACATGAAAAAGCGCCTCGTCGTCGTCGATGAGGCGTGGTACCTGATGAAAAACGAGGACTCCGCAACTTTCCTCTATTCAATTGCCAAGCGTGCAAGAAAATATTTCTTGGGACTGACAACCATCACCCAGGATGTGGAAGACTTTCTCAATACCGACTATGGCCACGCCATCGTCACCAACTCCTCCATCCAAATCCTCTTCAAGCAGTCGAGCGCCGGCATCGAACGCCTCGCCGAAGCCTTTTATCTCTCGGAAGGGGAAAAGCACCTCTTGCTGGCGGCTGATGTGGGCGAAGGGCTCTTCTTTGCCGGACAAAATCACGTCGCAATGCGCGTGGTTGCCTCATCCGAAGAACATCACCTCATCACCACCAAGCCTCAGGAATTAATTGAGCTTGAAGAGGAACAGGAAAAGGAAACACCCCCGCCGACCGCCGCCGTCCCGCGCCCCGGAGAACGCCCGATGCCGAGGGAATAGGCGAAAACTCCCACAGAATAATACCTCCCAGATAGCCAGAAAGACTCGGAATACTCTGAAATTCAGAGAGTCAGAAATTTAGAAATCCAGATAGAAAAAAGCCACACTCCAGGGTGCTGATAATCTGATTTTCCGATTCTCTGACACTCCGGCCTTCTGAGTTTTCTGAGTTGTCTGATTCTCCGAATGGGTTATTTCTGCACTCTCACCGGCATGATGAGGTGCAAAAAGTCATCCGCCTTACCGACGGGCTTGAAGATGCCCGGATCAAGGCTCTCATTCATCACAAAAGTCAGCTTTTCTGACGGAAAAATGGAGAAAAGCTCCAGGAGGTATCGGCTGTTGAATGCGATTTCTCCTCCTGGTCCGTGTAAGGATGCCTCGACTTCGCTCTCGCTGTCTCCATAGGCCGGCGCGTTTGCGGAAATGGTGAGACCCCCTTTCGCGAGCTTCCAGCGGATGATGTTGGCGCTGTCGCGCGCAAAGACCGATGCCGTCCGCACCGCTTTCTCGAGTGATTCAAGCTCAATCTCCGACACCGATTTTTCTTCTTTCGGAATAACTTGAGAGTAATTGGGGAAAGATCCCTCAATAAGCCTGGTTGTCACCTCCCCGTCCCCTAAAGAAAAGACCGCCAGGTTCTGATCGGACACGACTCCGACGGTAACTTCCGTTGTACCCAGCTCCTCAATCAATCGTTCGACATCGCGAAGCGCTCGTGCGGGAAGAATAAGCCCCTCCCCCAATACCGCCTGAGCCCCTTTCCTCCACTTCTCAATGCCTTTCGTGCCCGTTTTGGGAAGCGCAGTCAGACTCAAGCGGTACCCGTCGGTGGCCGCGAGCTTGACAACTCCCCCTTCAAAAAACCAAAGCACTCCGGAAAGTACCGGCCTCGTCTCGTCCGAAGATGCAGCAAAGGCCACCCTCCCAACCGCCTCCTGCAAGTGGTTTGCCGCCACCACGAATTCCTTGCTTCCTGAAATTTTACCCAGCGAAGGATATTCGGAAGCAGCAATGCCCGCCAAGCGCGCCTTGTGGCTTCCGCACTGAATTTGCAGCGACTCTTCGCTGACCGACATCTCGACCGCCGCAGGTGGAAATGAAGATATAAGCTCTGAGAATACTTTTGCCGGTATGGTAAGTGCTCCTTCCTTCTTCACTTTTGCTCCAACCCAAAGCCTCATTCCAAGATTCAAATCAGTGGCACTCAAGCGCAATCTCCCTTCCTTTGCCTCAAGAAGAACATTTGACAAAATCGGCAGAGAAGGCCTGGAAGGAACAACCCGTAAAATCGACGAGAGACTCTTGACTAACTTTTCTTGCAATACAGAAACAATCATATTTCTCCTCTACTATTATAGACGTATAATAAATAAGTAGTATTTGTAGTAGTCAATGAGGAAAAGCAAACAACCAACCAAACCACCCCAGGATATTTCACCTTTTATTCGTGTGAAAAAGTGAAAGAAACGCTGTGGATAACTCTGTGGATAAATTAAGGAAATTTGTTGATAAGTGAAAAACATGGAATGTTGGCTGACGATTGTTAACATATCCTCATTGTATATGCACATTGGACCTATTATCCGTAAATCTTCTTTCTGATGCTTGAGAGTTCTACGCGCAGAAGCTCCGAGTCGGAAAGGTGTTTTGTGACCTTATCAACTGCGTGGATAACGGTTGTGTGGTCTCTTCCCCCGAAGAGCGATCCGATCTCTTCAAGCGGAAGGTGATGGTCGGTTCTCAACACATACATGGCCAGGTGCCGCGGAATGACCAAGGGCTTTGAGCGCCTCGGTCCCTCAAGAGCGGAAAGTGTGATGTTGAAGTGTGTTGCCACGATTTTTAATATCTCTTTCGGCCTTACGGATGGTGAAGCTCGAACTTCCGCATCATTGAGATTCCCCAACAGTCCTCTGACGAGGGGCTCGGAAATTTCCTGGTTACGCAAGGACGACTCGGTCATCAGGCGTGCTAAAAATCCTTCCAGACGACGCACGCTCTCAATGTTTGCGGCGATGAGTTGCGCGACGTCCATGGGAAGAGCCACACCCAAGGTTTTGGCCTTGATGAGGAGAATGGCGGTGCGCAGCTCGAAATTCGGCTGCTGGATATCAATCGTCAGCCCTCCCTCGAACCGACTGCGCAAACGGTCTTCAAGCCTGTCTATTGCCTGCGGAGGTTGATCGGAAACCAGCACAATCTGCCCCCCCTCTTGGCGAATGGCGTTGAACGTATGAAAGAATTCTTCTTGAACCGCGGTTTTTCCGGCAATAAACTGGGCATCATCAATGAGCAGGAGGTCCGCGCTGCGAAACTTTTTTTTGAATGGGTATGTCTCTTTTCTGCGAATCGCATTGATGATCTCATTGGTGAAGTCTTCTCCCGTGCAATAGATCATTGCCGCGTCCGGTCTCTGGAGTAAAACGGCATGACCGATGGCTTGTGTCAGGTGTGTTTTGCCCACCCCCACGCCCCCGTAAATGAATAAGGGGTTGT
>MHCL01000026.1:45500-98159 GCA_001816915.1 Candidatus Chisholmbacteria bacterium RIFCSPLOWO2_01_FULL_49_14
GCGACAGCCTGAGCGGCCGCATACGCCATCTCATTTGATGGAGAAACGGCAAATGTATCAAAGGTAAAATCTTCCCTGAGACGAGCGCGCAGGAAAGCCTGTTGATACTGTTGATGAAGCGAAGGGGATTCGGTTTCAAACAATGGGCCGTTCCCGATTGCTGATACAGAGGCCGGAGAAGAGAACTTGCCGATCACGAAAACGAGTTCGTTCTTGCGCTTCGTGACCCGGTCCAACGCTTCCTTAATTTGTGCAAAATAGCGCTCTTCGATGAATTGTCGGTGATAGGGGCTTTTACAGGCAATTTCCGCGATTTGTCTGCCGGCGTCTACTTGCTGGACACGCGTCAGTCGGGTTGGAGACAGCCAGGTCATAAAATTTCCGCGGGAGAGCGAAACCTCTAAATCAGAAAGAACAGTTTTCCACAATTGATCGACGTTCATACGAGCGGTGGGCAGAAAGAGAAAAAACACATCACGCATCCCTGAATAATCAGGTCAGAAGCGGTTGGCAGCTGCCAGATCATTGCAACTTTTCCACAAAGAGTCAACCCGCAGAATCCCCAAAAACAGACTGAAAGAAAGGGATTGTTTCAAAGGCAGCCCTGACATGATAGAATAACTGAAGAATAAAAGGTACAACAATTTTTCATTTTGAACTTTAAACTTGTTTGCCATGCCAAAACGAACCTGGAACCCAAAAAAGAAAAAAAGAGCCCGTAAACACGGCTTCCGCAGCAGGGTGGTTACCCGAGCCGGGAGAGAGACTTTAAAAAGAAGAAGGGCGAAGGGAAGGAAAAAGCTTGCTCACTAATCGTCAAGGGCTCAAGAGGTAGGAGTAGAATCCACGAACATGCTTCCCCGCAGACACCGCCTCTCACTCCGTAAAGATGCAGATGCGATATACAGAGAAGGAAAACGCATTCAAGGAAAGTATTTTGCTATCATTGTGGCCGATCAAAAGGAAAAATCAAACACAAAAATTGCGGTTGTTGTCAGCAGGAAGGTGGCAAAATTGGCCGTTGAAAGAAACCGTCTGCGACGCAGAGCCACGCAAGCTATTCGATTGCACCTGAATGAATTGGAAAACGGATACAATATCATCTGTACGGCAGGAAAAGCGTCCGGAAACGCATCATTTGATCAACTCCACGAGTCCATCTTGAACGACCTGAAAAATACCGGCGTCGTCATGGAGAAATAGAAAGTATGCAGAAAAAACCAACCCAAAACAACTTACTGCTCAAGCTCATCCGTATCTATCAACTGATGGTCCCATACAGAATGACGCTCACGAAAGCGATGTTGGGTGGAACTGGACGGGGAACCTGCCGCTTCACTCCGACCTGCTCGCGCTACACCTACGAGGCGATAGAGCGGTATGGTATAGTGAAAGGCATTATTTTAGGAGTAAAACGGGTAGGAAGGTGTCATCCGTGGTCGGTTGGTGGTTTCGACCCACTCCCGCACACCTAAGATTCAAGATTTAATATTTTATATTTAAACATTAAACATTGAACATTAGCCATTAACTCATGTCGATCTTTAACACACTTCTCTATCAGCCGATTCTTAAGGTTTTGGTCTATTTAACCCATCTGCTTGGTGGAAGCTTCGGTCTGGCAATTATTGCCCTGACGCTGCTCATCCGTTTGGTGTTGATACCGTTAACCCTGCCTGCGATGAAATCAGCGCAAAAAATGAAAGAGTTGAAGCCCCGCCTGGATGAACTAAAAAAGAAACACGCAAAAGACAAGCGACAGCTGCAGATAGAACAACTGAATCTTTACAAAGAACAAGGCATCAACCCGGCAGCCGGCTGTCTCCCCACAATCGTTCAATTTGCCATCCTCATTGCGATGTACAGGGTATTTATTGATTTTATCCAAAATGGAAATGGGGAATCCCTCATGGCCAACATGCAGTTCTTTTGGCTCGATCTCTCAAAACCGGACCGTCTCCATATTCTCCCGATTCTCGCGGGGGCGACTCAGCTCATCCTCTCGCAAATGCTGATGACGGCGAAAGAACATCACGAAGCCAAGGAATTGACGAAAGAAGCGCAAAAGAAAGAAAAAACCAAAGGGGAAGATACCCAGGAAATGGCGGAAACACTTCAGCAACAGATGCTCTATGTCATGCCGGTGATGACGGGCTTAATAGCCTGGAATCTACCCTCAGGGCTTGCGGTCTATTGGGTGGTCACCACGATATTTTCGCTGGTTCAGCAATATATCATGAGTGGACCGGGAGGCTTGGCCACGCTTCAGGCAAAATTATTGAGGAGGCAACATGGCTGATGAAGGAAAAATCGTCAAACAGATAGCCCAACACCTTTTGGCGAGTTTGGGGTTTACGGAAACTGAAATTGGTGTTGAGAAAGAAAAAACCGAAGGAGAGGAAGAAGTGGTGATCAATATCAAGATTGAAGCCTCTCCGGAAGACACGGGAATGCTTATCGGATTCCATGGCGAAACACTAGCAGCCCTGCAGTTGATCGTCTCGCAGATGGTATATAAAAAACTCGGGAGTTGGAGAAGAGTTATTGTCAATATCGGGGATTACCGGGAAAAAAGGGAGGTTGCCCTCCGGGAAATGGCAACCAACGCCGCTCAGCGCGTCAAGCTCACCGGTAGTCCGGTGATGCTCCCCTATCTGGGAAGTAATGAGCGCCGGCTCATCCACCTGGCGCTCTCCGAGGATCCCGACGTCGAAACCATCTCCCAAGGAACCGGCAGAGGCAGAAGACTTTCCGTGAGCCTCAAACGGCAAGAGAAGGTCGATAGCCAAGAACATGAATGAAACTGGGCGATAAACTGGAAAAGGCGCTTTTTGTACTCTTCATCGTATTGTTTCCCGTACAACTCGGAAAGCATTTCTGGCCGACATCGGCATTCATCGGAGGTCTGCGCGTAGACTATCTCTCCCCCACAATCTATGTGAGTGATGTCCTTTTATTACTTCTGCTGGTGGTTAGCGCTGCCAAGACAGACTGGCACAGAATTAAAATAAACATCAGTCGCAAGTTTGGTGTAATTGG
The DNA here is from genome assembly GCA_001816915.1 of Candidatus Chisholmbacteria bacterium RIFCSPLOWO2_01_FULL_49_14. Lineage (GTDB taxonomy): Bacteria > Patescibacteriota > Microgenomatia > UBA1400 > Chisholmbacteraceae > 2-01-FULL-49-14. Next base: position 48,540 of record MHCL01000026.1, read on the forward strand.
AGTCCTTGCTTGTGCCTTTATCGTCTGGAATATTATTGGTTCGGGGCGTCCATCGACGGCGATCTATGTTTGGCTTCGATATATCGAGGCTGCCGGTCTACTTCTGTATGTCAGAAGAACGAAGCTTCAGGTGAAACAATTGCTCACCAGGATTCTTCCAATTCCAATTCTCTACTCTTCCCTGATTGCTCTTGCTCAATTTCTGAAAGGAGGATCATTGGGCGGAATGCTGTATTGGCTCGGAGAGCGATCATTTTCGTTGACCACGCCCGGTATTGCGACAGCAAGCCTATTCGGAAGGCTGGTGATCCGTCCCTATGCAACCTTTCCCCACCCGAACGCTCTCGCCGGTTTTATGCTAATTGCCGGCCTTATCTGGATGTGGGGTGTTGGAAGAGGACCAGCAAAGACGAGTCAACAATTAAGCGGCACGCGCTTCATCGTCATGGTCATGACGGCGGGAACGCTTATGCTCACCCAATCTCTCTCCTCAATAGTAACGGCTGTGATGGTACTGGCGCTCTGGGCAAGATCTGCGCTGTCGGGACCAAGTAAAGGGTTGGCAGCCGTCCTGGTGACGGCAGTGTTGATTGGAACGCTCGTCGCGCTTCCGCCCGAGCCGCAATCGCTCTCCCAGCGACTGGTGCAAGCCAGGGAGGCCTGGTTAATGCTGCGCGCTCATCCAATGCAAGGCGTTGGCTTGGGGAATTTTATTCCGAATCTCTTAACCAAGAATAACCTCTATCCCGCATCACCCTTCCTCTACTTTCAGCCCGTTCATAATATTTACCTGCTCATTGCCAGTGAGCTTGGAATCATTGGCGCGCTCGCCTTTTTCTGGCTTATCACCACGGCCTTGAAACAAGCGCTGGGGAAAAAATCAAAAGCCCTGGTCTTTGCGCTCCTGGGCATATTCATCATCGGGATTGTTGATCATTACTGGTCGACCCTTCAACAGACCCGCTTATTGTTTGCGGCATTGCTTGGTTTGGCGTTCAGGAAAGAAAGCTAATGAAAAACCAGAGTGAATGAATAGTTTATGATCTCCGCAAAACGCTCCATCATCACCAACACGACAGCTCAACTCTTGGGAAAGGCCATCAATACCGGGAGTTCTTTACTGGTAACCATCCTGATTGCCCGCAACTTTGGCGCGCAGTATTATGGAGATTTCACTAAAGCATTTATTACCGCAACACTTTTTTTTATCGGGATTGACTTCGGATTAAACGCCATCACCGTCCGCCGCATGCAGGATTCTCAAGATGAGCAAAGAGAATTTAGGAACGCTTTCGGCGTACGGGTGGTACTGGCCGCGCTGTTTTTTATTCTCCTGAGTTTATTTGTCTTGATCATCCCGACTGTGTCGGAGAACGGCTACTCAACGAAGGTAAAAATGGCGACCTTGATTTTCGGCCTGACTTTTTTTGAACAGGCAAGCTTCACCACGGCCAACGCCATATTTCAAAGAAGGCTAAAGTACTCAAAATCGGCGATAGCTTCATCCTTGGGAAGCTTGGTCATCCTCGCCGCGGTGATGGTTGTCATTGCTCTAAATGGAGATGTACGAGCAGTCGCTTTGGCGCACCTTGTAGGATCAATAACCATGATGTCAGTTGCTTTGTCTTTTGCTCGAGCAGAAATCGGAAGCATCTCGCCGCGATTTAACTTCGGGAAGATGAAGGGTTTATTCAGCGAGGCGTTTCCCGTCGGGGGTGCTCTTTTGATCAATATGCTGATGATCAGGATTGGAACGATCCTCCTTGCGTTTTTACGATCTTCAAGTGAGGTGGGTTTCTACGGCCTGGCGTTTCGAGCCTTCGATGTGGTCTTAGTCTTCCCGACGTTTGTGATGAATTCCGCGTATCCGATCATGGTGGAAAGAGCTAGGCATGGAACCGAGCAATTAGCAAGAATCGTAAAAAAAGTTGCTCTTCTTCTTTTCCTCACCTCATTGGTAGCGCTTGTAGTTTTATTTTTTGCAAGCCCATTACTCGAGCTTATTCGCGCTGAGTTTATTGAGTCTCAAATCCCGCTCAAAATATTAAGGCTCTGGATTCCGATATTTTTCTTAAGCTCACTGATGCAATGGACGCTGGTGAGCCAAAAAAAAGAAAATATTCTTATTCCAATCTACCTACTGGCGTTGGTCATCAATCTGATTGCTAATCTGGTCATGATACCCAGGTTTGGAATGCTTGCTGCTGCTTTGAATACCGGGATTTCAGAATTCATCGTACTTTTTTTCACATCCGTAGTGGTGCTACAATCTTTCCGTGACACGAGAGAGCTCAAACGCTAATGCGCTGAATATTTATTGCGATGGAGGAGCCAGGGGTAATCCCGGACCGGCCGCCATCGGCTTTCTTATTAAAGATGGGGCAGATAGGCTGATCTACAAGCACTCGGAGTCGATCGGATTCTCCACGAACAATACAGCGGAATATAAGGCGGTGATTGCTGCCTTGGCGTATTTAAAAACGCGCAAAGAACTTGTCAGTAGCTCGACAACCATTCAACTGTTTCTTGATTCCCGACTGGTCGTTAATCAGTTGAATGGGGTATTCAAAATCAAAGATCAGAAAATGAAAACCCTGGTGCTTGCAGTGAGGAACAGTGAGCGGGAGCTTGGCGTATTGCTTGATGAGTACCAGACCTTATTTGCTTCAAAAGCACCTCGTATCCGCTATACGCTCGTTCCCCGCGAGTTAAATCAGGAAGCTGATGCGCTCGTCAATCGAGCGCTGGATCAAGAGTACGCATCCGAAGGTATTTCTCGTCTTGGATAGTTTTTCCCCCCTTTTCCTGAAGCAGAAGTTTGAATGTAAGAGTACTTCAAAAGATAAAGTGATGTTCTGTGTTTTGTAGTGTCAATAAAACAAACAATATAGGGTGAGACAAATGTTAATAGAATGTTGAGAAAAAGTGATTCAGGTGAATCAAGAAGAAACACATGAAAAACGGTAAGTACAAAAAAGCATGATAAATAAGCCAAAAAATGTCCTCGACCAGGGAGAGGAAAAAAGGGAAAAGAAGTAATAAAGATAGTCATATGGCACAGAACTTATACTCTAGGATAGAGTAACCCGAAACATCATTGCTCTATCCAATGGAATTCAGTAACATGAAAGCGCTATTCAACGGGAATCTGAATAATTGCAAATAACACGAATAGGCGTTGAAGAATATGAAGAAACACAGCCGGATTCTTCTGCATCAAGTTGTTTCCGAAGAGGGATATCCCACAGCCGTCATTTTTTCTCGGGAAGGTTTTGTCTCCTCATATCTTGCGCAAAAGTTGCTTGAGTTGCCCCTACGCCTGATTGTGATGAGCCCCATCGAATTAGAAGAAATAAAACACTTACAGGGAAACGAGCGATTTCAATTTCTACGCATTGAGAATCCGGAAGATATTTTGCAGGGAGCTATTCCGAATGTGAACTACATTTTTCAGATTGTCGATTCTGGTGAGAAGCAAGAGTCAGAAGTCAAGGAAAAGTTAATCAAGCTTGCCAACGATCAGGAAGCAAAATTGATACAGGTGGAAAGTTTATATTCATATCGCCAAGCACTGCGATTATTGACAATTGCAGAGCCCGTTGACGGTATTGCGTCTTCGCACACTTCCGCGTTGACGCCGCGGGAGGATGATTCATGCAGAGTCATATTCCTGCATGCCTATGGTCCAAAGATGCAGCTCTCACAAGATTGGGCACTATCAAGATTTCTGCGTGCCATAGAAGAGGAAAAGAGCTTGCCTGTGGAAGGAGACGGCCTGGCGCCGCTTTATCCGATCTATATTGAAGACGCTGTGAAAGCATTAGTAAAAGTCATGTTTTCGAAATCAAAAACTGAGAGAATGGTCATCATTGCCGGGAAAGAAGAGGTAAGCTCCCTCAATGTCGGTTATAAGCTCCGCGAGATTCTGCTCAAAAAAACCGGGAAACTTTTTGAGATTGTATTTTCTGATAGGGGAGAATTGCGGGATTCTCTTGGAGATCGTGCAATTGTAAAAAATGCGATACAAAAAACCTCAGACGATCTTGGGTGGGGGATAACCACGAATCTCATGGATGGTTTAACAAAGACATTGGACTGGGCTGTTCATGCAGATCGGCACAAGCGGCAACATCTTCCTGAGCCTCAATCCCCGAAGCAAAGTAAACGGCTTCAGGGTGATCCGGAACCCGAATCACAACTGGTAACCGGCGCTGTTTCGTCGGTGCCGCAATCGCAAGAAGAAAGGGCGGAACCCAAAAAGCGTCATGCGTGGGATATGAGTGCCTTCAAACCGAAACTCATCAAGAAAAAAAACTTTGTTGCCTTGTTCGCTGTGCTGCTGATACTCTTCTGCGCGCCGGTATTTTTCTTTACCTTCACGATTGTTGCCGGGGTAGTATCGTTGCGACAGGCCATGCTTGATTTGCAAACCGCCGAAATTGATCAGGCGTTGGTATTGTCAGAAAAATCAAACAGTCTCTTCTCCCGAGCTCAAGGCCAAGTTGTTATCGCCTCAAATATAATTCAAGCCCGCTCAATTGGAGGAAAACTGCAGATCATACAGGAATATCTTGAGATTGGCCAACTCATTTCGCAAGCCGTCCATCAATCTGCGAGACTGGCAATGGAGGGGAAAGAGGCAAAACAGATAATCCTGAATCAATCCAACCATGATTTGGAATCGGTTGTATTCAACATGAACGCACAGCTGCACTCCTTAGTTGTGACACTTGCACGCGTTGAATTGTCGATCGCTGCTGGTGGGAGAGCACATCAAGCGTTGCTGCCCTTTGGATTTGCATCCGGCCTTGATTCCACAATCAGTGAAATTCCCAAACTTCGCAGGCTCGTCTCCGATCTGACGCGGATGTTTGACATTCTTCCGCATCTGTTGGGAAAGGAAGGCAAAAATACGTATCTGGTAGTGCTCCAGAATAATGCTGAATTGCGCCCGACAGGGGGGTTCATCGGCTCGTACGCGCTCGTCACGTTCGATAAATTCAGACTGTTGGACTGGAAAGTGGAAGACGTGTATGCAGCCGATGGGCAATTAAAAGGTCATGTTGAACCACCCGCTGAAATTAAAGAATACCTTGGGGAAGAGGGATGGTATTTGCGTGACAGTAATTGGGATCCCGATTTTCCTTCGGCTGCCAGACAAATCGAGTGGTTTTTTGAAAAAGAAACGGGGGTGCAAGTCGACGGTACAATCGCCATGAATCTCTTTGTCATTCAGGATTTATTGCGCGTCTTCGGACCGATTGATATCCCTGATTATGAGCAAGCGATTACAGCGGAAAACCTCTTTGAAAAAGCTCAATTTCGCAGCGAAATGAACTTTTTTCCCGGGTCAACACAGAAGAAGGATTTTCTGGGAAGCGTTGGCAAGAACCTATTCTTTGCCATAGAACAGTCAGAACCTCAAGATCTGGCCAAGTTTGCAGCCTCCCTCATTCGATCCTTACAAAAAGGCCAGCTCTTGCTTGCTGTGAACGATGCGGGGATGGCGCAGACGATCCAGAATCTTGGCTGGGACGGAAGCCTGAAAGATGTAAAATGCGCGCCGCAGAATAACGAGCCTTGCATCAAAACCTATTTGGCCCTGCGTGAAGCCAACGTCGGTGTCAATAAAGCCAATTATTATATCAAGCGCGCATTGAATGTTTCGCAAGTCATGGAGGACGGCAAGGTAACGACTCAACTGACAATTAATCTGCAAAATTTAGGAAATGACAGCGTTTGGCCTTCAGGGTCGTATAAAAATTATCTGCGCATCTACACCAACCCGGAAAACAGAATCACCGCGGTCTCGATTAACGGGAATGAATTGGAGAACCAACGACTCACCTTGACCGTGGAACACGGTAAACAGGTTGTCGGATTGCTTGTGGACGTACCCATACAGGAGGAAAAAGAGATCGCAATCCTCATGGAAATGGATATGCCGGAGCGCAGCAAGCAGGGTATATCATCAAGCATCTTGATACAAAAACAACCGGGAACGGAGAATGACTCGTTGACCTTGGAGCTAAGCGCTCCCAAAGGGATGAGTATTGAAGCCGCCAGTCTGCCGCTTCAAAATGTCAACGGAACCGCAAGTTTGACCCAACCATTTATTGAAGATCTTTCCCTTCAGGTTGAATTCAAGGGTCAGAAAGTGATAGAATAGCTGTTTCTCTGGATCATTGTCCGCTGTGTGTATTGATATAATATGTGCGCAATAGTTAAAGAAGGTTGAGAGGCAGATGGGAAAAATCATATTGGAAGCTTCAAAGAGAGATGTATTTGGTAGGAAGGTGAAAGTCCTTCGCAGCCAAGGAATGCTGCCGGCCAACGTCTATGGGAAAAAGGTAAAATCGCTGGCGATAGCTGTTTTGGCGAATGACTTTCTCAAAGCCTTTAAAGAGGCTGGAGCAACGAACCTCATCGAACTCAAGGTGAAATCCGAAGACAAATCCCGTCAGGTACTGGCGACAAATCTGCAGAAAGATCCGGTAACCGATCAGCCGATTCATATTGATTTCCACCAAGTTGATCTGACTGTGAAAGTGGTGGTCGCGGTTCCGATTGAAGTTCATGGCGAGGCCCCGGCCGTCAAAGAAAAGGGAGCTGTTTTGATTAGACTTTTGGATGAAGTTGAGGTTGAAGCGCTTCCTCAAGATCTTCCTGATCGCATCGACGTTGATGTTTCGGGGCTCACGGAATTCGACGATAGCATTCAGATTAAAGACTTGAAGGTCAGTGAGAAAGTAACGCTTAAGGCTCCAGCAGAAGAGGCGGTCGTTATGGTGCAGGAACCGAAGAAGGAAGAAGAAGTCGCCCCGCCCGCCGAAACCCCGGCGGAAGCAGGGCAGGAGAAACTACCGGAAGCGGAAGCAGGACAGCCACAGCCTCAAGAAGGAGAAGCAAGCGAGAAGACCAAAGACGAAAAAGAGAAATGACGCTGAGTTTCTCCTAAGGAGTGTTTTCCCCCAGAAGGAATCCCACGGCCGCAACCTCTTCGTTATTCGGATCAAGCTCCCGAGCGGATTGCCAATGGGCAAGCGCAATGTCTTGTTGCGCAAGTTGAAAGTAGTTCAGTGCCAAATGCAAATGGCCGTCACGATACCCAGGCTGAGTTTGCACAATTTCCTCCCACCGCCTGGTATCCTCCATAAGAAATCGTCTGCGAAAGACAAAAGGCTTGATTTCATCAAAATCAGAGGATAAACCTGCAATCCGGTCGCTGTCCGCGGCGGAGACGAGCTGCAAAGCAAAAGCAAATTCATGAGCCGCAAGAAACCAGTCGGACGATAGCGCAGACGTTCGGGATAAATTCAAATGCGCTAGGGGAGAGCGAGGACGTTTGAGGACAGACAGCCGGTTGGCAAAAAAAGGGGAAGAAGCAGGAACAACCTGAGTACCGATCACGGTAAGTAACAAGATTGCAGAGACGAAATGCTGTTGAGGAATGCTCCGCCAGAAACGCCGATATATTTTAAGAGGCTTTATTTCCATACGTTCCTATGATACCGTGAATACACGGCAATGTGAAAGATTGCTTTACAAAATGCGTCCTATTATATCTCTGGGAGGGAAAAACAAAGTCATCCGCGTTCGACGCGGTGATGTCGTTATCCGAACCTGATGCAAGATAAGTGAATTCGGCGGAAACGGATCTCCTTCGATGAATCAAAGTGATCTATGAGTGAAGTTCAAAAAATTGATAACGAAAGAATTGAACAAATCCTTAAAGGCAGGTTCATATTTGGTTTTTCAGGAAGCGATCTGTTTATCCTGCTTGCCGCATTTTTGACGCTCATTTTTCTCCAGCTTCAACCCTACGTCATACCGTATTTGGAAGGGAAGCCGATGGGTACGCAAGCGCTGATTGAGACCGGAGAAAATCCGGCCGCGCAGGCGTCAATGTCAGCCGAGCCGAAACTGGCAACCCCATCTGCGGATGAAAGTGGACAGAAACCTGCCACCCAAAGCGGGAAGCAAGAGGAGGGAAATCAGGGAAATAGGGTGTATTGTAAGCTGCAAAGACCCCAAATCTGCACCCAGGAATGCATCGCCAGCCCGCCGTATATCTGCGGCTCCGACGGGAAAAACCACTGTTCAGCCTGTCAAGCCTGCGCCGATCCTCAAGTGGAGTGGTACATGATTGAGGATCAACCATGCCCCGATATCACCCCTGGGTTGTAAAGACGCATCACATCAGAAAGCCTGGTTCGCTACCTCATGATCAAACTGATGTCCACGAATTATGCAGATCTGTCAGGCCATGGGGAAGAAATCAGGAGATCTGGATGTAATTCCTTTCTCTTCTTTTTCGGGTTCGCCTCCTGAAGCTGCTGGTAGGCAGCCTCGGTGATAAACGGAACAAAGGGATGCATGAGTTTCAGAAAAACAATAAGACCCTGAAGCAAAGCATTATTGCTGATCTCCTGCTTTTTGTTCCGTTCGATGCATTCATCACAGAACCAATGCCAAAACTCGTTATAGACGGTTTCAGCAGCCAATCCGATCCGAAAATGATCAAGCTGATTTGTGACGGTATCAACCACCTTCGATAACTGTTGAAAGAATCGATCATCCGCTTTTGATATCTGAGAATGTGAAGTTCCATTGGGTTTCGTGCTTCGTGCTTCGTGCTTCGTGCTTTCCCGTTTCATGAGAATGAAACGGGCAGCATTCCATATTTTATTCGTCAGATTCCTCATTGCGCGAACGTCACCCTCACCGACACTTTTATCTTGCCCGGCTGTCGAACGGATGACCAGTGCCATCCGCAAAGCATCCGCTCCGTAAATTGAAGTGACGTCAAGGGGATTGATGATGTTTCCCAAACTCTTGCTCATCTTCCGTCCTTGCTCATCGCGAATGAGTCCATGCAGATAGACGGTGCGGAAGGGAACAGAGCCGGTCCGATAGAGCCCCATCATGAGCATCCGCATGACCCAAAAGATCAAGATGTCGTAAGCGGTTTCCATGACGTCTGTTGGGTAAAATCGCTGAAAGTCATCCTGTTTCTCCCGTGTGCTTTCGGTTTTTCCTGCTGTCTTCCCGCGTGACGCTTGAAGCGTCACCGCCGGCCATTGAGCTGAAGAAAACCAAGTATCGAAAGTATCGGTTTCCTGAAGGTAGTGATCTCCGGGAGGTGTAGGGGAGACAATGTAATCAGCGTCAACGGGAGCTCGCAACGACTGTAGCCCGCCCTTGATTTCCGTAAGCGTGTAATCATTCAAGAGTGTTCCGACCTCGCCAGTCACGAGATTTTTCTTTCGGTTCAAAAAAGAAACGAAGATGTTATTATTTTGACTTTTGACTTTTGACTTTTGACTTTGAATCTTGTACCACACCGGCATTCGGATACCCCAAACGATCTGGCGGCTGACATTCCAATCTTTGAGATTCTCAAGCCAATGTTTGAGCGTCTTCCCGTACCCGGCGCCGAAGACGGTAACCTGTTTTTGTTGAAGAGACTGCAGAGTTTTCTGAACTAATGGTTCAACCTTGATAAAAAATTGCGGCAGAGGCAACGGCTCAATCGGAGTCCTGCACCGGTAGCACACACCGAGGATATGTCGGTACTGTTCGTCCACCTTAGTCAGGAGTCCTTGAGCTTGAAGATCACGGACCACAATCTCTCTTCCTTTCTTGACCGGCAAACCTGCATACTTCCCGGCAGGCGTACTGAGTTTTCCGTCAAAGCCGATGACTTGCTTTGGCCCCGGTATCTCATCGCGGTGCCGCAGCCAGACTTCAAAGTCATTGGGGTCGTGTGCCGGAGTGATTTTGACCACACCGGTTCCGAATTCCGGATCCACATAGTCGTCGGCGATCACGCGCATCCTAAATTGACCCAGCAACCCTTTGACTTCGACTTCTTTTCCGATCCACTGCTTGTAGCGCGGGTCTTTTGGATTGACAGCCACCGCCGTATCTCCGAACTTGGTCTCCGGCCGCACAGTCGCCAGGGTAAACGGACCATACTTCATATAGTAGAGCGGGGTGATTTGTTCAACATGCTTCACCTCAAGATCGGAAAATGCCGTACCGCAATGGGTGCAAAAGTTGACGAGCCTTAGATCCCGATACACCAAACCATCGCGATGCAGTTGAAAGAACGTATCAAGAACCATCCGGACCACATTCTCATCAAGCGTGAAGGTGAACCTGGACCAGTCTGCGCTTGCGCCCAGTTTCTTCATTTGCTCAGTCGCCACACCCTTGTTTTCTTGGACGTAATCCCAAATCATCCGGAAGAGGCTTTCCCTGTCATAGTCCATCCGGCTTTTTCCCTGTTTCTTGAGTTTCTTTTCAAACACAAATTGAGTTTCGATTCCGGCATGATCGGCTCCGGGAAGCCAGAGGCAAGCCCGGCCGCGCATGCGCTGGTAGCGAATGAGAATGTCCTCAACGGTCACAAACATCGCGTGTCCGATATGCAGGGGATCATTGGCATTTGGGGGAGGCATGATGATGCAGTACGGCTTGGCGCCTTTTTTTTGAGAAGGAGCAAACGCGCCGCTTTGTTCCCAAAGCGCGTAAATGCGTTCCTCGTGATCGCTATGCGTGTAGCGTTTTTCCATATGTCTCATATTATAGCGATAAAATCAGAAAATATTAGGCAAAGCGGAGGGGGACGTGCGGTTATTCCGCTATCGTCAGTCCGGGATCAATAGCCACTCTTGTCCATGGAGTAGGGGAGAATCGGTAGAAAGCCGAAGCCGCAACGGATGCGGCGTTATCTGTACACAGCTCAACGGGTGGAATAAAGAGGGCAATTTCGAATTTCAAATTTCGCCTGCCCGCTTGCCCGACCTTTGGCGTGGCCCCTTTGGAGGGAATTTCAAATTTTAACCGTTGGCGTAGCCTGCGGTTAGCAGCCACACCTCCGGCAACCAAGACCGATTTCGGTCGATACTCATTGATCGCCCGAGCAAGCTTTGTAATAAGAACCTCACAGATTGCTTCCTGCGCCTCTTGAGCAATAGCCCGAACCAATTGACCGGAAGGCTTTCGACCGCTCAATTGTCGCATGACAGCCGATTTTAACCCACTGAATGAGTAATCATATTCCTCACTATCCATCATCGGCCTCGGTAAAGAAATTTTGAATTTTGAATTTTGAATTTTGAATTTCTCCGCCTCAGCGGCAATGGCCGGTCCGCCGGGATAAGCCAAACCCAGCATCCGCGCGATTTTATCAAACGCTTCACCCGCGGCGTCATCTCGGGTGCTTCCCAGCCGTTCGATATCCTCGTGAGAATGCATCAGCACCAGATCGGTGTGCCCTCCCGAAACAACCAGCCCGAGCGCCGGAAACTCAGGTATCTTTGTATTTGTATTTTGAGATTTAAGATTTCGAAATTGTTTCGAATTTCGTGCTTCGGATTTCGATTTTACGCCGACCCAATTGGCGTACAGGTGTGCAACCAGGTGATTGACGGCAAGCAGGGGTTTTCCCCAAGCCAAGGCAAGTACCCTGGCGGTTTCAACCCCGACCAGCAGACTTCCGGACAAACCCGGGCCGGCGGTCACGGCGATGGCGTCGATATCTTGGAGTCGTATTTTGTGCAGCGCTTCGGACAGAACAGGAAGGAGCAGCTCAATTTGCTTGCGAGCCGCTACCTCGGGGACAATGCCGCCGGTATTTTGGTGGAATTCCTGGGAACTGGCAACGGCTTGAGAAAGAACGATAACCTTCCGATCAATTGCCGTTCCTTCTACCACAGCCGCAGCTGTTTCATCACACGACGTTTCAATTCCTAGTATTTTCATAGGTAGTCAAGCAGTATCACTTGCCCCGTGGATTTTCCGAATGTACATATCTACGGTCCCTAGATACTGCCGGTACCGCGCAGAAACACCGATTGCCAAGGTCGAAAGTTAGAATAAAAGGTTTTTTCATAAATGGTTGCTCCGTCTCGGCTGACGCTGTAGTCGAATTTAACCTTGGCGCCCCAAGCCTTCCAATCGACCTGCTTGACGGAACCGGCAGGCAGAGTCGGATCATCTTGATAGAGATCGGGAGGCGGGGGAGACACATCCCACACCCTATGGTTGGCAATAGACGAAACGCGCCCGTCGGAAGTCCCATAGATCTCAAACACAAGGGTATTTGCGGCGGTATCGGTTTCTGTTTGGATGAGCAGGTGCCCGGGAGTATCATTGAGTATTTTTAAATCCACCCGCGGTGCAAAGACGGTCGCATCAAACCCCGGCTTGCTGTTTTGTTCATAGTACGACACCCGGTAGCTGTGTGCCGTTCGTTCTGAGATGGGAAGCCCGGCCTCAAGAGCGGCTCGAAACAGCGTCGTTGAAACCTGGCAGACACCGCCTCCGTCATCAAGGATGGTTCGCCCTTCTTTGATGATGTATGCCTGGCGATAACCGGTAGCCGCGGAAATATCGCCCACAGTTGCATTAAAAGAAAAGACTTCCCCCGGTGCAATCAGTACGCCGTTAACCCGGGAAGCGGCGAGAGCGATGTTATGTTCACGGTTGGCAATTGACCCATGAAAAGTGGTTACCCCGCGACCGAGAAGCTCCCGAATCCCGAGGTTGTTGACTTCCGAAGTGCTGATTTGGGCTAGGGTGACCGAGACCGGAAGCGAGAGAGTCATCTCCGGCTCTTCGCTCATCTCCAGTTCGGAAAATGTCCGGGTGAGCGCGTCCGTAGTCCCGGAAGTGTTGATCGTCAGCCCGTTCTGCTCCGGGGAAAACTCGACGACCCGCCCATCCCGAAAGGCGAATGTTGCGTTGACGGGTTGCCGATCGATGCTCTCTGCAAGCGTTGCGGAATAGGAGGCTATTTTTTCTGTATCAAACCCTCCGTCAAAAGACAGAAAATGAACAATCTCTTCACCCGTTAATTCCCAACGCAGCGCTTCGTGGGAATTCTCGGCATAGGAAAGCACGACCGTGCGATCAAGCAGTCGCTCCGCCCGCATCGTGGTCAGCGCCGGATCGATGGCGGCATCCGAGGAATTCAGAGAAATGGCGCGCAAAACGACGGGTTCTTGAGATAAAGTAAAAAAACGTTCATGCAGGGTGCGCCGGAGGGAAGAGACATCGAGTTGTAGTCCTGCTTCACCCGCTTCCACCTTGATACGGGAATGCGTCTGCGGGTCGGGAGCTGCAAGAACCTCAAGTGAAGGCGGGATGCTGGGAACATTGACGGCCGAAGCAACGGCCGAGATGCTGGATTCAAGCACCTGTTCATCAAGGGGGTAGCGCAGGGGCAAATCCTTCCCCTCCTCAAGGATCCCAAGTAGGGGTGGTAAACCGAAGAAAGCTTCATTTCGTCCGGAGAGGTAGGCGGCGCGAACGCTCAGCGAAAGTTCATAGGAAAGCGAAAGTTGGGAGGGTTCAATCGTCCACCTTTGCTCATCGTATGAGAGGGAGAGGGGAGACTCCAGAAACTCAGCGCTGCGGTTCGAGAGAATTTCATTCGCGCGCTCCGGAGAAAGCCCCCCGATCGCGATCCCGGAAATGCTGATTCCGGGAAATATTTTCCCGCGCCATAGTAAACGATAGGAAAAGAAAATAAACGAAAGAACAATAAGCATGACGGCACTGGCGGCTCCAAAACGGCGCAGCCAAAGATGGGTGCGGAAGACTGCAACAACTCGACGCATAGGCCTTACTATATCATGGGTTGCAGCGTACACTCGCAGAGTGTTATGATAATTGAGTTATGCCTGACCCGAAGGACAATACACCTCCGGCCCTTGGCCAACCAAGCATCTCCCCACAGCTCCCCAGTCAAGAGAAACCTGCTTTGGGAAAACCGGAGCCTGTGGTTGAGCCGGAATTGCCGACACTGGATATGAAATCAACCTCGCGTACCATTGGCGGCCAGTCAATACAGCCGGACCCGATGTCTTCCTTGGAGAAAGAAAAACCATTTGTGCCGCCTCCGCCTCCTCCACCGCCTCGATATGTTCCGCCCCCCCCTCCGCCTGCTTCGTCAACTGTGGCCTCGCAAACGGCGCCTCCCCCAGCCGAAAGCCCGCAAGTCACGCCGCCCAAACGATCCGGAAATATCAAGAAATTTTTCATGATCGCGGCGGCGGCGATCGGCTTATCCGCTCTGGCGTTTTTGATCGTACGGGTGGTTCTTCCCAGAATCCAGTCGATAAAAGTTCCCGGTTTACCGGGAAAGGAGATTGCCTTAACCTACTGGGGTCTTTGGGAACCGAATGCCGTCATGCAGGACGTCATCGACGAGTACGTACTGGATCACCCGAATGTGAAGATCGAATATGTTCAGCAAAGTCATAAAGACTACCGTGAAAGACTGCAGTCGGCATTGGCTAGGGGAGAGGGGCCGGACATTTTCCGCTTTCACAACACATGGGTGCCAATGCTCAATGATGATCTCGACGCGGTCCCTGCCGATGTCTATAGCGCCGGCGATTTTCAGGAAACCTTCTATCCGACGGCAGCCAGGGATCTCCGCCGCGGTGCGAGTTTCGTCGGCATACCCTTGGAAACGGACGGATTGGCACTCTTTTATAACAAAGAAATCTTTAAAACCGCAGGGAAAATACCGCCAACCACCTGGGAGGATCTGAGGAAGACCGCGTTCGATTTGACGATACGGGACAGTCAGGGACGCATCCAGCGTGCCGGAGTTGCTCTGGGAACTACAGGGAACGTCGATCACTGGCCGGATATTCTTGGCCTCATGATGTTGCAGAACGGCGCCAACCTCTCCGATCCGACGGACAAGCTCGCTGCCGACGCCCTACTGTTTTACACGATCTTTGTCCGATCGGATAAGGTGTGGGATGCAACGCTTCCCGGATCAACCCAAGCCTTTGCGTCCGGAGACGTCGCGATGTATTTCGGTCCGTCCTGGAGGGTGTTGGACATCAAAGCCTTAAACCCCGATCTGGACTTTGCGGTTATTCCCGTTCCGCAATTGCCCAAGTCCGACATCACCTGGGCCTCCTATTGGGTAGAAGGGGTATCCGCTCAATCCGAGAACACCAAGGATGCCTGGGAGTTTCTCAAGTTCCTCTCCTCAAAAGAAACGTTGGAAAAATTCTATGCCTCGGCAGTGAAGTCGGGAAGAATGATCGGCGAACCATATTCACGAAAAGATATGCGAGAATTGCTTGCCGATGATCCGGCCGCGGGAGCCTATGTGAATCAGGCATCCAACGCACAATCTTGGTATCTGTCATCACTGACCCATGATAATGGGATCAATGACCGCATCATTAAATATTTTGAAGACGCGGTCAACGCGGTGAATCAACGAACCGATCCGGAACAAGCGCTCTCCACCGCAGCCGAGGGAGTCAGTCAAGTCCTCACCCAGTACGGGATCAAATAACTCTCCGCTTTTGCCTTGAAGATATCCGACGCCCACGAAGGAAGCAATCGCCGTCGCGTGTTATCATAAACTCCGGAATATGAGGAATACTCGCCATCTCCAGGATGCGATCCTGAAAACCCTGTGCTACGCGGATATTTTCGAATACCCGTTAACGGATGAGGAGCTTCATCGCTATCTCATCGCTTCGCACAAAATTTCCGCGCCGGATGGAAAAACGGTACTGGAAAAGTTGCACAGCCAAGGCCTGATAGGGGAAGAGCAGGGGTTGTATTTCCTCCGGGGAAGAGCATCCCTGGTGGCCAAACGGATCAGGCGCAGAGTTATTGCAGGCAAGAGCCTGACTATTGCCAGAAGGGTCGGGAACTGGTTAAAGCGTATTCCCACAATCAGCATGGTTGCCGTGACAGGGGCCTTGGCGATGGAGAACACGGAGGAAAGCGATGATATCGACCTGATGATTATTACCCAAAGAAATCGCCTGTGGCTGACGCGCGGTATCGCAATACTACTCATCTCACTGATTGCCAAGAGGCGTAAGCCGGAGATGACGTCGAGCTTGCATGCAGTGGGCAAGTCGAATCGGCCGATTGCCGGGAGACCGGAACCGGGAAGTAAGCTGAGGAGTCTGCGCAGGACGAGTGAAAAGGGAAAATGGAGGCGTTCGGTATGTCTGAATCTATTTCTCGATGAAACGTCGCTCCGTCTTCCCGAAAAGAGACGCAATCTCTATTCTGCCCATGAAGTTGTCCAAGCGTTGCCGCTTTGGAGCAGGAATGAGACACGCGAGAAATTTCTGCGGGAAAATGCGTGGATCCTCGACTTTCTGCCCAACACCAAGATTCCCCACCATCCGGGAAAAACGGCCAACGTCAATGGCGCGGCGCAGCCGTTGCCGTCGGGGAACAGCCAACCGGGCAGCCTACTTGAAAACTATGCGTACCAAATCCAGCTGCATCATATGAGACCGAAGCGAACGCGAGAGCTTGTGCTTCCCAACGCCGCATATTTTCATCCCCGCAACACCACACGGCTCGTGCTTAGTCAGTATCAGAAACGCCTGAAGCGCTTTCACCTGATGTGAGAGAATAAACTGTAGGTATACGTGAATGGTTAACCAAAAGCAAGTGAAATTTTCCCTGGAAGAGGCTATCGCCCGCCGCTCATCCCTCGCATCCGGACAAATTGTTACGCTGGCAACCGGAGTCTTTGACATTCTTCACATCGAGCACCTGCGTTTTCTCAGGCGGGCCAAACAACAGGGGGACATATTATTTGTCGGTATCGAACGGGATCGAAGAGTGCGCCAGCTCAAAGGGAGGGGAAGGCCGGTCAATTCCGAAATGCATCGCGCGCAGGTCATAAGCGCGCTCAAATCGGTTGATTGTGTCTTTCTGCTTCCGGATGACATGGAGGACCAAGCAGGGAGGGAGAGGGTCATCCAGAAACTCAAACCGGATATCTATGCCGTGAGCGCCAACACCCCCTATTTGCAGGAAAAAGAGAAAATCATCAAAAAGTTCGCAGGTCAGTTGAGGGTTGTCCATCAGCACAACCCGAACATCTCCACGACCAAGATTATTACCGCCAAGCGAAATCATCGCAGAAGAGTAAGATCAGCCAATATATAATGGAACAACGTAGTAATGGAACAATAGAACAATGAATTTATTCACCCACTTTATCTATCAGCCGTTCCTCAATCTCTTAGTCGCCATCTACATGGGCATCAATGCGATAAGCGGGGGCAACACCGACATGGGTATCGCAGTCATCATCTTCACCATTGCCTTGAGGTTTATTCTGCTTCCCCTCTCTCTTGCCTCAAGTCGAACTGAGGCGGAGCGTCGGGAGATTGAAGAAAAAGTCGCCGAGATCAACAGGGTGTTTAAGGACGATCCTCTGCGCACCAAGTCAGAAACCAAAAAACTGTTAAAAGGCAACCGCCGCATTCTGATTTCGGAAGGCTTGAACCTGACAATCCAGATTATAGTAGCTTTGATGCTGTATCGCCTGTTTGCCAAGGGCTTGCTCGGCAGCGATCTTCATCTCATTTATGATTTTATGCCGAAAGTGAAGGAGCCGTTTAACCTGGTCTTCGCGGGCAAGTACGACCTGACGCACCCCAACCTTTTCTTGAATTTCATCCAATCGCTGGCAATCTTCACCGTCGAATCCCTCTCGATGTTTACCTCACCCTTCCCCGTAACCAGAAAGGAAATCATTCGCCTGCAAGTCTTTCTCCCTCTCGTATCCTTTATGATTTTTGCCTATCTTCCAGCAGGGAAAAAGCTATTCGTCATCACCACCCTTTGCTTTTCCATCGTCTTGATCCTCGCAAGACGGGGAATGCAGCTATTTCAACACTTCAGTAGCAAACCAGCCCCCATTCCCGTTCCAGACCATGAGGAAAGCCAAGGAGATGGAAAAAACCTGCAAACAGAGTAAAATGGAGTGTTGTAAACAACACAAATTCGAATCACGAAATCCGAAGCACGAAACAAATCCAATTTACCAAAACCCAAAATATAAAACAGTTTTGATCATTTGATATTTGAATTTAGAGATTGTTTCGAATTTAGAGATTAGGATTTCGAATTTACCCTGAAAGGGTTCTATGGAATTTGATCGCTTGGTCGTTTCATTTTTGGTTGATGAGGTTGTCGGGGGCTTTTTTATTTCGGTACCGCCCGGCCACATCGCCTGCCTCTATGATCGGGGCAGGGGGGTGTTAAAAAAGGTTTGGGGACCGGGATTGCACCTGAAAATCCCGTTCTGGCAGATTGCCAAGCTTTTTAACGCGCAGATCGTCGAATATACGATTAGGGAAAATTTTGATCTGAAAATCAAAGAAGCATTGGGAGACATGCCTGTGAAAACGACTACCAAAGACGGGCACTATGTCCAGATAGAGGGATCTATTCTTTTTAAGATTGACAAATCAAATGCGCCCGAGCTCTGGGAAAATATCGGAGACAATTTCGTCTCCAAAGTCATCCGTCCCATCAGCCGCTCCCGCATCGCGGCTGTGTTCGCCAACCTCACCATCGATCAGATCAAGTCCTCGAGAACCCAGATCGAAGAGCTCTTGACCAGGGAACTCAATAAAAACATCAACCAGAAAGGGCTGATCTGCGAAGGAGCGCCGCTCTCCGAAGTCAAACTCTTGGATCAGCAGAGGAAAGCCGCCGACGGCGAGGTCATTTTCGCCGAGCAGGGCAACTAGAGTAAAACCAGTAAGCCGTCCATTCTCCCCTCAGGAAGGATTTTTCTCATCCGGATTTCTCCCTTTTTAGAGTAGGGCAAGCAGGAGAGCAACCAATCACAGCACCTGCAACAAAACCCACGCGCAGTCGATGAAACAGTCCAGGGCATTCCAGAGCTGATATCCAATATATTAGAGAAAAGACGGGCGGAGGAGTGATTTTACGGTCAATTTGAATAAAAGATAAAAATGGCCGGCATGTCGACAAAGCGTCGTCGTTAAAACGCCAAAAACTGCTCCCGAAGGCAATATTTTAAGCCCTCTTGAGGCAAGTAAAAAACAGCCGTCCCGCGGTTGTTCAATAGGGCAAAGGAAACCCAAAAAGTTAAGCCGCGGGATCAAAAATACACCTCTGGTATCATTCCCCTTCCCCCACCTCAATCCAGAGGAAAAAGAAAAAAATCGCTCGCGTTTTACCAGGGACCAGGCAAACGAGTTGAAAGATCAGTCATACCTGTTCTCTGAATGAATAGTTCTTTCTCTGGAAATGTCCGAATATAAAACGAAATCAAAGCATGGTGCTCGAATATTATTCATCAAGAAAAAAATAGTCTTGACAAAAACAACGGTGGCCTATAAAATAGCACTCGTTATCAAATACTGATAACGTTTTTATTTGAAATAGTACTGGTCGCCAGGAGATTCTTATCCTGCCTGCCAGCGAAAGTAATAAAAGAAAGGAGTAGAAGAATGGCAAGCAAAAAGTCAGTCAAAGTCGGAAATCTTCAACCCGCACCCGGTTACGTTTTAGTCGAACCCATGGAGGCACAGAAAAAAACCGCCTCCGGCATTTATCTTCCCGATAGCAGCGATGAAAAACCACAGGAAGGCAAAGTCCTCGCCATCGGTCCCGTATGGGTCACCGAACAGGGGGCAAAAATCACGCCTCCCTGCAAAAAAGGCCAAACCGTCATCTATAAGAAATGGGGCGGCAACGAGGTCAAAGTCGAGGACGTGGAATACCAGTTCCTGAAATTTGAAGACATATTAGCAGTAGTCAATTAAAGGAGGACGTAAGGAGGGAATTGCAGAATAGAAGCGACTTTCCACCTATTCTTTATTCCTTACCACTTAAATATATATGGCAAAACAACTGATGTTTGCGGAAGATGCCCGGCAAAAGCTTGTCTCGGGAGTCAATAAACTCTCGAAAGCGGTGGTGACGACACTCGGCCCCAAAGGCCGCAACGTTGCCCTGGATAAAAAATGGGGTGCCCCCAATGTCGTTCACGACGGAGTCACCGTCGCCAAAGAGATCGACCTTGAAGATCCCTTTGAAAACATGGGCGCCCAGCTGGTCAAAGAGGCGGCTTCAAAGACAAACGACGTTGCCGGAGACGGTACCACCACGGCCACACTCTTGGCACAGGCAATCATCAATAAGGGAATGAGGAACATCACCGCCGGCGCCAATCCCATGCAGATGCGCCGAGGCATCGATCAAGCGGTGGAAGCGGCGGTTGGTGAGTTTATGAAGATGAAGAAGGAAGTCAAAGAGGAAGAGTGGGAAAAAGTCGCCGCCATTTCCGCCCAATCCCCTGAGATCGGCAAGCGAATTGCCGAGGCCTTGAAGATGGTCGGCCGCGACGGCGTGGTCGAAGTCGAGGAGTCCAAAGGCCTGAATCTTGAAATCGAGCACAAAGAAGGCATGGAGTTTGATAAGGGCTACACCTCCGCCTACTTCGTGACAGACACGGATAATATGGAATCGGTGATTGAGAGCCCCTATATCCTCATCACCGACCAGAAGATCTCGTCAGTCAACGATATCGTTCCTTTTCTTGAGAATATCGTCAAGATCACGAAGAATATCGTGATCATCGCCGATGACATTGATGGCGAAGCCCTGGCGACACTGGTGGTCAACCGCCTGCGCGGCGCTTTCAACCTCCTGGCGGTCAAAGCCCCGGGATTCGGCGACCGACGCAAAGAAATGCTCGGCGATTTGGCGGTCCTGACAGGCGCAACGGTCATTAGCGAAGACTTGGGCCGCAAAGTCGAGTCTGCAACTGCAGAAGACTGCGGCCGGGCTGACGTGGTACGCGCCAATAAAGATGACACGCGAGTCATCGGCGGTAAGGGCACCAAGAAGGAGATCGAAGGCCGAATCGCCCAGATAAAGCGCGAGATCGAAAGGAGTGACTCTGATTTTGATAAGGAGAAGCTCCAGGAACGCCTCGCCAAACTTTCCGGCGGAGTTGCGGTCATCAATGTCGGGGCAGCGACCGAGATCGAACTCAAAGAAACCCAAGAACGGGTGAAGGATGCGGTTGAAGCCACCAAAGCCGCCATCGCCGAAGGCATCGTCCCCGGAGGCGGAGTGGTCCAGCTGCGAGCGTCGCAGGCTTTAAAGAATCTCAAGGGCACCAACTCCGACGAACAGGTCGGCATCGCCATAGTCGCCGAAGCCCTGGAAGAGCCGGCCAGATGGCTAGCCAAAAACTCGGGCGCCGATGAAGGCTGGGTGGTGCGCAAGGTCCTCGAGTCAAAGGACAAAAACTACGGCTTTGACGCCCTGAAGATGGAATTCGCAGACATGCTCAAGCGGGGCATCATGGATCCGGTCAAAGTCACGAGAAGCGCCCTGCAGAATGCCGCGTCTGTCGCCTCGATGGTCCTGACCACCGAAGCCCTGATTACCGATCTTCCCGAAAAGGAAGACAAGGGTGGAGCCGGAGCCGGAATGGGCGGCGGCATGCCCGACATGGGCGGAATGTAAGAAGTCTCGCAATGCGGGACGACGAAATCCTCCGTAGCCTCGCGCGAAGGAGGATGAAGACAGACAAGCAATTCAATTTATCAAACAAAAGGAGCCGCTCCCCCGCGGCTCTTTTTTTACTAGAATCGAGCCCATGGGAAATCTCTTTGTCTACGGCACGCTGAAAGATCCGAAAGTTCAAAAGATGGTGTTTGGAAGAGTTGAGGCAGGAACTCCTGATACGTTGGACGGATATAAGAAATCGAAAGTCGTCATCAACAAAAAGACGTATCCGGCAATAGTCCCTTCCCCGAAAGATTCCATCAAAGGTCTCATGCTGATGGTGACTGCAAAGGAACTGAAGCAAATCGATGCATACGAAACCAGAGCCTACAGAAGGAAGAAAATAACTTTAAAAAGCGGCAAAATAGCCTGGGTATACCAAAAATA
This sequence comes from Candidatus Chisholmbacteria bacterium RIFCSPLOWO2_01_FULL_49_14, assembly GCA_001816915.1. Classification (GTDB taxonomy): domain Bacteria; phylum Patescibacteriota; class Microgenomatia; order UBA1400; family Chisholmbacteraceae; genus 2-01-FULL-49-14. Next base: position 70,287 of record MHCL01000026.1, read on the forward strand.
GACCATTCAACTGAAAAACAATGTCAATCGGAAAAGCTTTCGCAACGCCTAGAAGGTAATCGTACCCCCCTATCCTCTCCCCCAACCTGGAACAATAAATTGCTACAATGGGCTCATGAAAACCAGCTTTACAAACCGCAAAGGGAAAAGACTCGTTGTCCAAATCGATCCAGAAAAATTCACAGACAATCTCGTCTTTATCGCCCACGGACTCGGCGGGTTTAAGGAACAACCGCACATCCAAATAATCACCGAAGCATTCCTTGAGAACAACTTCACCGCCATCCGCTGGGATATGAGTAGCTCAATCGGCGAGAGCGAAGGCTCCATAGAAAACGCAACGCTGACCGACTACTACGAAGACCTGGAAGACGTGATCAGTTGGGCAGAGAGACAGATATGGTACATAGAGCCATTCATGCTCTCCGGCCACAGTATCGGCAGCGCCAGCATAATTATGTTCGTCACAAAACACCCAAACAAAGTTAAAGGCCTCGCACCAATTTCGGCTTTTCTTTCAGGGAGATCTTACTTCGAATTCAAGAAAAACGAGGTTGGGGAATGGAAAAAGAAAGGCTTTATGCTCGAGGCGAGCACATCAAAACCAGGTGTTGTAAAGAAGCTCAGCTGGAATTTCATGGAGGATATACTGAAGTACAATTTTGTAGATGATGCAGAGAAGCTGACACTGCCTGTGTTGTTAATCGTCGGAAGTGAAGACCAAGGGACTCCATATAAAGATCAAAAAAAGTTTTTCGACAATCTCGCATCCAAACAGAAAGAACTTCATGTTATTAAAGGAGCTCCACAAACATTCTATAATCAGGAACATTTGGTGAAGATCAAAGAGATTATGAAGAAATGGATAAAGAAAGTTGAAGAAGCCAAAGGATGAACAACGGCAGACAGTTCTTAAAATTAGCAATTGAGGAGGCAAAAAAATCTGTCGAGCAAGGAGGATTCTCTGCCGGCGCGGTTGTCGTCAAAGAGGAAAAGTAATCGCAAAGGGTTTGAGTTTGGGTTTCCGCCTCAATGATCCTTCCGGTCACTCGGAGACGACTGCAATCCGAAAAGCCTGTAAAAAGCTCAAGACAAGCGATCTTCGTGGGGCGGTTTTGTATGCCTCGCTCCAGCCGTGTCTGATGTGCTTCTCGACTGCCTTCTGGGCGGGCATCTCAAAAATCGTCTACGGGTGCAGGAAAACAAAAGAAATGATTACAAAACACTATTATGAGGGTTCGACAGATATCCATACGGTGAACAAAAACAACACGAGAAAGATTGAGTTAGTCTACGTCCCAGACTTTGAAAAAGAATCTTTGGATGTGGTTCAAGTATGGGAAGATCAAAGGCAGGCCAATCCGATGAAAGTCTTTGTCGGGAAGGGCAAGGCAGAAGAAAAGACGGATGCGGTCAAAGAGATAAAACACTACTATCAAAAGTCTCCCCGGAAATGAAGATCATCAGAATAGGTATGAAACTTCTTAAGGACTAACAAGTAAAATAATCCCAAATGAAAAACGCCCTCAGTTTGCACGGCTCGGAAAATAATTTCCGCCAAAATTCTTCGCAACATCTTAGACTTGACAAAATCATTATTGTGTAATAAGGTGTGTAATGTATGTTACAACGTACACAGCTGATGATTGATGAGCAAACCAAACAAGACCTCGAATTCTTGGCCAGATCCAGAGGCAAACCAGTTTCGAAGTTAGTACGCGAGTATTTAAAAGACCGCATCCTCAAAGAAAAGAAAAAGTACGCTCCACGAGCAGGAGCGGGCGCAACCACAACGCTTACTAAAATGGCAGAGGCAGCCAAAAAACTTGAGGAAAGATACGGGCAATCCCGTCCAACAGACGTTTCCAGCAACATCGATCACTACCTCTATGGTGCTCCAAAGAAGAAGGTTTAGCCCGGACGTCCTTGTCGATAGCGGGCCGCTGTACGCCCTCAACAGCCCGAGAGACCAGTACTTCACGAAAGCTCAAAGGATTCTCAAAAAGCTGCAGAACGAGAAATCTAGGCTAGTGACTACCGACTATGTGATCGATGAGGCGGTCACCACGTTGCTTACCACCAAACGAGGTGGCTACCATTTCGCCATGAATCTTCTCAACTGGATCTTCAGCCCCAGAAAAACCAGCCCTCAACTGCGGATCGAGTGGATCACCCCAAGTAGATTCCATAGAGCGCGGGTTATCTTCCGCCGCTTCAATAGAGACAAGACCTGGTCATTCACTGATTGTACGAGCTACGCGCTAATGAATGAACTCAAGCTCAAGAAGGCATTCACTTTCGACGAGCACTTTACACAAATGGGATTTGAAGTGTTTGAATGAATAGTATCAATATGAAAAACGCCCTCATTCTCCATGGCGCTGGAAATGACTCACAAGGTAATTGGTTTCCGTGGTTAAAGTCGAAGCTCGAAGCCAAAGGATGGAAAGTTTGGGCACCCGACTTACCGAATACTGATCGACCAAACCAAAAAGATTGGTTGGATGTCATCTTTTCAAATGAACACTGGCAATTTACCGACGAGTCGATCATGATCGGTCATTCAGCGGGAGCAACGCTGATTCTCCGTATTCTTGAACGGCTGCCGAAAGATACGCAAATTCATAAAGTCATCTTAGTTGCCGGGACTGTAGAACGAGGAACAAAGCCTGAATATGTTCAGTACAAAGAAGATATGGTGAAACGACCGTTTAACTGGAAGAAAATCAAGCGATCATGCGAGAAATTCTATTTTATTCATTCCATGAACGATCCATATCAGTGCGGTGCCGATCAGGGAGAGATCATGCATAAAAAACTTGGCGGAGAGCTCATTATTCAACCTGACCAAGGCCACTTCAATCTTGAAAGAAGCCCCAAATACAAGCGATTTCCTCTCATACTTGAAATTCTGGAGAGACGCTAAACCCCTCCCCTGCGAAATTTCAAAAAGATTTGTGCGTGCTATAATGGTTTTGTAAATGCGCAGACTGTTTTCACTCAAAGACGCCGTAATCATCATCGCGCTTTCCATCGTCTTCTCCTTCGTCTCATGGTGGACTCTATTTACCACGGAAAAGGCAAAACAAGTCGTTCGTCAGGATATTTCTCAATCACTTGAGGAAGGAAAAGATGTATCCCTCACGAACTTTCCCTCGAAAATCATCCTGCCGATTATTGCCTACTTCCCGTTTTGGGCGATTACCTTTGGCCTAATCCGAGTTTTCACGAACCTGGAGAAGCGCCGCACCTCCAACTCCCCCCTCCAACAACAAACACTCTGAGGCAATAAAGCTTGCTAAGCCAACTTGTTTCCTGGTAACGTAAAGGGAATGGATCAAAGGCCCTTTCTTCTGAGACTGACCAAAGCCATTGCCAAGTTCATCGGCTCCTGGTGGGGAGTCTTCGCCCATACGCTCTGGTTCGCGTTTTGGTTGATGCTGGATTTCTCCGTGGAACGCCTCTCATTTTGGGTATCCCTGGAAGCAATCTTTATCGGTATTTTCCTCTTGATGGCCGCCAATCAGGCGGAAATTGAAAGAGATCGCATGGAAGCACGCGATCGTTCCCGGGAAATGCAGAACGTGAAGGAAGATCTTGAGCTCGATCGCAGAGAGGAGCACGAACTGCGTGAAATCAAAGAAATGTTGGCTGCAGTTCAGAGGGATCTCAATGAGCTCAAAGGGAAATTGAAGAATCAGAACGGGTAATTCAGATCACGCGGAAGTTGTGGGAATGGTACAATGAAGCTCGAAGAATGAACAAAGGCAAAGGAAAGATAGGAGATACCAAGGAGGATGAAAGCGATGGATAAACCGAAATATGAGCGAGTACTCATCAAGCTCGGCGGAGAAGCCTTGCTCGGAAAACGCCAATACGGGATTGATGTTGATGCGACAAAGGAAGTTGCCCTCCAAATAAAAGAGATCCACGAACTCGGAGTCCAAACCGCGCTCACAATCGGATCGGGAAATATCTTCCGGGGCTTAGCCGGGGAAAAAGAAGGAATGGATCGGGCAACTGCCGACTACATGGGAATGCTCGCAACCGTCATCAACGGCCTTGCCCTTCAAGATGCGTTGGAAAAAATAGGGACCGATACCAGGCTGCAAAGCGCGATTGAGATGAAAGCCGTTGCGGAGCCATTCATCCGTCGTCGGGCAATTCGGCACATGGAAAAAGGACGGGTCGTCCTTTTGGCTGCCGGCGTCGGAAGTCCTTATTTCACGACCGATACCGGCGCAGCCCTTCGGGCGCTTGAACTCAAATGTGAAGTATTGCTCAAAGCAACAAAAGTTGACGGGATATATGAAAAGGATCCGTTGAAATATCCCAACGCGAAACGATTTAATACAATAAAGTATATCGATGCCATCAGAGAGGAAGGCATTAAAATTATGGACACGGCAGCGCTATCCCTCTGTATGGAGAATAAGTTGCCGATCGTTGTCTTCAACCTCTTCCAGAAAGGGAATCTCAAAAGGGTTGTGATGGGAGAAAACGTTGGCACAAAAGTCGAAGCCTAACGAGGACTCTCGATAACTTCGAATTAATACGGAAGAAGTTTCGCGGGATTAATTACTTTTCCGTCTTTGTAGATCTCCAAATGCAAGTGAGGTCCGGTCGAATGACCGGTCATGCCGATCTCGGCAATCACGGAATCACGGTCGACGTTGGAATGGGGTTCAACAAAGATGCGTGAAACGTGAGCGTACATCGAAGTATATCCGTTGGCATGCTCAATGACAATTGCTTGACCATACCCCCAATTGCTGAAATAGACGTCTTTGACCACACCCTCCGTGACCGGGTGAATCGGCGAACCGTAGGGAGCGCGCAGATCGACACCTGGGTGATAACTCGTGAAGCTCTGTGAAACGCCGATAAGCTCCGCCGGCATCTGAAATGGACTCTCCGTGGTGCGAACGACGGTCTCCGGCGCCTCAACGACGGTGATTTCAACCTGCTCATCAGAAGCTCCGGAGGGGAAATCCGCGACAACGGGCGAACCGGACAGTCCGACAAACGTCAGGGCAGCCACCAACTGAACTCCAAAAATCCCCCGCATGCGCCGATGTTCCAAAAACGGCAGCACGAGCTTGCTCAATGGATTGCTGCTGCGCGTCTTCGGCAGAAGGTTGAATAAACCTCCCCGGTACTGATTGAGCCTTTCAAACCACTCCTCGAGTTGTCGAGTGATCCCACGACAAAGATGAGAGGGTGTCTGAGTTCTATGGTTGGAAAGTACTCGCAAAACACGCACAACTGAATCGCGGATATCCCGCTTTTCTTTCTTTGTTATGCGCCTGTTTTGTGGTCGTATCATAGTGCGGCGTAGTCAGGCCGCAGAGTCAAACCCGGCAAGCCACGTTTGACGTGGCCGCAAAGTATAAAGGCCCATCCGCAGGATGAGCCATTAAAAAACCACCATATGTTGGCGGTTTCCAGTATTGTACCAAATAATTCCCAAAAGTCAAGATTATGTATGAGTCACATACATATGAGACTCTGGAAGATTTTTCAGCAAATAGTCAATGGGTGTTTGATTGCCCAGCGACCGATGCACCCGTTTGGTATTGTACCAAACAAGGTAGTCCATCAGCTTTCGGTTAAAGACACCGAGATCTTCTAAGAGATATTCAAGGTGGCTGTCAATGAACTCTTCCTGTAGCGTCCTGTTGGCCCTTTCCACAAAGGCGTTGATCTTGGGACACCTGGGGTAGATGTACAGGTGCTTGATGCCCCTTCTCCTGAGGTAAGCGGCCAAGGCTCCTTGGTATTCAAGCCCGTTATCTGTCTGGATGATCTTGATCCCGCGTTGCAAAGGATAGACCAGCTCAAGTTTCCCAACAAAGTCCACTGCAGTCTTGCTGGAGAGCCTTGAGTACCCGTACGAGAAGGTGAATTTCAGCTTGATGTCGATGGCATTGAAGATGTAGAAGCGGATGCCGTGGACCAACCTGGTGATGGTGTCGATCTCCAGGTAGCCAGAGCCTTCCGGTCGAGGGGAATGCTTGATTTTGGCTTTGAAGATCCTCTTCTTTCCGGCAAAACCGCTTCCCGGGTTATGGTAGATCCGCCGCTGTGGGGAAGAGAACAGGCGGTGTCGCTTGATGACGTTGCCGATGGTGGATGTGGAAATCGTCGGGACCCCCTCTTCCCTGCAGAACGCATCCAACAGCGGCTTGATCTTCTCTTTCCCGAGGCGATGGTGGTCTTCCCGCAGCTGCGCAATGAAGGCGACAACCTGGGGATGCGTCTCCATGACCCGCTTCCGTTGGGGGGCCCTTGAATGCGGAAGGAGGGACTGGAGCTTCCCTTGCGCTTGGGACAACCTCCCCTCTTCCAGCGGTAGATGGTGGCCTTTGACACCGTATAGGCATCACGAGTCGCCTGGGTGCCGTACCTGGCATGGAAGCTGAGGACGGTCAACCGGTACTGGGCAAGCTCACTGGCGGAAAATCTGTTGGTGGAAATGATTGAGTTCATCACAGAGGGATTATACAGGGCAGATCCGTACACCCCCTGCCGAACATGGGTTGGGATCCCAACTCTTCCACGCATACGGAGACTCCTTTCTCATTCCGGGAGTCTCATATGTTTCGTAACTTATCCAGATTACCCATCTAAGTATGTTACACTCAAAAAAGATGGAGAAACTGGAAAATATTCCCGTAGCGGGAAAACGAATCATCGTACGCGCCGATTACGACGTCCCGCTTGCACACGGAAAAGTCTTGGATAAAACGCGCATTGATGCTTCCTTGCCGACGCTCAAAAACCTTTTTGAACGCAAGGCAAGAGCAGTAACAATCCTCTGCCACATCGACAGGCCGGGCGGAAAAGTGGTCGAGGAACTGCGCGTGCGTCCGGTTGCCGAGCTCCTCAAAGTCATGCTTCCGAAAAATTTCCCGGCGACCATTGAAGAAAATCTTCGCTTCAATCCGGGAGAAGAGACTAATAACCTTGAGTTTGCCGGGCAACTTGCACTGCACGCTGACCTATTTATCAACGAGGCCTTCGCGGATTCTCACAGAAATCATGCATCAATTGTCTCCCTCCCCAAACTGCTTCCCTCCGCCATCGGTCTCCACTTCAGAAAAGAACTTGAAGCGCTGGAACGGGTTCGCCATGCCCCGCACCGCCCGCTCTTGCTGATTATTGGTGGGGCAAAACTGGAGACGAAGCTTCCGCTTATCGAGAAGCTGCTTCCCCTTGCCGATGAGATGCTGATCGGAGGCAAACTTGTAGCTGAAGTAAACAAGAGCTGCTCCCCGGAGGTGCTCTCGCGGATGATGGTAGCGGATCTTTCGAAAGATGGAAGAGATATCACGAAGCGGTCTGCACAGAAATTCTCCGAGAAGATAAAAACCGCCGGCACCATCGTCTGGAACGGGCCGATGGGAGTCTTTGAAGAAGCAGAAACAAGCCTGGGAACCAAAATCGTTGCCCAGGCAATAGACTCGGCGCAAGGTTATACGATCATCGGCGGGGGCGACACCGAGGCGGCGGCAACCAAATTTAACGCTGAAAAAGGAATAGATCACATTTCCATGGGAGGTGGGGCAATGCTACAATATCTTGCAGACGGAACATTAGTTGGTTTGGATGCGATAGAGGGAGGCAAGCAATGGTAAGCGCTGCGATCAATGGGTTTGGGAGAATCGGCCGGTTGGCGATGCGGGTTTGGCTTGCACGCCCCGATCTCATGGAAAAACTCGAGATTGCCGCCATCAACACCTCCGGGTCAATGCCGGTTAAAGGCTGGGCGCATCTGTTGCAGTACGATACCGCCTACGGGAAACTTCAGGAAGTTATCCGGACGGAATCAGTAAGAGATCCGAAAGAAGTCACCGATCAAGATATGCTCATCGGGTATTTGCTGGTAAGGGAGAAGAAGATCCCGCTGTTGGCTCAGCGGGATCCCGCCAAACTGCCATGGTCGACCTTTAAAGTCGAGGTGGTCATCGAATCAACGGGAGCCTTCACAACGGAGGCGCTCGCTTCCGCCCACCTCAAAGCAGGAGCCAGGAAAGTGTTGATCTCGGCGCCAAGCAAGGGCGGAGATATTGGTACTTTCGTCTTGGGGGTCAATGAATATCAAGGGGAAGGCGGGATTGTCGATAACGCTTCCTGCACTACCAATTGCACGGCCCCGGTGGTCGCGATCCTGCACCAAAGGTTCACAGTGAGGAAAGCGACTCTGACGACCGTGCACGGCTATACGGACGACCAACGCTTACAGGATAATTCGCATAAAGATCTGCGTCGGGCGCGTGCCGCCGCGCAAAATATCATCCCCACTTCAACCGGCGCGGCAATCTCAACCACGAAAATCATACCCGAGCTTGAAGGACTGTTTGGCGGAGTTGCCTTGCGAGTTCCGGTGATTGTCGGCTCCATCTCCGACATCGTCTGTCTGGTAAAAAGAAAGACGACGGTCGACCAAGTGAATCAGGCGTTCACAGAAGCCGCTGCCGATCCGCGCTGGAAGGGCATCGTCGCCGTGACCGATGAGCCGCTCGTTTCAAGCGATATCATCGGTCGCTCCGAATCCGCCGTTGTCGACCTTGCCTTCACCCAAGTGGTTGACGGCGATCTCGTCAAAGTTCTCGCCTGGTACGACAACGAATGGGGGTATTGCAATCGCCTCATGGAACAGGCTGTTAAAGTCGGTGAAGCGTAATAGTTCATCTGGAAATATTGTCATACTCCTCTATATAGCCTCTGTATTTTTCGTATTTCCTTGCCAGGTACGGAGCTTTGTCTAATTCGGTGTACATGAATGAGAGGATTTTCAAACAATTCCCTTTCCTATAGCGAAGCCTGAAAGCTCGGTGGCTCTTACGGATTCTCATGTGAGAAGTATCGATTGCTGAACGTAAATTTTGCATAAGCACATACAGATACTCATAACTACCACTGGTAAATATCACTTGAATATTCGGCCACCTTCTCCCATCTGGAGTTTCGACATTAACGCATCCATCTCCATCAAAGTAGCCACGAATGTAGAAATTGAGATAGTCTGACGGTATTTCAGGAAAGTGCATAGTTTTTGACTTATTAGGTGTCAAGCCTTTATCAACTAAATCTTGATACATGAGCTTGTTCCCTATTCTAAGTGTAAACAAATCTGAGCATAGATATCGCTTACCAAAAAATAATCTAGATTGTGAGCGCCGCATAGAAATAGCATGTTTTGAAGAAAGTGCAGTTCGGACATTCTCAAGTAGTTCCTTATCGACACTAGAAAGCTGAAGATAACAAGTTCTTGAAGATTGACGGACATCTTCTACAGCCCCATCCGCATAGATGAGCCCCAAGACATAAGCCATTTGAGGAGACCAAGTTTTGAAGAAATATTCATTGACACCCTTCCGATTATGGCCACCCCGAGGGTCACGATACATAGCTCATTATGAACCGAAGTTTATACGAATGTCAATGAAAAGTTTGTGATGTAAGACAGAAATTGAGACCGGGATGGGATTCGAACCCACGTAAGCTGTTTTGCAGACAGCTCCCTGAGCCCCTCGGGTACCCGGTCGTATTTCTACTTCTCTATGCGGCCAAACTGGAAGAATTATAGCAAAACCGCGCCCTCTCCATGAGAAGGCGGAGAAAAACGGGGAAGAGAGTGCGCACACGCGTATTTCTTTTCTTTCAATGTAACTGAGATTTTCTTTGGTTTTGCCTCCGGCGTTTTCATAAACGTCACGGTTAAAACACCGTTATCAATATTTTTACCTCCACCCAAAGGGAAGAAAAGAAAAAAGGAGACAAGGATAAGGATTGTTCCAGAGGAAGATTTTTGATATGATAAAAACCTATGGGAAAGAAAGCGTTGCTTCTTCTCACCAGCGCCGTTCTGTTTGCAGGCTGCTCTCTGCCAAGCTTTTTGCGTACAAAATATGCAGCTCTCCAGATTACCACCAGGCCTGACGCGGAAGTGTATCTGGATGGAGAAGCCATGGGGACAACCCCCTTTAAAAGCAAGCAAATCAAAGTCAAAGATCACACGCTGCGTTTGGTTCCCAAAGAGGCCGGTTTAAACACCTGGGAGACTGTGGTATCGCTGCAGCCGAACATCACGACAGTCATCAATTATGAATTCGCAAAGGTAAGTGAGCAAGCCAGCGGAGAGGTGATCAGTCTTGAACAATTGGCAAACAACCAAGCGGTTGAAATTGCCGTCGTCTCTGTGCCTGACAGTGCCTCGCTCAATCTTGATGGACAACCAAAAGGTTTAACGCCTGTTCAACTGAAGGATATACAGGAAGGAGATCATATACTCATCCTCTCCTCCCCAGGCTATACAGATCGTCGAGTCGACATTAAAACGGTGAAAGGCCATAAGCTGACGTTGGATGTGGTACTTGCTCGGGAAACAGCATTGCTGCCGAGGGAAGAATCAGCTGATGAGGAAACAACCCCTCAACCAACAATAACTCCGACTCCGACAGGCAAACCCGCAAGCCAATCGGTTAAACCAAAACTGCCGTATGTAGAAATTCTTGAAACGCCGACCGGATGGTTGAGGGTGCGTTCAGCACCTACCACCGCGGCGGACAATGAAGTAGCCAAAGCAAATACCGGTGAAACCTTCCCGTATGTTGAAACCAACGAGACGGGTTGGCACAAGATCACGCTCCCGGATGGCTCTGAGGGCTGGATTTCAGGAACGTACGCCAAGGTCTATAAATAGCCTTCTGTATACACCCCAGTGTCGGAAAAATCATAAACCCCGGGAAGGTACTCTAACGAGAGAGGGTCACCCGATCCCATAGACGATGGTCGTGACCAACACGAACCAAAAAACGACAGCCAAGAGAAGCGGCTTATCAGAAAGCAGTACTTTATCAGGGCTTTCTCCCTCATTTTTCTCATAGATAAGTTGCAGATAGCGCATCACGCCATAGACAACCACTGGCACGCTCACCATAAGCCATTTCTGTGTAGCCAGGGTATGGGGCAATTCAGCCAAGAATCCGACAACTTTGGGACGGGTGAAAACAGGCTGTTGATGAAGAAAAGTAAAAAGCGCATACGTAATCCACGTGGCATTGGCGAACATGCTGGTATAGACATCCAGGAGCCTGGGACTGTAGCCAACCAGCGTGGCGCGCTGTTTGAATAAACCCCCTCCCTGACCAACCAGAAGGGTCCGTTCGCTCTGTCGCTTCCCCACGGCCAAAAACAGAGCCAGGGAAACGACGGCAAGCAGGAACCAAACATTCATATGGGCGTTGATGACCAATGCCCCGGAATACACTCGAATGATAAAACCCGTGGCGAGGACCAGGAGATCGAGGATGGGAATGTGTTTCAGCCATAAGGAGTAAAAGAGTTGCAGTACAAGATATGAGAGGCAAGCCAAAAAGAAAAAAAATGAGTGCGACTGTGCAAACCAAAGAGACAGAAAATATCCCGCGATGGCAATAAAAAGCACCAAACTCATCGGCAACTTTCCGGAAGCGACGGGACGTTGTTTTTTCAAAGGATGTTGTCTGTCAAGCGGAGCGTCGACGACGTCATTAAACAAATAGACGGAGGAAGTGAGCAGACAAAAGATGAAAAAAGCGCCAACCACACGCAGAAATGAGTCAAGAAAGAAAAGCTTTCCGGAGAAAATGAGAGCCGCAAATAATGAAAAGTTCTTTACCCATTGCCGCGGCCTGGCTGTTTCGAAAATGAAGTAAAGAAGTTGAGCCATAAGAGTGCACCTCCAACCAACACGGCAAGCGCCACGATTGTATAGAATTTCTGCTGGCTATTCAATTGAAGGGCGATGATGCCCAGGATTGCACTGACAACCCAATAGAAGATCGCAACTCGAGGTTTGCTCCACCCCAGATCCAGGAGACGATGGTGGAAATGGCCGCGATCGCCCCAGACGGGTGATCTGCCGCTCACGATCCTGCGCAGGATGGTATAGACGGCATCCATAGTTGGAATTCCGAGTACCAAAATCGCCATTGCGATTTTTGCTCCCGAAAGAATCGCCAAAGTCGCCAAGAGGTAGCCGGCCAGCGCCCCCCCTCCATAACCGGGCATGATCTTTTGGGGATAAAAATTCCACGGTAAAAATCCGAAATATGATCCTGCGGTGATGGCCGCTAAAATTGCGACTTCCCATTGAGTCACATCCTCGGTGAAACGAAAAGAGAGAAGCGCGATAAATACAGCGGCGATCACCACAATCCCAGGGAGCTGTCCGTCCAATCCCTTTGACCAATTGACCATGTTCATGCTCCATACGATCCAAATGAGAGCGAAGAGATCGGAGACAACCCAAATCGTATGCTGCAGGGAAAAAAGGGAAAAAGAGATTTGCGGCCGATCCAAATACAGAACGCCCTCACCGACGGGATTCGTGATAAAAGCAATCCCGATCCCGGCAGCAACTACGAAGCTAGCTGCCACAAAACCAAGAATGAGACGAAGATACGGATTGAGATCCTTCCGATCATCCAAAAAACCAACCACGGCCAACAACAGTCCGCCAAGAAGAATGCCCAGTGAATGTTTATCAATTCCTAAGAAATAGACGGTCGAAAGAAAAAATCCGGTAAAGATAGCCAGTCCCCCACCCCGGGGAACTGGATAGGTATGAATAACTTTTGGATGCCGTTGGAGAGCAGGATCATCCAGCCAGTGAAACCGCAGATACAATGAACGAACGAAATACGTGGCTGCGTATGCAAGAAGTGTTGAAACGATAAAAGGAACAAGAAAGATCCTGGTAAACAATTCAAGCGAGGGCATATTAAATAACAATCAACAGAACTCGCAGTACGGTGATATCGACAAGAAAAATGGTGAGAACTCCAGCCCAAGCGACGATTCTTGCCAGGAGAGGTTCAACCGGGAAAAAGACACCGGACAGGAATCCATTAAGTGAGACAAGTAATACGACGAGACCTGCGACGAGAAAAAGGAAAGAAGCCGGTAAGAGTTGTGCATTCCCCCAAGGCCGAGAATACAAAAGAGGAATTTCAGGCGGCAGGCGCCATGCGGAAACGATGATGAGAAAGACGAGGAAGACAAAGAGAATGAGTGACAGGCGAATTGCCCAACCACCGATTTCATCTCTCCATAACTCTGAAAATGACGCCTTGAAATGTTTGCGTACAGGCAGATCTTGACTTCGAGCGACCCGGGTAGGCATGGCGAAAGTATAGCATATGGGAAGGATGGGAAAACGTCGGATTGGAAACAAGCAAAAAATATTTGAAAGAAGCGGATCAGCCTTGGACCGCCTGTGTATCGTCTTCTCGGAGGCGATAGATATCGGCATGGTCAATAACCGTTTCCAGATTGTAGCGGGCATCAAGGAATGACTTTAGATTATTAAACTCATCAAATGTGTCAATGACAACGATAAATTTCGCAGGTGTCGTTTTCAAGGCAGTGAGCGTTTCATCAAAGGCACGAAAATCAATGATATGGTAAGAAACGGTATAACGCCCAACAGGCAGACGATCGGAAAGGGCATAAATCGCCGGCTCGGTTCCCCAAATAAAAATTCGATCCGTCGCAGAGGTTCGTGACTGGATATACTCGGAGATTTGATAATTTCGACGCGCCCCCCAGTAATCAAGGTTGGCTTCCCAGCTTTCCGCGCCTGTTGCGTAGTGAAGAAAATGTTGGTAATACGGAAGCGTTTTATAGTACCAAAAACCATTAGTAACATAAGCGATGCCAACAACACCCATCATTACCAGAGCGGAAATTCGATCCAAGAGCGAGCGACGAAGGAATGGGAAAACCACCAGCAGTGAAACTGGTACCAACGGTTCCAAAAGGTAATGAGGATACGGACGACTAGAGAGGAGAGCTCCATAGAGAGAAAACACGGTCCAAATCATCGTCAAGAGGACGGGACGGGAGAGTCGCTGCCTCAACGCAAAAAGAACGGCGGAAATCCCGGCAATAATCAAACCTCGCCAAACGAGGGGATTCTCTAAGACGCCACCTCCGCTCCTCCAGGAAGAGAGATAGCCGATATTTTGCAGAAGCGCCGAACGGACGTATGGTTCAAAGGCGCCAAGCCAAGCATAGTAGGCAATGGAGAGAATAACCGGAAAAGCAAAACCAACCAGAACCAGCATGAAGCGGCGTGAAACAAGCAAACGAATCCATTCCCGAAACAATGAATGAGACTGGGATAAAAAAACCCAAAAGAGGAGAATTCCCAAAAAGTCAAAGACGATGGGAATTTTAAATAAGAAAGCAGTCGCAAACAGCACCCCAATCAACGGGTATAACCATGGAGATTTCTGTTTGCTGGGATATTTGAGCATCCGATATAAGAGAAAGACAGCAGCCAAGGCCGGGATAATCATGAAGTTTTCGCCGTTCGCGATATTCCCCTCCAACAGCGGCAAAGTGGACAGAATCGCAAAGAGTGACGTTGAAACAAAGACAGCCTTGTGGTGTTGATTAAAAACGAGTTCGGCCAATTTCCAAAAAATAATAACACCGATGGCATGGACAACCAGAAGAAAAAAACGAAACCAAAAAATATTTCCTGCAAGAGCTGCGATGAAGTATAAGAGTGGCGGTTTATTATCATGGATATCCCGATAGAAGACGAGACCTTTTCTTAACCCCTGCCCGAGGGTAAGGTAAATCTCCTCATCGGCGTAGCGATGCGGCTCCATGAGAGATGGGAGACGCAGGACGAACACCGCGAGAAGAATGAACAGCAAGCCACGATGCTTGGAAATGAATGAAAGTATTTGCCGAGAGAATGAGAGAGATTGACTGTCAGGCATTGTTCAATTGTTTCATGGTTTCATTGTTCAGTTCAACAATGGAGCAATGGTTCAATAAAATAGTGATTTCTTACACCTTCTCCGTCACGCGGTATTCGATGTATCGTCCCAACATCAGTCGTGTATGAGCATCAATGCCGGGGAGCGCATTGAAGAAAAATCCGACAATTGGTAAGAGCACGAACTCGAAAGGCTGGAACAATCTCTTTAAAAGCGAGACATCAGCCGGTCTGGGCGGCCTGGAACGGGCATCGATGAACAAGATAATCAGCAGTGAAAGCAGAGAAAGCGTTAAAATTGCCGAAGATACCTGGGGCAAAGTCTTACCCAGAACCGTTCGGGAGAAATCTTCGTTTATGAGCGGCGGCAAAAGGGCGCCAACCGTTATGGCAAACCAATTCACAGGCCAAAGAAAATGATCTTCGAGAACATTGAGGACGCGGAAGGTCTTATCCCAAAAGGAGATGTGTTTTGCCCGCAACCAACGTTTGATGATATACGGATCGTCCGCAACACCCCAAGCCCAGCGCTTGACCTGTTCGTATTGGTTACGCATCGTTTTCCAGTACGTTGTCGACTCAGCAGCATCGGCATAAACCGGTAAAAATATCGGTTCCACAGCAAAGTCACCTTGAAAATGAAAATAACTTTTAAAAAACAGTCGGTAATCCTCAGGAATGACGTCAACATCCCAATAGCCGATCGAATCGACAAGTTTCATGCTCGTGGAGTAGGTTGAAAAATTGATGAGGCGGTCCCGACGCATGAGAATAAACATCTGTACGACGCTCCACAATGTAGCCAAAACCCGAATTGGTGCCGGAACACGCCAAATGTTGTTATAAAAAACGATTGCTGCCTGCCAAATTCGCCGGTAGCGTTTGGGATGATCAAGAAATGAATAGGTGAGAGCGGCCAAGTAGTTCGGATGAAGGACCGCATCGGCGTCTTCGCTGGTGACGGTTAACGTATCGATATCATATCCTCGCCGATCAACAAGCTCATGTTTCATAAATTTTGCAGCCCATGAGGTATTGGATGATTTTCCTGCAACCTCTCCCGGTAAGGTAGGATGGACTGTGGTGAAAAAATTGGCAAACAGGCTCCCGAATTCGCTAGTCAGAACCTTCGCCTTTCGTACAGCGGATTCTCCTTCCCGTTTTTCAAATGACAACACGACGCTCACCTGGCTCAAAGGTAATGTTTGACGGCGCAAACCATTGAGTGTGCGCCTCAGGGTGGCGAGGGGCTCGCGATACGTGGGTATAAGCATGGCATGATGGACTCTTCTCCAGTCAGGAAAGAGTGAGACATCACCCATCCAATCAAACTGCTGTGCTGCCTGCATACGGAAATGCGCGAGGACCGCGAGAAAAGACGTCGATAGCGAGCGGTAGAGCCAATAGATATCAAAGGCCAGGACATAATAGGCAACAGCCACCGGAAAGATGAGTGAGCCCCAAAATGGGAAAAGGATTAAAGACCAAGAGAAGAATCCGGGAACGAATTCTAAAAACCGTTGGATGCTGTGAGAAATTACTTTCTGATGATTAGACTTCATGGTGGTGAACGCTGATATGCGATGAAAGACTGAAAAAACTTGAATTGGACAAATGATTCGAGTGATCGATGAATAGTGAAACTGTCGCTTGATATGTCAAAGGCGCGGGAAAAGCGGCTTGGCCGCTGAAATCTTGGGACCGGAAAACAGTTTGAGAACCGCAGAGGCTGTATCTGGCAGGAACGGCTGCAACTCAAAGCCAATCTGACGGATGTGGGCAACAAGCTCGGTCAGTACCGATTTAAGCGTTTTTCCAGAAAGCTCCCAAGGCCGTTGCTGTTCAATCAAAGTATCAACATCAGAGATTTTTTTCCAGATTTCGGCCAACGCTAAATCCAGGCGGTACGACTCCATATGTTTCACAACCTCGCTTCGAAAACCGGGAGGGAGATCCGGGGCAAATGTAAACCCACTATTTTCACAAAGCTTAGCAATTCTCGATATGATGTTTCCTAACCCATTCGCCAAATCCGCAGCATAAAGCTGCTTAAATCGTCGAAAGGTAAAATCTCCGTCTCCATGAGTGGGAATCTCCCGCAAGAGGTAGTATCGAGTTGCATCGGCACCATATTCTTCTACGACCTTGAACGGATCAACGACGTTTCCCAAACTTTTACTCATCTTATGTCCGCCTGACGTAAGATATCCATGAACGAGAATTGATCGTGGTAAAGGAAGCTCGGCTGAAAGCAGCATCCCGATCCAATAAACAGCGTGAAAGCGTAAAATGCCTTTCCCAATAACATGCAAATCAGCAGGCCACCACTTTTTCCAAAGCCGCTCATCAAAGCCCCACCCCACAGCGGTTTGATAGATGTTGAGCGCGTCAAACCAAGTGTATACGACCTGGTTCGGGTCTCCTGGAACAGGAATACCCCATTGTTTAGCGCGTTCCCTGCTACGTGAGATGCTGAAGTCTTGAAGACCGTCCTTCATAAACGCAAGAGCCTCTCTCTTCCTCGTAGTTGGGATAATCGAAAGTTTTTCTGAAGCAACAAGCCTCTCAATCTGGTTCTGATACCGTGAAAGCCGGAAAAAATAGTTCTCCTCCTCTACCCATTCCGGTTCAATGAGGTGTTCTGGACATTTACCATCAACGAGATCCTTTTTTGTGTAAAAATCCTCGCATCCAACGCAGTAAAAACCACCGTAGTTTTTTTTATAAATATCACCTCTTTTTTCACAAATTTTCCACAACTTCCACGTTCCAGGCCAGTGAAGTTTACGATCAGAACCCCGCCTCCAAACATCAATTCGAACGTTCAGTAGCTTCACGAGATCCCGAAACGCCTTCGTGTTTTTATCTGCCAACTGCTTCGGGCTAAATCCCTTCTCTTCAGCGGCTTGAACGATCTTCAGGCCATTTTCATCTGATCCAGAGATCAGAAGGGCCTCGTAACCTAATAGTTTCTGATATCTTGCAATGGCGTCACATTGAACAAACTCAAGAGCATGACCTCCATGCGGAAGTCCGTTGACATAAGGAATAGCGGCAGTGATGTAATACTTCTTGTCCATAGAGACATTTCACCGTCACATACCAATATACCCGTATCTTCTATTCCTTTCATCAATATTATTTAGCACCTTCAGCGTATCTTTCACTCTCTTTGCATGTTTTAAGTAAGGACGAACCATTCTTGTAAAATTAAAAAGATCAGCTTTCCGATCAACGCTGAGAATCCTATAGTCATTGTTGTGAGCATAACCATCTTTTCCTCGGTAACCCTTCTTTACACCGATAAACAGCCTACTTCTAACTCCTAACTTTTCTAAAGCACTTCGTATCTGCTCCAGTAAAGTTACATTATAGTTCCCAACCGAGAAAGTTGCTGCCTTTCCATTGCTGGTCACAAAGAAACTTCCTTCTGCGTCGATGAAACCCACCAGAAGGGGAAGAAACAATGGCTTTTTCTCTAAACCCCAAGTAGGAAACCTATCAAAGTTTTCAAGCAAAAAAGAGAAAGACAAGTCAACAGCACACTCTATCTGTAATTTTCCTGACTTGGTGGGTTTGCTTATCCATACTCTTCCATATTGCGAAAATAACGACTTGATCAATTCGATCTGGCTTTTCTTTGTTGACCCACAATCAACTAAGATTGTTTCACTATTTTTATACATCTTCCTCACCCGTAAGTCTCCTATTCTAAAACCAATCAGATAAGCTTTTTCTTGTTGATTTCCAGAAAATGGAGCCCTGAAGGTTGTGATATGCGCAAGAGATAGTGTCTTTTTCGCAAGTCCATACTGTTTAATTTTTCTATCAACAGAAGAATAAGCACATTCATAAATCTTTGCAATCTTTCTGCTCGACAAACCTTTGTGTAGATACAATTCATACAAATCCTTTTTGGAAATATGTACTCTAGGAGGCCCAGGAGTGCGCGGAGGAATGCCACACTCCACCATCCTAATAGAGATAGTTCTAGCAGCATACCCCAATAGGCTACCAATTTCTTTAATTGTAAGACAATCTTCCCAATACAATTTCTTCAAAGTTTGTTGAGAAATAGAGAATCTTTTAGCTTTCATAGGAACCATTATGACCCTAACTTAATGCGAATACAACAACCACAACTCAATTAAACAGAAGCCTTTATTTGAAGGCCGTCGTGGAGCATAAGCTTATGGGAAATCGTACCTTAGAGAGGTCTCCAGAAAAGTGACTGGTGAAGACTAAGATGTGTTGCTCGAGACCTTGCGAAATATGCCGGTGATTCTACCGGCCCACTGCCCAGCCCATTCTTCAGCCCGGATACGTTCCAGGGCCATTTGAAATCCGGGATTGCCGATTTGCTCGGCAACGGACGCAATGGTTGCCGACGAGACCTTGAGGGTATCTCGGATGTTTTCATAGCTGCGGCCTTTCTCCAAAAACGTCGCAATCGCCAAACGCTTTGCCAGAGCAGTTAACTCTGTCTCAGTCAATAAATCCGTGAGCACTGTTTTGATTTCTTCCGGGGTTCGCAGATCGGAGAGTGTTTGGTAGAAGACGGAAAATATTTGCTTTTCTAAAACAGAGTTTAGTTGTCTGCTTGAAACTTGCATGCCGAAACCCGATTTAATTGGGTAAACTCAGATTTTTATAACACGTCGATACGAAGCGTGTCAATCATGAACAAAACAGGAAGTAAGGGAGAAATACAAAAGGAGACTTGCCGCGGCTCATGAAGATCACTCAGGACGAGCGCGCCACCGCAAGTTCAAAGACAAGCAGGAAGGCAAACAACAACACCGTATTTAAGAGATGTCCGAGTCCGAACAGGCGAAGATAGAGATAGACGACGATGCCCAATGCAAAAAGAAATCCGCGCCGAGTGTGTGAGAGGAGAAGCGAAGCGGTCAGAAAGAGAGAGAAAAAGAGCAGCAAAAAAAAGGGAATATACGATCCGGAAATGGGCACATCACGCACAATTTGAGGATCCACAAAAAATATCATGAAGAAAACCGTAGACCAGGCAACCAAGGAAAACAGCACCGTTGGAAGGAAATTCTTTCTGGATCGGATCGTCATCATATGCTATTCTACATGTTCTTTGACAGATAAGAGATAAACAGAAATAGACATCAACAAGGGAACGTTCTAAAATATCCTGGGGAGGAGATATGCCGAGAGAAATATATCTGCTCGCAACAATCATCATTGTCGGGTTTGCCGCGACGGCTTGGTACATCGTCAATCACATCGAACGCTTGAGAGAAAAGCAAGAGGATCCGACGCTTCTCGAATGGGCAAAGGCGACACAGAATGATATTCGGCAGCTGCAAAAAGTACTTTCAGAATCATTGCAGCGCTCCTCACAAAACCTTACCGATACGCTCTTGAAAAGCTCGCATTCATTAAATGAACGCCTTGATAAAGCGGCAGAAGTGATTGGCGAGTTAAAAAAGGAGGCTGGTCAATTTTCCGAGGTTTCTCATTCCATGCGCGATCTTCAGGCATTTCTGCAAAGTCCGAAGCTGCGCGGAAATATCGGCGAACAGGTGCTGGCGGATCTCATCAGCCAGATCTTTCCCAAGAAATCCTTCCACTTGCAATATATGTTCAAATCGGGACAAAAGGTCGACGCCGCCATACGTACTGACGCCGGTATTCTGCCCATCGACTCAAAATTCCCGATGGAAAACTTCCAGAAACTGGTAAGCGGCGAGACCAAGGATGAGCGCGACGCCGGCAAGAAAGAGTTTATCAAGGATGTGCGCCACCATATTGATGACATCGCGAAAAAGTATATCCTTCCGGAAGAAGGAACCATGGACTTTGCGTTGATGTATGTTCCCAGTGAGCCAGTCTATTATGAGATTGTCAATGTCGTGGACTTGAGTGATTATGCCCGCCAAAAACGGGTCTATCCGGTGTCACCGACTACTCTCTACGCACATCTGCAAATGATACTTTTATCATTTGAAGGAAAAAAAATTGAAAGCCGAGCCCGCGAAATCTTTTCCCTCCTGCGAAGCATTAAGAAAGATTACGAAAAAGTGGACAGCCACCTTTCGACGTTGGGTGGACATATCGCAAATGCCTACAACAAATTTTCAGAGGTAACACACAGCTTCACCCGCATGGGGCAAAAATTGACCTTAGAAGATAAGATGGAACCGATGGAAAAAGATGAGAATTCCAAAATATTGACACCCTGAAAGATATTCCCCGATTATTGAATATCGATGCAACTCAAGAGAGAATCGCTCCGACATGAAAGACGATCTGGTCCTGAATAAGAAACAAAAAGAAGCGGTGGAATTCCGCCAGGGACCATTGTTGATCGTCGCCGGCGCCGGAACCGGAAAGACGACAGTCATCACGGAACGCATTAAATTCCTCATTCGCTCCGAAGCCGCGTCACCAGCACAGATATTGGCATTGACCTTCACAGAGAAAGCAGCGCGTGAGATGGAAGAAAGGGTTGATATCGCCATGCCCTATGGATACACGCAAATGTGGATCTCAACCTTTCACGCATTCGGCACGCAAATTCTGCGCCGGGAAGCGTTGCATATTGGCCTCAATCCAAATTACAAGCTCATGACGGAGGCGGAGGCGATTCAAGTGATCCGTCGCAACCTTTTCCAATTCAAACTGAACTATTTCAGGCCGCTGGGGAACCCGACTAAATTTGTCGGCGGGCTACTCCAGCACTTCTCAAGGTTACAGGATGAGGATGTGGGTCCTTCCGAATATTTGAAGTTTGCGATGAGCTTGGGGAAGAAAGCAAACAAATCACGGGAGGAGAAGCTGGAAGTCGAAAAAACCTTAGAGCTTGCGCGAGCCTATCAACAATTCGGGGAGCTGAAAATCAAAGAGGGGTACATGGATTACGGCGACCTGATCGGTAACACCCTTTTGCTGTTTCGCAAACGCAAGAACGTCCTGAAAACCTATCAAGAACAATTTAAATACATGCTGGTCGATGAATTCCAGGACACCAATTTTGCCCAATATGAGATGTTAAAACTTCTTGTTCCACCCGGTAAACGGGCAAACTTGACCGTTGTCGGCGATGATTCACAGTGTTTGCCCCCCACCGCAATCATCGCAACCCCAGACGGAGGAAAAGCAATACAGGAAATAAACAGAAGAGATGAGGTAATCACCGCCATTGGGAAAGGCCACACTTCTGTCGCAAGGGTATCGCGAGTCTTTCGACGAAAAAGGAGAGCCCGGCTGCTTACGTTCAAAACCGAAGATGGAAAAAAAATCACGCTTACCGATAATCATAAGATGTTTTGTTTTCTCCCTGCGTACTACCCACTCACGGGCTGGCACTTCGTCTACCTCATGCACCAGCAGGGAATCGGGTGGAGAATTGGCGTAACAAACAGCATCCCTCAGAGACTTCGACTCGAGACTCACGCCGACACAATTTTAGCGATAGGGTCATACAAGACAGATCAGGAAGCAAGATTCTTTGAGGCGTACTATGCTGCAAAATATGGTTTACCGACAGTCCCATTTACTGCTCGACCGAGACAAGCAATACGAGGAAAATGGTTAGCAAGATTATTTAGCGAAATTGATACAGAAGAAAACGCGCGCGTATTGGCGAAAGACTTGAATATCGAACTTGATTCCCCCCAATACTCGGTAGATGGCATTACCCGCGGAATCAGTCGTCGGGTAAAAGTCCATCTGTCGATGTGCCATAGGAACTACCGGAGTAAGTCGCACAAAAAAGGCTTCGTCGGTAATCCGGGCATTTCACATCAGGTACACATTGAGACATCAAACACAAGGGTATTACGTATTCTGAAGAAGACTGGCTTCAATCTTACGAAAGCGAAGAAAGGAAAACGATTCCGTTTTCAAACACCGGACCTGGAAAAAGCTTGGGAAGTTGCAACGGAACTCACGCGATTAACGGGTGGCATCATGGACAAAAAATTCGTTGTCGGACGCTATAATTATCAGCATCTTCCGACCAGAATTGTACCGGCAAGCC
The DNA here is from genome assembly GCA_001816915.1 of Candidatus Chisholmbacteria bacterium RIFCSPLOWO2_01_FULL_49_14. Taxonomy (GTDB): domain Bacteria; phylum Patescibacteriota; class Microgenomatia; order UBA1400; family Chisholmbacteraceae; genus 2-01-FULL-49-14. Next base: position 93,074 of record MHCL01000026.1, read on the forward strand.
ACATTCTTCCTGGAATGTATCTTCCCACACTGAAGGGAAAACAGATTGAATATAAAATGGTAGTTTCTCGGAAAGAGGAAGAAAGAACGATAGAAACGTACGATTTAGAAGTTAAAAAGACGTACAACTTCATTGCAGACGGAATAGTCGTCCACAACTCAATCTATAAATTCAGAGGCGCCGCGGTATCAAACATCCTGCACTTCAGGGATGACTACAGGCAAGCAAAAACAGTGGTACTCACCGAGAACTACCGATCGACGCAAAGCATCCTCGATCCCGCATACCGCTTAATTAACCACAACAATCCGGACACGTTGGAGGTAAAGTTGGGTATGAAAAAAAACTTGGTAAGCAGACGCGATCCCCATGGAGGAAAACCGGTCAAATTCATCCACACCGATCGAGTGGAAAATGAGGCTGATACGGTCACTAAAAACATCATGGAGCATATAAAAGGAGAGGAATATGAATATAAGGATATTGCAATCCTGGTACGCGCCAATAATCATGCCCAATCGTTCATGCGGGCTTTGTCAAGGCATGGAATACCATATCAGTTTTTAGGACCGGGCAGGCTTTTCAAACAACCGGAGATCATTGACCTCATTTCATACCTCAAAGTCCTCTACGATTTTGAAGACTCAATTGCCCTCTATCGGCTGTTATCCATCGAGCAGTTTGAAATTCCTGTCAAAGAACTCATCAAGGTGAACAATCTTGCCAGAAGAAAGAATCTCACACTCTACGAAGCATGCGAAAATCTGAAGGATATCTCCATTTCACAAACAGCACGCAAGAAAGTCAGGCAAATCTTGGAAATCATCGAAAAGCAACTGAAGCGTACGAGAAACGAAACGGCAGGCCAGCTCCTGTTCGATTTTCTCCAAGAATCAGGGTTGTTAACGAAGCTTTTAAACCCGAAAAACGTGGAAGCAGAAAAAAAGGCTGCCAATATCTCAAAATTATTCGACAGGCTTAAGAGCTTTGAAGCGGGTCATGAAGACGCCACCGTTTCGGCAGTTGTCGATTGGATTGAGCTGGCAAGTGAATTGGGAGAGTCTCCGCTTGCCGCGGACACGGACTGGACAAAGGTGAACGCCGTCAATCTCTTGACGGTGCATTCGGCAAAGGGGCTGGAATTTCCCATCGTCTACCTCACAAACCTGGTCTCCCAGCGCTTTCCGACCATTGAACGCAGAGAACAGATACCGATTCCCGAGGCACTGATTAAAGAAGAACTTCCTTCAGGGGATTATCACCTTCAGGAAGAACGCCGTCTCTTCTATGTCGGGATGACCAGAGCCAGAGACAGCCTCGTGCTGAGTGCGGCAGATTACTACGGTGACGGCAAGCGTGGGAAAATAATTTCCCCATTCGTCTTTGAGGCACTCGGAGACAGAGTGCTCTCGGCAGAACGAGAAGAGGATGGCAACCAACTCACATTTTTGGATTACTCATCATCCGAGCCTGCAGCCGTAAACCATGAACCTTCAAGGCTGCACGTCGATTATCTCTCCTACTCTCAGATTGAGACGTTTAGATTCTGCCCGTTGCACTATAAACTGAAATACCTGTTGAAACTTCCTTCTCCCCCATCGGGCGCTTTGAGTTTCGGCACATCATTGCACGCCGCGCTCAAAGAGATCTATTCTGCCGTCATACGGAGCGAGAAAGTGAGTTCCAAATACGCAATTGAGTCCTTGAAAAAGAATTGGATATCGGAAGGCTACAGCGGGAAGAAACACGAGCATCGGATGTTTGAGAAAGGAGAAAAGTATCTGACGAATGTGCTCAAAGAAGAAGCAAAATCAAAGAAAAAACCGGTAGCACTGGAACAGCAATTCATCGTTCCGCTGACGACTGACAGGGGGAAACATCCGTTCTTAAAGATCGGAGGAAAAATTGACCGGGTTGACGAAATTGACGGAGGGGGAATTGAGATCATAGATTACAAAACAGGGGAAAATCCTCCTACGCAGCGTCAGGTTGATCATGATTTGCAGTTAACTTTTTACGCGCTTGCAGCAGTAAATATCAGAGAATTCCCCTTTGGAAGAAAAGCGGATGATATTAGCCTCACCCTCCATTATTTATATGGGAACAGGAGAATGACGACAACAAGAAGTTTGCAAGAACTCGAAAAAGCGAAGGAAGATATATTTTCTTGGCGGGAGAAGATTGAAGCTTCAGACTTTTCCTGCTCCAAACAGCCACTCTGCGAGAAATGCGAATACGCGTTTCTCTGCCGAGCAGAATAATGAAAAGCCCGAAAGACTACAGACCGAAAGTGGAGAGAAAAGAAAACGGAATAAATGTTCGAACAAACGGTCCGGGATAGGTAATTTCCTCTCCCCCGAACTTCCTTTTAAAGGAAGAAAATCCACGCCACCGCTTCAAATGAGGAAAGCGGGGATCATAGACACCTTCCAGATCAAAGAGACGACAGCCTCTCCGCTTCGCCTCCCGCATTGCCTCCCACACGGTAAGGTAGCCGGAAAATTGCGATCTGCCTTGAGAAGATGTGACAGCATGACAATAATAGGCGCAGCCCCGCGAAACCAAAATCACGCATCCGGAAAGAAGGTGACCACCACCGGATAAGCTCTCAACCAGATAGGCATCCTTTGCGAAGGAGCGAAGCAGGGAAACGAAATCGGTAAGCGGAAGGATATATCCCCTTCCGTTGTGTCTCCAAAATGAATGGAAACGTTCGATCGACTGTTGGTCAATACTTCGAAGAATGTTGGCCGCACTCTTCAATCGAGCTTTCGTGATGCTCCTGCGGGCATCTTTCTTCATGTCGGCAAAAAGATCTGCATAACTCTTCGTCAAATTGATAACAAGAGTTTTTGGCGGCAGCATCGGCCAACGGGATTTTCGGTAGCCGTGCGTACTCATCAGCTGTTCGATATCGGATTCCGATATTTGAGTCACCTTTCCGGGTTCCAAGCTTATGGAGATAACGTGATGGATGCGGGCGAGTCGTTCAATCGCTTTAAAATCTGGAAGTCGGGAAAACCGCTGGATCTTCATGATGGCAAATGGCAACCACCCAAGCCGGCGGATATAAGTAAAAAGCCGTGTTGGTTGAATGCCTCCGCTTCCGGATAAAGCGGAATGAGTGCGGCGGACCGTTGGAACGGACTCAACCACCCAACCACGAGAACGCATATAATCCGCATAGTGAGGGCTTTGTCGAAGATCAATCATCTCAGGCGCGCCCAAAAACGCAACAGCTTCCAGCGCAGATCATCTGCAAAGCAAACCAGTGAATAGAGTTGCGGGAAGAGCACAAGATCATATGTTCCGACGAATTCTATCAAGTTTCCGCCATAACCTTCTTTAAAACGGTGGAATCCGAACCAGGGATCTTTCGGATCAGGTTGGGGTCCCAGCGCCCCCCACAAATCAAATGTTTGACAAGTCATCCGCTTTCCGAAGCGCATTGCTTCCCACATCATGAGATTACTTGCCATGAGATTGCGATGCTCGTTGGAGGAAGCCCCGTACGGATAATAAAGGACACCGTTAAAGACAAAGAGGATCCATGCGACAAGGATGTTATCGTTCCAAGTGGCGGTGAGGAGATGCGCGATTCCGGACGGTTGAAGTTCTTCCCACATCTGACGATGATACGTTTCATCGTGGGCATAGAAGCCTTGACGCTTTGCAGTTTCAAAGGTTAATCGCAGATAGGTTTCAAAAGCCTGTTGGTCATTGTCTTCTAAAACACGAACTCCCCGTCGTTGTGCAAGCCCGATGTTATAGCGCGTCTTTGCTTTCATTCTTTCCAAAAGCTCTTCTTCGCTCGGTAAAAGATCAATGGTGAAGCTATGCGGCGTGAAGACATTCTTTCCCTGTCGCAAATCATAATCTTTTGCGAGTTTGTCTATTGCGGGTTGTCCTGTCCCTTTCTCAATATTTGGCTCAAGTTTAATAAAAATCGCTTTGCGCTCATTCCCCACTTTGCTGATCGCGTCGATCATGCGTTTATCGGGCAATGGCCCTTTGGGAAAATATCCGATCGAGTAGGAGGTTCTCGGAATCGGGTGAAAGGAAAGTTGATAAGCGGCCTGCATCCGGCTGCCTTCTAAGACGCCGATACGCACGACCTCAACGCCGGTTTTTCTCTTAAACTCTCCCCACTCCCAGCTTTGCACGGGATGGGAAACGAGGGCATTATAAGCGGCTTTTTCATCAAGCCGAACATCACGAACGATCATAGACAAGGACATTATACCTGCTGCGAAGGAAAACAGAAGAAAGATTCATTGAGCGGCTTTGTCCACAAGCAGATACACGTCAACGTAGTGTGCCGTCCACTGTCCGTTGAGAGAATCGTACCCCAGATCAACACGGTTGCCTTTTATTGAACCACCCACATCTCCGGCGACGGCGATACCGCATCCGGGAATATAAACGCGTGAGTGCAGTGGAATAACCGTTGGATCAACCGCGATCACTCCGTACCCCTGCTTCATGCCCGTGGCTGTGGTTTCATTGCATCCGGCACAGGTGGAATCATAGCTCGTCGCCCACACTTGAGGAAGTTGCTTCCAATAGGTGATGGTTCCCGAATCCGTAAGCATGGTTCGTTCAATGATTTTAGTGCCTCGCGAAATGACCTCTTCGACCGGCTCTTGAATGGTATGTTTTTGGCTGCTTCTCGTATATTCATCATTGTCGTAATAGAGGATGGTTGTATGTATTTCCTTTTTCCCGTAGCGGCCCTTATGTAAGACAGTCTCAGTACCAATTTCTGAATCTGGATCATCGACATATCGTGTGGAATACGGGATGGACTCCGCACGAGTCTGTTGTTCCTCACGGAACCGCGATTGAGTGAGGAAGATATCGGATGGAGAACGGAGAAGAGAAGAAACATCAGCAGAAGCGTCATCAGCTGAGACATTTGCAGAGAGAAGGAGGCAGACTGCGATAGCACCAAGGATGCACAGCGAGGCAAGGTGCCTCTCAAAAGACCGCATGTACTGCATTCTACCAGAGAACTGAATTCTAATCTGAATCCGAACACTTTGGTAATTTAAGGTAATTTAATTCTTTTAGCATCGCCTCACTAGCA
>MHCL01000027.1:0-7493 GCA_001816915.1 Candidatus Chisholmbacteria bacterium RIFCSPLOWO2_01_FULL_49_14
GCTTCCAAAGCGGTCGAGATCAAAGCGGTGGCGCGCGAAGGCGGCATGAGAACTAAAATAGCCGTCGATTCAACACAGGAGGGTGTTGATCCGGTGGGTTCATGCGTCGGCCAGCGCGGTGTTCGCGTCCAGGCGGTCATCAATGAACTGGCGGGAGAAAAAATTGACATCATCCAGTATTCACAGAAACCGGAAGCCTTTATTGCTTCTGCGCTCGCTCCGGCAGAAGGGATCAAGGTCGAATTGGATGAAGAGAGGAAGAAAGCGGTGGTCACCGTGCCGGATGATCAACTTTCCCTGGCGATCGGCAGGGGTGGACAGAATGTCCGACTGGCGGCCAAGCTCACAGAATATAAAATCGATATTCAGGGAGAATCCGGGGAGAAGGCAATTTCGGTGACCGGTAAAGAAGAATATGAAATTGATTCCCTGGGTCTCTCTTCCCGCGTACGCAACGCCCTGGTAGCCGCGAATATTCTCAATACCGAGCAACTGAAAGGGAAGTCCAAGAAAGATCTCAAAGCAATAAAAGGCCTCGGTCCCAAGGCTATTGCCGAGATTCTTGAAAAACTCAAATGACGTTTCCCAACCGCACAGCAAAAGGTTGTGGTACAGACAAGGAAGAGAACGATCCGATATTACTTCTGCAAAATCTCGGCGCCGACATCAGCAAGGCAAATCTAAATACCAGATGCAGGAAATCAATCTTTCTAGAAAAACATGATAAAAAAATCAAAAACCACCAGCAAAACGCAAAACAAAAAAGCGCCCAAGAAAAGGCCCGCCTCTCCGAAACCTGGAATCAAACCCTCTTGGCGTAGACCGCCGGTGGTCACGTTCATGGGACACGTTGACCATGGAAAGACCACACTCCTTGATGCCATCCGCAAATCGAATCTCACAACCAAAGAGCATGGTGGCATTACCCAGCATATCGGTGCCTACCAGGTGGAATATCAGGGAAAACAAGTAACCTTCATCGATACGCCGGGTCATGCAGCCTTTGCCAGAATGCGCGCCCGGGGAGCTCAGGTCACCGACGTTGTCGTTTTGGTAGTTGCGGCAAACGACGGGGTGAAGCCGCAGACCAGTGAAGCGCTCTCCCATATCCGGGCGTCAAAAGTTCCTTTTCTGATTGCAATCAATAAAATCGATCTTCCGGAAGCCAACATTGACCGGGTAAAAGGTCAATTGGCCGAGGAAAAAGTGGTTGTTGAAAGCTACGGCGGGGATGTGACGTCGGTGGAGGTCTCCGCAAAAACCGGCAAGAACATCAACGAGCTTCTGGAAATGATCATCCTGATCGCGGAAATGCAGGATCTTTCAGCCGATCCCAAAGGGAAATTGGAGGCGGTGGTCATCGAGACACGCTCCGATAAAAGTCGGGGTCCCTTGGTGAGTCTGATTGTCAAGAACGGAACCCTCACAAAAGGCGCCGAAATTGAAGTCGATGGCCAGAAAGTAAAAGTCAAAGCCCTCACGGATGCCAATGGATCACCCATTGAGGCGGTGAAACCGGGAATGCCGGTTGAAGTATTGGGATTCAAACAACTGCCGCCGGTTGGATCAGTCATCGGCGGTGAGCAAAATAAGGCACCGCTGCCTCAGGAAGAAGTGCGCCCCGCCAAGTTGCAGCTCACGAAAAAAGAAGCCGCAGAAGAGGAAACGCAGGCAGTAACGGAAGAGGAAGAAGAGAAACAGACGATCAAAATCGTTCTGAAAGCGGATGTCTCCGGCACGCTTGAAGCCATCACATCGAATTTAAGCGAAGAGGTCGAGATCGTCGGAAGCGGCATTGGAGAGGTGAACGAATCCGATATTCTCTTGGCGCTTGCGACAGGGGCGATGGTGTATGCGTTCAACACCGAAATATCAAATTCTGCCAAAAAACTGGCAGAACTTGAAAATATTCAAATAAAGGCCTATAATATCATTTACAAGCTCTTTGAAGATCTGGAGAAGCGGGTATTGAAGATCCTCGAACCGACCATTGATGAGGAAGTCGTGGGCAGCGCACAGATTATTGCCGAATTCACAATACAGGGAAAGCGCATCGCCGGATGTCAGGTAAAAACGGGAGAAATCCAAAAGAGTTTGCCGGTACATATTAAAAGAGGTGAGGAAATCGTTGCCGATGCGGTAGTCAAATCGCTGAAAAGAGGCAAGGAAGATATCACCTCGGCAAAAGCAAAAAGCGAATGCGGAATCGTCTTAAAACCGGATAGAGATTTTAAGATTGGCGACACCATCGTATCCTATAAAAAGATTCAAGAAGAAGAAATGGTATCCAAATAGAAAAAAAATGAACGACCAATTGCATACGGAAGAACTGCGAAAAGTATTGGACACGACTAAGAGCGTGTTTGTTCTGCTTCCTCAAAACCCGAGCCTGGACGCGACAGCCAGCGCCTTGGCGCTCTTTTTAAGCCTGAAAGAAGCGGGAAAAACGGTGTTTGTCGGTTGCCCGACGCAAATGCGCGTTGAATATAAGAATCTGGTTGGCGTCGATCGGATCTCCGATAAAATAGGCAACCGCAACCTGATCATCTCTTTTGATTATCAGGAAGATGCCATAGAAAAAGTCAGCTATAACGTTGAGGAAGGAAAATTTAACCTCGTCATCGAACCGAAATCAGGCAACCTCCCGCTCGATAGCAAAGGGGTGAATTTTGCCTATGAAGGGATGGAGGCAAAGCTCATTTTTGTCATCGGAGCCAAGAAACTTGAGGATTTGACGAAGCTCTATGAAAAAGACAGACAGGCGTTTACTGAAACGACCATCGTCAATATCGACAGCAGACCGGGCAATACCAACTTCGGTCAAATCAACATCACCGAGCCAGGTGCTGCCTCCATCAGTGAAGTCATGTTTCAGCTGATGAAGAAATTAAACCTTCCCATTAATGTGGATATCGCGGGAAATCTCTTAAAAGGGATCGAGACGCAAACGCAATACCTGCAAGCGCCGTTTGCCGGCCCTGATACATTCGAAGCCGTGGCCCAGCTCTTACGGGCTGGTGCCAAGCGTGCTCCGTCCCAACAGGCGCCGATGCGTCCTTGGATGGGTAGACCGCAGGTCCCGCCGATGCCGGGTTATCAGGTTCAATCGCAAAGACTTCCTCCCCTTGAGCAAACCGCTCCGCCCATACCGGCCCCGACAATATTGTCCGAACCGAAACTTGATATTGAGGAATCCTCTGTTGTTGCCGAACAGGGAGATCTGACACGCCAAACACAGGGAGCAACCCAGTTTAAACAACCAGCGCCATTGGGTGAGACTCAGGTGACACAATCTCCGTCAAGGCAAATCCGACAAAATCAATCGGATAAGGGAGAGCCAGGAAACAATCGGGAAGATACAAACGTACAAAATGACTGGCTGAAACCAAAAATCTACAAAGGCTCGACAAGATCGTAATCGGCTCTATTGGTCAATCGAAAAGTTTGATACAATAGCGCCTGTCAAAAAAGCAAGAATGGCACTCACCGCAGAACAAAAAAAGAAAATCATCAAACTATTCGCAACCGGAAAAGGGGATACAGGTTCTCCGGAAATTCAAGTTGCACTGCTGTCTGAAAATATCTCACAACTGACCAAGCACCTCCAGGATCACCCGAAGGACAACCATTCCAGGAGAGGACTCTTAAAAATGGTGTCCAAGCGGCGCAGACTATTGCATTACCTATTAAAAAAAGACGATAATCGGTACAAAGTAATAATCGGAAAACTGAAACTTTCCAAGTGAAGCTCCCGTAATCAATTCGGTCGTCGGTAGGTGGTAGAGAAAAAACAACCTTCGCCAGAGCTTCTCCAGAGAATTATGAAGGATCAATCAAGCATGTTCAAGCAAAGTATTGAAATTGGGGGCAAGACCCTTGAATTCGAGGTGGGCAGATTTGCGGAGCAAGCAAACGCCGCAGTATTGGGCCGTTTTGGAGACACGATGATTTTGGCAACCGTGGTTTGCGGCCAATCGCGCGCGGATCTGGGGTATTTTCCACTCTTCGTTGAATATCAGGAAAAGCTGTACGCCGGCGGAAGAATCAAAGGTTCAAGATGGGTGAAGCGGGAAGGAAGACCAAGCGACGATGCGATACTGAACGCCCGGTTGGTTGACAGAAGCATCAGGCCGCTCTTTCCGAAAGACTTCATGCAGGAAACGCAGGTGATCATCACCGTTCTTTCCGTTGATGCCGAAAACGACCCTGATATGCTCGCCATCAACACGGTGGCCGCGGCGCTGGCGATCTCGGATATTCCTTGGGATGGGCCGATCGCGGCCGTCCGCTTGGGTTTTATCCCCGGAGAAAAAAGCAGTCAAGAGAACAACAATGCCGATTCTCAGGCAAAACAAGAACCAAATGGTCAGGAGAAGGCACAAGAAAGCCAGTCCAAGGCAACGGATAGAGAAGTCAAACATGTGACAAAAGAGGGATACTTCATCGTCAATCCCACCTATGTGGAGCGCGAGTATTCTGATATCGACTTGATGGTATCAGCGACGCGTGACGCTGTCGCGATGGTCGAAGCGGGCGCAAATGAAATCTCGGAAAAAACCTTTGTGAATGCCTTAGGTATTGCTCAAGAGGAAATAAAGGCGATCATCACAGCGATCGACCAATTGGTAAAAAAAGCCGGAAAGAAGAAGCAAACACCAGTGGAAGTGCACAAAGATCCCGAGTTGCAAAAGATCGTCAAGAAAGAAAGTCAAGAAATACTGAAAATCTTTGATGCCCCCAAAACCGGAGAGAAAAATGACCTGGATATTGCCGGCATTGCTCAAGCGATTCTTGAAAAAAATCCCCAACTCAACAAACTCCAGATTCAGGAAACGCTTTTTGAACTCATGAAGGAAAGAATCAGACAGACAATTCTGAAAAAACACATTCGGCCCGACGGAAGGAAACCGGACGAAATAAGGAAGATATCCATTGACGTCGGTGTCTTGCCCAGAACCCATGGATCGGCCATGTTCAAACGGGGAGCAACACAAGCACTCACCATCACAACCTTGGCAGCCCCCTCTCTTGAGCAGTGGTTTGAAACAATGGAAGGGGAAGGGACGAAGCGGTTTATGCATCATTACTACATGCCCCCCTTCAGCGTCGGCGAAGTTGGCAGATTGGGCTGGCCATCAAGAAGAGAGATCGGTCATGGGGCGCTCGCGGAGCGGGCTTTAGAGCCGATGATACCTTCAGTGGATGAATTTCCCTATACCATAAGGGTTGTGTCGGAAATTTTATCAAGCAATGGTTCAACCAGCATGGCGTCCGTCTGTGGGTCGACGCTCTCACTCATGGATTCCGGAGTGCCCTTGAAAAAACCCGTGGCCGGAATTGCCATGGGATTGGTCGTGAAACAAGACAAGGAGAAGGAAGGCAGCGAATATGCAATTCTCTCTGATATTCAGGGTTTGGAAGATCACGTGGGCGATATGGACTTTAAAGTTGCCGGCACGCAAGATGGAATAACGGCCATACAAATGGACGTCAAGATCAAAGGGGTAGTCAAGGACGTTCTTGAGGAAGCTCTCGAGCAGGCTCGCCAAGGGAGAATTTACATTCTCGAAAAGATGCTCACAACCCTCCCCACACCCCGCGCCCAACTCTCAAAGTTTGCCCCGAAGGTCGAAGTCATCAAAATTGCCAAGGAACAGATCGGAGAGGTCATCGGTCCGGGAGGAAAAATCATCCGCCAAATTATCGCGGAAACAGGTGCCGAGGTCGACGTCGATGACGAAGGCAGGGTGACAATATCAGGGACCGATCAGGAAGGCATCAGAAAGGCGGCGGAATGGATTAAGGGGATTACCCACAAAGTCCAGGTAGGAGAGGAATACGAGGGAACGGTCAAGCGCATAGAGCCCTATGGGGTATTCGTCGAAATTCTTCCTGGAAAAGACGGCCTTATCCACGTATCAAGACTGTCAAATCAATATGTTGAGGATCCGAATCAAATCGTTTCCCTTGGAAACAAGCTGAAAGTTGTCGTCTTTGAAATAGATAATATGGGGCGAATAAACTTAAGCATACCCGGGGTGCAGAGAACTGCGCAGCCGCGCTGGGAGAAAGACTCAAAAGACGGTAAAGGTTTTCGTCCCCGCAGGAACCCTCACAAACGCTGATAGACCTCTGTTATAATGTCCGTGTATTCCAGCTTAGTCTCCAAAACAACGCATTCATGGCCGATGAACCTCTAGTACAGGAAATTCAAAATTTACGGGGAAGAATCGAACAAGCCAAGCTGCCGCAAGAGCTTTTCCAGGAAATCGAAAAGCAGTTCGATCGCTTGACCCGAATGGCCAAATCGGAAGGGTACTCCATTGAATATGACCGGCTGGCACACTATATCGACTGGGTCGCCAATCTTCCCTGGAATCAGAGAAGTACGGAAAATCTTGATCTCACCAGAGCCAGGGAAGTCTTTGATAAGAACCACTACGGCCTGGATGAGGTCAAAGAGCGGATCCTGGAGTATCTCGCGGTATTGCGATTAAAAACCCAGCAACATAAAGAACTGGAAAGAGTACATGCACCGATCTTATGCCTTGTGGGTTTGGTGGGAACAGGGAAAACGACCTTTGCCTACTCAATCGCCGAAGCCATCGGGAGGCCGTTTGCCCGCATTCCCTTTGGTGGCATGGGATCGGCGAGGGATTTACGCGGACAATCTCGTCAGCACCCCGAATCCGAACCGGGATACATCATCAAAGCGATCAGGCGGGCAAGAGTGAAAAACGCGGTAATCCTTCTTGATGAGATCGATCGGGTCGCCGAAGAAGCCCGCTCCGACATCATGGGTGTCTTGGTCGAGCTCTTGGATCCGGAGCAGAACAATGCATTTATCGATCATTATATCGATTATCCGTTTGACCTCTCGCAAGTTATTTTTATCACAACGGCAAATAACACAACGAATATCGCTGTCGCTGTCATGGATAGGCTCGAGCCCATATCGATGCCCTCCTATACCGATGAGGAAAAAATTCATATCGGGAGAGATTACTTGCTGCCTGATGCAATGGCGGAAGCGGGTATTGGTCAAGAGAATCTTGAGATCGATGATTCACTCTGGCCGCAGATCGTTCGCCCGCTCGGATTTGATGCAGGAATCCGAACCCTGCAGCGCACGATCCAAGGGATAAGCAGAAAGGTAGCCAAAAAAGTCGTCGAAGGCGAAAAGCAGACTATTCATGTAACATCAGAAAATATAGACGAATATCTCCCGCAGTAGTAAACCAAAAAAGTGCAGAAAATGACAAAAGAAGAAGAACTCGAAAAGCTAATCAATAAACTTGAACAGGATGCAAAGAAACTGCCGCTTGCAAGCAAAAAAACAGACATTGTGCCGCCGGAAGGCAATCCCGAAGCCCAGCTGATGTTTATCGGCGAAGCCGCCGGATTTCATGAACATCGTCTGCGCCGGCCTTTCGTCGGGCTAGCAGGAAAACTCCTGACAAAAAGTTTGGAAGAGGTAGGCCTCAAAAGAGAAA
>MHCL01000027.1:7537-30382 GCA_001816915.1 Candidatus Chisholmbacteria bacterium RIFCSPLOWO2_01_FULL_49_14
AGAGATCCGCTACCGGAAGAAATTCAAGCCTATCAACCATACCTTGATGAGGAAATTCGAATTATTGAACCAAAGGTAATTGTCACGCTCGGCCGATTCAGCATGGCAAAGTTTATTGAGAACGCCTACATCAGCCAAATTCACGGCCAAGCACGATGGGTGAATTGGAAAGAAAAAAGACTGTTGATTTTTCCGATGTACCACCCGGCGGCCGCTCTGAGGAACGGACAAGTCATGACGCAATTCAAAAACGATTTCACGAAATTGGCAAAAATCTTGGAAACCCTCAGTGGACAACAACAAGAAGCACACATCCTGCAAGGGGAAGAAGAAGCAGGTGAGGAGCCATCAGGAGATGAAAAAAATCAACAACTCTCTCTGATATGATCAACCTGGGATACAGATGAATTATCAGTCATTCACAACCAACCTATGCTAAGAATTATTCCGCTCGGAGGAATGTCGGTCACCAAGAATATGTTCGTCTATGAAACGGAGAGCGAACTCCTCTTGGTTGATTGCGGCATCGGATTCCCCGACGAAAGCATGTATGGCGTCGACCTTCTAATTCCCGATGTGACGTATGTACAAAATAGCGGCAAGAACATTGTCGGCATGCTCTTGACGCATGGACACGATGATCATATCGCCGGCCTGCCGTATATCTTGCCGAAACTTCCTGATTTCCCGATTTTTGCCTCCCGACTAACCGCCGGCTTTGCCGCGGAACGGATGAAAGAATACGCGCTGAATCGCAAAATAAACATTTTCGACGATGAACGAGGAATACGCTTGGGGGGTTTTGAAATAGAATCGATCAAAGTGCCGCATTCAGTGCCGGATGACAGGCACTTTGTCATTCGCAGCCGGGGGACAAACGTCTATCATGGCGCAGATTTTAAATTCGATTTTACTCCACTGGATGGGGTACGACCGGATGTACAAAAAATAGCGCGTCTCGGAGCTCGGGGAATATCCGTACTCCTGTCCGACTGTCTGCGCAGCGAAAAATCCGGATTTTCACAATCCGAATCAAGTCTTGGAGAAAGCTTTGAAAAAGAAATCAGGAGTGCCAAGGGAAAGGTCATCGTGACCACCATGTCGAGTAATGTCCACCGGATCCAACAGGCGATAACCATCGCGGCATCTGCCCAGCGGCGGATTGCGCTCTTCGGCAGATCGGTCGAAGTCAACGCCCAAGTTGCCCAGGAGCTGGGGTTCTTGAAACTTCCCTCCCAAGCAATGATCAACAAGAAAAAAATAAAGAATTTTCCTGACAATAAACTCTGTCTCATCGTGGCCGGAAGCCAAGGACAGGAAGGATCAGCACTCGTCCGCATTGCCCAAGATGAACATAAAGAAATACAAATCAAACCGGATGATAAGGTGATCTTTTCCGCCGATCCGATTCCCGGAAATGAGCGGGCGGTCTACGAAACCATTGATGCACTCGCCCATCTTGGAGCCGAAGTGATATATCATGACATAAATGACGAATTGCACGTTTCCGGACACGCGTCGTCGGGAGATTTAATGCTGCTCATGGAACTTGTCAAACCCAAATATCTTGTGCCGATTGGAGGTACCTACCGCCACATGGTGCAGTATCGCAAACTCGCGGTGCAGATGGGGTATAGGCAGGAAAATGTCTTTCTCCTCGAAGACGGGCAGAGTATCGAATTGGACGCCGGAGGTCAAGCGAGGATCGGAAGTTCAATTCCGTTAAAAAATATTTTGGTGGATGGTCTCGGTATCGGAGATGTCGGAAAGATCGTTCTTCGGGATAGGCAGGTTATGGCAGAGGAGGGGATGCTGGTTGTGATTGTTCCAATCGATGAACAGAATGGCCAAATAGCGGGCGAGGTAGAGATCATCTCAAGAGGTGTGGTCTTCATGAAGGAATCACAGGCATTAATCGACAAAATGAAAAAAGAAGTCTTGATATCGCTGAAAGGAATGAAAACCCCGGTTAAGGAGTGGAGAACAGCAAAGGAACGGATCAAAACGAATCTCGAAAAACTCGTGAACAAAGAGCTCGAACGCTTCCCGCTGATCATTCCCATCATCATTCGGATGTAACGAGGAAAATATAAACAAAGTCTACCTCGAAAGGTTCCATCACTTGAATCTCCTAACACGGGAACGACCTCAATTGCTATAATAATTTCCGCCCGAGTAAAGAGGAATTGATCCATAACAAGACAAGGGAGTTTCTATGGGAAGAAAAAAAGGACGCAGAAGAGCTCCATTTAAGTTAAAACTCAAGAAGGATACTATCTACTCCGTCGCCAGCGTCATGCTGATTTCTATAGGAGCTTTGGCAATCATTTCATTTTCTCGGCAGGGATCCATCCTGTTTCAAGTAAACAGCTTCATTACCAGGCAATTCGGTTGGACTGCACTCTTGGCTCCTTTTCTTTTTATCAGCGCCGGATTGATGTTAACTCAACTGAAATGGCCAATCACAAGACCGAATGTCTTTTTAGGAGCATTGTTATTCTTCATCTCAACCATGGCGTTGACCAGCGCCGGTACTATCGGTGAGGGAGTATGGGTAAACATTGCAGCGCTCATCTCAAAACCGGGAGCCGCCGTGGTCCTTTTAGGAAATGCGTTCATCGGATTCATGATCTTCACCGAAACCCCCTTTGACGAAATCCTTTTGACCCTAACCAAGGTGTATAGAAAAGTACCGAAACTTGCAAAAGGAAAGAAAAGACAGACATATATTGCACAGACGGAATTAAAGATCAAGGGAATGGAAGAAGAAGGAAGGGCAAGGAGAGAAGAAACGAAGAAAGAACCGAAACAACGGGAAGTTTCGACAGATCTCGGTACCCAAGTAGTGACCAACGTTCCTGGTCCACAAGAACAAGTTTGGGAGTATCCACCCCTTGACCTTCTTGTTGAATCTTTGGGGGAAAAAGCGGATCGGGGAGACCTCAAAGCAAACGCCGGAATCATTGAGCAGACGCTTGATTCGTTTGGAATTCAAGCCCATGTTGTTGAGGTAAATACCGGTCCGGCAGTAACCCAGTATGCGCTGGAAATTACGCTCGGCACCAAATTATCCAAAATCACAGCCCTCCAAAATGACCTGGCGCTTGCCCTCGCTGCTCCCACAGGCCAAATCCGCATTGAAGCGCCAATTCCCGGCAGATCGTTGGTGGGGATAGAAATCCCCAATAAAACACCGGAATTTGTTCCCTTGAGAAAAATACTCGTTTCAGAACAGATGAAAAAAGCAAAATCGATTCTCACGGTCGGACTTGGACTTGACGTTTCTGGGAATCCCGTCGTTGCCGATATCGGCCGTATGCCGCACGTTTTGATTGCGGGTGCTACAGGAAGTGGAAAATCGGTCTGTATCAACTCGTTCTTGGCAACCATACTCTATCGGGCGACGCCCAACGAGGTTAAATTTATACTGATTGATCCCAAAAGAGTTGAGCTCACACAATACAATGCCATTCCTCACCTCTTAACTCCGGTGATAGTTGATCCGGAAAAAGTACTGGCTGCGCTCAATTGGGCAATTGCGCAGATGGAAAAACGCTATAAAATGTTTTCCGAAGTTGGAGTTCGCAATATCGAGGGGTATAACGAACTCTCGGGGTTTCAAGCACTTCCCTATATCGTGATCATCATTGACGAGTTAGCGGATATCATTCTCTTTGCCCCGTCGCAGGTCGAGGACGCAATCACGAGACTCGCTCAGATGGCAAGAGCCACGGGGATTCACCTGATCGTAGCAACACAGAGGCCATCGGTGGATGTCATTACGGGACTCATCAAAGCAAACATCACTTGCAGAATTGCCTTCAACGTCACCAGCATGGTGGATTCCAGGGTCATTATTGATTCTCCCGGTGCTGAGAAGCTCTTGGGAAGAGGGGACATGCTCTACATCCCGCCCAATCAAGCAAAACCATCGCGAATCCAGGGAACCTATGTATCGGAACCGGAAATTCAGAAACTCATGGACTTCTTGAAAAAGAGCGGATTAAAGCCTCAATACACTGAGGAAGTAACGACAAAGTACAAAGCAAAGACGGTCGGCACTGCCGGCGGAAGCACCCAAGAAGTCGATGAATTATTTGACGAGGCAGTGCGGGTAGTTTGTGATTATGATCGTGCTTCTGCCTCGCTCTTACAGCGCCGGCTTTCTATAGGGTATGCCCGCGCTGCGCGGGTATTGGATCAACTTGAACAGGCAGGTGTGGTCAGTCCTCAGGAAGGATCAAAACCAAGAGAAATATTAATACAAAATGCAAGTACCTTCATTGCCCAGCGTCAAGCTGCCTCCGAACATCAGACATAAGAGAATCGAAATCGCCAGACCCACAATTCGTCACATCAGTGTTTAACTGGAAAGCTTATGAAAACCGTTGGTGAGATACTGAAGAATGCCCGTCATAAAAAAAAGCTGACACGAAGGCAAATCGCCAAACAGACACGAATCAGTTTGAGATATCTGAAAGCATTGGAAAAAAACGACTTTACCAGTCTACCGGAAGCCGCGTTCGTGAAGGGATTTATTCGCAACTATGCCAATGCCGTGGAACTCAATCCGCAGCAAGCGCTGGCAGTGTTTCGACGAGATTATGACCAAAACTTAAAAGGCCAGGTCATTCCGAGAAGCTTTACACAATCGGATATCAAGAATCGGTCTCTATGGAATCCTAAAACGACAGTGATCGTCGCGGCCGCATTGCTCACGCTCACCTTTATCTCGTATTTTATATACCAATATCGATTGTTAGAATCAGCGCCACCCCTGGTCATCGAGAGCCCAATGGAGGAAGAAGAAGTAACATCGGCGCTGACGGTTGTCGGAAATACGGATCCGCAGGCAACCGTAACCATTAATAATCAGCAGGTTTCCGTTGAATCTGACGGAACATTTCGTCAATCGATCTTACTCCCGCAGGGAACCAGAACAATAACCATCCAAACAACCAGCAGGGCTGGAAAATCTCGAACCGTTCAACGGACGATTCATGTTGTACGTTGAATGAGAGAGCAAAAAGGCAACAGAATCAAAGAGGAGTAATATGATATATAATTGTACTTTGATACTCTTCCCAACAGAGAATGACAATTGACATACTTCGTTATTTTCCAGATCATATGACTAGAAGTAATATCGTAAAGTATTCATAACGAGGATTAATAGTCTATATATGGTTGACTTAAGCCAAGTACTGCTCGTCCTTGTCATCACAACCTTAACGATCCTGCTCACGTTCATAGGAGTTCAGGTTGTCTACATTCTCCGCGAGGTGAGGAGAGCAATGGAGAAAGTAAACAAGATGCTCGATGATGCCGGGATGGTGACGGAATCCATCTCCCGCCCGATTGCCGGTTTAGGCGGAATGCTCGATGGCCTTAAATCTGGCTTGAAAGTCGTCGAAACAATAGGAGCCTTCTTTACTAGAAAGAAAAAAGATTTGCAAGAAGAATCTGTTGATCTGGGAGAGGAATCCTAGACTTCAATTCACATCCATTGTTGCCATGGCAAAAGATGCATCCAATCAAGACCACAGGAAAGAGTCCGGTTTTGCCTCAGGACTCTTTTGGGGAGCAGCGCTGGGTGCGATAGGCATGTTTCTGTTTGGGACAAAAAAAGGGAAAAATATTCGAGAGTATATGTCCCAACACGGTGGTAAAATTCTTGAAGAATTTGAGGAACTCTATGAGGAAGCCGGAGAACGAGGAATCATCACTGTAGATGATTCAAAGCCAAAAAAGAAGAAGATCACAAGGAAGCTGGGTGTCGGGAAAAAACAGGATCTCAATCATATAAAATCGCTTCAAGAACGCGGAAGAAAAGCAGCAAAACAATTCTTCACCCGCAGCGGAAAGTCATTAAAAGCCTGAAGCAATACTCTTCTGTGCGCTATAATTCAGATCGACTGTTGAATGTTCATTGTGGATATGAAATTACTCATCGTTGCCTCCAAAAATCCGATAAAAATCAAAGCCGCGCTCAACGGATTCAAGAAGATTTTTCCCAATGAAAGGTTTTCGGTCAAAAGCGTCGATGTCAAATCTGGAGTCAGCGATCAACCGATGTCGGATGAGGAAACCGTAAAAGGCGCACAGAACAGAGCCCGCAGTGCCAGACAGCTATTCCCGAAAGCCGACTTTTCAGTCGGCATAGAGGGAGGAGCGGAAATTAGAGGCACGGAAACGTTTACCTTCGCCTGGGTGGTCGTGGTATCAAAGACCGAAGAAGGAAAGGGAAGGACCGCCTCCTTCCAATTACCAATAAAAGTCGCTATGCAATTAAAAGAAGGGAAGGAACTTGGAGATGTAATGGATGAAATTTTCGGGAAGAAAAACTCTAAACAGCAGGAAGGCGCAATCGGCATTCTCACCGATGGCGTCATCGACAGAACAAAGTTGTATACCCCAGCCGTGATTGCTGCGCTTATTCCATTCAAAAAGAAAAATCTGTACTGAGAATGCTGAACCAGGCAAGAATTTGGTAGAATTGAGTGTGTTTATGACTGCAGACGAAATACGGTCAAGCTACATCGAATTTTTCATAACACAAGGTCATAAGGAAATTCCCCCGGCACCGATCGTACCTCCCGATGACCCGACAACCCTCTTCACAAGCTCCGGCATGCAGCAGCTCGTGCCGTTTTTAAAAGGGCAAGAGCATCCGATGGGAATAAGATTGGTAAATTCCCAGCCCTGCTTCCGAGCAGAAGACATAGAAGAGATTGGCGACAACCGCCACACCACGTTTTTTGAAATGCTCGGGAATTGGAGCCTCGGGGATTATTTTAAAAATGAACAACTTCCCTGGTTTTTTGAGTTTTTGACCGATAAAATCAATCTTGATCCAAGTCGTTTATACGTGTCGGTTTTCGATGGTGACGCTAATGTGCCAAAGGATGAAGAGTCCATAAACATCTGGCAAGAGATTTTTAAGACGAATGTACCCGTACGTCAAGGATCCGATGGTTTCGATCCAAAAGTAAAAATCTATAGCTACAGTGCAGAAAAAAACTGGTGGTCACGTGCCGGTATGCCGCAAAATATGCCTCCGGGAGAAATCGGCGGCCCAGATTCAGAGGTTTTCTTCGACTTCGGCGCCGAGTGCAAGATGCATGAAAACAGTTCATACAAAGACGAATCATGTCATCTCAATTGCGAATGTGGAAGATTTTTGGAAATTGGCAACTCAGTCTTTATGCAATACGAGAAACAGAAAGATGGATCATTTAAACCACTACCCAACAAAAACGTTGACTTCGGGGGTGGGCTCGAGCGCATCACGGCTGCTTCGCAAAACACCCCAGACGTTTTTCAAACAGATCTGTTCCTTCCTATTATTGAGAAAATTATTCAAGCCACGAATAAAGAGTTTAAAGGAGAATTCAAACAACCAATGCGCGTCATTGCCGACCACATTCGTGGTGCCACGATCATGATTTCCCAAGGAACAGTGCCATCAAACAAGATGCAAGGGTATTTTGTCAGACGCCTGCTGAGGAGGACAGTCGTAAAAATGCGCACCATTAAAGCTCAAAATGCAGAGGAGACTCTCGTCAAAAGCGCAGAGGCGGTATTGGAGATGTTCGACGGGTTGTACTTTAAAAAAGCTGAGGTTGCAAAGTCCGTTAAAAATAGCATTAGCGAAGAAACAAAGAAGTTCTCAACATCCCTGAATAAGGGTTTATTGGAGATAGAAAAAAAGAATCCCAGCGAAATCAACGCAAAATTCGTATTCGATCTATATCAGACCCACGGCTTCCCACTTGAATTAACCCAAGAGCTGCTAGCAGAAAAGGGAATTAAGATTGAGAAGAAACAATTCGAAAAAGAGTTTAATAGGCACAAAGAAAAATCCCGTACCGGCGCAGCCGGAATGTTTAAGGGTGGTCTTGCCGATAAATCAGAGGAAACAATCAGACTCCACACTGCCACACACCTCCTCCAAAAAGCGTTAAGGGTAGTTTTGGGCAATCATATTCGTCAGGAAGGAAGTCATATTACCGCCGAGCGCCTGCGTTTCGATTTCTCTCACCAGAAAGCCTTATCTGCGGAAGAAGTGAAGAAAGTGGAACATCTCATCAACCAGAAAATCAAAGAGAACCTCCCCGTCCACAAAACATTCGAGGAGAAAGAAAAAGCTCTAAAGTCAGGAGCTATGGCGTTCTTTAAAGAAACCTATCCTGATAAAGTATCGGTTTTCACGATTGGGAAGGATCCGGAGAAGGATTGGTTCTCAAAGGAATTGTGCGGTGGGCCTCATGTTAAATCAACAGGGGAAATCGGTAGAGTGAGAATTGTAAAACAGCAGTCGGTTGGTTCGGGAATTCGCCGCGTCTACGCCTCTCTTCAGTAAAATATTCTTCACGCAAATGAGATCGGCAGCAGGCCAGACTCGAAAACTTCACACCTTGATGTTAGAATGAACCTGAGAGCCGCTTCATGAGTGGAAATATGGCAATTGCAAATATCCTGTCAAAATTGGGCACCAGAGAAAAAGACCAGGAACAATTCTTGGCAATCGAGGTTGGCGCGGAAACCGTCAGCACAGCTGTTTGGAAGATTGCTCAAGACCAAACACAAATTGTCTCTGTAGGCACGATACAAGAATGGGAAGTCGAAAAAGATACTCAGGAAAAGCTATTAACGGCCATTGATATTTCGCTTGAAAAGGCGCTTACCGGAATAGAGAGTGAACCCAATAAAGTGATTTACGGTTTACAGGAAAGCTGGGTTGATGGCAGCGCAATTTCGAAAAAATACGCGAATATACTCAAACAAATTACAGAAAAATTCGAGTTTGATCCGATAGGCTTTGTCGTCACCACAGAGGCCATAGTCCAACTTCTGAAACTCAAAGAAGGTACGCCGCCGACGGCAATTCTTATTCGTGTGAGTGAATCGGAGGTTCAAATTTCACTGATAAATCTTGGAAAGGTCAGCGAAAACCAGATTGTTTCTCGCAGTGAAGACATTGGTGCTGATCTCGAAGAAGGATTGGCCCGCTCCCAAACACTAGAGAAATATCCATCAAGAATGTTACTTTTGGATGGAAGCTTCGATCTCGATGCGCTCAAGCAAGATATACTCTCATATAATTGGCTTGAGAAACTCCCTTTTCTCCATTTTCCCAAAGTCGAGATTTTGGATCCGCAAATAACCATACATGCAGTTGCAATAGCCGGAGGAGCCGAGGCAGCCAAAGCCCTTGGATTCAAGATCACGAAAGAGGAAGAAGAGGAGGAAATGATTCCGCAAGAAATTGTGAACCATAATCAAGAAGAGGAATCAGTCACAAAAGGAGAGAAGGATAATATACGAATAGTAAAACAAGAAAAATCCGATCAAGAGACAATACTAGGGGCAGAAGAGATAGGATTTAGTGCCGTGGATGTTTCCAAAGTTCAGAAACAAGAAACGGCACAGCCGAAGTCACAGACGGAAAGTACACAGGAGTTGAGCGGGCAGCAAGAGTCTCAACTGTCTGAAGCCGGAAAATCTGAAGAAATGACAGAACCTGGGACAGAAACCGGGGTCATGACACGGATAAAATTAATGATCCCTCGAATCCCTCATCTCCCAAAGTTCAGAATACCTCATTTGACAGAAATCCTTGGATCAAAAACAAAAGTGATATTCTCAATCATCGTGGTGCTTTGTGTTCTCATTGGCGGAGCCGCTGTCTATGGGTATTGGACGATTCCGAAGGCAAAAGTAGTACTGTACGTGAAACCCAAGAGTTTTGATAAAGAAGTCGAACTGATCATTGACCCGACGGCAGATCAAATCAACCCCAACCAAAAGCGTATTCCTGGAAAAGTTGTTGAAGTTGAAGTAGAAAGCGGAAAGGAAAAAGACACCACAGGAACAAGGGTAGTTGGAGAAAAAGCGCAGGGAGAAGTAACGATTTACAATAAAACATCCGCAAAAAAAACTTTTCCCGTAGGAACCAAACTCATTGGTCCGAATAATCTAACTTTTACACTTGACGCGGAAGTTACAGCAGCCTCTGCAAGCTCTGAGGAAAGCGATGAAGCTGTGACCACTACATTTGGGAAAACGAAAACCGGAGTAACTGCAATCGCAATTGGAGCAGAATTTAACGTTTCTGCTAATACGCAATTCCAGTTTGACGATTATTCCTCGGCATCATATGAAGCGAAAAACGATTCCGATCTCACTGGAGGAACCAGTCGTGAAGTCCAGGCAATTTCCCAAGACGATATCGACGGATTACTGCGTGAAATAGAGGCTGATTTAAAGCAACAAGCAGAAGAAAAACTTCAAGCACAAGAAGGACCGGGTAGGAAAGTGCTAATCGATGGAGCAGAAATGGAAATTGTAACCAAGGATATAAGCGGAGATGTGGGAGTTGAAGCCCAGAAAGTCTCCGCAAAACTGCGAGTAAAAATGCAGACCGTGGCCTATGAGGAACAAGACCTCATGGATATCATTCAGGAAGCGGTCAGCGAATCGATACCAGATGGCTTTCAACTGAACCAGGAAGAAAGTAAGATTGAGATCAAAGATATCGATTTTCAAGACCCAGCCGTAAAAATGACGATCGTATATAAAGTGATTCTGACGCCAAAAATTGATGAGCAAGAAATAAGACAAAATCTCAAAGGCAAATATCCCAATCTAGTTGAATCGTATTTTTCTACATTGCCGAATTTTTCTAAGGCCCAAATAGAGATAACACCTGAATCCCTTCCGGTAAGATTAAAACGATTTCCCAGAAAAACAGAGAACATTGCCATAGAAGTAAAAGTTGAACAAAACGAATGACAGGCTATCGTTACGTTAAAGCACCAGTGATAATACACAAATCCCTCATAAACAGAACCGTCTCTTTCGGAAGAAAGAATAGACGTATTGCAAAAGGCCTCTTCTTTTCTGGATTACTGTTAATGCTATCAGTAGCTTGGCCCATTCTTTCCTATGAGATATTTACCGCTCCTGATATGACGGGAGAGGAATTTCTTCTGCCGGTTCCGGTATCGGGCCAAGAACAGGATTTCATAGAAAAA
Organism: Candidatus Chisholmbacteria bacterium RIFCSPLOWO2_01_FULL_49_14; assembly: GCA_001816915.1. Lineage (GTDB taxonomy): Bacteria > Patescibacteriota > Microgenomatia > UBA1400 > Chisholmbacteraceae > 2-01-FULL-49-14. The sequence goes on from MHCL01000027.1 coordinate 18,574, forward strand.
AGTAGTTCAGAAGAAAATGATGATCTCACCTATCCTCAGAATTGGTTTCCCACAGCAGTACCCAAAACAAAGAGAGAGACCAAAATCACGCATTATACCCTATCAATTCCAAAGTTTAAGATTGAAAATGCGACGGTAGAGATCGATGGGAAAAGTCTCGGAAAGAGCCTTATTCAGTACCCTGGAACCGCACTTCCTGGAGAAATAGGAGCGTCGGTGATATTTGGCCATTCCATCCTCCCGCAATTCTTTAACCCTAAAAACTACATGTCAATATTTTCATTAATTCCAACCATGCAATTAGGAGACGAAATCATTATCAAATTCGACGGAATCACCTACACGTATCGAGTGATCGATAAGATCGAGGTCAAACCGGATAATATTTCGGTACTGGAACAACCATATGACAATGAATATTTACGACTTATTACGTGTACACCACCCGGAACCTATCTTCGTCGCGGTGTTGTCACTGCCACTCTCGTCGATTAAAAAATATGGTAATTCTGGGTGTAGATTATGGATTGAAAAATATTGGACTGGCAATAGCCACCTCTCCTCTTGCAGAACCATTGGCGAACTTGCGAGTTTCTTCGGGAATACATAAAAAGTTACAAAAGATTTGTCTGAATCTCCAAGTCGAAAAAATTGTCATAGGGATGTCAGAAGGAAAGATTGCCAATGAAATTCATAGATTCGCAACACAACTAGAAAAAGGGCTCAATATTCCGATCGTTTTTCAGGATGAAGCACTCACGACCAGACATGCTACCCAAAATTTGTCTGAGAGTCAGACAAAAAAGAAAAAACGCCAAGGACCGAAACATAGTTTCGCTGCAAGTTTGATTCTTCAAGAATACTTAGATACTCTGAAAGATGGCAGTGTAATATAGGCTGATGGTATAATGAAGACAGGAAAATATCGATTGTATGTTAAAAAACATCATCGCTCCAGTACAAGCTTGGCTTCTATCAAAAGGGCAGTGTGCAGGATGTGGTACACCTCTGGTAAAAGGAAAGAAACAGAAGCACAAAGACGGTATGCAAAAAGTAATCTGCAAATGCGGAAGGATTTATATTCATGAACCGAAATCGGATAAATATCGTAGAGCCCTCTTTGAGGAAGTCTAGGAAAACACCTCACAAATAAAAAAAATGACCAAGCTTTGCTTGGTCACATCGTTTATGAAGGAAAATAAGAAAAAGAAAGTCATTTCTCTCCGCGTGTTGCTCATGCTCATCTTCATTACACTGACTGGCGGTGCATTGTGGTGGAAATGGGCTTCATCTCCTCCAGATCTAATTTCTACAACAACTGCATTTTCTGTGAACAGGGGTGAATCGGTTGAGAGCATCGCGAACAATCTTCAGAAAAATAACCTAATTCGGTCAAAAGCAGCATTTAAATTATGGGTCATGATACACAACTTATCAAAAAGTATGCAAGCAGGAGAATATCAAATTTCTCCAGCTTCGAATCTAAGTCAAATCGCATGGTCTTTAACTCACGGAATCGATGATATTCAGGTGACGCTTCTAGAAGGATGGAGGCGGGAGGAAATGGCAGATGAGCTGCAAAAAAAAATTGAGGAGAAAGGTGAAAACTTCTCAAGGGAAGAATTTCTTCAAGAGACAGAAGGACTGGAAGGATTCTTGTTTCCAGATACATACCATATTCCGAGGCTAGTACAGACTGGAGAGATTTCACAGCTTCTCCGAAAAACTTTTGACATAAAAGTAGATGAAGCAATGAGAGCCAGCATAGAGAATCAAGGCCTGACAGTAGACCAAGCAATAGTGATTGCCTCGATCGTAGAACGAGAAACTCGTGGCCAGATCGATCGTCCGATTGTTGCTGGAATTCTTATAAAACGTTGGCGAAGTGGCTGGCCGCTGCAAGCCGATGCAACCATACAATATATTCTTGGCTATCAAGTAAAGGAACATAGCTGGTGGAAAAAATCCCTAACACGTCAAGATCTTGAGATTGATTCCGCGTACAATACGTACACAAATGAAGGATTACCGCCGGCGCCGATTTGCAATCCATCGCTGGCTTCCATTAAAGCGGTTGCAAATCAAGAAGTCTCTGCCTATTGGTATTACATTTCAGATTTACAAGGAAATATGCACTATGCAAAAAATCTTCAGGAGCACAACGCCAATATTGCATCCTATCTTGGAAAATAGAGTATAAAAAAAAGCACAGATAGAATAGAATTGACAGGAAGAACCAATTGTGTTATAAATTAGGAAGCCTTTTAAAGAAGGCGTACTTTTGTACGTCTATTTTGTGATTTTTTTAACAAAATCATTTTATAATAAGAAGTGCTTTCTACGTTTTATATATCCACCATTTTTAAATAAGACGAAGGTCCAAAAAACCTGGGACAAACCCGGGTTTTTTCTGTTATATGTACGGATCGTCGTTACGAATATAAGGGACAGATTCTCTTATGAAGAAAAAAGACACTCAAACCCGACAATATTGGGGAATTGAAGAACGACAACTCCCGCAACTTGATCTCTTGGCTGTACAAAGAGAGTCATACGAATGGTTTACCACGGAAGGTATTAGAGATTCCTTACGAGTCATTTCGCCGATAGAGGATTTCACTGGTAAGAACTGGAAACTTGAGTTTGGAAACCACAACTTCGGAGAACCGAAACATACTCCCGAACAAGCAAAGGCAAAAGGTATTACCTACGAAATGCCATTAAAGGTTGAAGCGAAATTGACAAACTTGCAGACAGGGCAGACATCGGAACAGGAAGTATTCTTTGGAGATATTCCGAAAATGACTCAAACCGGAACATTTATTATTAATGGAATAGAACGGGCTGTTGTAAGTCAGCTTGTCCGATCTCCAGGAGTATTTTTCTCAGGTGAAGTGGATCCGTCAACAGGAAGAATGTTGTATAAAGCTGAGCTGCGACCCCTTCGAGGATCATGGTTAGAATTCCAAGTTACAAGAAATGACATCATTACCGTTAAAATCGATCGCCATAGAAAATTTCCTGTGACCGTGCTTTTACGAGGTATAGAAACGCTCACAGATGAAAATATCATGGAATATTTCGGAGATATCGATAAAGATCCAGTTCATCTGTATGTACAATCGACGCTTGATAAAGATTCCACCAAAACAAGAGAAGAAGCAATCATAGAAATCTACGAAAAAATGCGTCCGGGAGAACCTGCAGTTTTTGAAAATGCCCAACAATATCTTCATCAACTCTTTTTTGATTCAAGACGTTACGATTTGGCAAAAGTAGGACGATACAAATTGAATAAGCGACTGGGAATTAAAGTCCCGAATGATAATACTAACTTCGTACTGAAGAAAGAGGACATTATTGCAACTATTCGGTATCTGATTGGTCTACAGAATAGTCAGGGAAAGGTTGATGACATCGATCATCTTGCAAATCGTCGGGTACGCTGCGTTGGTGAATTAGTCGCAACAACGGCGTTCAGAATAGGATTACTGCGACTTGAACGCTCTATTCGTGAAAAAATGAGTTTAACAAAAGCTGAAGAAAAAATTACATCAGCGTCTCTAGTGAACGCACGCCCGATTATTGCGACAATATCTGAATTCTTTCGTAGAAATAGACTCTCTACAATTCTGGACCAGACGAATCCTTTGAGTGAAATTGACAACCTCAGGCGTCTTTCAGTCATGGGACCTGGCGGAGTCACCAGAGAAAGAGCCTCCTTCTCGATGCGGGACATCAACGCAAGTCAATACGCAAGAATATGTCCCATCAGATCTCCGGAAGGACCAAACATCGGATTAGTAAACTATATGGCCTTATATGCCAAAGTGAACGACTATGGATTTCTTGAAGCCCCATATAAAAAAGTTGAGAAGGTCGAGAAGAATGGAAAAATCAGAATGCGGATGAGTAACGAAGTGATCTATATCTCAGCTGATGATGAAGAAGACTTCTATATCACCCACGCCGAAGTTGAAACAGATTCGCAAGGATTCATTACTGAAGAATGGGTACCAGTTCGTTACAGAGGAGAATTTTTAGAAGCGCCTGTGGAACAAGTACAATTGGTTGATGTAGTATCCCGTCAAGTTGTGGGAACTTCGGCTTCTTTGATTCCATTCATTGCACACGACGAAGCAAACAGAGCATTAATGGGAACTCATATGCAATGTCAAGCGGTTCCGCTTCTACGACCAAGTTCTCCTGTTGTCGGGACTGGTATGGAAAAGGATGTCATTGAAGCGATGGAACGCTCCATAAGAGCTTTTCATGGGGGGATAGTTCAGAATGTAGATGCAAATCAGGTTGAAATAAGGGTAAACTCGAATGAACTCAGAGACATGAGACGTTCCGCAAAAGAGAACACAAGAGAATATTTATCAATAGACTCAAATAAAGAAATTTACCACATTCAAAAATTCACTCGTTCTGCTCAATCAACGTGTTACTCACAACGGCCATTGGTGAAAACAGGCCAGAGAATTCAGAAAGGGGATTTAATCATCGACGGCCCATGTTCCGATCAAGGTGAGCTAGCACTTGGGCAGAATTTGCTTATTGCCTACATGTCATTTGATGGACTTGGATACGAAGATGCCATCATAATCTCCGAACGTTTGGTAAGAGAAGATGTACTTACTTCAATTCATATAAATGAGTATGAAGCTCAGGTGATGGACACGAAGCTCGGTCCTGAAGAATTGACAAGAGATATCCCAAATGTCGGCGACACAGATCTCAGAAACTTGGGAGAAGATGGGATTGTCATCGTAGGATCAGAAGTTGGACCGAATGACATTTTAGTTGGGAAAATCGCACCAAAAGGTGAAACAGAACTGACAGCAGAAGAAAGACTTTTACGAGCAATTTTCGGAGAGAAAGCACGCGAAGTTCGCGATACTTCCCTTCGTATGCCACATGGAGAAGCTGGCACAATTATTGAAGTGAAGATTTTAGATCGAGATAAAGGAGATGAACTTGATCCTGGAGTCAATAAAAAAGTTATTGTACGAATAGCGCAGATTAGAAAAGTAACAGTGGGAGATAAGCTAGCCGGAAGGCATGGAAACAAAGGAGTGATTTCAAAGATCGTGCCTGAGGAAGACATGCCTTATCTGAAAGACGGAACACCAGTTGATATTATTATTTCCCCGCTCTCAGTTCTTGCACGTATGAATCTTGGACAGCTCCTGGAAGCACACTTGGGATGGGCAGGTATACGCCTTGGCTACAAAGTAGCGATACCGGTTTTTGAAAAAATCCCGGAAACGACGATCAATAAAGAACTAGAAAAAGCAAAGTTACCAATCTCCGGGAAAGTTCAGCTTCATGATGGAAGAACAGGAGAACCTTTTGAGGAAGAGACGGTTGTTGGCATTGGCTATATCCTCAAATTGATTCATATGATAGAAGATAAAACTCACGCCCGTTCAACCGGTCCATACTCGCTTGTCACTCAGCAGCCTCTAGGAGGAAAGGCTCAAATGGGAGGCCAGAGATTAGGAGAGATGGAAGTGTGGGCGCTTGAAGCTCATCGAGCAGCAACCACGTTACAAGAAATGTTAACTATTAAATCTGATGATGTCATCGGTAGAGCTAAAGCATTTGAAGCAATTGTCAAGGGAACGGAAATCCCCGAAGCCACAGTACCTGAATCATTTAAAGTGTTGGTTAAAGAGCTTCAAAGCCTCTGTCTTGAAGTAATCCCAACCGAAGCAGTCGAAGAAGATGTGTTAGAAATTCCCGAAGAGAATGGACAAATAATCAAAGACGAAGGAATTACAACTGCTGAACAAGCTCCGAAGGAGCCTGGAAAAGAACTGGTATCCGTTCCGGATACTCAAGTTGATTCACTACAACCAGCGGGTGAAGGTAAACAAGAAATAAATAAGAATCAAACCAGCAAACAAGAGGATCAAGAACAAAAAGACACGAAGAATAATCAGGCGAAGTAATACAAATGAAAAATATCGTTGACTTTAAAGGCCTGCAAATTAAACTTGCCTCTCCGGAGACCATTTCGTCATGGTCTCATGGAGAGATCACGAAACCGGAAACGATCAATTATAGAACCCTCAAACCCGAAAAAGACGGTTTGTTTTGTGAACGTATTTTTGGCCCGACAAAAGACTGGGAATGCTACTGCGGAAAATATAAACGCATTCGGTACAGAGGAATCATCTGTGATAAATGTGGCGTTGAAGTCACACAAAGTAGAGTCAGAAGAGAGCGAATGGGACATGTCAATCTCGCAGCTCCCGTCGCCCATGTCTGGTTCTTCAAGGGTACACCATCAAAACTCTCCTTGCTTCTTGACATATCTCCGAGAAACCTTGCTTCGGTGATCTATTTTGCTCAATATATCGTGCTCAATACTGACGAACAGAAACGGGAAGAAATTTTAAAAACCTTGGACGAAAAACTCAAAACCAAGAAGGAAGAATTAGAGGAAGACGCGAATGAAAACATCAAAAAGTCAAAGGAGAAAGCGGATAAAGATTTAGAGGACATCAAAAAGAAAGTGAAATCAACGGAACAGAAGGAACTGACTGTCCAAGAGAGGAAACTCAAAACCAAACAGGAAGTCGCCAGCATGAAAGAGGCGTTGCTCGGTGAACAACAGAATGCGGAAGAGGTATTTAAAACCGTTAAGGATATGGTCAGAAGAACAAAAGTAGGTGGCCTCTTGAGCGAAGATGAATACCTGAAACTTTCAGATTATGATGCCATCGGACATCTGGAAGTAGGGATGGGGGCCGAAGCGATCCTGAAACTTATAGGCTCAATCGAACTTGATAAATTAACCGCCCGATTGAGAGAACAGAGTCGCAAATTTACGGGACAACGCCAAGTAAAGGCGACGAAGCGCCTGCGAGTCATCACGGGACTCAAGAAAGCGGGAATCAGTCCGTTATGGATGATTCTTCGCATATTGCCCGTCATTCCACCGGACTTGCGACCGATGGTCCAATTGTCTGGAGGAAGATTTGCAACCAGCGATTTGAATGATCTCTACCGGAGGGTTATCAACAGAAACAATCGGTTAAAACACCTGATTGATCTTGGAGCGCCGGAAATTATTTTACGAAATGAAAAACGCATGTTGCAGGAGGCGGTTGATGCGCTCATCGACGCATCACAATCTCGAACAACCAGACGTCGCCGGGCAACCAGACAGCTTCGATCGCTTTCGGACATGCTCAGAGGAAAACAAGGCCGCTTCAGGCAGAATCTCTTAGGAAAACGTGCAGATTATTCCGGACGATCGGTGATCATCGTCGGGCCGGAACTCAATCTCAATCAATGTGGTCTTCCCAAAGAAATGGCGCTCGAGATGTTCAAACCCTACGTGCTCCGCGAGCTCATCATGAAAGGAATAGCCCCGAACGTAAAATCAGCCAAACATATCCTGGAGCGTCGCGCTCCGGAAGTCTATGACATACTGGAAAACATCACGAGCAATCACCCGGTGCTCCTGAATCGCGCCCCGACGCTCCATAAATTGGGAATTCAGGCATTCTTTCCCATCCTTGTCGAGGGGAATGCCATTCAAATCCATCCCTGCATCTGCGCCGGATTTAACGCCGATTTTGATGGTGACCAAATGGCGGTTCATATTCCTCTCGGAAAAGTTGCCAGGGAGGAAGCGGAGGCTCTCATGATGCCCAAGAAAAATCTTCTCAAACCGGCAGATGGTTCACCGATCACCATTCCGAACAAGGAAATGGCATTGGGGTGTTATTACTTAACGTCAATCGATAAACGGCTGGAAATTCCTCCGACGATTTTCGGCTCGGAGGAAGAAGCGATCTTAGCCCTCCAAACTGGTAAGTTAAAACTACGTCAGCGAGCCTATATCAGAATAGACGCGCAAGGGAAGAGCGATATCATAGAAACGACGGTCGGCAGAGTCATGTTTAATGCCCGGCTTCCCCAAGAATTCCGATTCATCAATACACCAATCACCCTGGGAGAAATCAAAGAATTGGTTCGAAGAGCAATTGCATCACTCAAGGAAAATGAAACAACCGAACTCATTGATAATCTTAAAAACATTGGTTTCAATGCGGCAACCCGTTCCGGACTCTCGATTGCTGTGTCGGATAATAAAATCATCCCTCAAAAGAATGAACTGATCGAAGCCGCAAACCAAAAGGCGGAAGAGGTTCAGGAAAATTACAAACAAGGGCTCATCACAGACGAAGAAAAGAAAAGACTTTCCAATGAGATCTGGATGGAAACCACAGAAGAAATTGCCGAGCGCACTTGGCAAAGCTTCGAGGACTCCAATGCGGTCAAGCTGAGCATCGATTCCGGAGGCACGCGTGCCAGCAAAGATCAAGTCAAACAGCTCGCGGCAATGCGCGGACTGGTCGTCGATCCGCTTGGCAAAATCGTCGAACTACCCACCAAATCCAACTTTCGTGAAGGTCTTTCGGTGTTTGAGTACGTGACCTCGGCCAGAGGATCAAGAAAGGGCTTGACCGACTCGGCGTTGAAAACCGCTGACGCAGGTTACCTCACACGCCGCCTTGTCGACGTCGCGCACGATGTCATCATTCGTGAACCGGATTGTCAAACAGATGAAAGCTTAACGCTCAAAGATGAAGGATCCCGATCCAGGGCTTTCTGGGTAAGAGTGCTGGGAAGGATTGCGGCCAAGAAAATTCTGAATCCCAAGACGAGAAAAACTTTGGTCAATAAAAATGAAATCATCGACGAAGAGAAGCTTGAAGAATTGAAGAATGCGAAAATTAATATCATCCAGGTGCGTTCTCCGCTCACGTGTGAGGCAAAGTTTGGGCTCTGTCAGCAATGTTATGGCTGGGATTTCTCAAGCAGAAAAATGGTTGAAATCGGAACTCCGGTCGGAGTCATCGCAGCGCAATCCATTGGAGAACCCGGTACCCAATTGACAATGCGGGTCAAACACACCGGTGGTATTGTCGGTCTTGACGTGACACAAGGTTTACCGAGGGTTGAAGAGTTATTCGAAGCTCGTACGGCAAAGATCGTCGCACCGATTAGTGAAATCGCGGGCCGGGTCTCAATCGAGGAAACAGCACAAGGCCATGAAGTGACGATCACAGCGACGGAAAAACCGGTCGAAGAGAAAAAACACCTCATTCCGATCACCAGCACAGTGAGAGTCAAAGATAAGGATTTAGTGGGTATCGGTGATCAACTGGCATCAGGAAGTCTGGATATTAAAGAAGTCCTGCGGATCAGGGGTTTGCGTGCCGCCCAGGAATATTTGGTCAGCGAAATCCAGTCGGTATACGAAAGCCAAGGAATTCCCATCAATGACCGTCATTTTGAAGTGATCATCCGCAAAATGAGCGGGAAAGGAAAGATAGAATCGGCAGGAGACACAAGCCTGTTGCCCGGTGAGCTCATCGACGTCGAACGCTATAAGGAAGAAAATGAGGCCGTTCTTGCCGAGGGCGGGGAACCGGCGACAGCGCAGATCGTCATCCTCGGCATTACCAGAGCCTCGCTCTATACAGAATCCTGGCTTTCCGCCGCCTCATTCCAAGAAACAACCAGTGTCTTGACCGAAGCGGCAATCCTCGGGAAAGTGGACCATCTCCTCGGACTCAAGGAAAACGTCATTATCGGAAGGCTCATCCCTGTTGAAACACAACGCGCCGAACCCATAGAACCACCAAAAGAATAGAGAAATTGCCGAAACTTGAGGAGTGTTAGAGGGGTGTGTTAAAATACGGTATCAAAATGGATACAGAACTTGTGTTAGACAAGTTCGTCTCGCGGCAGATGGGAGTAAAACGCATGCATCCATTGCACAAAGGAGGATAACTACCCGGGTAGTGAACCGTCTTGTGTGCAACGGCATCGCCGTTGTTTTTGTTTAGAAAGAGGAAAATCCTGCAAAGAAGCATATTCTGTAAGAAAGGGAAACTATGCCGACCATCAATCAACTCGTTCGCAAAGGTCGAAAAAAGCTTAAGAAAAAGATCAAAGCTACCGCCATGCGCCGATCATATAATGCCCGCGAGCGCAAGATGGTGGAGACCATAAATCCACAGAAGCGGGGCGTCTGTGTGGTGGTAAAAACCATGACGCCCAAAAAGCCGAACTCGGCGCTGAGAAAAGTTGCTCGGGTCAGATTAAGCAATAAACAGGAAATCACCGCCTATATTTCAGGCGAAGGCCACGAACTCGCAGAGCACTCCATCGTTCTGGTTCGCGGGGGAAGGGTCAAAGATCTTCCCGGTGTCAAATATCATGTAATCAGGGGAGTCTACGATTCCACGGGAGTTGAAAATCGCAAAAAAGGTCGCAGTAAATACGGAACCCGCAGTGGCGGAAAAGTCAGTCTACCGGGATCCGAGAAGCCGAAAGCGGCTGCGCCGGAAAGCAAAGAAACGCCAAGTAAAGTAGCCTAAGGAAGGTGGACCATGCCGAGAACCGGAAGGATAAGCCAAAGAGAAACCGAACCGGACCCGATATTTGCCAACCAATCGGTCACGAAACTCATCAATACCGTGATGCGCCAGGGGAAGAAAACAATTGCCCAGCGCCATGTCTACACGGCGCTGAAGCTGGTGAAGGATAAAACGGGAAAAGATCCATTGGAAGTATTTGAAGTTGCAGTTCGCAACGTCACTCCCCAAATGGAAGTTCGTTCCCGTCGGGTCGGCGGCGCAGCCTATCAAGTACCGGCGCCGATCAGAGGCAAAAGAAGTCTTTCACTCGCCATGCGCTGGCTGGTCAGGGGCGCGAAGGAGCGTTCAAACAAGGAATACCACACCTTTTCAGAGAAGCTCGCCGCCGAGTTGATTGACGCCGCGAATGGTGAAGGAGCGGCATTCCAAAGAAAAATAACCGCACACAAGATGGCAGATGCCAATAAGGCATTCGCCCATTTCCGCTGGTAGGTCAGTCCGCAGGTGACAGGCTTCACAGGGAAGATCGAAGTCTGTTTTTTTCCTGGGCAAGAAAGGCAGGGATCCAAACATGGCAGAGAAAAAAGAAACGCAACGGAAAGTCAGCATGGATAAGATCCGCAACATCGGGATCATTGCCCATATTGATGCCGGCAAAACCACCACCACGGAACGCATTCTCTACTACACCGGTAAAACCTACAAACTCGGGGACATTGATGAAGGCACCACCCAGATGGACTGGATGGAACAGGAAAAGGAGCGGGGCATCACCATTGTCTCGGCGGCCACCACCACTTTCTGGATACCGCAGTTTGAGCAGTCTTTGCTCTCCGGTCCGCATCGGATAAATATCATCGACACGCCCGGACACGTGGACTTCACCGCGGAAGTCGAGCGTTCGCTGCGCGTGCTTGACGGCGGGATCACGGTTCTTGATGCCGAAGAAGGAGTGCAATCCCAATCGGAGACGGTCTGGCACCAGGCGGACAAATACAAAGTACCGAGAATCTGTTTTGCCAACAAGATGGATAAACTCGGGGCGAATTTCGCAGGGACGGTCAAAGATATCGAAGAAAAGCTGGGTGCCCGCACCGCGGTCATGGTATACCCGATTGGCGTGGAATCAAACTTTAAGGGAGTGGTCTTACTGCTCGAGCGCCAAGCCATCGTCTGGGAGGGGGATGAAACGGGAGCCAAATACAAGATCCAGAATGTCCCTGACGACCTTAAAGATAAAACAGAGGCAGCACGCAACCTCTTGGTTGAAAGGATTGCGGAAACTGACGAGGGGCTTTTGGGGAAATACCTCAATGATGAAGAACCCTCAATTGAAGAATTAAAAAAAGCCTTGAGAGCCGCAACCATCCACAATAAGCTGGTGCCGGTCTACTGTGGTT
>MHCL01000027.1:30421-59248 GCA_001816915.1 Candidatus Chisholmbacteria bacterium RIFCSPLOWO2_01_FULL_49_14
CAGTGGTGGACTTTCTGCCGAGTCCCTTGGACGTGGCGGCCGTGACGGGAATCAATCCGAAAACGGGTGAAGAGGAGGTAAGAAAGCCGGATCCCAACCAGCCGTTCTCGGCGCTTGCCTTCAAAGTCCAAACGGATCCCCACGTCGGACGCTTGACGTACATTCGGGTGTATTCCGGGACCATCAACTCCGGCTCCTACGCGAACAATGTCACAAAAGATATCAAGGAACGGTTCGGCAGATTATTGCTCATGCACGCGAATCAGCGGGAAGAAGTTTCCGACGCTGTAGCGGGGGAAATCATCGCGGTGGTCGGTGCGGGCAAAACGACGACAGGCGACACCATCACGGATGAGAGCCACCCCATCATCTTCGAGGGAATCGAGTTTACGGAACCGGTCATTTCCCTTGCCATAGAACCGAAAACCCGCCAGGATCAGGAACGCATGGGAATGGCACTCGCGCGTCTGTCAGAAGAAGATCCGACCTTCAAAATTAAGGTGAATCACGAAACCGGCCAGACGATCATCTCCGGCATGGGCGAACTGCATCTCGAGATCATCGTGGACAGAATGAAAAGGGAGTTTAAAGTGGAAGCCAATACGGGGAATCCCCAGGTTGCCTACAAAGAAACCATCAAAAAGATCGCGGAAGCGGAAGGCAAATACATCCGGCAGACCGGCGGCCGGGGACAATACGGTCACTGTTTCTTGCGCGTTGAGCCCAAAAATCGGGGCGAAGGCTTCGAATTCAAAAACGAAGTCGTCGGCGGTTCCATTCCCAGAGAATTCGTACCGGCGGTGGAAAAAGGCGTCAAAGAGGCGATGGAGAACGGCGTCATCGCCGGCTATCCCCTGGTGGATATGACTGTTGCGGTTTTCGACGGAACCTACCATGAAGTCGACTCCTCGGAGATCGCCTTTAAAATTGCCGGTTCTATGGCGCTCCAGGCTGCGGTCAAACTGGCTGATCCGGTGCTCTTGGAACCGATCATGAAGGTGGAAGTCACAACCCCTGAAGAGTTCATGGGAGAGGTCATCGGAGATCTCTCAAGCAAAAGAGCCCAAATCCTGGGAACGGTCCAGCGGGCAAAGGTACGCATCATCACCGCCCTTGTTCCCTTGGCAGAGCTCTCAAGATATGCTACAATACTCAGAAGCAAGACCCAGGGACGGGCGATTCCCTATATCGAACCCAGTCATTACGAAGAAGTCCCTGCGGGGATTGCGTTGACCGTGATCAGCGGGAGCAAGAAAGGCAAACCAGTTCCGGAGAAGAACGAAAGAAAATAAACAGGAAAAAAAGTATCATGGTTCTATTACTATTAATTAAGTAAATACGGAGGCTTCATGGCAGAAGAGAAGAAAAAATTTGAACGAACCAAGCCGCATGTGAACATCGGCACCATCGGTCACGTCGACCATGGCAAGACCACCTTGACTGCGGCCATTACCAAAACGCTTGCCAATGTGGCGGGAAATCCGACCAAGGGGATGGATTTCTACGACATCGATAATGCTCCGGAAGAAAAAGAGCGCGGCGTGACCATCAACATCACGCACGTCGAGTATGAAACGGAGAAGCGTCACTATGCCCACATCGACGCTCCGGGCCACGCCGATTATGTGAAAAACATGATCACCGGTGCCGCCCAGATGGACGGGGCGATCCTCGTGGTCGCCGCGACCGACGGTCCCATGCCCCAAACCAGGGAGCATATTCTGCTCGCCCGCCAGGTCAACGTTCCGGCTCTTGTGGTCTTCCTGAACAAGGTGGACGCCGTTGATGATCCGGAGTTGCTGGACCTGGTCGAGCTGGAAATCAGGGAGCTCCTGACCAAGTACGAGTATCCCGGCGACAAGATCCCCATCATCAGGGGGTCGGCGCTCAAGGCATATGAAGGAGACAAGGAAGCCCAAGCAAAAATCCTGGAACTGATGAAGGCGGTGGATGAACACATCCCCACGCCCAAACGGGACATCGAAAAACCGTTCCTCATGCCGATTGAGGATGTCTTCTCCATAAAAGGGAGGGGAACCGTCGTCACCGGCAGAATCGAACGCGGGAAAGTAAACGTCAACGAGGAAATCGAAATCGTCGGTCTCCGCGACACCAAGAAAACGGTAGTGACAGGAGTCGAGATGTTCAGAAAAACACTCGACGAAGGCCAGGCAGGAGACAACGTGGGCATCCTGGTGAGGGGAGTCGAGAAGGATGACGTCGAGCGAGGTCAGGTGCTCGCCAAGCCGGGGAGCGCCACTCCACATACGGAGTTCGACTCCGAGGTCTATATCCTGTCCAAAGAAGAAGGCGGACGGAAAAAGCCGTTCTTCTCTGGATATAAGCCCCAGTTCTACGTCCGCACCACCGACGTGACCGGTGAAATTAAATTGCCGGAAGGGGTGGAGATGGTCATGCCGGGCGACAACGCCAAGATGAACGTCAAACTCATCTCGCCGGTCGCCATGGAGCAGAACCTTCGTTTTGCCATCAGGGAAGGCGGCCAGACCATCGGGGCAGGAGTTATTACTAAAATTCTGGCTTAACAATTGAAACAAAGACCACGGGAAACCGTGGTTTGTTTATAGTATGCCGAAGGGCAGAATTCGCGTACGTTTAAAAAGCTACGATCATCGAGTCATTGATGAGGCGGCGGCCAAGATCCTGGAAACCGCACTCGCAACCGGAGCTCAGGTTGTGGGGCCGGTTCCGCTTCCCACAGACCGCAAGTTAATTACGGTCACCACAAGTCCGCATACGGATAAGGACGCCAGGGAACATTTTCAGATCTTGACGCACAAGCGCCTCATCGACATCGAAGAACCGACGAATAAGACGATTGACTCGCTCATGCATCTTGAGCTGCCTGCAGGTGTTGGGATTGAAATAAAAATGTAGGTGCGTCCGTCAAAACCAATCCGGATGAAGGAGGAAGTTTTGGACACTGGAACATAAATCTAAAGAGTAGAAAGAAAATTTCGGAATGGAAAGCCGATACAAGCGATCCCTCCGGATCGTTTTTTGTTGCTGAAGAAGAAAGAACCAAACAAACATGATTGACACGATTCTGGGAACCAAAATCGATATGGAGCAGACCTTTCTCAAGGACGGCAGCCGGGTCCCGCTGACCAGAATCCAAGCGGGTCCTTGCCTGGTAACGCAGGTCAAAACCATGGAAAAAGACGGCTACCAAGCCATCCAGCTGGGACTGGGGTACAAAAAGAGAAAGCGCCTGACGAAACCGCTCAGCGGGCATCTCAAAAAAGTATCCTGGCCGGAGATGAAAGACAACGATGCGCCGCGATCCTTGCGGGAAGTCAGGATGAACGAGGGGGAAGCCGAAGGGCTTGAGGTCGGAGAGGTGTTGACCGCCCAACGAGTCATCGCGCAGGGTGACATGGTCAATGTCACGGGAACCTCCAAAGGACGGGGCTTTACCGGAGTCATGAAGCGGTGGGGATTTAAGGGCGGACCCAAAACCCACGGACAATCGGATAGACCACGCTCCCCCGGATCGATAGGACAGACAACCACGCCTGGGCGCGTCTATAAAGGCAAAAAAATGGCCGGTCGCAGTGGTTCGAGTCGGGTCACTGTCCGTAATCTGATGGTTTTGAAAGTCACGGACAACGGAGAAGTGTGGATTAAAGGCCTGGTGCCTGGCGCCAGGAATGGTCTGGTTCGGATCACGAAAGTGGGTACGGGAAAGTTTGTAGGCTTATTTGAACCGGGGAAAAAGGAAGAAGAAAAACCAAAGAAGGAATCGGAGCTTGTCCAGGAGGCTCAAACGGAAAAGGGCAAAGCAGTGAAGCAACAGATCAAGAAAGAAGAGAAGGAGTAGTTCGATGCAGGTACAAGTCGTAGATACCAAAGGCAAATCGATCGGGAAGCTCAACCTACCCGATGAGATCTATGCGCACAACGCCGACCGGATGCTCCTGGCTCAAGCGGCACGCGTCTATCTTGCCAACCGCCGTCAGGGAAACGCCAAAGTCAAATCCCGCGGCGAAGTTCGGGGATCAGGGAAAAAAATCTGGAGGCAGAAAGGGACAGGCCGGGCCCGTCACGGCGATCGCTACGCGCCGATCTTTGTTGGAGGAGGAGTCGCCCATGGTCCCAGGGGAAACCAACACGTCAAACGCAAAATGTCCAGAGCCATGAAGCGGAAAGCCCTGTTTGCTTCCTTGAGTTTGAAGGTAAAAACAGGGAAGCTTTTGGTCGTCGACGGACTGGAGAAACTCTCGCCCAAAACAAAAGTTATGAGCCAGGCAATCGAAGCCATCACCAAAGGGGAGAGGGAAAACCTGGCAATCATTTTGAGTCAAAACGCCGACTTGGTGAAGCGCAGCGCCCGCAATCTGTCGGGTGTGAGCTTGCTTTCTGCGACCAAACTCAACGCCTACGAAATATTGGATACCCAGACCATCCTGATGATGAAAGACGCGGCCAAGACCATCGAGGAAACCTTTCTCACCAAAAGGAGCATCAAGCAGGAAGCTTCTCCCCCGAAGCCGAAGCGGGAGATTAAGAAGAAAAAAGCCAAAACCAAACCGAAAATAGTAACCGGGAAAACCAAGGAGAAAAACAAATAATGTGGGGAGCCATATTAAAGCGGCCGCTCATAACGGAAAAATCCATGGCGCAAACCGCCGCCAATCGCTACAGCTTTGAAGTGGAGCGGTCCGCCTCGAAAGGGCAGATCAGGGAAGCGGTCGAGAAAACCTTTGCGGTCGATGTGCTCTCGGTACAAACGATCAAGATTGCCGGAAAAAAACGCCGTACCGGAAGAATGCGCCGCCTCGTCGAAAAACCCGCCGGGAAAAAAGCATTTGTGACCATCAAAGAGGGTCAGAAAATAGATATCGTTGAGAAACAAACCTAAACTATGACAATGCGCACCAGAGTTCCAACCAGTCCGGGAGTCAGGCACCGCCGGGACGTCGATACGAGGGGCATCATCACCAAGGGGAAACCGGAAAAATACTTATTGAGAGGCGTCGTCAAAAAAACCGGAGGCAGAAATGCACAGGGCAGGATTTCCGTGCGCCACCAGGGCGGCGGGGAAAAGCAGATGCTGCGGGAAATCGATTTTAAGCGCAGCAAACACGGCATTCCCGCGAAAGTGATGGCCATCGAATACGATCCCATTCGCCGTGCCAACATCGCCCTTCTCTATTATGCCGACGGAGAAAAGCGCTACATCATCGCGCCGCTTGGAGTCAACGTCGGAGAATCGCTTATTTCCGGCAAGGAAGCGGATGTGAAATCGGGGAATGCCTTGCCGCTCGCGGATATACCGGTTGGCACCCCGATACACAACGTCGAGTTGAGACCGGGAAAGGGAGGCCAGCTGGCCCGCGGTGCAGGAACGGCGGCAACCATCCAATCAAAAGAGGGTCAATACGCCGCGGTGCAGTTGCCGAGCAAGGAAATCAGGCTCATCGATATGCGCTGTCTCGCAACCGTGGGGCAAGTCGGGAATCCGGAGTGGAAGGCTGTGAGCCTCGGAAAGGCCGGGCGCAAACGCCATATGGGCATTCGTCCGTCGGTTCGGGGAGTCGCGATGCATCCGGGAGCCCATCCGCACGGCGGAGGCGAGGGGCGCTCGGGAATCGGCATGCCCTCTCCCAAGACGCCATGGGGCAAACCGACGCTGGGGAAGAAAACGCGCCACAAGCGGAAGTATTCGAATCGGTTCATTATCAAAGATCGAAGGATTCACTAACGAAGGAGGAGCATGTCAAGAAGCAGTAAAAAAGGACCATACGTTGACGAAAAACTCTTAAAAAAGATTGAGAAACAAAAAGCTATGGGCAGGAAGGAGCCGATCAAAACCTGGGCGCGCGGCAGCCAAATTCCTCCGGAATTTGTCGGGAATACCTTTCTCATCCATAACGGAAAAATCTTTAAAGAAGTCTACATCACGGAAGCCATGGTCGGCCATCGTCTTGGGGAGTTATCACCCACTCGCACGTTTCATGGACACGGAAAGATGGTCAAGAGACTGATGACAAAGACATGACAAGGAGAAATAAAGAGTAAAGAATAAATGAAAAGTCTGAAGAAACTCACCACGTAGTCCTTATTTCTTATTTTTATGCTCATAAAAGCGGAACAAAAATACATCAGGATGAGCCCGAGGAAAGTGCGCTTGGTCGTCGATGCCATCCGCGGTCTGAAGCCGAAAGAAGCCTTGGATCAGCTCATGTTCATGCACAAGCGTGCGGCAGTGCCGGTCGGGAAGACCATCAAACAGGCAATGGCCAACGCGGTGAAGAACTTGAATATTGAAGAAGAGAGTTTGGTTTTCAAGAGCATCGAAGTCGGAGAAGGCCCGACGTTCAAACGCTGGAATGCGGTGAGCCGGGGCCGTGCCCACCAGATCCTCAAGCGCACATCGCATATCAAAGTAATTCTCAATTCTGAAGCACCAAAAGAGATACAAGAGGTGGATAAGCCAAGAAAAGTAACAAAGCCGGAGAGGAAAAGAGCCTCGGTGGAAAGCACAAAGCGTCATTCTGCACGGAAACGGACAACGAAATGATCGATAGTAAAAATAACGCTTGTTCTTCGAGCACGCGTAGCGCGCAGAAGAACACATTTGAAAGGAAAGGGGAATACTTAGGGGAAAACCTTGGTTGTCCCCTTAGCTAAAGACTATGGGCCAAAAAGTAAATCCATTCGGATTCCGGCTGGGAACCATCTATACATGGCGTTCGCGCTGGTTTGCGGATAAAGCGAGCTACGCGAAGCAGGTGCTGGAAGATGTCAAACTGCGACGGTTTCTGATGGAAAAATTAAAGCTCGCCGGCATTACCAAAGTCGAAATCGAACGTTCGATCAATTCCATACGGATTATCTTAAACGTTTCCCGTCCGGGAGTGGTCATCGGCAGGGGAGGGTCAGCCCTGGATCAGCTCAAGAAAGAAATCATGCGGCTTCTCTCGATTAACCCCAATGATCCGAAGAGCCCGAAATTGATCATCGACGACATCGTAGAAGTGAAAAATCCGGAATTGCAGGCAAGGTTGGTCGCTCAACGGATCGCCGAACAACTCGAAAAACGGTATCCGCACCGGCGCGCCGTGTCACAAGCGCAGGATCGGGTGATGAGCTCCGGAGCCAAGGGAGTAAAGATTCTTCTTTCAGGGAGGATAGGCGGAGCGGAAATCGGTCGCAGGGAAAAATACGCCAGAGGCTCGATCCCATCCCAAACGCTGCGGGCCGACATTGACTATGCCCAAGTTCCTGCACTCACCAAATCAGGATACGTCGGGATCAAAGTCTGGATTTATCGGGGAGAAATGCAGACCATCGAATAACCGCAAGAGGGGGAAAAAAGAGGAAATATGTTACAGCCAAAAAAAAGAAAATATCGCAAGGATTTCCGGGGGACCCGCAGGGGCAAGTCCTCAAACGCCACCAATGTCGATTTCGGAGATTTCGGAATTAAAAGTTTGGGGGTCGGCTGGGTAACCGCGCGTCAGATCGAAGCCGCCCGTCGTGTCCTCAGCCACCATACAAAAAGAACGGGAAAAGTCTGGATCCGCATCTTTCCGGATAAGCCGATTACCCATAAAGCGGCGGGTTCCAAAATGGGCTCGGGAAAGGGAGATATCGAACAATATGTTGCCGTGGTCCGGCCGGGGAGGATCCTCTTTGAATTGGGAGGGGTCAGTGAAACCCTTGCCAAGGATGCCTTTCGTGTAGTCGGACATAAACTACCGGTGAGAACCAAATTTGTGAAACGCGACTAACCAAAGAGGATAAGAAATGAAAAAAAATGACAGACAGAAACTTGCCGTGTTGAAGATCGAAGAACTGGAAAAGAAGCTCATGGAAGAGCGTCAAGGATTACTCAAGCTCAAAATGGAGAAGGAAACCGGGAAACTCAAAGATCTGCATGCCTACGCAAAAAAGAGAAAAGATATCGCCCGAATCCGGACGCTGATCGGAGAAAAACAATACGCGCAGAAGAAAGGAGTGCAATGAAAACCTTAACCGGCATCGTCGTCAGTAAAAAATTGAAAAGTACGGTAACCGTGAAAGTCGAGCGCCAGTGGCGCCATCCGATGTACGGGAAAATTGTGAGAAAAAGCAAGAAATATTTGGTGCACGATGAAATGGGAGTGGGCCTTGAGGATCGTGTACGCATCATGGAAACTCGCCCGACAAGCAAGCGCAAGCGCTTTAAAGTGGTGGAAAAGCTGGAAAAAGGAAAGAGAGTAGAGGACAAAGGAGAAGGAGTGAAATGATTCAGACGCGTTCGGTGCTCAAACCGGCCGATAACACGGGAGCCAAGCTGTTGCGAGTGCTCCTGGTCCATGGCGGGTCCAAAAGAAAATACGGCTATGTGAGCGACATCGTCTCGGCATCAGTCATCGACGCTGATCCGCAGGGCCAAGTGAGAAAAGGCGAAAAAGTGAAAGCGGTCATCGTGCGCACCAAGAAAGAGTTCCATCGCAAAGACGGTTCCTATATTCGGTTCGACGAGAACGCCGCCGTCATCATCGACGCGATTGCGACCAAAAACCCCCGCGGAACCAGAATTTTCGGTCCGATTGCCAGGGAGGTCAAAGAAGCCGGATTTGCCAAAATCGCCTCGCTTGCCGAGGAAGTTCTCTGAGAAACGCTGAAAAGGGCCGGCCGCTCGTCGGTAGCCTAGGGAAAAAAATATGAAACTGAAATCGGGAGATACGGTCAAAGTCACAGCCGGAAAGGACAAAGGTCATACCGGAAAAGTGAAAAAGGTGTTCCCTAAAAAGCAAAAAGTGCTCGTGGACGGTGCCAATAAATACAAAAAGCATATGAAGCCGCAGGGCGAAAGAAAGCCGGGAGGGATCGTCGAGATGGAAAGGCCGCTGCCGGTAGGAAACGTCGCGATCATTTGCCCGACCTGCAAGCAGGTCACTCGTGTGGGATGGCGGAGGAACCAATCCGGGACCAAAGAAAGATTTTGCAAAAAGTGCAAAGCCAAGCTTTAAAACGGTAAAGGAAAGAGGGAAAAAACATGAATACCATTCAGAAAAAATATAACGAAGAGGTGCGGGAAGTTCTCAAAAAGGAATTAAAGCTCACCAATGATCTGGCCGTACCCAAGTTGGTGAAAATCATTCTCAATACCAGCATCAGTCAGGAACAGGGGAGGCAGGAAGCCTTACAAAACATGGCGGATCAAATGGCGGCGGTGACCGGTCAACGGCCGGTGATTACCCAAGCCAAGAAATCAATCGCGGCATTCAAGTTGAGGGCTGGCGATCCCATCGGAGTCATGGTCACCCTGCGGTCCGGAAAGATGTACGATTTTTATGAAAGGCTGGTCTCGCTGACCCTTCCCCGGGTCAAGGACTTTCAAGGGACCAAAAGGAATGCGTTCGACGGCAGGGGAAATTATTCGCTCGGTTTGACGGAGCAGCTCATATTTCCAGAGGTAAATTATGATAAAATCGACAAAGTCCGCGGACTGCAGGTCACTTTTGTTACCACGGCCGGGGAAGACAAGAAAGCCTTAAGGCTGCTCGAATTATTGGGCATGCCGTTTGAAAAGGAGCAGGAGCAGAATGGCTAAGCTTTCAAAAATCATCAAGGACCGCAACAAACCAAAATATACGTCGAGAAAACACAACCGCTGCCAGCTCTGTGGCAGGCCCAGGGCGTTCATCCGCCAGTTTGGTCTCTGCCGCTTGTGTTTCCGGGAGCTCGCGCATAAGGGAGAACTACCCGGTGTAACCAAAGCCAGCTGGTAATGAAATGAAAAATGCAAAATTTAAAATGCAAAATGATTGAATAAACAATTCTTATTTTAACTTTGAATTCTGAATATTAAATTTACAACTTTTATATTTAACTTTGAATTTTTAATTTTTAACTTTAAATTTGTATGACCGATCCGATCGCAGACTTAGCAACCAGAATCAGAAACGCCTACTTGACGAGCGGCAGCGAGGTTGAAATCCCCCATTCCAAAATCAAAGAAGCGTTGGCAGGAATCCTCGTCAAACAGGGCTTTGTCAAAGACATGCGGGTTGAAAAAACCAAGCCCCAGGCAAAGCTGATTATCACGCTCAAGTATCTTGGAAAGATTCCGGCTGTCGAGGGTATTGAGCGCATCTCAACGCCGGGAAGACGGGTCTATACGACTTCCAAAAAAACACCCCGCACTCTCGAAGGGTTAGGCAGCACGATCATCTCAACCAACCAAGGGATCATGACGGATAAAGAAGCAAGAAAAAAGAATCTCGGAGGAGAAATACTCTTAAAAGTCTGGTAGCAAAGACTTGTCAGGAAAAAATAGACAAGTCGCGGGACGTAAAGAAAGAGGGAGATATGTCAAGAATCGGCAGGCAACCAATCGCAATTCCGGAAGGGGTAACAGTCTCTCAGGCTGAGGGGAAGATCGTGGTCAAAGGACCGAAAGGGGAATTATCGTTTGCTCTTTTCCCGGAACTCAAAGTGAACCTGGAAGGCAGTGAGATTCGTTTGCAAAGGCGCGTTGACAAAGCGAGCGCCCTGCATGGCCTGATGCGGGCCTTGCTCATGAACGCCGTCATCGGTGTCACGCAGGGTTTCGAGAAACACCTGGAACTTGTCGGGACCGGCTATCGGGTCAAAAAAGAAGGCGAAAAACTATCCTTGAGTCTTGGATTTTCGCATCCGGTGATTGTCACGCCCGAAATAGGCATCTCCTTGGATGTCGAAGAGCAGAAAGAAATCATCGTCAAAGGAATCGATAAGTACCAAGTCGGGCAAATGGCGGCCAACATCCGTAAGCTCCGTAAGCCCGAACCCTACAAAGGGAAAGGAATTCGCTACAAAGACGAGATAGTCAAATTGAAGCCGGGCAAGGCCGCCAAAGTCGGCGCTGCTCAATCGGAGTCATAATGAAATACCAAAGTTTGGCAAAAACAAGAAGGGCGATGCGTGTTCGCGCAAAAATCCGTGAAACGGCCAACCGGCCCCGTCTGTCGGTTTTTCGTTCCGGGAAATTTACCTATGCCCAGATCATCAGCGATGAAAAAGGGATCACCTTGGTCTCGGTCAGCGAAAAAGAACTCAAAGCGTCCAAGGTCAGCAACTCTGTGAACAAGCCGGCCGGCAAAGCAAAACTGACCACCGAGAAGAGCCCGGCGGCCGCGGTGCAAGCGGGAAAAACCCAGCGCGCGCTGGCTCTCGGCGCCTTGCTCGCCAAAAAGGCGGCGGAGAAGGGAATCAAGGAAGTTTCCTTTGATCGCGGCCACTATCGGTATCACGGCAGGATTAAAGCCCTCGCCGATTCGGCAAGGCAGGGAGGACTTATTTTCTAGAGAGAAAGGAAAAATGATGCAAAGCAGCGGATTTCAGATGAATCAGTTCGGACGTCGGCACCACCAGCAAAGGCAGGAAACCGATGAATTTGAAGAGAAAGTCGTCCAAGTCAACCGGGTGTCAAAAAAGACCAAAGGCGGGAATCGGATGAGCTTCTCCGCGCTCTTGGTGGTGGGTGACAGAAAAGGACGGGTGGGCGTCGGACTCGGAAAAGCGCCGGATACCTTGTCCGCCATCAAAAAAGGCGCCCGCCGCGCCCGCAAGCATTTGATCAAGGTTCCCATGCGTAACAACACCATTCCCTTTCCGATTGTGATCAAACGCGGAGCCGCGCAAGTGCTCTTAAAGCCGGCGCCTCCCGGAACAGGGGTCATCGCCGGCGGTGCGGTGCGCGCCGTCGTCGAAGCCGCGGGAATTCGCGACATTGTCGCGAAAATCTTGGGATCGTCCAATAAGGCATCCAATGTGTACGCGACCTTCGCCGGCCTGCAGCGGATCAAACGCATCGCAACGAAAATCTTCGGGCCTGACGGATCCGCCCGCAGAGAGTCTGGATCGGGTGAGGTCCAAAAGCCGAGTCAGCCAGTCCGCCCTGAGAAACAGGAACCCCCGGGAAAAGCCGTCTCAAAGCAAACGCTCGGGAAAAAGGCAAAAAAATAACAGGGTAATCATTAAACTAGAGGAAAGGAGAAAGCAATGGAACTCAAGAGCAGACCAAAAACCACGACAACGAAAAATAAGCGTGTCGGCCGCGGCTACGGATCGGGAAAAGGCGGGCACACGTCCGGCCGGGGCACCAAAGGCCAGAATGCGCGTACCAAAGTAGCCATATGGTTTGAAGGCGGCCAGCTTGCCCTCATCCGCAGGCTCCCCAAGACGCGCGGCAAAGGCAGATTTAAGCCGCTCAAGCCCTCTCCCGTGATCATTAATCTCAAAGACCTCAAAGCCTTTCCCAAAGGCGCGCTTGTGGACCTGGAGAGCCTGGTAAAAGCCGGGGTTGTTCGTAGGGAAGAAGCCCAGCTTTTCGGCGTCAAGCTGTTGGGAGACGGGGACGTCAAACAGGCGCTGACCGTCAAAGTTCCGGTGTCCAAGCATGCCAAGGAAAAAATAACCAAAGCAGGAGGAAAACTTGAATAGGATTATCGAACCTCTCGTTCGCGCCTGGAAAACGCCGGAATTGCGGCGGCGCATCCTCTTCACGATTCTCATGTTGGCGGTGTTTCGCTTGTTTGCCCATATTCCGGTACCGGCGGTGGATATTCGCAAACTGCGCGACCTCTTTGCCCAGAACGAACTCCTGAGTCTCTTGGATATTTTCTCCGGAGGAACGCTCGCCAATTTTTCGGTGATGGCGTTGGGATTGAACCCCTATATCAACGCCTCCATTATCTTCCAACTCTTAACCATGATCATTCCCCGCCTGGAAGAACTTTCAAAAGAAGGAGAATCGGGCAGGGAGCTCATCAATCAATACACGCGCATCCTCACCGTTCCCCTCTCGATTCTCCAGGCATTCGGCATGTATATGCTCCTGCGAAATCAAAGCATCATTGAATCGTTGGGTCCCCTGCCGCTCATCGGGCTGGTCATTACCATGGCAACCGGGACCATGGTGCTTATGTGGTTCGGAGAGTTGATTACAGAATACGGCATCGGCAACGGCATCTCCATGCTCATTTTCGCCGGCATCATCGGCAGGCTTCCCATATCGCTCGTGCAGACAGCCGCCATTTCCCAGAACACCAACGTCTTTAACCTCTCGACCTTTGCAGCCATCGCGATCATTGTCATCGCCGGCATCGTCTTCATCAACGAGGCGGTGCGCAAAGTCACGGTTCAATACGCGAAACGCATCCGCGGCAGCCGGATGTACGGCGGCCAGACGACCCATTTGCCGTTGCGGGTAAACCAAGCGGGCGTCATCCCGATCATCTTCGCGGTATCCCTGGTCCTTCTCCCGTCCATGCTGGGCAGGTTTTTGGCTGTCGTCCCCAACCCGACGGTATCAAGGATCGCCGGCTTTGCCTCAACCGTGTTCACGCCCGGCAGTGCTCTCTATAACCTGGTTTATTTCTTCCTGGTCATTGGCTTTACCTACTTCTACACGGCTGTGGTCTTTAATCCCGTAAAAATTTCCGATGACATCAAACAGTACGGCGGATTTGTCCCCGGGATCCGGCCCGGAAAGCCGACGGCCGATTACTTAAACTATATTTTGACCAGGATCACCACCGCGGGCGCCCTGTTTTTGGGATTGATCGCCGTGCTTCCCTCAGTGGTGCAGGGATTGACCAACGTCATCACCCTGACGATCGGCGGCACCGGGATCTTGATCGTGGTTTCGGTGGTTCTCGAGACGACCAAACAGCTTGAAGCCATGTTGGTCATGCGCAGTTATGAAGGATTTCTGGAGCGTTAGCAAAGGAGTGCAATGAATATTGTTTTTTACGGACCGGAAGGCTCGGGAAAAGGCACCCAGGCAAGCCTGCTCGCCAAGGAGTTGAAGATTCCCCATCTGGTTTCCGGGGATCTGGTTCGCAAATATGCCGGGGAGGATAAAGGCATCATGGGGGAGGTCTGTCGGGAGGCGCTCTTCAAAGGGCATTACGTGGCCGATTCCGAGATGTACGTGCTCTGGAAACAGCGCTTCAAAGAGCAGGATGCCTCCGAAGGCTGGGTGTTGGATGGCTTTCCCAGAAACCTCACCCAAGCGCAATTTTTAGCCCGCAAGGTGGAAAAGTATAGTCACCCGCTGGATGCCGTGTTTTTCCTCGATGTGACGCAGGAAGAATCCATGCGCCGCCTCCTCAAGAGAGGCAGGAAAAGTCCGGACGGCAGCCTGCATGATTCGCCGCAACGGATCAAAGAGCGCCTGCGCCGCTACAACGCCGGGCAGAAGGCAGTGCTCCGCTACTATGAAAAACGCGGACTTCTGGTCCATATCGACGGGCAGCGCCCGGTTGCGGCTGTTCACCTCGATATCATGCGCAAACTGGAGGCGAGGGGTAAACAAAAAAAGTGACCAAGAACGTTAACAAAGATTCACAAAAGCAGCCGCTGATGCTTGAGGGCGGAAGGATTCTCAGTGGAATACGGCAGGCACTTGCCGATGCCGTGCGTCCCGGAACGGCGCTCATCGAACTTGAGGATCTCGCGCGCGCTCTGATCGCAAAGGCCGGCGCAAAACCCTCTTTCACCATGGTACCGGGATACGAGTACGCGACCTGCCTGTCGGTCAATGACGGCGTGGTGCACGGCATTCCTACCGGCAGAAAGCTCATGACAGGTGATCTGGTAAGTATCGACATCGGGGTGTATTTCAAAGGCTACCATACCGACACGGCGACCACGGTGATCGCCGGCAAAGGAAGAAGCATTGACCGTCTATTCGTACAAACCGGACAACGGGCGCTCTCCAAAGCGATCAACCAAGCCCGTGCCGGAAAACGCGTCGGAGATATTTCCTTTGCCATTCAACAAGAAGTGGAAACGGCGGGGTATAGCTGTGTCCGATCGCTCTCCGGCCACGGGATCGGCAGGGAGTTGCATGAGGAACCGGCCGTTCCCTGTCTGCTCTTTGAGGAAGTGGAAAAAACACCGCTCTTGCAAACCGGACAGGCCTTGGCGATTGAAGTTATCTATACCATGGGAGGCCACGAATTGACATTGCAGGATGACGGTTGGACGCTGACCACGTCCGACGCAAGTCAGGCCGGGCTGTTTGAAAAAACAGTCATGATTACTGAAGGAAGCCCATTGATCATTACCAAGTAAACTTATCTTACTCTAATTTGCAACTAGAAATAGCGTGCAATGCTCCAAAACACCAGATGTGCGCCTGCCCGCCTTTGGAGGGGTATGGCTGAGTAAGCCTATGAAGCGCACATTCTGGTGTGAAAGGGGTATAAGTCAAATGAACAAAGAAAGGAGAACGACACAAACATCTGGGGTAAAAGCCGCGTTTGTGATAAAATAACTCGTCTTGATAGTATGCCCACGAGCAGGGAAAAGATTGAAGTAGAAGGTACCGTTACGCAGGCGCTGCCGAACACGATGTTTCGTGTCAAGGTTGATGAGAATGCGCCGGAAGACTGGCAGGGAAAAGAACTTCTCTGCACCCTTTCCGGAAAAATGAGGCTGTATCGGATCCGCGTCATGCCGGGCGATCGGGCCAAAGTTGAGGTCACGCCCTACGATCTGAAGCGCGGCAGGATCATTTTTCGCTATAAGTAAAAGGAATTTGAATAATGAAAGTAAAGGCCAGTATAAAAAAAAGATGCAATAAGTGTAAAATCGTGCGCCGGCACGGAAAGCTCTATGTGGTTTGCGATAATCCGCGCCACAAACAGCGCCAAGGATAAGCCAAATTAAAAATGAAAAATGAAAAATTTAAAATGATGAATAACTTTGAACTTTTGACTCTTGAATTTTATAACGTTAAATTTTTAACTTCAAAATTTTAATTTGACCGAAGGAAATATGCCACGCATCGCAGGAATAGACATACCGGAACAAAAACGCATCGAAGCGGCGTTGACCTACATCTATGGCGTCGGGAAGCATAACGTCAGAGATATTCTCACAGAATCCGGCGTCGACGCGAACCGGCGCGCCAAGGATCTTACTGCCGATGAGACGTCTCGCCTGCAGAGATGTATCGATAAGATCAATACCGAAGGCAATTTGCGCAAGCAGGTCCGCGAGAATATCGAACGCTTAAAACGGATCGGCGCCTATCGCGGCATGCGCCACGCAAACGGCTTGCCGACGCGCGGACAGCGGACGCGCACCAACGCCAGGACCAATCGGGGTAAAAGAAAAACCGTCGGTGCGCTCAAGAAGGATCTTCGTACACGGATGGAGCCGGATCAGAAAGTCGCGGAAAAAGAGAAAGAGGAGAGTAGCAAGTAGCGGAGGAGAAATGGCAGAGAAAGTAAAAACAGAAACCAAGAGTGTCAAAAAGTCGGTGCAGAATGTGACGAAGGGGAAAATGTTCATAACGGCGACCTTCAACAATACCATCGCCACCTTCACCGATCTCGAAGGGAATGCCATCTGTTGGAGTTCAACCGGCAGGGTCGGATTTTCAGGTTCAAAAAAATCAACGCCCTACGCGGCGACGCAGGCAATCTCGAAAGTGATCGAAGAATCAAAAATGAGGGGAGCCCGTGAATTGGAAGTCTATATCAAAGGACCCGGCCCGGGCAGGGATGCCGCGTTGCGGGTCTTGCGCGCATCGGGGATGAAAATAAGCCTGATCGCCGATGTCACACCGATTCCGCATAACGGTGCGCGGCCGCGCAAAAAGAAACACAACCGATGAAAAATATTGAGAATGTAAAATGAAAAATTCAAAAATCTCAGATCATAGCCATTATAATTTTAAATTTGTCATTTGTAATTTTAAATTTATCATTTGTCATTTGTAATTTATAATTTGTCATTTGTAATCTATGTCACGCTACACGGGACCGAAAAATAAAAAAGCTCGACGCATCGGAAAAGATCTGGAGTTGACGACCAGTTCTCAGAAGCTCTTGCGCCGATTGGGCATTCCCCCCGGTCAGCACGGCCGTCGCGGAAGAAGAAGAATTTCGGATTACGGAAAGCAGCTTTTGGAAAAACAGCGTGTCAAGTGGACCTACGGAGTGCAGGAACGTCAATTTCGCAGGTATTTTCAAAACGCGCTCAAAAAGAAAGGTCAGACGGGCGAAGAGCTTCTGCGCACGCTCGAACGCCGCTTGGACAATGTCGTCTATCGCTTGGCGCTGACACCCACCCGGAACATGGCTCGCCAACTTGTGAGCCATGGCCACGTTCGGGTTGACGGGAAGAAAGTCTCGATTCCGTCATATGCGACCAAACCCGGCAACGTCATTTCCCTCTCCGATAAGGCATTGAAGATCCCGCAGACCGAAGCGCTTGCCAAAGAAAAAAAACCGGATATTCCTGCCTGGTTATCCCGGAAAGCCGCGGTCGGAAAAATTGAGCGTCTTCCGGTACGGGAAGACATGGACGCCGACATCAACGAACAGTACATCGTCGAAGTCTATTCAAGATAACAACAATGATCTTTGTTCTTTGATCTTTGACCATTAAACATTGAATCTTAAACATTACTCATTAATTGTTAAAGGAGTCACATGTTTTCACCCACATTTGCCGTAACGCCGAGTAAGGAAGAAGCGGACAGCGCCACGTATGTCATCGAACCGCTGGAGAAAGGATACGGGCACACCTTGGGGAATGCCCTGCGCCGGATCATGCTCAATAGCCTTCCCGGAGCCGCCATCACCCAGGTCAAGATAAAGGGAATACGGCATCAGTTCACGACCTTGAAGGGCATGAGCGAAGACATCGTCGAGTTCATTCTCAATCTCAAGCGCATCCGTATTCGCTATGAGGGAGACGAACCGCAGACGCTGCACCTCACGGCCCAGGGTCCGGGAGAAGTCAAAGCCTCGCAAATTAAAGCTCCGCCGGTCGTGACCATTATCAACAAACAGCTCGTCTTGGGGACCCTTTCCGAAAAAAAAACGAGCCTGGAAGCGGAAATGACGGTCGAGCGCGGAGTTGGCTACTCATCGGTAGAAGGACGGAAAAGCGATCAGCTCGGGGTGATCCCCATCGATGCGCTCTTCACGCCAATGCGGATGGTTGCCTATCGGGTGGAAACCACGCGTGTCGGCAGAAAGACGGATCTTGATCGTCTCATTATGGAAGTAAAAACCGACGGCACGATCAAACCCAAGGAAGCGCTCACGCAGACGGCAAAACTCTTGAGTGCCTATTTCAAACAGGTCTATGAGCCGAAAGTCGCGAAGGTTGAAAAGCATGAAGAGGAAAGCTTCATGTCCGGTGAGACGTACAAGCTGACGGTAGAAGAGCTTGATCTTCCGACTCGCATCGCCAACGCCCTGCGTAAAGGCGGATATAAAACCGTTCTGGATTTGACCAAAGCGGCGGAATCTGAGGTAGCCAAGGTCAAAAACCTCGGT
This sequence comes from Candidatus Chisholmbacteria bacterium RIFCSPLOWO2_01_FULL_49_14, assembly GCA_001816915.1. Lineage (GTDB taxonomy): Bacteria > Patescibacteriota > Microgenomatia > UBA1400 > Chisholmbacteraceae > 2-01-FULL-49-14. The sequence goes on from MHCL01000027.1 coordinate 48,724, forward strand.
GAAAAGTCCGTTGGCCTGGTGAAAAAGGCGCTCAAGAAAAAAGAAGTAGGATTCAAAGAGTAAAAGAAAAAACCAAAGAACAAAGACCAGAGACCAAGGATCAAAGATTACTGTTCATTGATTATTGATTATTGTTCACTATTGTCGATTTCTTAAATCCTATAACCTATAAGCTATAACCTATTCCTATGCGTCACAAAATCAAAGGCAAGAAGCTCAATCGGGACTCCAAGCACAGAAAAGCGTTATTTAAAAATTTAATCAACGCTCTGGTCATGCATGAAGAAATTCAGACGACCGAGAGCAAAGCCAAAGCCATTAAGGGGTTGACGGATAAGATCATCAGCCGCGGCAAGAAGGGGACATTGCACGCCCGTCGCACGATCGCTGCGTTCCTGCAGGACAAAAACGCGGTCAACAAAATCGTCGACGTACTGGGGCCGCGGTTTAAAGACCGCGTCAGCGGTTTTACGAGAATCATCCGACTTGGGGAGCGCCGCGGCGACGACGCGATGCTGGTGAAAATGGAGCTGGTTGAAAAAGCACAAATAGTCGAACAGCCGGTCAAGAAAGGTGAGGGGAAAAAGGAAAAACAATCAAAAGACCGGAAAGAAACCGATAACAAGGACAAAAAAGACGAAAAGTCTGGGAGTTAATATTGCTGACTATTATTTATTAATTCTTGATCATTGTTCTTTGATCTCTGATCTTTAAACATTGAATATTAACCATCAGCCATTAATCATTAATCATTAAACCTTAAACCTTAAACATCAAACATTAATCATCAGCCATCAATACATGTTTCAACTCACCTACAGTCCCAAAGCCAAAGAGATAAAGCGCACCTGGCACCTCGTTGATTACACGGACCAGCTGCTTGGGCGCACGGCCACCAAAATTGCGTCCTTTCTCATCGGCAAGGGTAAACCATATTTCACGCCGCACTTGGATTGCGGGGATTATGTGGTGGTGGTCAACGCCGAAAAAGTAAAAGTCAGCGGGAAAAAGAGCACGCAAAAAATCTATTACCGCCATTCCGGATATCCGGGAGGATTCAAACAAATTCCGTACGCACGCCAGATGGAAAAAGATCCCAGGAAGGTGATTGAACTTGCGGTCAAAGGCATGCTGCCCAAGAACAAACTGCGCGCGGTTCGCCTGCGTCGCCTCAAGGTTTTTGTGGGGGATAAACATCCCTATCAGGAAAAAATGAACAAGGAAGGAAAGTAGCCATGCCGGAAAAAAAGGTAAAAACCAAACCAGTGCAGAAGAAAAAGAAAGATCCGGGATATGTTCATGCGGTCGGCCGGCGCAAAACCGCCAACGCCAGAATCAGGCTCTATGCGAAAAAAGGGCCCATCATCGTCAACGACAAACCGATTGAAGCATACTTCCCGCTGGAGTCGCACAAAGCGCTCTATCTTGAGCCCTTTCGCGTCACCGAAACGCTTGATCGGTACTCGGCGTCGATTAGGGTCTTGGGGTCCGGTCAGTCCGGACAGTTGGGGGCCGTTGTCCACGGCCTGGCCAGGGCTTTGGCCAAGGCGGACCCGAAGTATCGCACGCCCCTTAAAAAACGCGGCCTGTTGACGCGCGATCAGCGGATGAAGGAGCGCAGAAAACCGGGCTTAGCCCAAGCCGCCCGCGCCAGAAAGCAAAGTCCGAAAAGATAGAATAGTCTGCAGTCCCGCATGAGATGATTCTTCCCGCTTGCTCCATGGATTGACAGCCTGTGAAAATTGTATACGATACTCATGAGGTTTAATAAAGTCTGAGAGCATCTCACCGGGAGGAGGTGGTGAACGTGTTGGGAAAATTTAAAGACAATTGGTATATCGTGCTGGTTGTGCTCATTTTCATCTTCATGTTTGGCTACGGCGTCTACAACAACATCAGAGAGCGTCCTTCAGCCCCGGTAAGCGAAGAAATGACAGCGGAAGAAGTTCCCGCGCAGGAATCAAGTCCGGCTGGAGTGGTGGAAGAAATGGAAGAAGCCACCCCGTCTGCCGAATCGAGTCCCTCGGGGGAAGAAGCACTGGAAGCCTCTCCGGCCGCGCGCGAAGAATTGACGCCTCCGGAGCTCATGGAACAGTAATTCGAGAAGAAATAGGAAAGCACTCTACCTCCGGGAGCCAAGATCAGGGAAGCCGTGCGTAAATATCCCCTCGCAAATAGCCGTTGAGGATCTTCCCTCGATGGGCAAGCTCCCGAAACAGCTGCTCGCTGGTGTACCAGGGCGATTTTTGCAGGGAATAATTGAAGAATAACGAGTAGTTGAAAAGGGCTGCTCCCAATTCCTGAAGGTATTCGACACATCGCCGCGCTTCGTCCAGGAACTCCCGGTGGAATTCAAACGACAGAGCGGGCAGCCGGAAATCGAGCGCCTGAAATGCCTGCTCTTCAAACCCCTCGATATCGATCTTGCAAAAATCTGGTGTCCCGTATTCCTGAATGAGGGCATTGAGCGTGGTCACGGGCACCTCGACGGACGAGTCCCAATTACGATTATTGAGGAGACTCTGGCGAATGACCTTTTCGGAGAAGGTGGAGGTGGTATGCGCGCCGCTGGAGATAAAGAGGGGCAGCCGGCCTTCTTCGTGGGCGACGCCCTTGGGGACGATGGTCACCCTGGAGTTGCCGTCGAACCGCTTGTGAAGCTTGGTAAGACAATATGGCTGGGGTTCGATGCAGACGACTCGGGCCCCCAAATCCAGATACACTTGCGTTAAAGCGCCGACATTGGCGCCCACGTCAAACACCAAGTCCCCCGGGGAAACGAATTCCCGAAAATGTGACCGCATCTGGGGCCGCAGCATCCGCATCACCATCTCGGAATCGGCGACGTTCTTGAAGGCAGTGGGGAGAAACTGGTACATTTGGTCAATAACCATACGCCATATGATACCCAATTCAACCCCTCCCTGAAAAGGGGGGATTCATGGGAAGCCGTTTCACCCAAGCGTTCGCTTGGAAACGAGTGGCTTGTCAACGGGTTGAGTTCGGGTTAGGATGATGCTCATGAACACCATCAAACGTTCCTTTTTCATCCGCGCCGCCCGTCATGATGTCTGGAACGCGCTCGTCGACCCCAAGATTCTGGCAGCTTGGGGAGCGGGACCGGCCCGCATGAGTGCCAGGAAAGGCGCCAAATTCTCCCTCTGGGGAGGGGATATTTTCGGAAAGAATGTAGAGGTTGTCAAAGAGAAAAAGCTCGTCCAGGAATGGTCGGCCAAAGCTTGGGAAAAGCCGTCCAAGGCAACCTTTGTCTTCAAGCTTGAAAAATTGGGTACCAAGATCGAACTCACCCAGACCGGCGTGCCGAAGCAGGAATACGTCTCCTACCGCGACGGCTGGCAGGATTCGTATTTTGAGCCCCTCAAAAGCTACCTTGAGGAAAGAGGAGGCGACCCCGGTTTTGAGCATCACCAGGGTGGTTGAAGTACCCCTCTATTCTCCCTTAAGATAGCGGTCAAAGAAGGAAACCGAGCGGGACATGGCCGTGCCGAAGGCGCTTCCCGAAAGATTATGGTCCGCTCCGGGGTAGGTATAGGACTCCGCGGTCTTGCCCGCTTCATCGAGCGTGGTCTTGAGGCTCTGCGAAAACTCCCAAGGTACGGTGGTGTCGGCCAAACCATGATGCAGTTGCACGGGTCCCGAAATATCTGAAACGAAAAAGATTGGGCTGATCGATCTCCAGAACTCGGGATGCTCGTCAAAGGTTCCGTATCGCTCAGTCAGCTGTTGCCTTCCCGGTCGGGAAGGGCTAAACGTCGGCGTCGGCCTCGGAGGCCGGTCGCCGCGCCGCCATTTCTCCGCCATGTCCCGGTAGGAAACCACCACCCCACCCCAGATCACGCCGGCCTTGATATCGGGGGTCGCGACCATCGTCCGCAGCGTGATGTGCCCGCCCATGGAGTGCCCCCACATCCCGATCTTGTCGGGGTTGACATTCGGGTAGCGTTCCACGCTGCGCATGGCATTGATGACGTCGGTGGTGTAGGCGGTCGAATAATACGCTCCTTCCGCCCTTCCTTCCGAATTTCCGTGTCCGCGGTAATCCGGCTTGAACACAACATAGCCGTTGCGGGCAAATCCGTCAACATACGCGACGTAGCGTTCGGTGGTCGAGTAGACCGAGGGAGAAATATACCCGTGGTTGAAGATGATTGCCGGCCATCCGCCTTCGGGAACATGGCCGTTGGGGACGGTCAACAGGCCGAACATCTTCAAACCTTCCGATTTGTAGGAGGCGATGGAGCGTGTGTAGTTTGATCCTGCCGAAAGAGTCTGCTCGATCGTGAGGTCGCTTCCCGGATACTCCTGTTTTCTCATCTCGGTAATTTGCAGGGGATGCGTCAAGGGTTCGTCGGGCCCTCCGAGATTTTCCGTCATGGAAGTTAGTCGGCCCTCCCCCGTGCCATTGCGTGACAGGAAGGTAGAAACCCCGAACGCCGCGGCGCAGAGGATGAAGATGGAGAACAAGATCAGGGAGATTTTTCGCATGAGAAGGTATAGTATAACCCATTGCGCAATGGCGCAAGTCCGGGACTGGCAAGAGAGTGCGCCGCTGGAATTCTCAACCGGAGTACGCTACGATACGTAAACCTGTATAGACGTAAAGGAGGTGAGAACAATGAATAAAACGCTCATATTCGTGGTTATTGCAGTGCTGGTGTTGGGAGGGGGGTATCTCCTCATGAGCCAGCAAAACGCCGCACCGGGGACCGCTCCCTCCACAGGAGAAGGATCGTTGGAAGACCAAAGCCAGGGTAGCGAAGCCGACGTCGTGCCGGAAGACGAAGAAAGCACGACGAGTGTTGGAGAGGCCCTGCCGGAGGAAGGTTCGCTCGCAGAGGATGTCATGATATCCGGATACGCCTACAGACCCGCTACTGTTCGCGTCAAAGTCGGCGGCACAGTCACCTGGACCAACCAGGATCAGGTTGCCCACACCGCGACCGCGGACGGAGGAAGCTTTGATACCAAACTCATAAGCCAGGGAAAATCGGCATCCGTCACCTTTGACAAAGCGGGAACCTATCCCTATCATTGCACGCCCCATCCCAACATGAAGGGCACGGTCATTGTCGAGTAACTGAGTCTCTCATCAGAGAATTGTGTGATGACTTCTTCAAGTGGTTAAGGAAGGGAGATGTGATGGTTGTTCTTATTGTATTCGCGTTTCTCGCGGGGATTGTCACCATTCTCTCTCCCTGCATTTTGCCGGTGCTTCCGATTGTTCTTTCAAGTTCTATCGGGGGAGGCAAGCGCCGTCCCTTCGGGGTGGTCGCCGGGTTTGTGGCAAGCTTCACCTTCTTTACGCTGTTTTTAACCTTGATTGTCAAAGCCTTTGGCGTCCGGGCAGACGGCTTGCGCACCCTCTCGATTGTGATTATCTTTCTCTTCGGCGTAAGCTTGCTCGTTCCTCAATTTCAAGCCTTGTCGGAGCGTCTTTTCTCCAGGTTGTCGGGCTTCATGCCTCGCAGTCAGGAAAGGCAAGGATTCATGGGTGGTTTGCTGGTCGGCATCTCGATCGGTCTTCTCTGGACGCCCTGCGTCGGCCCCATCCTTGCCTCCGTCATTGCTCTGGCATTGACTGGTGAGGTGACGGGCACGAGTGTTGCGATCACCTTTGCGTACGCGCTGGGGACGGCCATACCGATGCTTGCCATCCTCTTCGGCGGCCGTCGCCTCTTGACCAAAGTTCCTTTCCTTTCCAAAAACGGCGCCCGCATCCAAAAAGCATTCGGTGTTCTGATGATCGCCACGGCAGTCGCCATCTACTTCAACGCGGACCGCACGTTCCAAACCTATATTCTTGAAAAACTTCCCGGCTACGGCACCGGCCTCACCAAAATCGAGGAGATCCCTGCCGTCACGCGGGCGCTCCGGGTTTTACAGGCACAACCGAATTCGGAGGATCTGGGGAAACCGATGTTTGAGATGCTTGACGTGGAAGGCACGGCGCCGGATTTCATCGCCGGCGGTCAATGGCTCAATAGCCCGCCATTGACGCTTGCCGAACTCAAAGGCAAGGTTGTGCTCGTCGATTTTTGGACTTATACCTGCATCAACTGCATCCGCACCTTGCCCTACGTGCAAAGCTGGCACGAAAAATACGCCGGTCAAGGTTTGGTGGTCGTCGGCGTTCATACGCCCGAATTTGAATTTGAAAAAAACGCCGACAACGTTAAAAAGGCGATCGCGGATTTCGGACTAACCTATCCCGTCATGCAGGACAACGAGTTCGCGACTTGGCGCGCGTACAACAATCGATATTGGCCGGCAAAGTACCTCATTGATGCCAAGGGTAACCTCCGCTACCACCACTTTGGTGAAGGGCGGTATGACGAAACGGAGGAAGTCATCCAAAAACTTCTTACCGAAGCCGGTTTCAAGGTCGCCGACCAGCCAGTCGCCAACCCCTCCTACGAGATCCAAGCCCGAACCCCCGAGCTCTATTTGGGATATGGGCGCATTCAGTATCTTGCCTCACCGGAGCCGCTCGTCAAAGACAGCCCGGCCGCCTACTCGGCTCCCGGCAATCTCCCGCAAAACTTTTTTTCCTACCAGGGAATTTGGGAGCTCGGTGAAGAGCGGGCCAATCCGTCCGAGGGCTCCGGCCTCAGGCTCAATTTCGAGGCCAAAAACGTTTTTCTTGTCATCTCTCCCAAACAGGGTAGCGGCAGGTTTGAAGTGCTGCTCGATGGCGAACGGGTCAACTCATCAGACGCGGGGGAGGACGTAGTTGACGGCACGGTCGTGGTTGAAAGCGACAGGCTCTACGATCTTATTCATCTTCAGACTCCCGGTAGGCATCTCCTGGAATTGAGATTTTTGGACGGGAACCTCGCACTCTTCGCCTTCACCTTCGGCTAGTCATGATATCCTTCGACACATGAAATGTGGGGAAGTCGCAACTGTTAGACAGTGGGTTCGAAGGTCCCCTCACCTCGCAATCTCGCCCACGCTTCAAGTCTGTGGTAAAACCGCCCGACTTCGTCAACGGCTGCCGGGTCGCCGTCCTGATGCAGGAAGATTGTCCGGGTTTGGGGGTTCTCGGCAAGTTTGCACTCCGTCCCTTCACACGTCGGTTCATAGGGGCACTCAATTCCGCTCCCGGGTTCCAGTAAACCCTGGTCTCGGGCGAGTTGTTCGGTTCGTACGCGCAAAATACAGTCGATTTCGGAAGATCTCATATTTCAATGTAACTTCTCACGTTTACTCTATTCGGTCAGCGTGAAAAATGCAAGGACGGGGGCTTGTTACCACGGCGGTCCTGCCCAAAACTCCGGCCGTGCTAATGCGAAGACTGTCTGTTGTTCACCGAAGCGTCCCTTTCGGACTAATCTGGTTTCGACCTCTCCCAGCTCCGTGAGCGTTTGCAGATCTCTCTCAAGTTCAGTTTGGTTGGGATCAATGCAGGCAAGGTCCTTCATCTCTCCACGCCCGGAATAAAAGAGGAGTGCCATGATGGGGAACGCGTGTTCAAGTTGCCAGCGCTGTGTCTGTCCGGAGAAAAGCGTGGATTCATACGCATCGTTGGCTTCCTCAGCGCAGGCCCATTTGATCGGCTTGAGGATCCGCCTGCGCGCAAATTCTTCTTCGGTTGCGTCATCGCGCCGCATCTGTACTTCTCTCATGTTGATCACTACCGGCGTCGGCCTGAGCATTCCGGTGGATTCGAGAAACACAATCCCAGCCTCCCTGAACCGCCGCGACGGATGTCTGGGGACCGTTTCAACGATGAGGTTTCCTGCTTTGGGACTGAGGGAAATATGCGGCAATCTCATAGTGATGCCCGCTAAAAGAAGCGTCGAGATCCGGTCGTCGCTGTCATGGAGCATCTCGCCCAACCGCTCTTCCGGCTGCCCGTCTCGGGTAATCTGCCTGGCCGCTTCGCCGACAATCATTTGAGTCGTGTCCCAGTGCCGGGCTAAATTCGCTGGGCTTGAAAAAGACGGCGTATCCACCCCAAATTCAAGCGCCACGCCCAATTTTCCCCGCGCGTCAAGGGAATTCATCCGCTCCGACGCAAAGACGATCTCATCGCTGGGAAATGGCTTTTCGGACATAAATCTGGACAGGGGAACAGCTCTGAAGTGTACTGGATTTGCTCCTGCGAGTCAACCCAAGTATCATTTTACACATTAAATGTGGAGTCGTAAATTCCCTCAAGACACATAAATATGAGTCTTCTACACATTAAATGTGGGGAAAGCGGGAAACTGGAGCAATACGATTGAGAAGTAAAGTACATAGGGTAACCATATCTTCCCGTAATTTCCTCTACTATCCTCTAAGAACCTTTAACTTCTCTTAGACTCTTCTAATATCTCTAACCTCTTAACGGCTGCTATCTCATCCTGATGACACGGCACGAGCCGAAAAACAACCCGTAACCTCCCATACCTTCTCTCTGAACCCGTGGGATGCTTTGCTATCCCACTGGGACCCTTAATTTCCCGTACTTTCCATTATTTCTTTTACCTCCCTGAGTTACCCTTATTTACCCTTAATCACCCTTAAATTCTTCCTGAGAATATTATTCCCTGAGACAAGCAACGGTCGTCTTTCTTTGTAGTATGATATCTGCTCAATACAAAAAAGGGTGCAAAGGGGGTGAATGGATATGCCGTCAAAGAAACGGAGAGAATCATCAAAAATGAAAGAAGAATTCAAAGTCAACGGTGAAGATCTTTTGAAAAAGGTGAAGGAGATCATCCGTGAGGGAAATGTGAGGAGGATCACGATTGTCGATCGGAAAGGAAAAGCGCTGATCGTCCTTCCCCTGACCATTGGGGTGGTCGGCGCGCTCCTTGCTCCGGCGCTTGCCGCGGTCGGCGCCATCGCCGCCTTGGTCACCGAATGCACCATCAAGGTTGAAAGGAAATAAGGGGATAGAAATTCGTATATTTCTCCACTTGGAAAGCACTCTATAGGTCAGTCGCTTTTGTGGATGAGCGATGGCTCATCGATGCTGGCTTTATTCACCGCTTTACCCACGGGATAGGCTTCAAGCATCTGCGCTTCATACGGCGAAAGCATGGGGAGAAGGACCTGAGGATCCTGAATGTCAGGATCAAGCCATCTGTCTTCCTGGTCCTCCCGTAAAATCGCGGGCATCCGGTCATGGATCGGCGCGACCACGGCATTGGGCGTGGTGGTGATGATGGTGAAGGAGCGGATCGGGTGTCCCTCCGCGTCTTTCCAAACGTCATAGAGTCCGGCAAACCCCACCAGCGCCCCGTCCTTGCGGTGGATGAAGAAAGGCTCGCTCCCGTCCGCTCCTTTGCGCCATTCATAGAAGCCGTTCGTCGGGACAATGCAGCGCTGCGTCCGCAGGGGTTTACTGAAGGCCGGCTTTTGGGCAACCGTCTCCGCCCGCGCGTTGATGAGCGCGTAGCCGATGCGCGGGTCCTTCGCCCAAAATGGAATCAAGCCCCAGCGCATGAGTATAGCTTGGTTAGGGCTCTGCCTGGTGACGACGGGGACCATCGCGCCGGGAGCGATGTTGTAGCGTTCTTCGACGGTAACGTCGTTTTCAATATCGAATCTCGTCGTGAATTTTGCTTTTCCGCCTGGGGTAAAAACGAACCGTCCGCACATAGAGCGCTCTAAATTATTGCCATTGTACCAAATGAAAAAAGGGTCGGGAAGAACGCTGAATTGAAGAACTATGAGGAAAAATCATGCTCTTGAGGAACAAAGGGTTTGAGAACTGTCTTTCCCCGGACGTTTCCCTTATAATCGATGAATTTATACATATGGCAATCGTGTACATAGGTGACAAGTCCCGGATTCTCGTTGATATAACTCTGAACGCTTGCAGAAAGTTGGCTGAAAACACGTGCGGATCGTACAACCTCCCCGTAAAAATTCGATGAAATTTTAGACATCAAACTCACCGCTTGATCAAAGGTCACATCCCTCTGGGATAGGTGTTTGCTCACCCGCACCAACATTTCAATGTGGAAAGGATCGGAAAGAAGGAATGAAGAGGTTACGGGCTCGGGAAGAGAACCGGAGATATTTCTGTCTGGATCTATCGTTCTTACTTCAGGACCTGGCATACAATGTGCGTAAATGAAGGTGTCTCCGTACTCTACACCGATGACTTTAATAAATCAAATACCTAAAGTCTTGGAAGAGATGGTAAAAAACCGTTATTCGGAAGTCTGTTCTTTGTCGGCTTGTTGCTTACGGCGCTTACGTAAAAATGCGGGATGATCAAGCGAATCGCCATGTTCTTCCTCAAAATCCTTTTCGATTTCTTCAGCGGTCCGGCTCCATTTACTGGTCGGTTCACCCTGATGGATGCGTGCCCCTCCGCGCGTATCGATCTCCGAGGGAGGTGGTTTATGAAATTCTCCGCCTCTGTCTTGCATAACAAGTGAATTGTATCAGATTTGGGCTCAACCCTTTACAGGACCACATTCGACTTTGAATCCGACCACTTAGCGATCTAGATAAGCACGAAACACCTCATTCGGTGTGTTGTAGTTTAACACCTTTCTGGGAC
>MHCL01000028.1 GCA_001816915.1 Candidatus Chisholmbacteria bacterium RIFCSPLOWO2_01_FULL_49_14
AGTCAATTTGGTGTGATGTTTGGAATCCGTCATAGACCTGTATTGTACCTACAGGTGGTCGGATTCCATTTAGAACTCGTGAGGCCTTAAACTCTTGCCATCTCCTCTAATTTCCCGTACACTCCCGTAATTTCCCGCACTTTCCCTAACTACCCTTAATTTCTCTCTGACTCCGTGGGATACGCATGGGACAGCTGGTGTTATTGGGATTCATGGAGCATCTCCATCACGATCTCTTCCGTATTCCTGTCTTGGGTGCCTCCGGAAACAATCATCCACAACCGCAGGTGATCTACCAATCGCTCGTACAGCTGCTTGAGCGCGTTGGATTTATTCTGCACAGAGCTTCGCTCTTCCTCATTACGCACGCCGATCATCGTCGGCAAATGAGTTGCCTTGCAGGAAGTCCGGTTTTTCTGCACGTGTTGGCCGCCTGGCTTCGAGGAGAGGCTGTATTGGAAATGGATGTCGTCAAGGTTTACGGAAGGTTCTCTTTTTTTCAGAGATGAGCTGACCCACTGGATATAGGCTTGAGCTTGCCGCTTTCCTTGATCGGTTTTTATATCCGCAAATCGCCCAAGGTGTCGTTTGAGGCTGTCTTTCGCCTCTGCAACCCGTTCCCGTTTGAGCGCAACGATTCGATTGCGTCTGGAGTGTTTACTGCTCTCGGTGACGACATGTGGCCTGTGTTTGCGCGCGCGCTTCCTGCGCCTGCGCTTCTCCTGCTCCTCAAGCTCATCATCATAATCCATAGAAGTATTGAATATCATCCCACGATTGAAGGCCCGTATCCACTCTTATAAACCCTTAAATTCCCGTAATCTCCCGTATTTTCCTATAAATTCCTCTAGTCTCCTCTAACTTCCTGTATATGCCCTTAACTTCTCCTAACTTCTCTTATCTCCTCTTACCCTTGCCCCGTGAGATGAGTAACTATCTCTGGTCTATCTCACTGGGACCTTAACTTCCCCTAATGACCCTTAATCACCCTTAACTTCCCTTAATTTCCCGTATCCTCCGGTAATATCCTTTAAACCCGTCTAAATTCCTCTAGTCTCCTCTGAAACCCTTTATCTTTCGTACCCTTCGAAGGACCCCGTGAGATGGCATGCCTATCTCACTGGGGCTCTATCTTCCCGAGCCGCTCCGCAATCTTCTCAATATCGCGGATATTTTTCGCCGCCCCCATGAAGCTGGAACATACAGGAGAAAGCAAGCGGTTTTTTTGCTGAATAGTTTATTTCGCGGGGGGCTGAAGGATTCCGAAGACGTTGCCTTCCGTGTCTCTACAGTAGGCGTGCGTTCCGATGTCGGGGATGGACTGCACGGGCGTGATCTGTTTCCCGCCGGCGCGTTTGACTCGAATAAGATAAGTTTGCAGTTTCCCATCAATCTGCACGGTAAGAATGGCTGCCAAAAACCCTTTTTTGCCGGTAAAAGGCTTGATGCGCGGCATGATGGCTCCGTTGATCCCAGGCTTCTTATTCGGCCCGGTTGTCACCAAAAGATAGCGTTCTTCGCCCCATCCCTCAATCTTCCAGCCGAAGACGTCCGTGTAGAACTTGGCGGCTCGTTTGAGGTTCTCAGCGAGGATTTCAAAATGAACGACTCTGGACATACGGGTATGATAGCAGATGTATTAGTCTGACTGTAGTGAAGCGATAATGGCATCCATCTCAGCCAGTATTTTGGGATCGTACCCCGCGGGAAGTTTAAACTGGATGTGTCCGAATCCGGTCGGCAGGAAATAGGTGCCGTCATCCTGCATGCGGCAGACTGTAAATGCCGTGTCGCCGGCAGTACCGCTCCTGCGGTAGCTCACTCCGCCGCTTCCGGCAATCTCGGCAAACACATCGTACGTCGCACTCGGTCCTTCGAACGGAGCGTCCCCCGGGTACAGGCACATCGCGCCTCCGGTTGTGGCTTGGTAGATCGAGATTTCATAATTACCCTTGGTGAGCGTCAGCCGGTCGATCGGTGTATTCGCGTCTTGGTCATGTTCGGGTTCCCAGCCGGCAGGGAGCTGTGCGCTGTATGCGGAAAAGCTCAAGATCCCTCCTGCGCTGACCGTGGTTGTGGGCGTCGTAGTCGGTACAGGGCTCAGTTGAGGAGCCGGTGTTGTTTGAGTTTGGCTCTGCTGTTCCGGCAAGGTGGCCTCCGATGTCTGCGATTGGGGAGAAGTCTGTTTTGGTTGCTTGGTGCCGAAGTAGTACCCGCCTCCGGCAAGCGCCAGAAGGACGATGATGGTGATGACTCCGGCTATAAATGGTTTCCACTGCATAAATGTCCGTTTATGATAAATGAATATACCGAAAGTCTCCTCTGAGAAACAAGTCGCTCGCTGACGAGTTTAATTGAATGAATTATAACAAAACGGGTGATGCGGGAGAAGTGCTACCGCTTTCTGGTCTTTTTCAGATTCTTTTTCCCAACCAGGTAGACGATGCTGAAGGAGGTGATGGTGAGGCTGGTAAACGTCGAGATGGGCGATAACAGGAGAATGGTGAAGTTGGGAGCGCTGCTCAAACCGAGTTTCGTGGCGGCGTAGTCCGGGGCAAAGAACGCGGACAACTGCGTGCCGATGGCATTGAGGATGAGGTAATTGAGGGAGGCAAGGCAAAAGAGTGAGAGAAAAAAGAGGAGGTCTTTCCTGAAAAGTTCAAAGGTGCGGGCGACTCCGGCAACGAAAGAGAGGTCGTGGATGACGATCAAAGCGATAAGCGGCGTAGACAAGCTGACCGAAAGCGCCGAACTCAAATAGGAAAACAGGCGGGCGCTATTGATCTGCAGTGATAATCGGGATATGGGGAGGTAAAGAACCAAACTCACGAGTAAAAGCGGCGCCAACCGCTTGAGATACGTCCACAAGTAATGCCGCAGCCGGTTCCACTTCGCCGATCCCGAAACGTATGAGTCTTTCATAAGTGCCGCTTCCACACCCGGCCAGGCGATCATCACCACGGCCAAGGCGGCGATGGAAACCAAAAGAACGAGGGACACGGCAAACACGAAGATGGCCTGCAGGAGCGTTGCGTGCGGAAGATTCGGCCGCTGTAGAAATCGCATCAGGCCCAGCAAGACCAAGAGGAGTGAGGCAGCGTAAATCCGCCGATTTCGGGTGACAAGCCTGAACGCTTCAACAAGCGAAAATCGCATGGTTTCGATGAACATCGCTTTCGTCATGGCAAAGCATTATATCAGGATCAGCTCAGTACGCGTAAACAGATCCTTCTAGAACAGTAACACCCCTTAAGTTCCCTTAACTACCCTTAATGACCCTTAAACGCTATTCAAGAAATCTGAATTTGCAGGACCACGGAAGGTATGGCTCCAATCTACGCAGCCTGAGAAGTCGGACGCGGACGGCGTTCCCTGTCTAAATCATCTTTACAGGCGATCGAAAAGTGATGGATAAAAGTTCTGTACTTGGAATATTCCCCGGCCATTAAAAGGGCTTGGGCCATGGTCGGCTGATCACCTCCGAGAGGAAAAGGTTTTCGCTCGCCGGGCTGTCGCAAAACGTCGCCCTTGTTCGCTATCAGGATGGAATAGAGAGCCTCAATCTTGGGAGTAATGGTAATGTGCGCCGCTCGGGCATATCCTTGTGCCAGCATCGCGAGGTGCGTATTGGCTTTTTTTTCATCTTCGCTGAACGATTCCGGATGCGTGCTCTGCAATAAAGTCATTGCCCCTTCGAAAATTCCTTGCGGAAGTATCCCTCCGATTTCCTTGTATCGGGCGAAGAGTTGTCCTTGTTCTTCCGCCGCTCTATCCTCCGCAACATCAGCCGGGTGGAGGGCTGGCAGTGTTTCGGTCGCTTCTTGGACCATAGTGTTGACCTATTCTACCAAATACCCAAAAATTGTGTAGGGTTCTATGGTCCGCTGAAATAATCAAAAACTGGGTATCTTTCCCCGTAACTTCTTCGGAGGATCCTTGAAGATTCGGATACGCTATCTCATTGGGACTGTAAATTCCTCTAAAGTCCTTTAATTTCCTCTAAACAGCCCGTCTAACTGGGTATTTTCTACCATTAATTTCTCCTATCTTCTCCTATTTTCTCTTAATTTCCCCTCCTCTCCCGAAATTTCCCCTACCTCCTCCTAATACCTCTTAACTTCTCTTACTCTTACGCTTGCCCCGTGAGATGCGAAGCAATCTCACCGGGAGACCCTTACCTACCCTTAACATCCCTTATCCTCACCTTGCCTTGAAAAGCCTCGGTTTGTCATAATAGAGAAAGCATGCCTGCCGCTAACCAAAAAAAGGTCCGATCGCTGGTCCCGCTCCTGGGGCTTCTCCTCCTCATCCCCTCTCTCCTGGTCAACGCCTATTTCCTCAAAAAAACCCGCCCGCCAGTCACCGTTCAGGAAACTGAGCTTCTTGCCGTTTCCGACGGCGACTCCTTGGTCTTGACCGACGGCAGGCAAGTAAGGCTGCGCCACGTAGACGCGCCCGAACTCGGCTTCTGCGGCGGTCAGGAAGCCAAGGACCTGCTCACCGAATTGGTGAAAGGCAAGTCTCTGACAATTTCCGAAGAAGTAACCGACTATCACGGCCGCCCCCTCGCCTTAGTCTATGCCGGCGGCGATCTGGTCAACCTCGCCATGGTCGAAAGCGGCTGGGCCCGCTACCACACGGACAAGAGTTCCGCCGCGCTTCAATTGCGGGAAGCCGCCAATCGGGCAAGGGAGGGGAACCTGGGCATCTTCAGCCCCCTCTGTTACCAGAAGGAAAATCCCGATAATCCGGCCTGCGCCGTCAAGGGTAACATCGACAAAAACTCGGATGCCCGCAAATATTACCTTCCCGGCTGTGCCCAGTACAACTTCACCATCATCGAAAAAGACATCGGGGAAAGCTGGTTTTGCAGCGAAAAGGAAGCGCTTGCCGCAGGCTTCAGCAAAGCCGCCACCTGTCGCTGAACTCTTCAAGGAAATAGTCCCGGAAACCGTAACATTCATCGCTGATGTTGCCTGAAGGAACAATTCTATATAATAGCGCCCTCTGAAACGGAACAGGAGGAGCTTGGCCCAACGTAGAGATGAAAAGAACAATTGAAACATCTCCCATTCGAAGTCTTCTGGCAACCGGGGAAACTTGGGGTCTCTATCTTGCCTCTGAGATGGCAGGGAATAGTGTAAACCTTCCGAGGACGTCGCTGGCAATCGTGAATGCCATGAATATCGCCTTTCCTGACGAGCTGGCAGGAAGAAAGAGTGAGGCATTGCAGGTCATAAGCAGCGTTGCCCCGGTCTTGATCGCGGCAAACGAAGCCGCCGATATTGGGATATCAGCAAGGCTTCAAATAGACGATGCCTCAGAAAAGCTCACGGAGGAAAAGAAGGAAGGATTAAGGCGGTTGGAGGCTGGGACCTACGCATGGCTAGGCCGATCAGTTGCCGGATTTAAAGATGTGTACGGACCGGATTCGAGACAGTCGCAGATGGTTGACGCCCTCATCCGGGATTTTCTGACACTCTCCGAAGGCAGAAGGTCGTTTTCAGAAAGGGAGTATCGGGAATATGTAGAACTGGATAGTGTTATTTATGTCTTGGGATGCATTGCTCTCGCTGCTCCGGGCGTATCTGAAACATACGGGTTTGAGATGAGAGAGAGGTGTGCAGGCATAGAGGATGTCAGAAGAAAATATTCAGCCTTCGTCGTCGGGAGGGATGTCAATGGCCGCAGGAAGGTTTTGCTGGAAAGCGGAGATCAAACCGCGGCACTCACAATGGCACGGGTGATGTCTCTTCAGGGAGCGGAAATGGTTTTGAAAGTCATGGATGATAAGGAAGGCAGAAAAATCGACAAGCTGTTGGGCATCCCGAGTTTATACGGATATGCGGAAAGCAAAACGGGAGATGATCAATCGCTGAATAGAATGCTTGATGAAATGAGGAGTGAATACTTCTTTTTGGCCGAAACCGGCGGTTTATCCTCCTTCGCTGTCCGTTCGGCTGAGCTTCTGAGTCATGTTACGGGAGTGGGGAAAACATTACTGGCGTGTTTAAGAAGCGGAAATGGCGTAATGGAAAACGCATCCATCGCTGACAGCACAACCACAACCTTACGGCATGAATTAGACGCCGCGGGCGTACTGGAAAGTCTTTTTTCTGTTTGATCGATATTCAAAAAAATCCCCGCCTTATAGACGGGGATTTTCGTGATTTACTCGAAAGAAAAGTCGTTATCGTCCGCGTCCGCCGCCTCCGCCTGCGCCTCCGCCGAAACTCGGCTCGCGCTTGGGTCGGGCTTCGTTCACGACGATTGACCTTCCGCCGAAATCTTTTTCGTTGAACATCTCGATAGCCTTCGCAGCTTCCTTCTCGCTTGCCATTTCAACGAAAGCAAAGCCTTTTGATCGGCCGGTGTATCGGTCGCTGATAACATTGACCTCAACAACCTTTCCTGCTTGCGCGAAATGTTGGCCGAGTTGATCGCTGGTCGTGCCATAATCAAGATTTCCAACATATAGTTTGGTAGCCATTTCTTTTCACCTCCAATTCATTGTTTGGATTCACAACCGAGGATACTGTCTGTTCGCTTCTAGATACCGCTTTTGCAAGGGAACTGAGAATCGAGTAGAAGATCTTTAAAGTAGGAGTCCAATGTTAATGATAACTGAGGTATTTTACCATACTGGATGAAAGAAGCAAGCCTGCCCCCTAAAAGTGGGAAAAGAAAGGAAAAACGGGAAAGCAAGGGTGAAGAAGAGTGCGTTAACCGGAAAAGTTCGCCAGCGCCTTCGTAATCGCATCTCGGATATTCACTCCGCTGTGCCATCCGTTGAGGTAAACCAGCGTTTGTTTGCTGGTGTTGTTGTTTCGCAGGTAATACTCATTAATCCGCCCGCCTTTGTCGACGAGCTGATCAATGAGATCCTCGATTGTGCATTTGTGTTCGATAATTCATTGTATCACGAATTTCTCAGTGTGTATGCTGAACGAATCGCACGATGAGTCTCCTGTCATATCCCTGAATAACTTCCCTTGATTTCCTGCTCTTTCGTTTCCTATCTTCTCTTATCTTCTTTTGCTCACCCTTAATTTCCTCTAACATCCTCTAATTTCCCTTAATACCCCTTAGTCCACCCTTACTTCTTAGCCCCGTGAGATCTGCGCAGTTCACGAATTTCCTCTTCAGAAAGTGAACGATAGTAAAGATATGTAAAAAATGTGAGATACAGAATCGATGCCTTGCCGAGGAGATGACGAATGAAAAAAGCAATTCGTTCCCAATGGTCTTTTGGCTTTTCCGTACTGCGTTTGCTTTTTAAGAAAGAAGAGTATGCCAAGCCAAATCTGCCCAGTTGAGTGTTGAATATTTCATAAAGATCAAAAGAAAGTCTAAACTCCATACTTGAATTATAGATGTTTAGGTATGGATCCGCAGGATCCCTTAAACTCCTTACCCCTAACATCCTTTAAAAACCCTTAAACTCCTCTACAGAAACTATCTCACTGGGGACCCTTAACTTCTCCGGAGGATCCCGTGAGATGGCTTGCCTATCTCACTGGGAGACCCTTATTAACCCTTAAATTCCCTTAACATCTCTTATCATCTCCTATTTTCTCTTAATTTCCCGTACTTTCCCATGATCTACAAGCAACCGTCTTTCCACCGATTATCTATAGTCTATCTATGGTCTATCAATCTCTACTGTTCCTATCTGCACCCCATCCATCTCTTCAAATCCTTCGGGAGCTCCAGCTATGAAGCGAGTAAAACCGCGGCGGTAAGCATGTCTTCTCTCCGTTTATATGGAGAAAGTCGAGTGTTCGTTGATTTTTTCAGTCGCGTTTCAATGATGGTGCGCGTATGAGCGGGAATGCTTTTCTTGACTCGTCGAAGATCACGCTGAGCATGAGTCAGGAACGCAGCGACATTCTCATCCTTGAATCCCTTATCGGAATAGCTTGCGTGAATGCACCGTATAAGATCAGCTGCAATATCAAAGGAAGTAGGCGTATGGCTCATAGCAAAGACTTGATGCGTCGTAATTTTCTTTTCACGAGCGTGAGAAAATTTTTTCGAATCGCCGGATCAATAATTTCCAGGCTTTTATTTCGTCGAGGTTGCAAATTGATCATAGCATTGGTTTCAAATGTATGGGATGTAATATTGTATCCTCCGCCCCAGATATCGCGCTGTTTGCTGCCGTGCGTTTTTATGAAAAGTTGTTCAGCATCCGCGTGATACTCGCCTCCGATAGCGACGAGTTGTTGCTTGAGGTCCGCGGTGATCTTAATGTACGAGGAATACTCTTCTCGGGCTTTCTTGATATCGGAAGCAGTGAGTCGTGTTTCCAAAACAACGATTGCCATAGTGGATCAAAGCAGGGATATTGTACAGGAATGGGAACTCGAAGGTTCATTCTCCACAGGATCCCGTAAGGTATACTACACAATCCGCTTAACCCGGCCGACCCGTCCGTCCGTGAGCCTGACTTTTATTCCATGGGGATGGGAAGGACTGTGGGTAAGGATCCGCTCAATCGTTCCGGCCGATTCCTCATCCGTTGCCTGGTTCTGCTTCTCCACAATCACGACCTTCATCCCTGGCGCCAGTGAATTCCTGATGGGAAACGAACTGTTCATAAGAAAAGTATATCGTAATTAAAGTGATTGCCAAAGAATGTTGGAATCTGGTAACCCTTACCTTCCCTTAACCACCCTTATCTTCTCCTATCAACCCTTAATTACCCTTACCTCCCCCTTAATCAACCCTTACCAACCGTTTATCCATCGTCTATCCACCGTTTATCTCTCGTTGGTATCCCATCGGTCTATCTCACCGGGACCGTAGTCTTCCGTGCTCCATAAGCAACTATCTCTCAACTGTTTCTCTATCGTCTATCTATGGTCTATCAATCTCTACTATTCCGATCTGTACCCTATCCATCTCCTCAAACCCTTCCGTCAGTTTTTACAAAGTCGATTCGTAGGACTGTTTGATAAGTCCAAATAAATACTCAACATCCGTTTCAGGTGTAAACTTGATCAAACCCTTATATCCCCATTCGTGGCTGGTAACGTCCCTGACTAATATTTTTGTATCAGAGGTATATTTCGGATCGCGCAAAAGCACATGGATCCACGTTGGCTTAAAACCGATATGTGCAAAGCTTTTTGTCGTTCGATAGGCCACACCTGTTTTTAAAGAGTCTTTTTCCTCAACCTCCGGCAGCTGCAGTATTTTTTCCCGTAGAATCTTAAATTTCTGTTGCATCTCTTGAGAAGTCTTATTCAGGTGATACGCAAGGGTGTACTCCACTCCTTCGTCTCTGACGGCGCTCTTTCTTGATGATTTTAAAGTCGGAGGCGTGTAAATGCTTTCAAGATGGAGAATGTCAGGTTCGTAGAAGTGATAGGACAAGAGCTCGATATGTTTTTCTTGCTCGACTGCGCCTTGGATATAACGGCCGAAACCTTGTGCGACAAGGATGACTCTTGGTTGGTCCCAATTGACTATGATATTTTTACCGAGCTTTTTATCGACCAGAAGTTCAAAGTGCTTTTTGTTTTTGAGAAGCCAGTTGGAATAAAACAATCCTTGGGCCAACACCTCCTCGTTTTCTTTCCATTTGTATTCAATAATGACGGGGGAGTTGTTTTCATCCAGCCCCAAAGTGTCAATTCTTCCTTCCTGAATGGGATATTCTTTTTCAATAAAACGAATTCCCAAGAGTTCTTCAAGGTTTTCCGCAAAAAAATCGCGCAAAGAAAATTCATCACCGAAGCCATCGTCCTTGATTCGCGATTTACTGACTTTGTTTTTGCTGATTCTGAATATAGCCATAAATGTTTCTTAAGAACAAAACCACCCAAGCGGGCGGTTGCTCGATGATACCTTTTTATGTTTCCAAAACCTCAACTTTTCTTCGCAGTTTCTATTTCTTCAGGAAGTTCTAAATATGGTACTTTAGGTAAAGCATTCCCGATCAAACCCTGCAAATCGCCATAGATGCCGGCAGTGTTCTGTAAAACAAGTGCAATCTCTTTCTCCTCTTTATTCCACTTTTTAGTATAGTATGCTTTCTCTTTATCGATTTCGTCACGGCGATTTTTAAAATACTCTACCCAAACCTCAATTCTCTGTACGAATTCGTTACTGATTAAGTAGTTATAGACAACCTCTGCTTTTGTTACTTTCCCTTCACTTGCTTTTTCGACTTGCCTAATACGAATGAGCTGTTGTCGTAAAGCAAAAGCCAAACTCAGAACTGTTTTAAGATTACAGACCCATACACCATCCAGAAATCCAAATGACTCAATACTCTTCGGTAAGTCAGCAGTAACGATCACACCAATATCTCCCTTAAGGTCTCTTTTATCGGTTTTCAATTTGGCAATCCAGATCGGAGTCCATTTCTGAGTTCTTTTTGACTCCCAGACGATGATGCCGCAAGACGTTCCATATGTTGTCATAACTTTCTCAATGACATCCGCGCCTAATTTTCCTTTTTTAACTTCGATGACTTCATCAGAAGGAAATTCAGCGGCTAATAATTTTTCTAATTCAAGCTCTTGAACCTCACCTTGAAGTTGTTGTGATCCTTGCTGCATCTTTCTTTGAAGTTCAAGTATTTGCTCTTGAGCGTCCTGAAGCTTTTTATCCTTCTCAGCGATTCTCAGGCCCAACTCTTCCTGAGCCTCCCGCTTAGCTGTTTGCTTAATCTTGTCCTGATCTTCAAGGAGTTTTTTCTCGTATTCTATGCCGAGTTTATCTTTCTCGTCTTTCAAACCACGAAATTGTTTAAGAAGCTCTTTGATTTGTTCTCGAAGTTCTTTGTTCTGTTTCTCTTGGGCTTCTGCCTCTTCCTTATCTGCCTGGATCTTGTCTTCAAACTCCCGTCTGGCTTTATCAAACGCTTCTTTACCAACCGATTCTTTAATCTGTTTCTTAGCCTCCTCAAGCTCTTTTTCTTTTGACTCAGCAAGCTCTTCTTTCTCTTTCTTGAGGCGGTTGATTTCCTCTTGATGTTTAGCCTGGGTTTCTTGAAAGATTTTCTCCTCAAGCTCATGCTTAATTGCTTCGTCAATTGGAAAGTGTTTATGACAGTGAGGACATGTAATTGTTGTTGCCATAGTGTAACCTTGAGGGAATTATACCAGATCTGAATTCCACCAACACCTAACTTCCCTTATTACCTCCCCCTTAATCAACCCTTACCAACCGTTTATCCATCGTCTTTCCACCGCTTATCTATCTTTGGTATCCCATCGGTCTATCTCACTGGGACCTTAACTCCTCTTATTTCCTCTTAATGAACCCTTATCCACCCTTAATAACCCTTAACATCCCCTAAACTCTTCTCACTCGAGATGCCTGCGTTGGCAGGTCCAGAGAAAAGCACTTTGACAACGGCATATAGTTCAGATACACTACAGAACACAAGTAAATAAATCGAGAGCGATGGGGAGAGAATTGGCTCGGTGATCCATCCAGCAACCGATTTCGTCATAAGTCGAAGTACGGTGCTCCAACCAACCCTGTTGAGGGAATGATTCGTCTTCATCAGCCAGCCGGCACAGAAGAAAAAAATGATCCTACCTCTTCTCCGACAGAAGAGGTTTTTTAATGAATGAAAAATGAAAGGAATATGACCGAACAAATAAGCAGAATCGAAGCAGAGCCACACGGAGAAGATTTTCCCAGATACTACTGTGTCTTAGAGTTAGATCAGGAAAATCCGCCACCGTCACTACTGGTGATAGGAAGAACAGAGAAGTACGATCCGACTTGGATGCCTGATATTGACCTACCCGGCCACCTGGGACTTTTTAAAAGCACGATGGCAATGAGACAGGGAGAGATCAATATTCTAAACAAATCCATAACAGTTGGTGAAGAAGCCTCCGGAAAAGCCTATCATAACGGCAAACTTTTAGAGAGAGGAGAGTGCGTGTCGATTCAGGACGGTGATATGGTGAACATCGATGATATACAGCTTTTTATACGCTTCGTTTCGTCAACCGGCACCGGAAAACCGTATTATCTCTACACGATCTGTGATCGTATCCCTCTCTACACGCAGGATGCTGACAAACCCAAAACCCCTTGGAATCCAAAGGGTTATACCCCGGATGGAACAGTGGTTGTGAATGATCTGAAGCAAGAGGTACCGCTATGGCTGCTCAAAGAAGCGCAAAAAGATGCAAAAACCTGGGATCTTGATGCGATGGAATTGCTCGTAACGTACCTTGAAGCGGAGAGGGTTGAGCGGGTGAGAGCAGTCGGGAGCAGTGATAAGGATCAGCCTTCCGGCTTTTCCGAACGATTTCAACAGTTGATGAAAAAAATCGATGAGAAGCATCAGGAAGACAAAATGAGGTGGTTACAACATCATAGTGAGCGAAAGCCTGTTTATCCTTCAACGCAGGAAGAAGGGACATTTATCGGAATATTCGGCTTTCTCGTGTCTGCTTGGTCGGCACGGGAATTTCCCTATTACCAAACACCAAGTGGTGTCTATTTTTTTGAATGGGTAGACGATGAGGGGGAAAATAAAAAAGTGATTCAACTCGATTTAGAAGACATGATTGAACAACAAAGCGTCTTATTTTTTTCAGCCGAATCATGGCTTAAGCACGAATCGCTGGATTTGAAAAAAGGGAAAAAGTAGATAATCAGTTAGTTTTCAGAAAATAGTACGCTTCTACCACCAACACCTGCACCCCATCCATCTCCTCAAACCCTTCCGTCAGAGAAGTATTCAGATGCCCAAAACAAACAAGGCATAATGTGAAATGGGGAAGTATGGAGTTTAGAACGTTCTGAATTCTTTTTCGGAGATTCCCATTTGTCTGATAATACTTTTTAGTGTCCCGGATGTAATTTCTTTGTGGTGGGGAATAACGCAGGTTTTTCTCGTTTTTTCATTCCACCAAATTTCGTGCGTCCCGGTTGTTTTTCGTCTGAAAAAGAATCCGGCTTTTCTCGCTTTCTTAATAACCTGACGGTAGGCAAGCGGCTTCATGAGGTTGAAAACACCGGAATTTTGAGGATGGTGGAAAGCGTGCGTTTCTTTTTTAGAGGGATATTCAACCCTTCCTCTTTATAGAGTTCGATCAGCGCACTGGCAACTGCAGCAATTTCGTTTGTGACCTCGTCGATGCTGTCCCCTTGAGCATAACAATCGCTCCATGCTGGTGACTTTGCCACAAATCCACCCGAGCGATCCTTTACCACCCGTACAGGCAATTCGTATTCTAAAACATGGAGTTTTGTTGATCTGGGCATGTTCGTATTATAACATGGCTAGACTGGAAGACCTGAATGAGTTACACACCCACTTCTCCGCAGGATTTAACAAAATATTGAACCGTCTTAAACACCCTTATCTTCTCCTATCAACCCTTACCCACCCTTAACTCCTCCGGAGGATCCCGTGAGATGTGTTCTATCACTATCTCACCGGGACCGTCCTCTCTCCCATCTTCTCTTCACAACCGTCTATCGACAGTCTATCTACTGTCTATCCACTGTCTATCTTCGTCTCTCTCCTCCACAAGACCTCGTTTGATGCGCACAGAACTATCTCAAAGCTTTCCTATATTCATCGATAGGTATGCCGGCCCTTTTTATTTGAGACTTCAATAGGAATGGAGCTACCTCTGAATGTAAAGGAATTGAAAGAGTTGGAGCGCCTGGCTTTTGTAGGATTGCGTGGTCTCCGGACGTATGGACATGGGTATAACCGAATTTAAGAAATGCTTTGACCGCTCTTTTTCCGGAGATATTTGCAAGCTTAGGCATGTACTGAGAGAGAAGGGATGGTGATATCAACGGTCTTTTTGGTAAACTCTGTATTCCTTCCACCCTTCGTGACAGTCCGCATATATGCCTGGATGGCTTTGTTGACGTTTGCTAACGCTTCTTTTTTCGTCTTCCCCTGCGACATGCAGCCGTACAAATTCACGACATCAGCCACATAGCCTTTGTAGTCTTTATCGTAGGTTAATTTAATCAGGTAGTCGAACTTTTTTCTGCTCATGCTGAAATTATAGCACAGCGCTGAATTCTAATCTGAATCCGAACACTTTGGTAATTTAAGATAATTTAATTCTTT
>MHCL01000029.1:0-16691 GCA_001816915.1 Candidatus Chisholmbacteria bacterium RIFCSPLOWO2_01_FULL_49_14
TTCGAACGTATTTCAAATCAACGTATTAGCTCGCCTCGCCCCGCTCGGCTCGCTACTCCAGCGCGGCGCCCCCACCCCGCCGCGCTTCCGAAAAAGTCGGCTCGAACAATCCGCCAAAGGCGGATCAAAGAAAAACGCAAAAATTTTAAAGAACTTTTATAAAACTTAAATGGCCACCCTGGTTGTACTCAAACCCTTTCGGATCTGTCCAAGGTGGCCATTAAAAAATCCGAAAGAAAGCTTGAGTACAATTACACTATACAAATTTTCCAAAAATAAAACAATAGCAATTGACCTTCTCAAAATCACCGGAAAAATATATAATAAAGCCATGGATATTAAAGAACCAATACCGGGGGCTTCGTCTTTTGAAACAGTTGAGCTAAAACCTCAAGTTGAAGGGTTTAAGCGTACTTCTTGGTTAGATAAAAAAATTCCAGAAATTGAACAATTGAAACCAGAGGAAACTGTTGAATTTTTGGTCCCTCAAGATATTGACCACCGTTTTTTTATTGCTGAACTAGGAAAACCCGCGAGAGCTTATGAATTTGGAGGTGTTTATAATCCCAAAACCAGATCCATAAGAATAGTTAGAGGATATGCTCCCGGAGAAAGAGGCGGCTTTAGTTCTGCGGGAACGAGCTTCATAAAACCTCGGATAAACCCCGATGGTAAAACAACAGATGATATTTTTTTTCATACTCACCCTTGGCAAGAAAAAAGTCCAATCAGTTTTTTTAATATTCCAGAAAATTCTTGCAGACCAATTGAAGGAGATATTGACAATGTTATGGCTTTAAGAATGATAGAGGAAGAGGACGGTTTTGAAAGAACTGTAGTGTCGATAATCGGGTCAAGGGGATATATTAGCGTTACGGAAGCAAGTGGTATCCAGCTTGATGAATCTGCACTTAAATCTGTTGGAGTTTCAGAAATCCAACTACAAAAAATTAAGGGCCATCTTGCTCTTGTACCACCAGTTTGGACAAAGAATTATGCAAAGGACGGACAATCAGAACAAGAATTAGTTAAACTAGTAGAAGATTTTTATATAAAAAGAAGAGCTGATAAAAACACACTGCATTCTCAAAAAACTAGAGATTTAAGAAAAAAACTTACTCCCCATGTGCGAGAAGGAAGTTTGGATAAATTGATCGAAGCTCTTTCAGGTGAATTTCCAAAATATACACAAAGTGCATTTTTACGAAATCTGGGATTAACAGACCAGCAAATAAAACTTGTTCAGCAAATGACCGGAGTTAAGATTTCACTTTACCAAGTTGAAGACAGCGTGGGATTAAAAATGGTAGAATAAATGCTCGGCAAAGCCGAGCAAAAATCGCGCGCAAAAAAAATAACGGAAGCGCGGCGGGGTGGGGGCGCCGCGCTGGAGTAGCGAGCCGAGCGGGGCGAGGCGAGCTAATACGTTGATTTGAAATACGTTCGAATTTTTCCAAAAACGAGCACCGAGTCTGACCCGGCTTCACCAGAGGAAAACGAGAGCCGTGTTTGATTTGGCCAACCTTTATATTTTTTACTAGCCACGTCAGACGTGGCTTTATAGTAGGGTAATATAGAAGCAGTTTTATGAGGGAAAACTCGGGAAAGGCAAAATCATCATTTAAACGGGAATTTTCTGCCGGTGGAGTAGTGTTTCGCAAATTCGAAATTCGAAATTCGAAATTCGAAGTAAAGTGGTTGATCGGCAAACACAGCGGGTATCACAAGTGGGTGTTGCCCAAGGGCCTTATTGAAGAAGGGGAGCGGGGGTTTGAAACGGCATTGCGGGAAGTTAAGGAGGAAATGGGAGTGCGTGCCAGCCTTGTTTCCGAAAAGCCGATACACAGAGTGCATTACGTATATTGGGCGGAACTCAAACAAGTGAAAAGTTCAAAAATAAAAGTTAAAAATGAAATATCGGATTATAGACAGAGTGATGAGATTGTGTCGCGACGGAGGGTTGCGAAGTATCAAGAGGGAGGCGGCAAGAAGACCAAAGTGTTTAAGGTTGTTTCGTTTTACCTCATGGAGTACGAGAGCGGAGATCCGAAGGACCATGATTGGGAGATGGAGGACGCGGGGTGGTTTGCGTTTGATCAGGCAATGAAGCAGTTGGCTTTTGATGGGGAACGGGAAGCCCTTCGGCAGGGTCAGGGTAAACTGCTCGAGGAAGCGCACCATCTAGTATAATCCGGTGTTAGTTGTCCTATCACTGATCACTTGACTTGCCGCAGACTGCCTATTCGGCCGCTTCGGCATTCAGGTTCAAGTGAGGGACTGCATGCTATTTATAATGAATTAATGGTATTTGGAGGAGTCGCCTAGTGGCCTATGGCACATGCCTGGAAAGCATGGACCCGCAAGGGTCTCGTGGGTTCGAATCCCACCTCCTCCGCCTTCGACCGACATAGCTTTACGCGAAGTCGGGATTCGCTTCAAGTCTGTGCTGCTCATACGTGTGATACAGTCAAATGGGTCGGGCTTCGGCGGATGATGTCCGCCCTTCGAAGGTTCAGGATGTCAGTTCTTGGCGGCGATAGGTCGCTTTTAGCAAATCCGGTTGGTTTGCGTGGTACAATCGCGTCAAGTAGAAACGGAACTTCGGGTATTGTGTATGGATCAGGTGGATGAGGTCAAACAGAAGACGGATATCGTGGCCCTTGTCGGTGAGCGCGTCAAGCTGACGAGAGCCGGACGAAACTTCAGAGCGTTATGCCCGTTTCACTCGGAGCGCACCCCCTCGTTCATGGTTTCTCCGGATTTGCAGATTTACAAGTGCTTCGGATGCGGCAAGGCCGGAGACGTGTATACATTTCTTGAAGAATTTGAGGGAAGGGAGTTTCCCGAAGCACTCTCGTATTTGGCGCAGCGCGCCGGGGTGAAGCTTGAGCCCATTCACAAGGGCAGGGATTATCAAAAGAAAGAACGGCTTTTTGAAGTAAACCATTTGGCTTCGGAATATTTTCATTATCTTTTCCTGGAGCATGCCGCCGGCGATCGGGCCAGGCGGTATTTAGCCGAGCGGGGCATCCGCAAGCAGGCGATTGAGTCGTTTTTTCTCGGATTTGCCCCCGACAATTGGGACAATCTCATCCGCTTTCTGGTCGGCAAGAAGAAGTACAGGCTTTCCGAGCTTTCGGAAGCCGGCTTGGTTGTGCAGGGAAGGAAGGGAGCCTATGACCGGTTCCGCAACCGGGTGATTTTTCCCCTGCGCGATGTCCGGGGGAATGTCCTGGGGTTTGCCGGGAGGGTTCTTCCGGGAACTGAAGGGGAGGGTGGCAAGTATATCAATTCGCCTGAAACGCTTCTGTATCACAAGAGCCAGCACCTCTACGGACTGCATGAGAACCGCTCCTTTATTAAGAAGGCCGATCAGGCGGTTGTGGTTGAGGGGGAGCTGGATGCGATTTCATCCTGGCAGGCCGGAGTGCGCAATGTTGTGGCGGTGAAAGGGACGGCACTGACTAAAGAGCAGATTGAACTAGTTCGCCGCTATACTCGCAACATCATCCTCTCTCTGGACGCAGACACGGCAGGAGATGCAGCAACGAAAAGGGGAATATCCCTGGCTGATTCAGCTTCATTGAATATTAAAGTTACTCTGCTTTCGGGAGGCAAAGACCCAGATACCATATCCCAACATGACCCGAAGAAGTGGCGCCAACTGGTGGAACGCGCGACGTCAGTCTATGATTTTTATATTGCCAGTACCAAGAAGCGTTTTGATTTGACTTCGGGATTGGGGAAAAAACAGGCCGCGGAGGAGTTGGCCCCCCTCCTTTCAGCGATTTCCAATGCAGTGGAACAAGCGCATTACGTCAAAAAGACCGCGCGGCTTTTGGATGTGTCGGAAGACGCCGTGGTTGACGAAATGGCCCGCGCTCAACGAGCGCAGGCCTTGGGTGTTTCCGGCGGGGCAAGCCAAGTTCAGGAACCGTCCGATCAAGGGCGGGAGAGAGGGAAGACGGATCGGCGCACAATGCTTGAGGAGTACCTGTTGAGCCTCATGCTGAAGGGAGGGAATACGGCTTTGGAACGGCTCAACGACGTTGAGGTAAAGGATGTCTCCCATCCGGCTCTGAGGAGAATTTTGGAGAAGCTCTTTGAATTCAGGAATGAAGCGTTCGAAGTCGGATCCTTTGTAGCTTCACTGCCCGCTGAGCTTCAGGAAACAGCGCAGGCAGCGTATTTAATGGACCTTGCCGCCGATTCCGAATCTCCCGACTTTACCGGGAAGGAAGTTGAGCGGGTCGTCCATGAACTCAACCTCTTCAACTTACGCGTACAGCTTGCGGATCTCTCTTCGAAGATTACCGCCCTTGAGTCCAGGAAGAGGCTCAACGCCAGCGAAGAAAAAACGCTCGCCGCACTGCAGCGGCGGTTCAGCGATCTCTCCGGCAAGCTTTCAGACTAGAGAGAAAAGTAGTATACTTTATCCTACTGCGCACTTTGGGCAGTCTTAGTTTTTTTGGAAAGAAAGGACAGGATTATGGCAGTTGCGAAGAAATCAGCCAGATCTGCAAAGACAAAAACCCGAAGCAGGAAAGTGACTGCAAAGAAGGCATCCGTCCCACCCAAGCCGACTTTAGCTACCGCGAAACCCCCCTCAGCCGATGTTCGCAAGAAGGCCACGGAACTCCTCCTGAAGAAAGGACGCGATCAGGGCTTTGTCACGCAGGAAGAGATTTTGGAGATTTTCCCAGACGCTGAAAACCGGATTGAAGAGCTTGATGATCTGTACGACCGACTGCTCAAGCTTGGGATCGACGTGTTTGAGAGCGTCACGGAGGAGGAGATGCGCGAGGATGAGGTGGCCTCCACCGAGCTTGAGAAGGAACTGGAAATCCTTTCGACCCTGGAGGATAAGACGATCACCGATCCGGTGCGCATGTACCTCAAAGAAATCGGCAGGATCCCGCTTTTAACCAGGGAGCAGGAGATTGAACTGGCCCAGCAGGTGGCGGCGGAGGACCTTAAAGCGAAAGCGAAGCTCACCCAGTCCAATTTGAGACTGGTGGTTTCGATTGCCAAACGCTACATCGGACGGGGGATGAGCTTTTTGGATCTTATCCAGGAGGGCAACAAGGGTTTGATCCGGGCGGTGGAAAAGTACGATTGGCGTAAGGGATATAAATTTTCAACCTATGCGACCTGGTGGATTCGCCAAGCGATTACCCGAGCCATCGCGGACCAGGCGAGGACGATCAGAATTCCGGTGCACATGGTGGAAACCATCAACAAGCTGATCCGGATTCAAAGAAGGCTCATGCAGGAGCTGGGGCGGGAGCCGGCCCCGGAGGAGATCGGGGATGAAATGGAGCTTCCGGCGGAGAAAATCCGGGAGATCATGAAGATTTCGCAGAAGACGACTTCCCTGGAAACGCCGATCGGGGATGATGAAGACAGTTACTTGGGAGATTTCATCGAGGATACCTCGCAGATCTCCCCCTATGACGCGACCAGCAAACGGTTTTTGAAAGAAAATATTGAGGAGGTGTTGGCGGCGCTGTCTCCCAGGGAGGCGCAGGTTCTGCGAATGCGCTTCGGGCTCTCAGGAGAGCGGGCAATGACGCTTGAGGAAGTCGGATCGCGGTTCGGCGTCACCCGAGAGCGAATCCGGCAGATTGAGGCGAAAGCCCTGCGCAAGCTCAAGCACCCCAGCCGACGTAAAAAACTTCAGGATTTTTTGGATTGAAGCTTCATCTCGGATTGATAAAAACCACTTTGGCATTCCTGTCCTGGGCTATGATCTCCCACTCACAGCAGCTTTGGGTTTTTTCCTTGATGAGTTCGTATTGTCGATCATCGTCGGCATACACATAGAGCGGGGCTACGATACTTTCAAGCTCTTCCGAGTCGATCACCGGCGTTTCCCTGGGATTGTAGAGCGTACTTTGCGGCGTATAGCGGTTCTCCAGATTATAGAGAGGCGTACTTGCGGGTGTTCGCTTCAAGAATTGGTTGAGTGTGGCGACCGATTTCGTTTCTTTGGGCATGTTGAGAAAGACCACAGTGGGAAGCGTGAGGAGTACGGAAAGTCCGAACATCTTGAGGATTACAAGCCTTTGAGCATTCAAACGCAGACGAACAGCTTCCTCGATTCTCACCAACCCGCTTCCTGCCAAGATCGCAATCGGGGGGAGCGCTTGGATGGCATACCATTCATGCCTGGTTACTGCCAGAGACAGCGGGACCAGGCTTGAAGCGATCCAGATGAGAAACAGCCGGAGGTTTCTCCGTGTGCGAGAGCGCTGCGGCAGCAGATTGCCGAGCGCCAAGACCGCCAAGGGGTTATAAATCACCAGGACGTTTGCGAGAAAGCGGATCATCGAGATGGGTTGGTGGCCGGGAGTTTGGGCGAAGAGGTGGTCCGCGATGTTGAATTTCAGGTAGTCCTGCACGAATGCCTGCGGGTATCTTCTCCATACTGCAAGATGCCAGGGGAGGGCGATGGTTAGAGAGAGGGCAAGGGCAAGAGCGATATGCTTTGCCGGAATTTTTCGTTTTTCAAACAGCATTTGGTCGATGAGAATCACCGGCACGGGTGTGAGTGCCAAGAAGGACCGGGTCAATATCCCCAGACCGAACGATATTCCCGCAACCCAGAGCCAGCGGGGCTGAGTTTTGGCTTTTTCGTAGGCAAGGATGGTTGCCAGGATGAAGAAGGCAAGCGGGATATCAAGGTTGGCCGCTTTGGTGAAGAAGAGAAACAGCGGCGTTGTGGCGAGGAGGATCATTGACCAGCGGGCGGCTTTTTTGGAGAAGAAGGGCGCTGCGAGTTTGTAGGTCAGCGCGACCGTTGCCGCGGCCGCTATCAGGGTGACCAGGCGGCGGGAGAACGGCGTTGGAGGAATGATGCGGTAGGCCAATGCCGTTATCCAGAAGTAGAGCGGAGGTCGAATCAGCCAGACCGTGCCTTCTTGATTTGGAGCGAGATAATCGCCGGTGGTAAACATTTGGTAGGAAAATTCTTCATAAATGATCTCGTCGGTGAAGACGATGTGCTTTGTCCAGGAGAAAGCGAAGACCAAAAGAGCCAGAACCAGGAAGATGACCAGCGACGCGTGCGACTTCAGGTTCATGAGTCGATTATACCCAGCTTTGACGCGGGACTGGATTTTTCATTTCGGAGTCAGTACCATCGAATCGACACTTGAAACACAGCAGTCAAGGAGGTATTGCAGGATGGACTTGAATGATGCAGGGGCCATGCGGGAGATGGATCCGTCAAACGTCTACGGGTCAATCGCAAAACTCGCCGACCAGGCCAAGCAAGCTTGGGATGATATCGGCAGCCTTACCTTCCCTGATCGCTATCGGAGGGCAACCGCAATTGTCGTTTCCGGCATGGGCGGATCTTCAATCGGTGCCCATCTGGTACAAGCCGTATACCGCGACCGGTTGCCGGTGCCTTTCGTCCTTAATAACGACTATCAGCTTCCCAATTTCGTCGGGAAAAAGACGCTGGTCGTTCTTTCCAGCTACTCCGGTGGCACAGAAGAGGTTCTGATGGCGGCGCAGGATGCTCTGAGGAAGAAGGCCATGATTACCGGAATCACAACCGGAGGCGGGTTGGCAGATTTTCTGCGCGAGCACGGACTCACCGGCTACGTCTTTGAAGCGAAGCACAATCCCGCCGGCCAGCCAAACTTGGCGATGGGCTATTCCGTTACCGGACAAGTGGCTCTGTTTGCAAAACTCGGCTATATCTCCATTGCCAAAGGCGAAATCGAAAAACTGTTTTCGCTCCTGGAGGGGGGAGAAGAGCGTTACGGCATCGCGGTTCCCTTGGAGAAGAACCCCGCAAAGCTCCTCGCCCAGAAATGCTCCGGTAAAATACCGGTTCTGGTCGCTTCCGCCCATACTGAGGGTGCCGCCCATATTTTTGCCAACCAATTGAATGAGAGCTCAAAGATGTACTCTGAGTATCGTGTCATACCGGAATTGAACCACCACCTCATGGAGGGCTTATCCCATCCGCTCGCCCTCAATGAGAACCTCCTGTTCGTGTTGTTTTCATCGAATATCTACGACGAACGGATCCAGGCGCGTTTCCAGATAACCGGGGAAGTCGTGGAGAAGAACGGCCTGTTGACTCAAGAGGTTGCGCTTGCCGAAGACACGCCTTTGCTGCAGGCTTTTGAACTCGTCCTTCTGGGGAGCTACGTCAACTACTATTTGGCGGTCCTCAATGGGGTTGATCCTCAGCCGATTCCTTGGGTTAGTTACTTTAAGAAAAAACTTCAGGAACGGTTTTCCTAAAACGGATCACATACCGGATCGGATTCTAGCGGAGGGTCGGACGCGGCAGCTCCCGATTATTCCTCTTCGGCTGAGCCGGTGGCTGTCGGCGTGGGGGTTGGGGTTGCCTGGGTGGTCGGGGTGGGAGTGGGTAGCGATTGTCCGGGGCGCAAGCCCGTGGTGATGACGATGTCGGCGCTGCCTGAAGTGCCTCGGGAAATCTCGACGTCTTCATAGATTTCTTCAAGAAGGTTTTGCAGGTCGTTTTTCACCTCATCCGGAACGCTTGCGGAGATTGTCACCTCGGTCGTGGTGTGGGTTTGGTCACCCGCGTTTCCGGCTTCGATTTGACTGTAGCCTGCTTCTTCCAGTTTGCCTTTGAGCAATGAGGCTTCGCCGGCGATGCCGGTGCCGTTTAAGATGCTTACCGAAATTTGACTGCGGTCAACGGGTTCGGGCGTGGGAGTGGGCGTGGGCGTTGGCGTGGGTTCCTGGATGACGGTGGGTTCAACGAAGTTTTCATCTTCTGATTTTTTCTCCTGCGGAGAGCGGAAGAGGAGAAAGCCCCCGATACTCAAGAGTACGAGCAGAATGATGAGCGATGGGACCAACCACTTTTTACTTCCCTGCCGTCGTGCCGAAGGCATTGGGCTTCCCTGGGTTTGGCTTCCCTGGCCAATGGATTGCATCTGGTCCATAGTCTGAAGACGTAATGAGTAACGAACGATACAGCGATGGTGTGGGTGTTAGTCTAAAGTTATGGGATGGTTTTGTCAAGCAGGGATTGAGATGAGTGTCGAAGAAGACGCCCAATTCCTCTGTTTCACTTTACTTTACTGAAGTCGGGCGCATGCAGTACACTTGAACGGCTATGCAGTTTCGCAGTCTTCTTGTCGGAAAGCGGTTGGTCATCCTCATCGCAGCCTGCCTCCTGTTTTTGCTTTCGCTGGTCGGAGGATACCTGTATTTCACCGTTACGAGGATGGTCGTTGATTCCAATCCCGCCGAGCAGATGCTTTCGCCCGTTCCCGAGTTTTCCATGTTTGATCTTCAGCCGATTCCGACCCCGGAGGTACCGACATCGTACAATTTACTACTCATCGGCTACGGCGGGGGCGGACATGAGGGAGGGGAGCTCTCCGATTCACTGATTGTTGCGCATCTTGACCCGCTGGCGAAGCGGGTGGCGTTGGTTTCCGTTCCGAGAGATCTTTGGATTACCTTGCCTACCGGGGGGAGCAATCGGGAGAACCGGAAAATCAACCATGCCTACGTGTTGGGAGGAAGTACCTTGGCCAAGCAGGCGGTGAGCACGGTCGTGGGGCTGCCGATCCAGTATTTCATCTCGGTGAGTTTCGACGGCATCACACAAGCCATCGATGAGCTTGACGGCGTTACCGTCGACGTCCCGGTCGCTTTTGACGACTACTTCTATCCCGTCCCCGGGAAAGAGATTGAGACATGCGGGAAGACCCCCGAAGAGGTCGGAGTGATTCTCACGACCCTTTCGGGATTTGAAATTGATAAACAATTTCCCTGCCGGTTTGAACAGCTTCACTTTGATGCCGGGAAGCAGCTCATGGACGGAGAGACGGCACTGAAGTTTGTGCGCTCCCGCCATTCCGCCCAGCACGGAGGGGATTTTGCCCGCAGCCAGCGCCAACAGGCGCTGCTTCTGGGGATTCGGGATAGGCTCCTCTCGTTGGGGGCCTTGAATGATGCCGTTGCCTTTTTCAATCAATTGAGCCACACCATCCAAACGGACTTGAATGAAGAAGCGATTCTCGTTCTCAAAGACAGCGCCGGGAATCTGTCCGACTATCAGTATCGATCGATCCAGCTCACCACAGACAATGCCCTGACGCTGACGACCTCGAGCGACGGACAGTCCATCTTAGTGCCGAAGGAAGGCGCGGGACACTGGGATCGCATCCACGCGTATATTGCGGGCGCGATCGAGAACCCTACGCAGGAGTGAGGCTTCTTTTGAAAATAATTCGTACTGAACGCGAAATCGTTTTTATGTCTATTTATGAAAGGCTTGGATCTGTTTGACCGTATTTTGGGCGACCCTATGAACGCGTGCTTTGCTCCTATGGGAAGAAGGCAGCATGTTTTTGGCTTTCGCCTCGTTCATCGTATTGACGAGCGACCAAGCGGTATGATCTCCCCAGTTACAGCCAAACCACGTCTTTTTTAAGAGGCTTCGGTTGTGGGCGACAACCTCATCCAAGGCTTTGAGGCAATCTTCCTTTTTGTGCGGGGTTTCGATGAGAAATGTTGCCATTGTATTTTCACCTCCTTCCTGTGATTCAGTTCTCCATTGCATGTTTGTTAAGCTCGATGCAGTTGAGGATCAGTCAAGGATGAATGTTTTACAGGAGTTGCGGGTGCTTTGGTGAAGAGTGAAAATTTCATCCGCTGGTATCACTATGATATATACCCGCCGGAGATTGCGTGTCAAGAGGGATTTCGGCTTATTTCTCTTTCATGAGCATCGTGAGCAATTTGCTAAGGTTTTTTTCGAGGGCTTCCTGGGTTTTGAGGCAGTTCAGGTAACTGAGGATTTCTTTCTACCTGAAACTTACGCGCCTTGATGGCCACCGATGTGGTTTTTCTTTTCAGGATAGATTACAGTTACATATGGTATGCCTCTCTTTCACAAAAAAGCCGCGACCGCGCCCGGCGGCGGACAGCAAACCTACACGAGGTACGCGCAGTTCAGTACGGATGAAGCACTCCAAGCCTTGGAAACAAGCGCGAAAGGACTCTCGGAAAAGGAGGCGCGGCTACGGGAGGAGCGTCATGGCCCCAATGCGCTGAAAATTCAGCGGGTCGGCTGGTGGAGGATCCTGGGGCGGCAATTCCGCTCTCCCTTCATCTATCTTCTGGTCGCGGCGGCCGTCTTGGCAATACTTTTGGGAGAGATGATTGACGGCGTGATGATCTTTGCCTTTGTGCTCATCAATGCGTCGCTGGGATTCTTCCAGGAATTCCGCTCCGAGCAGGCGCTCAAGCTTCTGAAGAAATTTACGTCCATCCATACCCAGGTTTTGCGGGATGGGAGAGAACAGCCCGCCGCGGTCGAGTCTTTGGTGCCGGGAGACATTGTCAGACTTGAGCCCGGGGACATTGTACCGGCGGACCTCCGCCTGCTTGAGGTGTTTTCCCTGATGATTGACGAGTCGGTATTAAGCGGGGAGGCCGAGCCGGTCGAGAAGAGCAAAGCGCAGATAGACAAGCCCAAACTTCCCATCCATGAAGCCCGCAACATCGCATTTTCCGCAACCCAAGTCGTGAGCGGGAGCGGCGTGGGCGTGGTCGTGGCGACGGGCATCACTGCCTACATCGGCACGATCGCCAAATTGACCGTGGAAACCCAGCGGGTGAGCAGTTTTGAAAAAGGCATGAGCCGGTTCAGCAGTTTCGTTTTACGGCTGGTCGGCGTTACCCTGACCATTGTTTTTCTGGCAAACCTCTTGATCAAAGGGCCGGCAGCCAATATCGGCGACCTGGTTATTTTTTCCATTGCGCTGGCTACCGCCGTCATTCCCGAAGCGCTTCCCTTGGTGATCACCTTTTCCCTTTCCAGAGGAGCGCTGCGGTTGGCCAAACACAAGGTAGTCGTCAAGCGGCTTTCGGCGATTGAAGACTTGGGAGGGGTCGAAGTCCTGTGTACGGACAAGACCGGCACGATCACCGAAAATCAATTGACGGTGGTTGAAACGTATGGGCCGGATACGGAACTTCTGCTTTTCCAGGCGCAGGCGGCGGCCGGCACAAAGGGCCGACAACAGGATCCCTTCGATGTCGCACTCACGGAGGCGTACCGGAAGAGCGCGAAAAACGGGAAATTTCATTATCAAACGTTGAGCGAGCTGCCTTTTGACCCAAATCGCAGACGCAACAGCGTCGTCGTTAAAACCAAGGATGACCGGGCGCTTCTGGTTGTCCGGGGAGCGGCAGAGGCAATTACCCCATTCCTTGCCGATAAACTTTCCGCTTCAGCCAAAACCTGGTTTGGCAAGCAAGGCAAGCAAGGCAGGCGCGTGATTTGCATCGCGCACAAGGATTTGAAGCGCGGGGAGGAGCACAGCAAATCAGCGGAAGAAAGCGGGTTGGTGCTGAGCGGGGCCATTTCCTTTTCCGACCCCTTAAAACCGAGCACCGAAGCGGCAATTCACAAGGCCAAACAGCTGGGAGTTGCCGTAAAGATCGTGACCGGAGACAGCCCCGACGTTGCAGGCTCCGTTGCCGTCGAGATCGGCCTGACCCAGTCGCGCAGCGACGTCATTACCGCGGAAGAGTTTTTTGCCCTTCCCCATGCCAAACAACGGGAAGCCGCCGAACAATTCAACGTCTTTGCCCGGTTTTCTCCCCACCATAAGTATCAATTGCTTGATATTTTGCAGCAGCACCACGAGGTGGGGTTTTTGGGGGAGGGCATCAACGATGCGCCGGCTTTAAAAATCGCGAATGTGGCTCTGGTCGTGCAGAGCGCCAGCGATATTTCCCGGGAAGCCGCGGATGTGATCCTCTTACACCGCAGCCTCAACGTGATCATGGACGGCATCCAAGAGGGAAGGGAAGTGTTTGCCAATACCTTAAAGTACGTGAAGATGACGCTTGCCTCAAACTTCGGGAACTTCTACGCGGTAGCCATCGCTTCGCTTCTTATTAATTATCTTCCCATGTTGCCCGTCCAAATCCTGTTGGTGAACCTCCTGTCGGACTTTCCCTTGACCGCCGTGGCGACCGATTCGGTTGACCCGGAAGAGATCAAGATGCCGGAGAGCTACAATCTTAAAGACGTGGCCCTGATTGCGACCATCCTTGGGTTTGTGAGCACCGTGTTTGACTTTATCATCTTCGGGCTGTTTTACCGCATTTCGCCCGCCGTTTTGCAGACCAACTGGTTTATCGGCAGCATCCTCACCGAGTTGGTGCTTCTTTACTCTCTGCGCACAAGGAAGCTCTTTTTCAAGGCCAAACTGCCGTCTTTGGCAATTCTTGTGTTGACTATTCTTGCCGGGGGAGCGACGCTTCTGGTGCCCTTTACCGCGTTCGGGGCTTCCGTTTTCCAGTTTGTGCGGCCGAACGGCGCTCATCTTCTGATCATCGCTGCCTTGGTCGTGCTGTACTTTGTCGCCACCGAAACGGTAAAGCTTGCCTACTACCGGATTTTGGAGAAAAAGGCTTGATTTCCTGGCTGACGGGCGAGCTGGAGATTGCAGATTTTGCTTCTCAGCTGCCTGCCTGCGGGGGCGTTTTGAGATAGACGCTCTTTCCTTCGGCGAAATCCAGGGTTTCAGCAACCAATAGGTTCCAGAGAGCGCCGGCGACGAATTCCCTTACGTGCGGGTGAGGTGACTGTTCATCGAAGTACTTTTTCCAGGCTTGCGAAGTTGAAAAACTCTCGGAGATTACACTGATGAGTTCTGCCGCGCCTACAGAATTGCCGTTCATTTGCGCTAAGTGTTCGGTGATTGCCCGTTCGGCTTCAAGCTGAACCTGTTCCCAGGGAGCGAGCTCCCTTCCCTGATCTTGACCCCTTTCATCGACCATAGCGTTGGTATTCTATCAAATTGATCTTTAATACTTTTCTCTTGTAGTTGCCTTCTGAGGATTCGCCGATCAGTTCGGACATGGTGGGGATTATAGAGGGAAAAGTGAGAAATTCAAGGGAAGAGGGGAATTTCTTTTGGCCGTGGAGACTTCACTCTTTATTCCGATATCCACTCATCCAGCCAAATTCCGAGATGGCGGCCGTGGGCGAAGTCTTCGGCGGCTTTGAGTTGGTCGTATTTTTCCGGCTTTACTCCTTTATAAATAAACAGGCGGGCGTAGCCTTCTTCGATCATTTTTTCGTTGACGAGGATGTCCCCAACGTAGACATACGCTAAAAGCCTTCCGTATTGATCCCATCTCTCTTGCGTGGGAACGACCAGGACATCTTTACCGCCGACCAGCTCTTGGTTGAGTTTCGTTGAAGCAAGGTTGTACGTTTCGTTGTTTTCCGGAGCGTCGACCCCCACATAGCGGACGCGGGTTCCGCCCTGAAGCTCGATGGTGTCGCCGTCGAGGACGCGCGTGACGCGATAGGTGCCTTGATTAAATTCGCTCGTTTGCGCGGGGGCGGGTGAGGTGTTTACCTGCGGAAGTACCTTGATTTCGGGAATCGGGGAGCGCAGGAAGTATCCCAAGAGAAAGGCGAGCAGAACAAAGAGGGCGATGCCAACGCGGGCGGGGAGGGAATTTTGTTTCCGGGCAATGTTCATTTGATTGCGATCATGCTTATTTCCAGCCGTGCTCCCAACGGCAATTCTTTCACGCAGACAGTCTCTCTTGCTGGATATGGTTCAGAGAAATAGCTTGCATAGACTTCGTTGATTTCAGCGTAGAGGGACATATCCGTTACGTAGATCGTGGTTTTGACGACGTTTTTGAACGACACCTCTTGTTCTTCCAGTACGCTCTTGAGATTTTTCATTACCTGATGCGTTTGTTCCCGGATCGTGCCTTCCAGTAATTTTCCTTCCGGAGTCAGATAGACTTGACCGGAAGTAAAAATGAAGTTGCCTTTCGCGACTGCGGGGGAGAAGGGGAGAACAGGCTTCTTCATGGGAGCAATTCTACCAAAGTTTTTATATTGGTGTGCTCAGATGTTGCTGGTTAATCTTAATATTTTCACGAGGTGTGGTACGATTATTATTGCTGAAAAGATATGCCGACTGAAGGACTAGAAGATTTGGTTGAAGGTGTGAAAGACGAACTCAGATGGCAGAAGCCAGAGAGCGTTGGTACTTCTCGAGTGAGAACAGTTGTTCATTCTTCGGGGGAGCACGATATGGTATTTATTGATTGCGGGGGGAAGGACGTTACCAAGAATGAATCTGTTTTTACCCCTCGCGATCAGTTACATAAAGGCGATATTGTCGAAGTTATTATCCAAAGAAAGAGAGGAGTGCGGAGGCGATTGCTTTTTCCACCATGCCGTGTGGCGGTCCGTCGGCTCGCCGCGGAAACGTATGGCAAGGTGACCGAAGAGGATAGAAAGGCTCTTGAGTGGATGCTGCAATATCCAGATAATGGGAAGAACGCATTTTTCAACCGCGCTTTTTATAGAAAGTTTTTTACAGGCGCTCGGAAGGCACCTACCCCTTTTCCGGATATTGATTCGTAATCATCATCTCCCGCTTACAACTCTGGAAAAGCTTAAAGCTTTTTATGTTACACTGAATTATTAATAAAGGAGGAGAAAAATATGGCTAAGAAAAATATTCTCGCTGAGAACCCCGGGATGGTGATGGTCCTCACCTTTTTTAACCTGTTTGTCATCAACGGATTGGTGGTATGGCTGGCAAACAGCCTGTTTCCCCAGCAGGTCGTGCTGGGAACGCAATTCATTTCCAAAGGCTGGGCGATCATCCATAGCATGGGAACGCTGGCGCTTCTCGGCACCTTTGCCATTCCCTTCATTCGGGAGTATGAGAAGTCGCGAGGCAAGATGTTCAGTTCAGCCGAGTGGATGGTTGCCTATTTTGTCCTCAACTTTGTCGGCATTTGGCTCGTCGCGCGGTTGGCCGAACAGCTTGGATTTGGGATCAGTTCCTGGGTGGTAGCGCTGGTCCTGGCAGTTGTTTTGGATGTCGTTCAGGGAATGGCGATGATGCAGGTTGAGAAGCTGCGGACCCAAAAGGCATGAGGTTTCTCCAGAGATCAGTCAATTGTCTTTGTGCACGATCGGCTCTGCAGCACTGCAGTGTGCGCAAGCCGCGTCGTGAATCATTTTAATCCTGCCATTTTTGACTTCGATTTGTTTGCTTGGATAGGCTGAGCCGCAGTAACTGCAATCCGCGTATTCGTTCCCGACTTGAGTTGTTGGAGCCGGTTCGATTTCTCTTCCCGTGTGTTCGACCACAATATCTCCGCTGGTTGCATTAATAGACAATTGGGGCGCAAGGTCCGCTGTTCCATAGTAGCCGTCGATTGTTTCTCCCCAGGCCCTTGCATTCTGCCTCATGGGTGTAAATTCCCTTCTGTCGACATCCATGTCTCCGGATGTCGTTTTGGCCGACAGCCGCAGCGATCGGTTGCCGATTCCCACATGTACATCACCCAATATCACCGAGACTCGATTTCCTCCTCCGCTCAGCACTGCTTCATGGATAGTGATATTGCCCGAGGTTGTTGTAAGATTTAACGTTCCTCTGAGTTGTCTTACTCTTAAGTCCCCGCTTGTGACTTGACCTGTCAACTTGCCCTCGATCTTGTCAATGCTTACATCTCCGTTTGTGAGTTTGGCCTCCAGATTTCCGACACACTCCTTCACTTGGACATTCCCGCTTTGTATGGCGATATTCGCGTTCCCCCTTATTTTGTCTATTTTCGTATTGCCTGCCTGAGAGCTAATATTCAGCGTCGTTTCTCTGTCTTTTGGCAAGACAACC
>MHCL01000029.1:16712-44253 GCA_001816915.1 Candidatus Chisholmbacteria bacterium RIFCSPLOWO2_01_FULL_49_14
GTGTTGGTTGGAAAGTTTTGGGGTATTTGTCTGCCGTTGATGATGACTTGTCCTCCGATATGGACGCTTCCGCCGACGATGCTGTTGGTCACCACCGCATCATTGCCGAATTCGGATATCTGTTGGCCTAGAGCTTCGATTCGCACACTTCTGTCTGAAGCCTTTATTCTGGTTTGCTGTGCAAGTTTCTTGAGTTGTCTTCTAGCATCGCTTTCCGAATCGGCAGCGATTCTGGTTTCCACAATGACCTGAGGCGCCCGGTCTCCATCTTGCTGTTCAATCCTTACCTCACCGCTTGTCATCTCGATATCTACAATTTCGAGATTCGGCGAGAGCTCTATTCTCTCCGTTTGGGTGAGCTGTCTCGTTTCCGGATTCCAACTCACTCCCGACTCAGGTGTTCTTCGCGTCTGTTCTGCAGTCATGGGCTACGTCGTATACTATCGGATATTAGGGAGTATTATATTTCATTGATCAAATCATAACGCCCGCATCTTAATTCGATGGTGCTTCTCTGAATTCTGTACCGCTCATTCCTCTATAGATTATCGTTCTGGGAAGACTGTTGATTCCTTGCGGATACAGTTCCATACTGTTTCTATATTCAGGAGCCAACTGCGTTTCAGGGTGGTGTTCGATAGCCTCGAATAGGAAGTGCGCTTCCGTTGCTTCTGCTCTTTCTGTGAAGTGTTCTCGGTCAATATAGAGCCTTCCATTTGCCATGTCCCGTACTTGAGAGCATAACCAGGCCATTGTTGCTAATGCTTCGATTGGTCTACTCTGGGCTTTGACGATGAACTCCGGCGGCATGAGAATGAAAGCGACTTCCCGTTGAGTTCCACTTTCTCGGCTTGAAGCAAAAATCACGTGCGGTTCATCATCTTTGCTGTAAAAAGTCCTCGCAACTCTCGGCGGAACACCCAGCAGTATGGCAGCCTCTCTCATATCTTCCGTCATTGCTACCACTACCAGCTTTTGGTTTACTGCCCACCAGGTCGTCGTTCCTACCTCCTGCATGTATTCGTCGTGTCCGCGATTGGCAAGGAAGGCGACGCCTGCTGTGAAGTAGTCGCTTGCCGCTAGCCTTAATCTTTCTATTGGTATCTGCCTTATTTCTTCTGCCGAGTCTTTGATGGTAAAGTGTTTCATCTTTACAGCTTCAAACGCATCGGTGATGCCTCGGCTTTCCGGAAGATACTTGTCTGCTTCTTTTACTGACATAGTTTTTGTATGAAGAAAAAAGCGTCATTTGACGCTTCACTACGGGCTTAGTAGGGGAGAAATATAGCAAATCTCTCTGCAGAAATCAATTGTTATAGGATTTCGTGCAGGGAATGGCGATGATGCAGGTTGAGAAGCTGCGGACAAAGTAGTCTTCGGAGGAGTCCTCAGACTTCGACTTTCGTTTGTCCTTCGGCGTATTTATGGATTAGCGCGCCAATCAACCGTTGGTAGGGGATTCTGGCTCTTTTTGCCCTGGCTTTCACCCGGATTAAATCTTCATTGTTCACCCGCAAGGTGATCCGTTTACTTTTCCTGAGTTCAACGTGTCTCTTGGCAGCTTCCTCCAGCATCTTTTTTGTCTCTTGAAAGTTTTTATCACTCACAAACTTGCCTTTGCTTAAAGCCTCTTCGAGTTCTTGCTCATACTCATCGAGTACCAAATTTTCAAACGGATCAAATTTTTTCCTCTTTTTCATTTTTTTTCGCCTCCTTTCCTCAACGAGGAGGAGAATTTTCTTTGGCATACTAGCTGATTAAATCATCTTTACGAATAAGTTCAACGCGTCCGCTGCCGATCACTCGGTACTTCTTGGGATAGGTTTTCGTGTCAATAACAGCCGCTGTTAGACTGTCGATCCCTAACCCATATTTCGCGCCCGCTTGTTTCATCTCGTCCCGTAAAAGCTCGTGCCTTTTTCTTTGCGTATAGTGTGCTTCGATGATTGTGCTTTTCAAAATTCCTAATCCCTTGGTTGTCCCCACTTTATCGTCCCGGTACGTGCGCCGGTACTCTCCGCAGTCCGTTGATCCGGCTGATTCGCTGATGATGCAGCCCGCATTCATAACCAAATCGTAGAGGCGATTGTTGCTGATGATCTTGTCATAGAGCACATCTCCCTCGGGCCCACCATTCATAAAAATGGCGGGGGTTTTGGCATGTACAAGATCGTTTTGATTTCGAGCATCCAGCAGCTCGATTCCCTTCAAGTTCAGGTCTCTCGGAACCCAGCCCTCGCCCCAAGTCTCCTCTTCTCCCTTTGGCACTTTGATCCGGGCATAGGGGATATAGAGCAATTGCTTGGGTTTTATCTCGGCAAGGACATCGCTGATTTGCTGTTTGAGTAGGGGAGCTTGACCCTGATCCGTCTCCGCTCCACCAAATAAATATAGTTTCATAGACTGGGCGTAGGATTCTCTCTCTATCCTACACGATGTAGTTTAGAAAACATCAAGATGCGTAGAGGATTTATGGGACGGCTCTCTGGAGTCTTGGGTCTGGTTTGGGCTTTGCGATGACGCGGGCTAAGAAGTTTCACACTCAAAGATCCTGAGTTAACCCTTTTGCCAAGATTTTTCTCGGGCGGACTCCTTCATTCGGACCGATCACTCTGTTTTTTTCCAACTCTCTCATGATTTGCTGCGCCTGCGGAAATTGGAGATGCATTGAGCACGAATCTTGTCTAGTACCCCAGATTTTGTTCGACCAGGAAAAAGGAAATGGTTCTGTCCGAGAATGTCGATTCGCCTTTGAAGGTGATGATTTTACTTACGCCTGTGTGAATGTTGTATTTTTCCATGAGCTTTTTGTCCTCCAGCGGATAGGCGTGTTTTATT
This sequence comes from Candidatus Chisholmbacteria bacterium RIFCSPLOWO2_01_FULL_49_14, assembly GCA_001816915.1. Lineage (GTDB taxonomy): Bacteria > Patescibacteriota > Microgenomatia > UBA1400 > Chisholmbacteraceae > 2-01-FULL-49-14. The sequence goes on from MHCL01000029.1 coordinate 19,551, forward strand.
AACCGTTCCATTGCCTCGTCGAGGTTTTTTACGATCTTTTTGGTGCTGACGACAAAGATCAGGTTCTTGGAGGTAAAGACGATGTGCGGAAGCTGGCTGCCGGTATTGCTGGCGACGATAAAGTCGCCTTCTTGCGTCACTGCATGCACGGACCCCAAGTAATAGTCGGACAGCACCGCCTCGCGCCTGAGCTTGGCTCTCTTCTCTCTGTCATTCTCCGATGCCACTTTTGCATGCAGATCAACCCACTTGTGCTTGCCCGATGCCAGATAGTCAAGATACCCGATCTGTTCGAGGGTGACCGAGGCGCCGTTCATGACAGAGGCACCATCGGGGATAGCCTTTTTGATGGCCGAAAGCGCATCGGAGCCCGTTTTGAACACGTTTACGTTGTACCTTTTTTTTCGAAGAACCGCTGCGGTTTTTTTTACTGCGGCAGGGCTTGCCAGCTTGTCGTAGTCCATAAACGCTTATGATAACGCGATTCTATGTAGAAAAGTCTAATCTTCATCTGAAGGATACCACACCTGAAATTGAGAAGGTTTTATTAAGGTAGCACTTGCTCCCCGGGTAGGATTCGAACCTACGACCTTGAAGTTACTTTTTGGACTATCTCATCACCATACCCTTCGATCTATTCAGGGCTTAGGTGGTGGGCGCTCAAGCCAAGTCAGACTTAGCGTTGGGTGTAATTCACCTAGTCTCTGCACCTTACCCGTGAGATCTTAATGTATCTCATAGGTCTTGGCTCAGGGTTATCCTTCGACTTCGCTCAGGACGTTCCCTGAATTCACCCACTTTTCACTCCGATGTTTCCGTCGGAGGCTGCTAACACAGCTTCCTGCTCTACCGCTGAGCTACCGGGGAATGATTTAAGTTAAAAATTTAAAGTGCAAAGTTAAAATTTAGATGTAAATTCAATAGTTTACGCTCGAATTATACCATTGATCCTCCCGAGACTCCAGAGATCCACCCCATGATTCTCCTGTGGGCTTTTACATCAACCAGGCGGATTCCGAATACTCCATATTTGTGAATATGCTTCCTTATCTTCTTTGAGGAGGTCTTATTCTCAGCAATGTAGCTTTTATGGAATTGTTTAAGAGGGATACCGGTAGTTCTCGACCAGAACCGCTTTGCTCTGGCTTCGTTTCTATTCTCATGAATCCATATACTTCCCCTGAATTTTTCCTCTTTAATCCTGCAAAATTCTCGAAACCAAGACATCATAAACTTGATAAGTTTCGGATCCGTGTTCGAGAAGTCTACTCTTCCGTCTTGTTTTGTCCCCTCTGCCGCATAGAGAGCTATACCGGCAATAAACCTATCCCTCTTGGTCATTCTGCCAACCTCCGATCTGCCCTTTTTTAAGAGCTCTTTGGTTTCTGCTAATCTTCGCTGTTGTTGTTTTTTGGCGCCGATTATCCTGCCCTTTGCCGCTCCTTGAAGTTTTTTCTTCGATAGTCTGAGTGCTTGGGTGGGGGAGAGAGCAATGTCGCGACACCAGAGACTAATTGTGCTCTTGGAGACTTTGATGCGCTTGAGGATTTCCTTATATGAATACCCTTTCTTCCGAAGTTTTTGAGCAAGTAGCTTTTCACTTAAATTTCCTGCGTACCCCATATCACTATTTTATAGTATTTAGATATGCAACATCAAGTTGAGTAACACTATTTCTATGGTTCTGTTTATTTGTCATACTTAGACTCTGAGTCAATCTATTCCAGGATCGTTCCGGTTAAGATACTTTATATCGTTTCTGGATACACAGTCTTTCTTCTATTATCTTATAGAATGGGATATATAAGTGGCCAATTTGGAGTACATCTAAGAAACTTAGGCAGAAGTAGTGATTAACTCAAGAAAAGCTAGCAGTTCATGCAGGTCTTTACAGAACCTATTTGGGGTATTTGGAGAACGCCCGCTATTCTCCAAGCGCCTATATCCTCTTTGTGATTAGCAGGGTATTAAAGGTAGAGATTTCTGAGTTTTTCCCTCAATAGTAGTAAAATTAGGTCATGTTTGATCTAGCTTCTGAATACACTTTTTCTCTTGACCGAAAAGATAGAGAGAAAAGCATGAGAGCTTTCCTTTTGTTGTACAACCTTGAAAAATATGTGAATGGTGCCATTATCGAAATGAACCGATTAGGCTGGATTAGAAAATCAATAGAGAAAGACATTCAAAGAGTCATAACACAATTTCAGAGAAGAAAAAACTTTAATTTATCCTATTTGGCAAACGATACCCATTTCTACTTTGTTTGTATTGATAAAGTTTACAAGTTACTTTTTAATCTTGCTGTTGAACTTGGTGATCCCGACATTAAAGCACTAGCCAAAAAATTAAGACAAACTTTTGATATAAAGACCGTAAGGAATCATCTTGAGCACATTGACGATAGGTGCTTGGGCTTTCTTACTCTTGAAGATAAGAAAAAAGGGATAAGAAAACATATATCTGATTTTGGTAATTTTACTGGCGATAACTTTTCTTTCAACGGCAAACAATTTCCTAGTGGTAAAGGTAGTTTGTCGGATTTAAAGCAAATTTATACTGGCCTGATTGGGATTTTGGATAGAAAATATGCTAGCAAAGACCCAAGTTATGTTTGGAGGAAGCAGTCAGAACAAAGATATAAGAAAATCATGCAGGGATTAAAGAAAGCAGGCTTACCTTGGACTGGGAACAATAGCTAATTGTATTGAGTGTTGTAGCTTATTGATTTCTTCCCAGCGTTGTCGAAGGACACCGATATAAGCAACATTCTGGAAAGAAGCGAGTATTGCTTGTATATTTACGCCCTTTATATTAGAACAAGACTTAGGGAGCACAAATAAATTAGCCTTGAATTTGGTAAAGCCGATCAGTACTTAACATAACCCCAAGAATAGTTTTAGAAGATTAGATAGCGAATTCCCACAGCAAACAGCGCAATGGCGATAACGAGGCGGAATTTATCTTGAGGAATTTTGTTGACAACAAGTTTTGCTATATATGCACCAAGTAAGGAAATGATAATCGCCGCTATTAATGTTGGCATGCTGTAATCTGTCAACCTGATACCTCCAGAAAAATATCCAACAAGCCGTGAGCTATCGATCAACAACCCAATCGCCCCCGAAGTAAAGAGAAAAACTGATTTATCTAGGTTGTAGGCGGATAAAAATGTACTACGAATGGCACCACCTACACCAAATATCCCCGAGAAAAATCCTGAAAGCCCACCGCCCACTAAGGCATTAGCGTTGGTTTTGGGTAGTTTCCATTTGGGATTGGCCAGTATAAAAGTAACGTAGGCGATGAGAAACCCGCCCAATAGTTTTTTCAACAGTTCTTCAGGGAAGATACCAGCAAGCTTTGCACCTATAAAACTAAGAACAATTCCCGTTATTCCGAACAAGAGTATCAATTTCCAATTAGCACCTCTTTTGAAAAACAGCATTTTCCAGATATCTCCAAACCAGTGGACAATGCCAACAAAGAGAAGTGTTTCAACAAGCGGATATTGTAAAGAGAGTGCGGGGACAAGGATAGTAGACGTCCCAAACCCCGTAATCGTACCAACAGAAGAAGCAATTAATGTAAGTATTAGGATGTATAGATTTTCCACCTATCCATTATACGAATTATACTCATCATGCGGATACCACTAATGATGGTTTGACTTTATCCATTTCCTCCCGTAGTTGACTAATAAATCTGAAATCCTCGAATACTTTGAATACACGGACTAATTGAGTGATAATATTAACGTTACGATCTTCGATCCAGGCTGGTATTATTCGAACCAACTCAATCACTATTTATGGCAACAATTGAGGATCTGCATAAACTCGATATACGTGTAGGGAGAATAGTCGAAGTCGAGGAGTATCCGGAAGCGCGAAAACCTTCCTACACAATGAAAATCGATTTTGGTTCAGAGGTTGGAGTCAAACAATCGATCGGGCAATTCACGCACTACACGAAAGACGAGCTTACGGGGAGACTTGTCGCAGGGGTTGTCAATTTCCCTCCTTTCCAAATGGGACCCGCGGTTTCTGAGGTTTTGACCTTAGGATTTCCGGACGAAGAAGGGAAAGCCATTTTGGTTGTCCCAGAGAAAGACGTTCCGCTTGGGGGCAAGCTCTTCTAATCAATTCGCATTTGAGTCATTTGGATATGATCCCCGCGAGGGGAGTGAAAAAAAAGATCCCGATACGGCTCCTGATTTTCTGTTCTGGGAGTTGGAGAGACCTTCGACAGATTCGATACTCTCACTGAATGGCAGGAATTGTTCTTTTGCCTTTGTTTGCAGGATAGACGTTTGGAGGATTTCAACTGCGGGGCAGATCTAAAGGGAAAGAATTGTATTCCTTTCCTCTGAACACTTTGTCTTTCGTGAAGTCATACAACGCACGTGAGATACTTCGAGGGAAGAATTCAGAGTACCTCTTTTCAAAGTCCGATCTTCCGTGGAGATATCTTTCAGCTAAGATGGGGATAAATTCTGAAGGTTCAGATGGATTGGAAAATGCATACGCAAGTTGTATATAAAACCATTGTTGTTCGCGATTTCCAGTTTTTTCTTTCTTTGCTGTTTCGATTTTTCCAAAAAGCTGATCGTAGACACCTTTGTATCTTTTCCCAAGAATATTTTCCAATTCTGCATACCACGATTTGATTACAGCTGTCCGAGCATCTGGATGCATTTCTTCATGGCCGTTGTCAACGATGCTGTGTGTACATTCATGTGAAACCATTTCTAACGAACTCTTACCGCCGTCAGGTTCTAATATCCCATAGTTTATCGCAATTATTGGCTGTTCAGCCTTGTACGGTTCGCCTTGATATAAAATGGGACAACCTTCTGTGTCTCCAATTCGGCAATGATAAGATTGTATGCCCCCATAGACTATCAGTTTTTTTACAGAGCCAGGCGACTTGTAAAAATGTTCAGGAAGGACAGGCAGGAATTGCTGTAGTCTTTTTAGTTGATCCACTCTCCATGCAGAAGGAAAATATTCTAAATCGGTGGCGGTTTCATTCGGCGACGGATTCACCTCGCCATACGTTTTCACTTCAATGCCGAACTGATTTTCTATTTCAGCTCTGAGAATATCCGGATCAACATCTTTCTCTTCAGACGAAGATCTCTTGAGTGCCGCCGCAGCAATTGTTATTCCTAATAGTTTTAGGAACCCTCTTCTTGAGAGTTTTGCCTGATTTTCGCCTATCGTATCGGGCTCTGGTGATATTTCTTCCTCTGACATGCTCATAAATGATACCACTGTTTCTGGGAGCCTCGATATTTGAAAGTTTTCTCATTTATTAAGCAGCGGAAAAGGGGCCCCTTCGACAGATTCGATCAACTCACTGCAGGCAAGCTTCCACCACCGCTCAAGCTAGGGCTGACAGGCAGGATTGAGGAGGAGCCCGATGCGGCTCTTTTTTTGACCTTTAGTGTTAATAGAAACAAAATAGAAAAAGGTTGATTATTAGCCTGTAAACTAACTATTTGACATCTCTATTATACTTAACTATAATAGTAACTGGTATTTGTATAAAGGTAGAGCAGCATAGTACGTTAAACGTCCCAGGCAAATATGAATAATATTCAACTCAATCAATATCTCCAAAATCAGCTTAATCGTGCGCCATACTTGTTAAAAACTTACACTCAGGACGAGCAAGGCAATACGTATCTTACGAGAAATATGTTTATTCGGGTTGAGAAGCTGATCAATGACTTTATTGCCGGACAGAGAGAAGTCAGAATGGTTGGCATTCCAGGCTTGCGGGGAGTAGGAAAAACAACTCTGCTAGCCCAGCTGTTTCTAAAGTTTTCCCCTCGTTATTCCAAAGATATGCTTTATATCTCAACCGACCAAGTTGTTAACGAGTTGAGGGCAGATTTATATTCAGTTTTTGAGGAATATCAAAAAATTCTAGGCGTTCCTTTTGAAAAACTGGATCGCAACCTGTTTATTTTTATCGACGAAATTCACTTCGACAAAAAATGGACAGCGGTGCTTAAATCCATCTATGATCGGTCAAAAAAAGTCTTTGTGGTTTGCACAGGCTCCTCGGCTTTATCACTTCAATCGACCACCGACCTTGCCAGAAGAGTCGTCTTTGAGAAATTATATCCGATGAACTTTTCCGAGTATATGTTACTTAAGACCAGATACGAGTTCCTTAAAGATAAAACCGTCAGTATCAAATATCCCGTAAGAGGCTTGAAGGAGGCAATCAAAAAGGCTCTTTTTTACAGTAGCAGCGTCGACGAATGTTTTTCTCGTCTTGCAGACTTAAAGGCCCAAGTCAATAAATACTGGTTTGGTGTTGATAGCTTGGAAGTCGATAAATACTTGAGGTTTGGGACAATGCCTTATGCCCTAACTATAAAAGATGAGCAGCGAATGCACACTTTAACCAATCAGCAGATAGACAGGGTTGTTGAGAGAGATCTACCAGAACTGGGAAAATTCGATACCAATACCTTAGCCATGATTAAAAACATTCTCTTGCTGATTGCTGGAAGCGGAGAAGTCAGTGTTACCAATCTATCTCAGATTTTGAAGGGCATCTCTATCATTACTCTTATCAATGTTTTAGAAACCCTAGAAAAAGCGGAGATGTTGATTCGGGTATATCCTTATGGTTCAACTTATAAAAAGGTGCGCAAGCCATCAAAATATCATTTTATGACACCAGCCGTCAGGCATACTCTATTGACCGTCGTGGAAGGCGAAAGCGCTTTTACCAATCACAAAGGCTGGTATCTGGAAGACATTGTTAGTTTATCTTTGTATCGGGAATTTAGTCAAAAACTAGCTTCTCCCATTTTTTATGATTCTGCCAAAGGTGGGGCGGATTTCATTCTGGCTTTTCCAGATAGGAAGATTCCCATTGAAATTGGATACGGAAAGAAAGAGATAGATCAGGTAGCTTCCACCCTATCAAAGATAAAGGGTCATTACGGATTGATTGTGAGTAACTCCGATTTAGTCAAAGAAGGAGATATCATTAGAATCCCCCTACAATACATGTTATTGATGTAGATGTAGGAAGCGTTCTGCCTCGTTGTTTGTAAATTCTGGATATTCCAGTTCAGTTACCCAGTTTGATCGTCGAATTACCCTCCAGAGGCGGGGAACGTCAGACGTTTCGGGCAGGCTGAGGCCGTGAAGCTTCAACTATTACCCCATCGGTAGACTGAAGGCAAACGTCGAGCCTTTGTTTGGCTTGCTTGATTCCAGGACGACATCTCCACCCATGAGTTGGGCAAACTTTTTTGATATATACAAACCCAATCCCGTGCTTTTCGCTGATGACTGGGCGCGTCCTGCGCCGACTTGCATGAATCGTCTGAAAAGCAAGCGTTGAGATGCCGGCGTGATGCCGCTGCCGGTGTCGCTCATTTTGGTTACGAGAGTCCTGTTGTTTTCTTGGTGGGTGATCGTCAATCCACCCTGAAGCGTGTACTTGATGCCATTGCTTATCAAGTTGGTTAGCACCTCTTTCGATTTCATCTTGTCGCCCAATACCATCCGATGTTCTTCGCTGATTTCATGATGGACATAGAGCTTGCGCTCTTTGGCGAGATCGGAGAGTTCACTCACCACCTCATCGGTGAGCGCTACGATATCAAAAGGAGTTTTTTCGACTTCCAGCCTTCCTTGGTCTATCCGTGATACGTTTAAGAAATTGTTGACGAGATCGACTGCCTGCTCAGAAGCTTTTTCGATTTTCTTCAGATGATCTATGATCTTTTCCGGGCCCAGCGTGTCGATCTTCGCCACAAGCAGGGATGCCGCGAAGCGGATGACAGAGAGGGGAGTGCGCAGCTCATGCGCGGCTGTAGAAAAAAACGCTTTTTCTTCCATGACACGGTCAACGTTCCGGCTGTTGTCAGCAAAAATAAATGCGGTCATTGCAATCGTTCCATTGGACGACAACGGAGTCAGCGTTGCGCTGATTGGTATGTTCCCATGCTTCGTCGTGAACTCAGCAGTGTCCGGCAGGATTTGGCTTTTTCCCTTTAGCGCCTCCTCAAATTGTGAGAAATCATTCTTCCCGCCGATTCTCAACCTGTGCAAGACTTCCGAATATGGTTTTCCCACGGCAGGCGAAATGTCTAAGAATTTTTCTGCGTAGGTGTTGACAAGCTGCACGACGCTATTCTGATCAATACACATTACTCCGTGATCCAACTGCGATATTATTCGACCTGCAAGGCGCTGAAATTCATCTTGGCCTTGGGCCTCTTCGGAGGTCCTCGCGAGATCTGCTTGGGTTTTACCAAGGGTTATTTCCAGGTCATTGAGCCGCTTTCTGTATTGGTCGAGTTGCGAGCGCTGCCGGAGAAATATCCTATACAGCACGGCAGCAGTACAAGACGCGATAAGGGTAAGTACCAGTAGAGACACGTTCACCCTTTCATACTATCAAATTCTCTCTTGTTACCGCTCCACCTTTGTTTTACATCTACTCGTTAAGAGCCTTCAATATCTCTGATATACTTCGGGCATGAAGCATCTTTTTTTAACCTCGAGCGTCCATGCCGTTGCCCGCGATATTGCACGAGGGGTCAATTTGTCCAAAGGCAAGAGATTAGTTTTTATCGATACGGCTGCCGAGCCTGAAACAGGTGATAAAACTTGGCTGAAGAACGACAGACAAGCCTTGGTGGATGCGGGTTTTGAGGTCAAGGATTACACCATTACCGGCAAGGAAAAGGCCCAGCTTGCCAAAGACCTTGCCCCGTTTGACTTTATCTATCTCTCGGGCGGTCATACCCCATACTTATTACTGCAATCTCAACAATCGGGATTCGTTTCCGTCATTCAAGAATTCATCCTTAAAAAAGGAAAGATCTATATCGACACCAGCGCCGGCTCGATCATTGCTGGTCCCAAGCTGCCGCTTTACTTATTGGAGGACAACGAAGATTTTAAGCCTGAAGATTCCAGGGGATTTGGTTTTGTTAACTTTACGATTCTCCCTCACTGGGGTTCAGAAAATTTCAGAGACAAATACCTGAATAATAGAATGGACATCGTCTATACCCTGGACCAAGTTCCGCTTCTTCTCCTGACAGATAATCAGTATGTCCATGTTCGGGATGATCGGATAGAGGTTGTAGACACGACAAACCGCAAAATATCTTCAGGAAGCGTGGTGGTCTAAATAAGCTCTTGGTTTTCCTTTTCTGATACAGGATTCGAATCTTACAGAATTAGTAGCGAAGAAGAGGAGCCCGAAAATGCTCTTTTTTCTTAAGATATAATTTTGATTACATGTCGCTTTCCTCAGTTTCCAATACAATAAATGCCTTAGGCATCTTCGGCCGACTCACTCCTGAGCTTGAGAAGCGTTTCGCCGAGCTGGAAGCAAAATACAGCAAGAGACCGAAGCATGATGATGCAAACGGCATCTTTAGCCATTTATCGCTTGTTATCAATCACGATGTTTCTGTCGGCATGGTTCCAGTGTACATTGATCTTTTGAGGGATCTTAAGCCACACCTGCCTTTCAGCATTACAACTTCTGATGTTATTGTGAAGGATGGTAAGCACCTGGCCCTCTCGTTTGATACGGCTCAGACACAACAGATTAGAGATTTGGCAGGTAAGTTCTTTGAAGAAGGAGTCGTAACAACGTATTACACGAAGGTGGTTTGGTTCGTTCCGAAGAAAAACCAGGTTGCTGCAATACGCGAGCTACGGAACATACGAGAAATGGTTTTTTCCGATTTCGTTTTAGTCGCGAATAGACAGAATAACGAGAATACAATCTATTCATCAAATAGATACAAGTAATTTTTGCACTATCTGCAGACGTCGCAGTGAAGAAGGGGAGCCCGATGCGGCTTCTGATTTTTGGGCTCTGTGATGGATCCTGAATGCTCAACCTGTAACTTGAATTGTCCCCGAGAACCACGTTGGCTAGCCAGACCGCCGCTTTCATCTAGTGTTACAATATAGGAGGTAATAGCTGAGTTTCCGAGATACATGCAGGTGGACCTATGACAACAGAAACTTCATGGAAAGTAAGCGATGAAGCAAAAAGACTCTGGGCAGAGACCAATGAAAGAATAAGAAAAGGCAGACAAGCGTATGTTGAGCGTGCTATAAAACTAGGCGATGAACTTGATGCAACGCTTGTTGGTGTATGGATTCCCCGGCCTGGATTGTCAGGGGATCCAGCAGTATTTAGAAGCAATCAGGATGGATCCTATTTCAGAGTTGCAGGGAAGAGAGGCGAGGTAGCGATGGATGATGATTCTGAAGTTGTAAAGAACCGCGCAAAATTACTTTTTAGTGTCCCATTAGATTTTATTGGGGATTATGCAATTGTCCGGTTTGATTTGAATAGCCGCATTGAGGATGGCATACTCTTTTATACCCCGAGAGGATATCCAGAAAACAAGCGATACAATCCCGAAACGGATCAACCGATCTCATCAGACTAAGGTAGAACGCCTTCTCCAACCACGTAGCCTACTAATTCTTCATTTGCTTCAATTTGCATAGCCTTCCATGGGTGAATAAACTTAGTTTCCTTCCGTAGAACTACCACTTGTGCTTGCCCAATGCTGCGGATATTTGCTATTGCGCTTGGAAATTCCGATTCTGGTAATACATCTCTTAATACTACCGTTGCACGTATATCTGGATCGACATTGCTGCCTTCTATCGCACCTGGTTCATTTTGTTTGGCCTTTTGTCTTAAAAAACGTGCTATACCTAATACTTGTTCAGGGTCGTTGATGCTCAGCGAAAATATTATTACTGCTTCAATCGACTGGAGTATTGGATCCTCCGATATTTCTCCTTGTGGATTTATTCGCTGAATAATACCGGCTTGTGCTAACTCTGGAGCTTCTCTTCCCCATTCTGGATCATGTAATACCTTTGCGCCTCTCACCCCAAATCGTACTTGATCTGGCGTGATGATTCTTTCCTGTTCCATTGTTGCCAGCAGCAATCCGAAATGATGAGTACGGCCGATGTAGTTTCCATAAAATATCAACGGCTGATTACTCGCCAGTGGCATATCCATACGTCTGTTGAGAATGTTGTAGCCAGTTGCTTCGTACGTCCTCAGATATGTATCTCCAATGTTTGCCAAGTTTTCTTTACCGGTAACAAAGCTCACAAACTCTCTGCCATGTCTATTTAACAACTGCTCTGCTTGATCTTGATAAAATTGAACTCGTTCTGCAAACGTCCCAGGGGATTCCGGAGATTCTCTCATAGATGAATTATTGTAACATTTGTTCTTTTCTGGCCTTGAGAGATACTCATTTCGTATCATTCAATCTTAGTACTTCTTTTCGGAATTAGCTTGATGACAGAGCAGCGAAGAAAAGGATTCCTTCGGCAAGCTCAGGACCGTGGCCCTCGACGGATTCGACACATTCGGCAAGCTCAGTGCAAGCAGGCTCACCGCAGGCGGGCTTCCGCCACCGCTCACGCCAGGGCGGACAGGCAGGACTGGGGGGGGAGTCCGATGCGGCTCCTTGAATTCTGGGTATAATAAGCTGAAATGCTTCTCGTGAAGACGTATCTGGCTCCAAGCATGATTGAAGGAATCGGGGTTTTTGCCGGTCAGGATATTCAGAATGGGACGGTAACCTGGAAATTTTCGCCCGGGTTTGACCTTTCCTTTTCGAAGGAGGAAGTGAAGGCTATGCCTCCCCTCCTTCAGGGATTTATGAAGAAGTACTCGGTCCTGAGTATGGTTTCCGGCAAATATGTGTTATGCAGCGACGACGCGCGGTTCACGAACCATAGCGCTTCCCCCAATCTTGAGAGCGTCATTGTAAAAGGAGACGCTGAAAAAATCGCGCGAGCCAATAGAGACATTCGCAAGGGAGAGGAGCTTACCATTGACTACAGAAAAATCGATAAAGCGGATGCCGTGAGCGATAAGGAGTATTTGAAAGAGTAGCTCTAGCATTTTCCGAGGTGAGCAGCGAAGAAGGGGAGCCCGATGCTTCTCCTCGTTTTATGAGAACTTATTTATACTTCTTAGATATTGAAGAAAATTCCCGGGTTTTACTACAGTTATCCCAAGCTCGGCTTTAATTTTGTCAACCCGGTAATGCTTCAGATTATACGTTAGTAAAAATTTTGTCTTTGCTCTTTCAGCCCCAGCAACAATCTGCGAGTCTTTTTCATCAATCACAAAATAGCCGTACCTTTCTAAAACCTGTTTTTTGGTTAGATGTAATGAAGATGTTTTGATCTTTGTATAAATTACCTTAACTTTTTGACTTTTTATATTGAGTCTTTTTACTACTTCTTTCACTTCTTTCTTGACAGTCTTTGAAATATTCTTGATGATTTGAGGATTATTCAGTATTTCGTATGAGGCTCCGGTTTGCGAAAGTAAAGCGGAAATAACTACATCAGTATCTAGAAAGACTTGGATTTTTGCCATACACCCTTGCGTGCTTCCTTTAAAGTTTTGTTGATCTCTTCCAAGTTTTTCTCATCCTCTCTCTGGGCTCTTAAAATATCCTCATCCATTCCGGTGAATACGAAAGAAATGGAAGACTGTGGAATTCTATAGACTTTCCCTATCTTTTTGGCAATAATTTCTCCCCTGTTAATTAATTGATAAACAGTGTTTTTGCTCAATTGCAGTATCTCGGCAACCTGTTCCGGTGTATAGGTTCTTGCTTGTATCATATTTAATAATATTGTACTAAACACTACTAAACATGTCAATAAACTACTTTAATAAAGGGAGCAGCGAAGAAAAGGAGCCCTTCGACAGGCTCAGGACTGGGAGGGAGCCCGATGTGGCTTCTGTTTTTTAGCCTTTGGGTGTTGAAGATTACCCATTTGGTTTTCAACCTCCTCTTCCGGAACCCGGTTGAATATTGGGACTTGATATACTTCTTTCATGACCCATGAAGACTATATGAGAATGGCTATGGAAGAGGCGGATCTTGCTGTGAAAGAAGGGAATGCTCCTTTTGGAGTCGTTGTCGTCAGTAAAGATGGTCGAATTGTTGCCAAAGATCACGATCGGGTCAACGCACTTATGGATCCTACGGCACATGGAGAAGTGAATGCCATTCGGAAACTCTGTCAGGAACTTGGAACTCTTTCGCTAAAAGACATGACTTTTTATACAACTTCAGAGCCTTGCCCAACCTGTCTCTCAAGCTGCATCAAAGCAAAAGTGAAAGCCATTAACTATGGAGCAGAGATGGAACTGACGGCATCTCTACCCATAAAAGCGAGAGATTTGGCAGGACAATCAACTCATCCTATTAAAATTGTCGGTGGAATTTTGGCATCGGAGTGCATGAAACAGAGAGAACGATACAGGCGATAGGTTTCAGGCCTTGGAAGCAGCGAAGAAGAGGAGTCCGATGCGGCTCCTGGTTTTTTGGGTCAGGAAGCTCTTCCCGGGGAGCCCTTAGGCGTTGAAAGTCTCTGATATACTTTTAAACTATGAAGCGCGCAAAAGACGTCGACGAGTATATTGCGAATGCTTCTCAAGAAGTGAGGGGCAAGCTTCAAGAAATTCGAGCAGTTATCAAGAAGGCTGCGCCCAATGCGGAGGAGCGCATCAGTTACGGGATGCCCTATTACGGGTATAAGGGACGATTGGTTTATTTCCGGCTTGCAAAAAATCATATTGGATTGTATGTGCCTCCTCCGGTCATAGAAGAGCATAAAAAGGAGCTAAAAGAGTATGGAACTTCAATGGCAACCGTTCGTTTTCCTCTCAATGAAAAACTTCCTGTCATGCTGATAAAAAAACTGGTTGAGGCGCGAATGATAAAGAACGATGAAGCTCGTACGCTGGGGTGAGCAGCGAAGGAAGGGAGTCGAAATGGCTCTTTTTTCGTAGGATATAATACTGTCTATATGAAGCTGGGAATGGTTCTCCAGTCAAATAATCCGGAGCATGTTTGGAATACATTCCGATTCGGTATTACCGCGCTGAAAAAAGGTCACAAAGCGAATATATTTTTACTCAACGAGGGTACGGAATTGGAAAGCATCGCGGATACGGAATTGTATGATATTTCAAAGAAAGTAGCCGAATACCGTTCGCTGGGAGGTCAACTGCTTGCTTGCGGAACGTGTCTTGAATCCCGAGGCAGGAAGGGCAGTGAGTTTTGTCCAGTATCAACTCTGAACGATCTGCTTACGATAGTGGAAGAATCCGATAAAGTATTGGTGTTTGGGTAAATGGGGTAATTCCTCAATTCTTTTATGTGAGAGGCGGCGAAGAAAAGGAGCCCTTCGGCAGGCTCAGGACACTCAGGGAGCATAAAACACGGAAAAGTATATAATATAGGATACTGAGCTCACAACAATAGTCCTTCTCCTTCCCGAAAGATTTTGTTTTGTGTTTCATCACCCAAATATTTATTTATGGCAAAAACCTCCGTTTTTGACGTATTGATCGTGTATTCTGAACGGCTCGCCGCAAGCGCCGATTCGCCCGGCGACGAGACTCCGGCACCCTTTGCCAAGGGGTCGAGCAGCGAAAGCTACAATCTCGTCTACAGTTACTTTCTCAATGTTTGCCGAAAAAATCATTTACGATCGGCCTTTACCACCTCGGCTGACATTACTGGTGCCGGCAGATGCCGAAGTTATTGGCTTTTTGAACGCAATCGCTGGATGAAAGTGAGACAGCCAGGCTACTCGAAAGTCATTTTTGATAAATTCTTTCCGGTGAACAAGAAAATTACGGCAAGCCGGAATTTACTCTTTTCCTCCAAAGAGGTTGCGCCGTTCAACGACCCATACCTCTTTGATCTTTTTTTTGATAAACAAAAGACCTTTGCCAAGCTCTGCGCATTTTCCATCCCCACAGTTACCATTAAAGATGGGTCTTACGGAAGCATTGAGAAGGCATGCAAAACGCTTCAGGAACTCCTGGCAAGACACCCGCAGCAAAACGATTTTTCCGATGAGGTCATCATGAAGGACCGATTCGGGGCAGGCGGAATACATGTCTATAAATTCAAGGCCGGCCAGTACAGAAAAATAATGGCGTCAATGAAGAAGCATCAGAACACACCGTTTATTCTTCAGCCGTTTGTCAAATTTGATAAAGGTTTTCGCTACCAAAACGTACGCATCTCGGCCGACATCCGGCTGATTTATCTGGGAACAAAGATTATCCAAACCTACATCAGAATTGCCAAGGCCGGAGACTTCCGATGCAATGAGCACCAAGGCGGACTGCTGAAATATATCTCCAAGCGTGAAGTTCCTTCGGAAGCAGTCATTCGTGCAAACAAGATTGTCAACGCATTACATAACAAACGTTCGCTCATCACCCTCGATTTTGTGATCAGCAATCATGGAAATCTTTACCTTCTTGAAGGGAATACCGGACCCGGGCTGGATTGGAATGTATCAATTAAGGAAAACGAAATTGAAGCAAAGAAACTCATCAGAATTATCGTTCGAGAGTTGGTTCAACGGGTACGGGTACCGATCGATACAACGGGAAGACAGGTTAAACAGACTTTGATTGATACTCCTCCGATTGACAACTATCCGGTAGCACCGACCGGATTCGTGCCGGCTTGAAAGGATTGCTTCCTCTTTCATTCGCCTTTGCATCATACTTCGGCGGGACAGGCCGTCCCGGCGCTTGAGCCAGCAAGCGTCAGGGGAGTCGATGAATGAGAACTCACACCTTATGTTGTTTAAAGGCTTCGTCCGGTTTATCCAGAGCTAATTTTTGCAGGGTGATGACTTCCGCTTTTTTTCTGTACCACGGCGGTATGAGCAGCAAGGCCGCCTCTTTGTTCTCGAGCTCAATGATGATCCAAGCCTTGTGAATGCCGTCCAAGCAGCCCCAGTCTGCATTGGCTAAAAAGTGTGAGCCTGTTTTCTTGAACGCCTGAATGGCCTGATTGCAGGCCTGTTTATTATTCTCGTGGGGAACTTCAATTAAAAACCTGGGCATTTGTCTTCTCCTTTGACTCAAATTTTAATGATTTTCAGTATAGCACCTTACCTTATTGAAACAACCGCATATTGACTGCGTTTCAACCCGATCGCAATGTATTGTATGCTGTTGGCAGAAAAGAGGTGAGCGATATGCTTAAGAAAGGATTAGTTGCCGGCCTTGCAATCCTGATATTGGGAATGGTGCTCAATTGGCTTATCGGAATGGTCTTTCCGGCGCTTGCGGGTCAGTACCAAAACACCGCCATGTTTCGGCCCTGGTCGGATCCCTTAATGACGGTTTACTTCGCGTATCCATTTATCTTGGGAGTAGTGTCGGCGCATTTGTGGGGGAGGGTCGGCAAACCCAAACCCATGGAGTTTGCGAAGCTTTATTTTGTGATCGCAACCATCCCCGGGATGTTTATTACCTACACCAGTTTCCAGATATCGCTATCGATGGTCCTCTTATGGACGGTTACCGGATACATCCAGGCATTGGTGGCGGGATATATCTTCGCAAAGATGAAATAGCGGATCGAAGTAGGGTGATACCTCCGGTGGTACAATAGCGGCCTATGGATCTTGAACGATTTACGGGCAGAAGCTACGAATTTCATCCCCAAGGGCTGGTGGAGGTCGGCTACGGCAATGCCGCGAGTGTCGGCCGGAATGCTCTGATCGGCAGCGACGGCCTGTATACTTGCCTCGGTGTTGTCCTCTTGGATGAAGAGTTGGTCAGTTTGGCCCACTTTCCCATTGAGGATCGGTTTTGGGTCGTTACCGACGACGAGCGGGAGACAGGGGGGGTACGGACATTCGACGAACTTATGGATTTTCTCTTTTCTCAACACGAACTCGTTTCGGATACAACTGCGGCTGTACTCGTCGGCGGGGTGGAAGGTCAATCCGAGGTATTGTCGTCCAGGGTGGAGGAGGAGCTCATACGGCGGGGCGTTGCACAGATTTCCCATCGAGGGCCGCACAGCGAGAAGGTTGAGTGGGATCTTCGGGTACGCCAGGGGATTGTCAGTGTCAGCGCACGAAGACGACATCTAAAATTGACTAATACCCTATAGTATGTTATTTTTAACCACAAAAAGAATATATGTTATATCCGGAATCTTTCCTCAGCACTCCAGATTTAGCACAGAATCGTTCGCGTTATCCTGAGTTTTCTCGAGCCTACGATGCACGACAGTTAGCGTATGTGCGATCGATATTACAATCACTGCCGCTTTTCCATTCTTCCAGATCTTCGCTTAAAACCATTGAACCTTCATCCAACATGATGAATGAAGGAAACAGCAATCGCAATTCTTATGCTCTTGATATCAGTCTCGGGCTTCAGCAATATGTTTTTTTCAACTGGGGAATGCCGGATTGGTCACAGTATGGACCACACATGTATGCAGTTGATCCTCGGGTATTATTGTTACCACAAACAGTAGCCACCCCTTGGGATATTTCAGCCATTGCAGGTTTAACAGATATTGAATTGCCATACAGTCAATTATCTCGCAAAGCTCAGCAACGCATTCAGCATGACTATTACGGGATGATGTTGACTGGGGCGGATTGGTTTGAATTTATTGCCAGAAGGGTTATCGATAGTGTCCATGCTGGCAATCCAGTTTATGAATTACGAAATGGAGGCGTAGGCATGGGAGAAATAAAATTTCCAGGCATAGTGGGGTCAGAATGGATAAAAAATGACTATTCCGGAAGGGAACAATTAGAAAAAGTGTACTATCCATCTCTGTATGCGTTGGGATTTGCTTATGAAGGGAGTGAACAAGCGCGTAGAGAGATGGTTGAGTTGGGGAGGACTCGTATGACTGACCCTACCCCTGAAGAATTAGGCATCGATTATGTTCAAGCGGCGAGTATTTGGAATTCGATTCGCGGCTGAATGACAGCGCCCAATCGTTTCATGAACACTTCTTGTGGCGTTTCATTGTGTAGCATCTTCGTTCGTACTTGATCTCTTCCGCAATGTCATCGAGGTTGTGTTGCGTGAGGTTATCAGCGCTTATGAGCGTGCGTTGATTTTCCCCAACCGAGTGAGTAGACTGAATTTCTTGTTTATCAGGAAGGAGGTGGAGCATGGAACACTCGCTGAATTTCAACTCGATGATCATCGGATCGCAAAACCCCAAGAAGCTCATCGCGTTTTACAAAAAGGTTCTGGGTGAAAAAGTTGAGTGGGGAGAAGAAGAATGGGCCGGATGGCAGGTAGGAAGCGGGCATTTGATCATCGGCCCGCACGATAAGGTCCGCGGGAAGAGCATGGAACCGGAACGGATCCTTCTCAATTTTGAGACCAAGAACCTCAAAGAGGAGTTTGCCAGAATTAAGGCATTGGGCGCGAAAGTCGTGGCGGAGCCGTATCGGCCGGAGCAGGAGCAAGGAATGACGATTGCCACCTTTGCCGATCCGGACGGCAATTACTTCCAGCTGATGACGCCGATGGTGTAATCTATGACCGCCAGAATGATGGTTGCTTCTTCCTGATGCGCTCTCATTTTAAACATAGGATACAATGATAAACATGATTAAGGCGGTTATTTTTGATATTGATGGGGTACTGCTTGATTCTTGGGAAGCAAACATCAAGTTTTACCAGCTCCTGCTTAAGACGAGCGGGTATACAGCTCCGTCAAGAAAGCAAATCGAAGGCATTTTCCACTTGTCGATGATGGACGCGATCCGTGTGCTTGCCAACGAATCTTCGGAGGAAAAAGTGAGAAAAGTATGGGAAATGGGGAGGGGGCGGAAAGTGCGGTACCCGATTGAGCTTCTCAAGATACCCGAGCACGCTGGGGATGTCGTTGACGGATTGAGCAAAATCTACCGGCTGGCAATCGTGACGAGCCGGGTGCGGTCGGGGGTCGAGGACTTCTTCCGGGTGTCCGGATTAAAGAAGTATTTTGAGGTTGTTGTTTCTTACGAAGACTATACCCATGCGAAACCGGATCCGGAGCCACTGCTTATGGCCGTTGAGCGATTAGGGGTAAAAGCAGAGGAGGCCGTTTATATCGGCGATACGGCAACCGATATCGAGGCTGCAAGCGCGGCGGGCATGAAAATCATCCTCTATGCTCAAGCTTTCCTTGAGGGAGCCGATTTCTGCGTTTCCTCGTTTCGGGAGATTTCGGGGGCGGTGGGGAAGCTGAATCGCGAAGAGTAGTTTTTTTTGCTTCGTGTTACACTAAAAAGACATGCAGAGGCTCAAGTTCCCCATTATTTTGGTTAGTTTTTTGCTTATTGCGTTTCTCGCTGGGACAAGCGGGATCCTGCAGCGCTTTTCCAGCCAAGCGACGGTTGATCCCAAGACGATTACTTCGCAGTTTGATGCAACGGCTACCGGCGCGGTGTTTAATAACCGCTGGCGGGCATTTCCCTACGCAACGGAAGAATATGCGTATCACGTATTGGGCGAGACGAGCGAACCCAAGCGGATTGAGGTAGATCTTACCAACCAGCGGCTCTACGCCTACGAAGGGGACCGGCGGGTGTTTGATTTCCTCATCTCATCGGGAAAATGGGGGAGGACGCCGACGGGGACCTTCCGGATATGGACTAAACTGCGCTATACCAAAATGGAGGGCGGGTCGAAAGTTCTGGGTACCTATTATTACCTCCCCAACGTTCCCTTCGTCATGTATTTTTATAACGATGAAATACCCAAATGGCGCGGCTTCGGGCTCCACGGGACGTACTGGCACAGCAACTTTGGGCACCCGATGTCACACGGGTGCATCAACATGCGCACCGAAGAAGCCGGACAGCTTTACTACTGGTCACAACCGGATCTTCGGGGGAAGGGGAGCATTCTTTCAAGCGCAGACAATCTTGGTACGACGGTTGTGATCTACGGAGAAGCTCCTGTGATGTAAGCTTCTGGGAGAAATTCTTCTACAGAACCAAAAAGCCCCGTGCTATTAACGCGGGTATCCCGTAGAAAGGGACATGTGAATGGAATTTTCCTTGGGGCTTTTGGTACGTAGTTTCAGTCTGTAGATTGATGGAGACTCCGCCCTTTTCGGCCGGGGAGACTTCACTTGAGGTTTTTCAGGAAAATTTGACGACAGATCCTATCTTCGGGTAATCGAAGAGCAGGGCGGCGCTGCCGCCGCGCAGGATCAACTCGCAAAAGCGGTCCCCGTGACCGGAAGACCCCGGTGAAAGGGAGAGCTCGCCTTCGGCGACGGAGAAAACTCCGCCGACCACCAAGGCGGTGCGTTTGACGCCGTTGATGGCGACCTTCACTTTGGTTCCGGGTTTGATCTTCAATGCCGACTGCCTGACTGTGGTCTTGATGTTTCCGTAGCCGTCAACCCAGGCGATTTGGTGTTTGGGAATGTCGGGGATCACGGAGGGATCGACGGACTTGCCCAGGACATTTCCCCCATTCAGGTGTTTGGCGAAGACTTGCGGATAGAAATCACGGGAGCGGAATTGCGATCCTTTATTGCGAACCAGGACGGCATGAAACTTTTTCATCTGCGGCCTGACGAATGAGAAACAATAGCCGGAATTAACCGCCATCACTTCAACGCCATTTTCGAGGAGGGCGTACATCAGGCCTTCACCTTCGTTGTCCCGCCGCGGCTGCTTGTTATCTTTGCGGGGGGCGGTGTTGGCGAAAATCGCCATGCCTTTGGGATGCTCGCCGAACGCGTATTGATAGATCCAGAATCCGGTTGCCAGGGTATCAAAGGCCGGGACCGACGTCGGGTGGATGGTTGCCTCCGGAAGAAGATTGGTCAAGCGTTGGATGACTTCTCCGAACGAGGGGTCTCCAAGCCCGTAGTCGGCAATCAGATGGATAAAGCGTTGTGACGGCATACAGTCTTCGGCAAAATACCATACCATTGTAGATTGCTCCCCTTCAATGTCAAAGCGGGGATGAATTCCGCTATATGTTAGGATAAGAGAATTCTTATGACACTTCCGGAAATACCACAACAAGAAGGAGAAGTAGAAGAAGGAGAAGGAGGAGAGGAACCGGCGCAGAAACATCAGGACCCGTTTTCGATAGGAGAGATAAATCTTGAAGCCGGGACGGTCGAGAAACCCGATCTTGGTGTGGGAGCAATCATCCGCACGCACATTTTTATTCATGAACATAGTAAAACCAGCGGAGGACCTTGCGCCAATCTCTATGCGGTGGAAGTTCTTTTTCCGGAAGAGGGGAAACGACTAGTTTGCGATAGCCAGACGTGCCTCAAGATCGGAGTCATGGAAGCGCTTGAGTAGGTTTTTTCTCTTCACCATCGTTGTAGAATAGGGAGATTATGGGGAAAGAGGATAAATATTTCGTCGAGCGGAGGAACGTAAGCTCTCAAGAGAAACTGAAGCGATTCATGAAGGCGGAGCCGCTCTATGGAACCGCGGCGCGGGTTGGTGCGGATGGGAATATCCTCATCATGCGTTGGCGAGAAGGGAAGCGAGGGACAATCAACTCCGAGGATTATTCTTCTCTCACGAAACGACAGCGGCCCGACAGCGCACAAATGCGGCAGGGACTCAAGTCCAAATCAGTCAGCTCAAGCGAAGTTGTTGAATTTGATAACGTGGAAGCTGCCATACGATCCGTCTGCTACATCCTCGAGGGACAACAACACGAAGAACGCCAAGCAGAAGTGATCCTGCAGCGAACCCGCTACCTCATTGATTTTTTCCAAGAGCATGAACTGTCGAAGGTCCCTCTTGAGCAGAGACGTGCACTTCAGGAGGAGACGATCGCCATGCTCTCGGATGTTGGTTTGGATCCTGAGTCTGTCGAACTTGAAGTCAAGATGTTGATGATCTTCTGGACCGTCAAGGGCAGTCTCGGACAGGATACGAGGAATCGGGACAACGAAATGATTACCGAGCAAGCCCTCCGCGCTGCTCAACGGCGGGCACGACAGCGGAAGCAGGCAGTGCTCGGCAACATCACTCTGAAATATACTCCGATCGGCGGAGCATTTGCCTTGGCCCGGACAACGGCACGGGAAACCATGTTTGAAGTGGGGGATGAAGTGGATAGGCGGCTTCTTCCCAATGTGTATCTTGATAATCCGGAGATTCCGGTTTGGAAGGATATCGACCATACGATTAAGAAAATCGACGCTCTCTCGGAGATGCTTGAGGATGTGTTGGTTATGCCGTATCGGCCGATCGCGCTCATGGGAAAGGGCTATCTTGAACAAACGAAATTCTTGCTGGAGCGGAGAACGTCGGCGGCTTTGAGCGAGCTACATGAACGTGGCTTTGTGCAAGGAATTCGGCAGACGATGAGCTTGGATCCCGAAATCGGTGATTTTGGGAGAACACTATTAAAAAATGCGTATGTCTATCCCGAAAATCCTTCTTAAAGCAAAGACGATTGCGGTCGTCGGGCTTTCGGACAAGCCGGAGCGCTACAGCTACATCGTCGCCGCCTACTTACAGCAAGAAGGCTATCGAATATTTCCCGTCAATCCAATGATTACAGAGTCTCTTGGGGAACAAAGTTACCCGGATTTACTGTCACTACCCGAGAAGCCAGATGTGATTGACGTCTTCAGAAAGTCTGAATTTGTCCCTGAAATTGTGGAGCAAGCGATTCGGATTAGAGCACCGGTGGTATGGATGCAGGAGGGAGTTATCCATGAAGAGGCGGCGAAGAAGGCAAGGCAGGCAGGAATCACCGTCGTCATGGATCGGTGCATGATGAAAGAGCACAAGCGCCTACGGCGTGGAAGTATGAATCATGAATCATGAATTATGGATTATGGATTTTCGATCTTGAGCCTTTGATTAATCCATTGATGATCTTGTGAACAGTTACGGACTGTTTTGCAGCTTGTTGGAATTTTTCGTCTGACAAGTATCCAACATCCTTCGCTATTAGCAGTTGGTTCTGCAGCTCCGTAACAGAACCTAAAGCTATTGAGTAGAATTGAACCTTCTCTTTATGAGTCTGTCTGCTGAAGCCCTCTGCGATATTTGATGTAATAGATACTGCACTTCTTCTCATCTGAATAGTTAAACCAAATACCTCCTCGTTTGGTAAACTCTTTGTTATTTTGTAAACCATTAAAACAAGTTCATGACCCTTTTTCCATGCGTCAAGATCAGTGAAGCTTTGGATTCTCCCATTCTTCATAATTCCTGCTTCATACTTCAATTACAATGTTCTTCTGCGATCTAGAAGCTGTGAGCCTCCGTGGTCGAAGCTATTCGTGAGGGGTGCGGTAAATTTGGAAAGGATGTCGGGCGGCATAGGTGGCATTTTCTTTCCGGGCTTCTGGTATTCGGGAGTCAGGGCTTGGAGAGCGTCATGGAGTACGCCTCTTGTATAGGTTGCCATGTAGAGGCGTTTAAACTCACTCTCCGCTTCGGATTGGGAAGCGATGAATCCCAAAACTTTGAGCCAGCGCACCGCCCCGCTCCTGGTACGCTCATTTTCGATGAGGATTTCCGCGGTCAAAACGATGTCCCGATTCTCGAGTGCGAGCTGGCGAATGCCTTCCGCCAAAGTGAGCTTGGCGATGTTGAGGCCGCGATATTGCGTGCGCGTGTACGCCCAGAGGTCATAGTCGATCGTCGGATACTGGCTTTGGGCAAAGAGCATGAGGCCGTAGGGAACGCGGTTCTGCGCCCAGACAACGGCGAATTCGTTTTCCTTTTCAAAGGGGATGGAGAGTAGGGACGGAGCAGTTGCTTTTTGGACTTCTTTGGCGATCCAGTATTTGGAAGGGTTGGCGACCCTTGGTTTTCCGATGTCGCGGAGGAGCCGTTCCAGGCGCTTTTCCAGTTGTTGGGCCGGGCGGGTTTCCTGACTTCCAAACAGCTTTTCGAGTACGGGGATTGTCATTTTTCCTATTGTATCATTGTTTTTTTCTCCCACCGTGTTCTATGATGGTAGTGGGGCTTTGCTTTCATCCGATAGTATTGGTACAATCAGCACAATTTCATATGACTGAAGACCAGGTCGAGACCACACCAAAGGTGCAGAAGAAGCCCTCCGCAAGCGAGAAGCTTTTCCGGGCCCGGGAGCGGCTGCGTACGGAGGTGGAGCAGCGTGAAGACGTTGCACCTCGTACTGCGAAGAAGGAAACGGGCGAACCGCTCCGTGTTGATTGGAAGATAGTAGATAGGGTGGATGAGCTTCTTCTCGCAGAAGCGGAGGAGTTGCATGCGAAGATTCTGCAAACTCCCGGCAGGAAGGATGTGGTGTCGATTCAGCATCAAATCGATGCCCTCTCCGAGGGGGTGGGACGTGAGAAGAGGAGTGCCGGTGATATCGAGGCTCGGATGTATGGTTTAGGCTTTTTGTTGCAACGGAACTTCGATACACTTCCGCATGGTCTCAGGATTCACGTTGCCCGTATGGAAAATCCCCGGAATCTAGAAGAGTACGGACTCTCCAGGCTCCAGCTTGATAAAGATCTTCAGACTCTTGGAAGGGATGCGGGTGAGCGAAAGATGCTTGAAACTCGAAACCTACTTGATCGGAGGAGTGAATTGCGTCGATTGGTTGATCACTTTGACCATGTACTCTCCGGAAAAGCAAGTATAGCCGAACAATTTTCCCAATTCCTTCAAGGGAAAACAGCTGAAGTGGCTGGTGCTCGCACTCTTAAGATTTCGGAAGGAAATCAGTACTTGGTTCGCAACTGGGTTGCGAGGCAAGTTGAGGATTTCTCGAGATTGTTTGGTAAACCTGAGCTTCGCTCTGCCGCTTTGTACTCGGAGGCAAGATTACGTATGGAACGAGGGGGAATAGATCCAATTATATTGAT